>NZ_JANHLK010000026.1 GCF_028682635.1 Pseudomonas putida | reverse complement strand
CGCTCTTCCGATCTCGATTTGACGGACGCCTTCGCCGGCAAGCCGGGCTCCTACAGGTCTGCGGGCGGCCACACCACATCAACCTCCATTCACGGTTTTTCCCGTTCCAACAATTGCCGCTTGCGCTCCACCCCCCAACGATACCCCGACAAATTGCCATCACTGCGCACCACCCGGTGACAAGGAATCGCAACCGCCAGGCTGTTCGCGCCACAGGCTTGTGCCACGGCGCGAACAGCCTTGGGAGCGCCGATGCGCTGGGCGATATCGGCGTAGCTGGCGGTGCTGCCGGCGGGGATTTCCCGCAGCGCTTGCCAGACTCGCTCTTGAAACGCCGTGCCGCGCACATCCAGCGGCAGGTCCAGGCCCAGGGCCGGCGCCTCGATGAAGCCCACGACCCTGGCGATCAGCTGTTCGAAGGCCTGGTCGGCGCCGATCAGATTGGCGCGGCGAAACTTGTCCTGCAGGTCGCACACCAGTTGCTGCGGATCATCGCCCAGCAGAATCGCGCAGACACCACGCTCGCTTTGCGCCACCAGGATCGCGCCGAGGGAACACTGGCCAACCGCAAAACGAATGTCATTGTTTTGCCCTGCACCACGGTAATCCGTGGGTTTCATGCCCAGCACCTGATCCGCCGCCTCGTAGAATCGGCTGTTGGAGTTGAAGCCGGCATCGTACAGCGCATCGGTGACCGAGCGACCATCCACCAGCCGCTCGCGCACCCGGCGGGAACGATGGGCCGCGGCATAACCCTTGGGCGTCAGGCCGGTCACGGACTTGAACACCCGATGGAAATGAAAGCTGCTCAAACCTGCTGCTTCAGCAAGCTCATTGAGCGCGGGCAGCGCCTCGGCGGTTTCGATCTGGCGACACGCGGCAGCGACGGTGGCGGCATGTTGCGCGGCGACCGCGCTTTGATCCTTCGCCGCGCGCTTGCTGGGACGATAACCCGCAGCCTGGGCCAGTTCGGCGCTGTCGAAGAATTCGACATTCTGCGGTTTCGGCAAGCGCGAGAGGCTGCTGGGGTTGCAGTAGATCCCGGTGGTTTTCACCGCATAGACAAACTGCCCGTCCGCCTGTGGATCGCGGGCGACCACCGCGGCCCAGCGTGGATCGTTTTCGGTGCTGATGATTGTCGATTGGCTTGTCATGGCATTACATCCTTTGACCCGTTTGCCGCAGATTAATCGCCGGCCCCTGTGTCCACACTCCGGCGCTTGCGGTCAAACTCCACGGCATCATCGCGCGGTACGAAAGGTGAAGTTGATCCGCTGTTCGCCCAGGCGCGGGTGCTGGCCATCCTTGATCGGCAGGACGCCGTGATAACGCAAGCGATCGACGCCGCCCCAGACCACGATGTCGCCATGCAGCAGCGGCAGCCGTTGGCTCTTGTCGCTGCGCGAGAAGCCGCCGAACAGGAACATCGCCGGCAACCCCAGCGATACCGAAACGATAGGTGCAGCGTAGGATTTTTCATCCTTGTCCTGATGCAGGGACATTTTCGCCCCAGGCACATAACGATTGATCAGGCAGGAGTCCGGCACGAAATCTTCAAATCCTGCCTCCCGGGCCGCCGCCTGCGCCAGCTGGAAAAAAACCTCGGGCATGGGAGGCCAGGGCAGGCCGGTCTGCGGGTCGTCGCGGGTATAGCGATAACCACTGCGGTCGGTGGTCCAGCCCCAGGTTCCGCAACTGCTCAGGGCGACCGACATGGTGAAGCCGCCAGGGGTGACCATTTGCCGGAACGGTGCGGCCGCCAGCACGGCTTCCAGTGCCGGCAGCAAACGTTCCAGCCAGGGCAGGGCAAAGCCCCTGAGGACGTAGGATTGTTCGCCGATCTGCTCGCGCCGGCGCTGCTGTTCGGGCTCGAAGTCGGCAAACAGGTCTAGGGTGGTCGGGTGCATGGTGCTCATGATGCGTCGTGAAAGATGATCCCAAGGGTATGCCGTTGTCCGCTGTGCAGGCGACTGACGCCGTGGCGCAGGGTCACCCGATAGTAACCGCGCACGCCTTTGACCGGGCGCTGGTTGACCGCAAAGATCAGGCCGTCGCCTTTTTTCAGACCGATGACCTGCGGGCGCGACTGCATGCGCGGACGCTGCTCGGTGAGCACGAACTCACCGCCGGTGAAGTCTTCCCCCGGTTCTGACAGAAGAATCGCCACCTGCAGTGGGAAGACATGCTCGCCATACAGATCCTGGTGCAGGCAGTTGTAGTCCTGGGGGCCATATTGTAGCAACAGCGGTGTAGGACGCTGCTGGCCGGCGGCATGACAACGCTCGAGGAAGGCCGGGTGGCTGTCGGGAAAACGGCTCGGCAGGTCCATCTGCTCATGCCAGCGATTGGCAATCGGCACCAGTCGCGGGTACAGCACACTGCGCAGGCGGGCCACCAGCGGCGGCAAGGGGTAGTCGAAATACTTGTACTCGCCACGACCAAAACCGTGGCGGGCCATGATCACCTGCGAGCGAAAGGGTTCGGTTTGGCCGTACAAGGCGCTGATCCGGTCACAGGCCTTGTGGCTCAACAGCGACGCGATGACCGCGCAGCCGTCCTGATCGAGTCGCTGTTCCAGCAGGGGCCAGTCCAGCCTGTCCAGATATTGCTCGCTCATTGCCGAGGCCCTCAGGTCATTGAGGTGGCGAGACTAAGCGGCATTGCCGATTTGAACACTCCGACACTTGCGGTCAAATGTCGGCGGGGAGCAGACGTCCATGTTCGCTGGGGGCAATGTTACAGCGCTTTGCTGACGCTGATGTCGCTGATGACGTCTTCCTGGCCATGCAGGGCGTCCAGCGCGGCTTTGGCTTCTTCTGCCGTGCCGTTTTCCAGCTGGGCGAATTCGAAGCGGCGTTCGCCATTGAGTTTGTACTTGATGACGTATTTGGTCGTCTGGGCCACGGTCATACCTGCCTGTGTGCGTAGAGAGTCGCTGCTCAGCTCAGTTTCGAGCTGGAGCGCCGGATGATCTTGATCGAATGGGTCAGGGTCGGCTTGCGCGTCACACTGATCGGCCGGCGGTTGACCGTGTCGATGGTGATGTTCCAGAACCCGGTGCTCGGCGCGGTGATGCGGGCCGGGAAGGTGTCGAACGCGCCGCCGTGATAGGTGTGACGACCGCCATTCTTGAAGCTGCGGAAGTTGGCGTCGTTCATCAAGCGTATGTTGCACGTTTGCGAGCATTGAATGACGACGATGTCGTCTTCGTTGAGGTGCTCGCGCTGGTGGATAAATTTCATGAGGCGCCTCCAGAAGGGCTTTTTCTACAAAATCAAAACGATAGCATGGTCGATTGGCGCAGTTTATCAGCCCTGAGGCGTTATTATCCGGCTGTGCGGGCCCGGTGGAGCAATAAAAACGCAGATTGCGCGCACCCGGGAAGAAAAAAGCACTGCGCCTTGGAGAAAACCCGTGTTTGAGCTGTCGGAGGGTCTTTAACGGAGGTTTCATATGAAGTGGGGCATGTTTGGCTTGTCGGTCTTGGCAATCAGTGGTTGTGCAAGCGTCTCGGAGATCAACCAGACGTTGCCGACCATGAGTGTGATTTCAGGCAAGAAGCCCCATGAGTACGCGCAGTGCCTGAGCGAAAAACTCGCCGAGAGCCGTGGCGCATTGCAAATCGAGGAGCAGAAAGACGGGGTGCGAGTGATCGTGCCGCAGAAGCTGTCATCCGGCCCGGCGGCGGTGTTCGATATCGAGGATCGCTCCGGTGGCAGCAGTATCAAGCTGCATGAGCGCATCTCCAACGTGCCAATTCGCCCCTTCGATGTTCGCGATGCCGCCACGGCGTGCATTTCCGGCTGATAGACTGTCGACCGTCAGCACCGATGCCGCCAAAGCAAGGCTTTTGGCGGCATTGTCATTTCTGGAGTCGAGCATGAAGCGAGAGAAGGTACGGGAGCGGCACGCAGAGGGCCACATCTGCGCCACCCATGTGATTCAGAACCCGGCGAATCCGGGTGAATGGATCGTGTTTTTCAAGAAAAGCGCCGGGCGCAGTTTTTTCCTGGTGGACGATAGCGACGAAGTCGAATCCTTCGGCAGTCTCGACGAGTTGGTCGAGACCGTACGCGGCCTGGGGATCAAGTTCGCGGAAATCCACATGTAGGGCACGCGGCCCTATTTGCAGACCACCACCACACTGCGGTTCTTGAAGTTGCCAACGTCGACGCCCAGGGTCTTGTCGCTTTCCTCAGGGGAAGGTGTGCCGTCAGTGCCGACGATCCGGTAGCCGGTACCGGCGCAGGAGGCATCGGCCTTTTCGTAACAGGTCGCCCAGGAATTGGCCTCGCCGGAGCAGTCGATCGCCAGGCCTTGTTCGCCATTGTTCAGGTAAGTGGTTTCGGAGGTTGCGCAGCCACTGAGGGCCAGCACCGCAATCAGCGGCAAAAATTTGGTCATGTCGTTGTCGTCGTCAGGAAGAGAGGGCAAAGCCTGTGACAGCGTGGGCGGCAAAAGGTTATAGCGAAAGGCCACTTCTTCCGGCATTCGCAAAAAAAGCCCTGCACAAGGGCAGGGCGTCGGGCCGGATCAGTTCTTGTCCTTGCCCCGTCGTTTCGGTGCCGGGTGTTCCAGTTGCAACACCGATGCCACTTCGATCGCCATGGCTTCGGATGGGAAAGGTCCGGCAATGTTCTCGCCGCCAACGCCGGCTACCCACCACTGGCCGTCTTTGGCCTTATTGATCAAGTACCCGTTGACGCTTTTTGCTTCTGACATCTATTTGCCTCGCTGGCTGGTTCAATGGCGCCATGATACCGCCAAATGCACCGATCGGGTGCCGATGGGCGCACGGTGGTGCGCTTGCCCGTTGGTTGACTTGTCGTGCAAGTCTGGTGGACTCTGCTATCAATAACAGGCTGCTGATCCATTCGCGGTGCTCGCTGCGGAACTAACAGCGAGAATATTTCTCTATGATGGCATCGGTTAGCCAGTGCGGGGCATTGTAAGGTGTACGCCGCCTGATTAGACTGCGCCGAAACTCGTACACACAGCCCTTTCAAGGACTTATATGATCAAGAAATGCTTGTTTCCAGCAGCCGGTTACGGCACTCGCTTCCTGCCAGCGACCAAAGCCATGCCCAAGGAAATGCTGCCGGTGGTAAACAAGCCACTGATCCAGTACGGCGTCGAAGAAGCACTGGACGCTGGCCTGACGGAGATTTCCATCGTCACCGGTCGCGGCAAGCGCGCCTTGGAAGACCATTTCGACATCAGCTACGAGCTGGAAAACCAGATCAAGGGCACCGACAAGGAAAAGTACCTGGTCGGCATCCGCAAGCTGCTCGATAACTGCTCGTTCTCCTACACCCGCCAGACCGAAATGAAAGGCCTGGGCCACGCGATCCTGACCGGCCGTCCGCTGATCGGCGACGAACCCTTCGCCGTGGTACTGGCGGACGACCTGTGCGTCAACCTCGATGGCGACGGCGTATTGACCCAGATGGTCAAGCTGTACAAGCAGTTCCGCTGCTCGATCGTGGCCATCCAGGAAGTCGACCCGCAAGAGACCAACAAGTACGGCGTGATCGCCGGCGAGATGATCCGCGACGACATCTACCGCGTGCACAGCATGGTGGAAAAACCAAAACCGGAAGATGCGCCATCGAACCTGGCCATCATCGGTCGCTACATCCTGACCCCGGACATCTTCGACCTGATCGAACAGACCGAGCCAGGCAAGGGCGGTGAAATCCAGATCACCGACGCCCTGATGAAACAGGCCCAGAACGGCTGCGTGATGGCCTACAAGTTCAAGGGCAAGCGTTTCGACTGCGGCGGCGCCGAAGGTTACATCGACGCGACCAACTTCTGCTTCGAGAACTTCTACAAGACGGGCAAGGCTTACTGATAGCGCCCCGGCCGCTTGTATTGAAAAGCGATCTTCACAGGCTTTAATCAAGCTGAAGAAGGTTTAAACAAACGCCCCGACTTGATCGGGGCGTTTGTTTTTGTGGGAGCTGGCCTGCCGGCGATGGCGTCCTGACAACCCACCAACCTTTGGTTGCTGCACCCGATCCCCTGTAGGAGCTGGCTTGCCAGCGATAGCGGACTGACCGCCGAAGTATCTCTCGCAGCCGTACTCGATCTACTGTGGGAGCCAGCCAGCCTGCTGGCGATGGCGGCCTGAAAGTCGACCTGGATTTTGTTGACCGAGTACATATCCATTCCTGCGGTAACGGCCACTTATGGTTTCGCTCCTACAGCGAGTCACTTGGAAAAGCCTGAAGGAGCAGCCGGTCGACGCTCGATTGCTCGCGAAGAACATGAGAGCACCGCGTGGTGTCAGGATCCCCGCGTCATCGTTGACCTCCATCGCGAGCAAGCTCGCTCCTACAGGGGGATGGAGGCAGCTAAAAGTAAGCGTATAGCCAACACACGTTCACATGACTGAAAGTGTGTGGTTCAGTCCGTCGACTGCATCCAGTATTTGCCGTACCCGATCTGTAACGGATATGTCCCCCTCAAGCTTTAAGACACTACAGGTAAGCGTAGACAGCCATTCCTGATGCCTGGCCAAGCTACGTCCAGGGACGCCCCCCTCATCATACTGAGCTGCCCAAGCCAGAAACTCCGGCTTTGCTTGACCGAAGCGTTTTACCTCTCGACGTTTTAGTCTCTCTAATCTGAGTTCAACAGGAAGATAAAGGAACACCACAAGATCAAATTCGCTCTCAAGCGGTTGACCCCAGCCCATTCCAGATCCGGCAACCACTGCACGGCCATGAGAGCGCATTTCTTGTAGCAAGCGCTCTCCTCGTTGCGTTTTGTCTGCCAGATGCTGATATGGCGGGTTACTGGGCAGCCACAAAAAATCATCTGCTTCCAGGTGAGTTGTGCTCAGTTCCTTTGCTAAAGCAGCCGCTAAGGTCGAGGTGCCGGTACCTGCCGCGCCTGTGATCAAGATGTAACGTGCAGTCTCTTTTGTCATTTTGCTTTCGGCCGCTCTAAAACGAGTTTGCTATCTCCGATAAATTAACAATGCCCCACTGATGCGGCGGCAGTCGAGCGATCTCACTCGCCCGCTGCGTTGACAACCGCGTCAGAACATCTTTGAGATTGGCATGCGGATCATGCCCTTTCACTCGCGCCGACTGGATCAAACTCATGATCGCAGCTGCCCGCTTGCCGCTACGAAGCGATCCGGCGAACAACCAGTTGGAGCGTCCAAGCGCCCACGGCCTTATCTGATTTTCGACCGCGATATTATCGACGGGCACAGCGCCGTCCTCGACATATCGAGTCAGTGCCGTCCAGCGCTAGACGCTGTCCGGCGCCTATCATGTGGCTGCAGACTTGTCGGGTGATCAAGCAGGGGAATTGATGGCGCAGGCGGGAAGGGCATTCGAAGGTGGAATCGGTTTGGTTTCGTGGGTGACGTCCGGCCTGGCACTCATGGCAATTTTGATTGCGTGGCGCACTCTGCGGATTCCGAAAACGCAATCTGCAGAGAAGCGTTGACCGAAAACGGAGATTGGCCCGAGCATTTCAGCACAACGCTTGCTCAGCAGCCGTCCGCAGGTATGCTATTGGCCTGCCGAGGAGATTGAAAATGGCCTACGATTTTGACCTTTATGTGATTGGCGCCGGTTCTGGCGGTGTGCGGGCGGCTCGGTTTGCTGCCGGGTTCGGGGCGAAAGTGGCCGTGGCCGAGAGTCGCTATCTGGGCGGCACTTGTGTGAACGTCGGCTGCGTGCCGAAGAAACTGCTGGTTTATGGCGCGCACTTCGCCGAGGACTTCGAGCAGGCTTCGGGGTTTGGCTGGAGCCTGGATGAGGCGCAGTTCGACTGGGCGACGCTGATCGCCAACAAGGACCGCGAGATCAATCGCCTCAACGGCATCTACCGCAACCTGCTGGTCAACAGCGGCGTAACGTTGCACGAAGGTCACGCCAAGATCGTCGACCCGCATACCGTCGAGATCAATGGTGAGCGCCACTCGGCTGAAAACATTCTGATCGCCACCGGTGGCTGGCCGCAGATTCCAGAGATTCCCGGGCACGAGCATGCGATCAGTTCCAACCAGGCGTTTTTCCTGAAAGAGCTGCCCAAGCGTGTGCTGGTGGTGGGTGGTGGTTACATCGCCGTCGAGTTCGCCGGGATCTTCCACGGCCTGGGCGCCGAGACCACGCTGCTGTATCGCGGCGAGTTGTTCCTGCGTGGCTTCGACGGTTCCGTGCGCAAGCATTTGCAGGAAGAGCTGACCAAGCGCGGCATGGATCTGCAATTCAATGCCGACATCGAACGTATCGACAAGCAGGCCGATGGCAGCCTGAAAGTGACGCTCAAGGATGGCCGGCAGCTGGAGGCCGATTGCGTGTTCTATGCCACCGGTCGACGGCCGATGCTGGACAACCTCGGGTTGGAAAATACCGGGGTGAAGCTCGACAAGAAAGGTTTCGTCGAGGTGGATGACCTGTACCAGACGGCCGAGCCTTCGATCCTGGCCCTGGGCGATGTGATCGGCCGGGTGCAGCTGACGCCCGTGGCGCTGGCCGAAGGCATGGCGGTAGCGCGACGCCTGTTCAAGCCTGAGCAATATCGCCCGGTGGACTACAAGATGATCCCGACGGCGGTGTTCAGCCTGCCAAACATCGGCACGGTGGGTCTGACCGAGGAAGAGGCGCGGGAAGCTGGCCACGAAGTGCAGATCTTCGAAAGCCGGTTCCGGCCGATGAAGCTGACCCTGACCGAATGCCAGGAGCGCACGCTGATGAAGCTGGTGGTGGACGCCCAGACCGACAAGGTGCTGGGTTGCCACATGGTCGGTCCCGAGGCGGGTGAAATCGTCCAGGGCCTGGCCATCGCCTTGAAGGCCGGCGCCACCAAGCGCCACTTCGACGAAACCATCGGGGTGCACCCGACGGCCGCCGAAGAGTTCGTCACCCTGCGTACCCCGGTCGGCGCTTAATCGCCCTTGGCGACGCCTGGCGCTGCTGCAATGGCAGCGGCCAGGCGTACGCTTTCTTCCAGCTCTGCCTGGGTTTTCAGCAGTTCGATTTCCAGTGACTTGTTCGCCTGCGTTTGCTCCTCGACGCTCTGTTTGAGCGCCTGGCTTTCCAGCATGGCGACACGCAGGCGTTCCTGGAGGAGGGTGCGTTCGCTGTCGACCCGGTTGGCCTGGTCGAGCAGTTGATCCTGGCGGGTATTGCTTTGCTTGAGCTGCTCTTGCAATAGGCTCAGCTCGCGCAAGGTGCCGCGGTTCTCCGTCAGCAGGCGTTCGTTGTCGCGGTGCAACTGGGTGATTTCGTCCTGGCGCACCAAGGCACTCTGCTGAGCCTGGCGTAACTCCATCTGCAGTTGCTGCACCTGACCTTCGTGGCGGCTTTGCTCCTGCTCGCGCTGCTCCTTGACCGCGTTGCGGTAGTGCTCCAGGGCGTCACGGCTGTGCAGGTGTTTCTCTTCGAGCGAGCGAATCTGCTCGTCCTTGTCTCGCAAACGCAATTCGAAATCAGCCAATGCCTGGCTCTGTCCGGCATTGCGGGTCTGTTCGCCCTGAAGTTGATCGCGGGTGCTTTGCAGTGCCTCGGATTCCTGGGTCAGGGCCAGGCTTTGCAGTTCGTAGTGTTGCTGCAATTGCGTATTGGCTTGCTCGGCCTGTTGCAGCTGCAATTCCAGCGCCTTGCGTTGTTGCTCGTACTGCTCGCGCGCCTGGTCGATCGGTTCCTGCGCCTGCTCTTTAAGGCGCTGTGCCAGGCGCGTCACCAGGGCCAGCAACTCGTCGTCGATCGGCTCGGACGGCGTCTCGTCAGCGACCGGGGTGCTGTCGTCGAGCTCTTTCATATAGCGATGGATCGTGGTTTTCGAACCGGTATTGCCCATTTCGATGCGCACGGCATCGATGCTGGGGTTTTCGCCACGGGCAATGATCGCCAACCGCGCCGCTTGCACCACTTGTTTATTCACGCCGACACGGGCCATGAGATCTCCTGCGTTTTTACTGTGTGGTACGTACCACGTATATAAACATTGTACCATTCATTGAAGAAAGCTGGATATCTCATAATACTGATACGGGATATACTGGTATTACCCCGTGTCATATCGATTTTGAGGCGTTCGCGCCTCCAGATCCGTACACAAACACCGGCACCGCGTACATCCACCCGGCCAGCGTCATCGTTAACGTCCATCGCGAGCGAGTGCTCCTACAGTTGAAGCAAGGTTATTTACATGAGCGAGCTGGATCGTTACCTGCAAGCCGCCACGCGCGACAACACCCGTCGCAGCTATCGGGCGGCCATCGAGCATTTCGAGGTGAGTTGGGGAGGGTTCCTGCCGGCAACCGGCGACAGCGTGGCGCGCTATCTGGTGGCCCACGCGGGTGTGCTGTCGATTAACACCTTGAAGCTGCGCTTGTCCGCGCTGGCGCAGTGGCATAACAGCCAGGGGTTTGCCGACCCCACCAAGGCGCCGGTGGTGCGCAAGGTGTTCAAGGGCATTCGGGCGCTGCATCCGGCCCAGGAAAAACAGGCCGAGCCGCTGCAGCTGCAGCATCTGGAGCAGGTGGTGGCCTGGCTCGAGCTGGAAGCGCAAACCGCCCGGGCGCAAGGCGATCGACCGGGGTTGCTGCGGGCCAGGCGCGACACGGCGTTGATCCTGCTGGGCTTCTGGCGTGGTTTTCGCAGCGATGAGTTATGCCGCGTACAGATCGAGCATGTCCAGGCGAGCGCGGGTTCCGGCATCACGCTGTACTTACCCCGCAGCAAGAGCGATCGGGAAAACCTCGGCAAGACCTACCAGACCCCCGCGTTGCAGCGGTTGTGTCCGGTGCAGGCCTACATCGACTGGATCACCGAGGCCGCGCTGGTTCGCGGGCCGGTGTTCCGTGGCATTGATCGCTGGGGGCATTTGAGCGAGGAGGGCCTGCACGCCAACAGCGTGATCCCGCTATTGCGCCAGGCGCTGGAGCGCGCCGGCATACCCGCCGAGCACTACACCAGCCACTCCCTGCGCCGTGGGTTTGCCTCGTGGGCACACCAGAGCGGATGGGACTTGAAGTCATTGATGAGCTACGTCGGCTGGAAGGACATCAAGTCCGCCATGCGCTACATCGAAGCCAGTCCCTTTCCCGGCATGGCCCGTCTCGCGGAAAAGCCAATCGAGGCGTAAATTCGCTTTTCTTCTATTAATACTGTTGGCTAATAGCGAAAGCCAATCAGCGGCATGAGGTTTGCCAATGAGCCAACCGTCCGTCGAGTGGGTAAAGTCTCTCCATCAACTTCTTAACCCCTGACGGAGAGTCAACGATGCCTATCATCAACAGCCAAGTTAAACCATTCAAAGCTGACGCATTCAAAAACGGCGACTTCGTAAAAGTTTCCGACGCCGACCTGAAAGGCAAGTGGTCCGTGGTGTTCTTCTACCCGGCCGACTTCACCTTCGTTTGCCCGACCGAACTGGAAGACCTGGCTGACAACTACGACGCTTTCCAGAAACTGGGCGTCGAGATCTACAGCGTTTCCACCGACACCCACTTCGCCCACGCTGCCTGGCACAACACTTCGCCAGCCATCGGCAAGATCCAGT
The DNA here is from genome assembly GCF_028682635.1 of Pseudomonas putida. Classification (GTDB taxonomy): domain Bacteria; phylum Pseudomonadota; class Gammaproteobacteria; order Pseudomonadales; family Pseudomonadaceae; genus Aquipseudomonas; species Aquipseudomonas putida_AE. The sequence continues at coordinate 69,962 of NZ_JANHLK010000026.1, read as the reverse complement.
ACACCATGATCGGCGACCCAACCCACGCCATCTCCCGCAACTTCGACGTGCTGATCGAAGAAGCTGGCCTGGCTGACCGTGGCACCTTCGTGATCAACCCTGAAGGCCAGATCAAGATCGTCGAGCTGAACGACGGCGGTGTAGGTCGTGATGCTTCCGAGCTGCTGCGCAAGATCAAGGCGGCCCAGTACGTCGCTGCTCACCCGGGCCAGGTCTGCCCAGCCAAGTGGAAAGAAGGCGAGGCCACACTGGCCCCGTCCCTGGACCTGGTCGGCAAGATCTAAGTCCGTGACGCGCTTCATCAGGGCGGACTTCCGCACCTTCTAAGCAAGCTGCACCGCCCACTAAAAACGCCCGGGCGAGATTCGCTCGGGCGTTTTTTTATGCCACACATTCAAGGAAATCGCCCGTATGTTGGACACCAATCTTAAAGCCCAGTTGAAATCGTACCTGGAACGGGTCACCCAGCCGATCGAGATCGTTGCCTCCCTCGACGACGGTGCGAAATCCCAGGAAATGCTCGCACTGCTGAAAGACGTAAGCAGTCTTTCCACCCAGATTACCTTGCTCGACGACGGTGATGACGCCCGCAAGCCATCGTTCTCGATCAACCGCCCGGGCGCGGATATCAGCCTGCGTTTCGCCGGCATCCCGATGGGCCACGAATTCACGTCCCTGGTGCTGGCCTTGCTGCAAGTCGGCGGTCACCCCTCCAAGGCCAGTGTCGAAGTGATCGAACAGATCCGCTCGCTCAAGGGCGAGTTCAACTTCGAGACTTATTTCTCGCTGTCCTGCCAGAACTGCCCGGACGTGGTCCAGGCGTTGAACCTGATGGCGGTACTCAACCCCAACATCCGCCACGTCGCCATCGACGGCGCGCTGTTCCAGGCAGAAGTCGATGAGCGCCAGATCATGGCGGTACCGAGCATCTACCTCAACGGCGTGAACTTCGGCCAGGGCCGCATGGGCCTTGAAGAAATTCTCGCCAGGATCGATACCAGCGGCATCGAGCGCCAGGCCGAGAAGATCAGCGCCAAGGAAGCCTTTGACGTGCTGGTGGTCGGCGGTGGCCCGGCGGGCGCTGCGGCGGCGATCTATGCTGCGCGCAAAGGCATTCGCACCGGTGTCGCGGCCGAGCGTTTTGGTGGGCAGGTGCTGGACACCATGGCCATCGAAAACTTCATCTCCGTGCAGGAAACCGAAGGGCCAAAACTGGCTGTCGCCCTGGAAGAACACGTCAAGCAGTACGACGTGGACATCATGAACCTGCAACGCGCCGACAAGCTGCTGCCGGGAAAAGACGGCGAGCTGCATGAAGTTCAGTTCGCCAGCGGCGCTAAGCTGAAAGCCAAGACCGTGATCCTGGCCACGGGTGCGCGGTGGCGTGAAATGAACGTGCCCGGCGAGCAGGAATACCGCAACAAGGGCGTGGCCTACTGCCCGCACTGCGACGGCCCGTTGTTCAAAGGCAAGCGCGTGGCGGTGATTGGCGGCGGCAACTCCGGCGTCGAAGCGGCTATCGACCTGGCCGGTATCGTGTCCCACGTCACGCTGCTGGAGTTCGATGTACAACTGCGTGCCGATGCGGTGTTGCAGCGCAAGTTGCACAGCCTGCCGAACGTGACCGTGATCACCAGTGCACAAACCACTGAAGTGACGGGCGACGGGCAAAAGGTCAACGGCCTGCGCTACAAGGATCGTCAGACTGACGAATTGCGCAGCGTGGAACTGGAAGGGATCTTCGTGCAGATCGGTCTGTTGCCCAACACCGATTGGCTCAAGGGCACCATCGAGCTGTCACCCCGTGGCGAGATCATCGTCGATGCCCGTGGCGAAACCTCGGTGCCGGGCATCTTCGCCGCTGGCGACGTGACCACCGTGCCGTACAAGCAGATCGTGATCGCAGTGGGCGAGGGCGCCAAGGCTTCCCTGAGCGCATTCGACCACTTGATCCGCACCTCGGCCCCGGCATAAACCGGGCGCTGAAAACACAAAACCCCATGAATGATCATGGGGTTTTTTGTGTCCGACACATTTCCAGATGTGGGAGCGGGCTTGCTCGCGAAAAGCGGTGTGTCAGCCGCCATCACTGCTGAATGACACACCGCTTTCGCGAGCAAGCCCGCTCCCACAGAGGGATATGCGGTGCGCGGTACAGTGGCGCGCACCTCGGCCCCGGCATAAACCGGGCGCTGAAAACACAAAACCCATGAGCGATCATGGTTTTTTTTGTCCGACACATTTCCAAATGTGGGAGCGGGCTTGCTCGCGAAAAGCGGTGTGTCAGCCACCATTACTGCTGAATGACGCACCGCTTTCGCGAGCAAGCCCGCTCCCACAGGGGGATATGCGGTGCGCGTTACAGTGGCGCGCACCTCGGCCCCGGCATAAACCGGGCGCTGAAAACACAAAACCCATGAGCGATCATGGTTTTTTTTTCCGACACATTTCCAAATGTGGGAGCGGGCTTGCTCGCGAAAAGCGGTGTGTCAGCCACCATCACTGCTGAATGACACACCGCTTTCGCGAGCAAGCCCGCTCCCACAGGGGGATAGGCGGTGTGCGTTAGAGTGGGGCTGGCTGGATGATTTCAACCCAATAGGCATCCGGGTCCTTGATGAACGCCAGGCTCTTCATGCGGCCGTCGTTCAGGCGCTTCTGGAAGTCGCAGCCCAGCGCTTCGAAGCGCTCGCACGCGGCGACGATGTCCGGCACGGAGATGCAGATGTGGCCGAATCCGCGCGGGTCGGTATTGCCATTGTGATAGGCAAAGTCCGGATCGTTTTCGGTGCCGTGGTTATGGGTCAGCTCGAGAATGCCGGGGATCGATTTCATCCACTGCGTACGCGCGGCGGCATCGGCCGGAATCTGGCTCTTGTCGACCAGGGCGAGGAAGTAGAGGCTGAATTCCGCTTCCGGAAAATCGCGTTTCTCCACCAGCGAGAAACCGAGGATGCGCGTGTAGAAGTCCAGGGACTTGGTGATGTCCTTGACCCGCAACATGGTGTGGTTGAAGACGAATTGCCGGGTGGCGGTGTCAGGCTGTGCGGTCACGCCGGGGAATGTGTTCAGTTCGTGCAGGCTCATGGGCCCTCCGGAAAATAATTGGGGCTGACGAATGACGACAATGATACGCATGGACGGCGACATCACCAAACCCGAAGCACCTGCTATTGCCTGACCGCCGGTCGAGGATCAGACTTCAGGGCTAACTGGCCGGGTGTTGATTGCAATGATTGGTTTGTGCAGGGCGTTGATTCTCTTGAGTGGTGTGCTTTCAGTCGCGGCGCAGGCTGATACCGATGAGCCGGTGGTGACCTGGCCGCCAGGCTGGCAGGTCGAAGAGGTTGCCCAGGGCGACGCTGGCGCCGGAGTCAGTCGCCAGCGTGCGGTCAAGAATGATGCGCAAGGCACGCCGGTGATGGTGATGGAACTGACCATGACCCGGGTGCAAAGCGGTCATCAGGTGAACCTGGAAGCGGTGTTGCTGGAGATGCGCAAGTCGGTGCAGAAAGACTTTTTCCAGGGTGGTTATCAAAGCGTTTGCAACCGGATTCACTCGACCACCTTGAGTCGCCTGGCGGCCCTGGAAACCACCTGCACCATCACCCAGAACGGCCGGCATGTGCTGTCTCAAACATTGGTCGCCGCGGTGGATGCCGATAAAGCGTACGTTCTTTCCTACGCCGGGCAGGCTGAGGCTTATAAGGCCAGCCAGAATGAAATAGAGGCGGCTCGTAACGGCTTGCAACTTTAGTTGAAGGCTTCAATGAACGCCGTTTTCATGCAGTGCCGAGAGTGTTGGATAGCCAAAAGGATTAAGCAGAAAGTTGCCCGGAAAGTACCGGTTGATCGGCCGAGATGCTTGCATTTAGATGCTATCAATGAAAAAAGCCCTGCATGTGCAGGGCTTTGTTTTTTTTCAGTAGGAAGGTTTAGCCACGCAGCCAGGAATCGACGGTGGCGGCACCGTATTGTTCCTTCCAGGCCTTCAGCCCGCGATGGTTGCCACCCTTGGTTTCAATCAGCTCGCCGGTATGCGGGTTCTGATAAACCTTGACCACGCGAGCGCGGCGGGTTTTCGGCGCGGCCTGTTGCAGACCGGATTTTGCCGGGTTCGGGTCGAGGATGGCGATGATGTCGCGCAGGCTCTTGCCGTAGGTTTTCATCAGCCCCTGGAGCTTTTCTTCGAATTCGATTTCTTTCTTGAGCCCGGCATCGTTCTTCAGGGATTCAAGCTGCTTGAGCTGCTCTTGAAGGGCCTTTTCAGCTGCACGAAATTCAGCGAGTCTGGACAATATCTTTACTCCAATAGTGTGTTTGGCTGATACCAACCGCAAACAAAGCTATAAGCCAAGAGCCTTGAAGCGACTCGGTGATAAATGGCTCACCTGCCAATCTAGCGCAGGCATGAAAAATTGTAGTAGTTAATTGATCAAGAGTAAATCATGTCTTTTTCTTCATGTAACAAGAGTTGTGCCTTGATACATTTTGGAGAGAGTGGTTGGCTGCTAAAGGCCACTAGTTAATGATCACTTAATGCGTTAATGAAGTCTGCCGCAGGCATCGGTCGGCCAAATAGATAACCTTGCAGGTAGTTCACATGGTGGGCGGTCAGGTAGTCACTTTGTTCCGGGGTTTCCACCCCTTCGGCAACCATGGCCAGATTGAGCTTGGCCGCCAGCTCGATGATGCTGTCCAGGATGTGGCTGGAGAGGGTGTCGACGCCGATCATGGCGACAAAGCTCTGGTCGATCTTCAGGAAGTCCACGTTGAACTGGCGCAGGTATCCCAGGCTCGAGTGGCCGGTACCGAAGTCGTCGATGGCGATCATCACGCCAAGGTCATGCAACTGCTCGAACAATTGATGGGTGATGGCCGTGGGCTCGATCAGCTTGCGCTCGGTCAACTCCAGGACCAGGTGGATGGAGCCGGGGGCAAACGCGTCGAGGAACTGGCGGCAATCCTCGACCAATGCAAGATCACGGCAATGATCGGCGGTGATATTGATGCCGATGTGAAACGGCTCGGTAAAGGACGCCGACCGCGGTGCCAGCAGCCGGGCGGTCTGTTCCATGATCGAGCGGGTCATGGGCACGATCAGTCCGCAGTGTTCGGCAAACGGAATGAACAGATCGGCGCGCACCAGGCCTTCCTTGGGATGGTCCCAGCGCATCAGCACCTCGACCCCCCTGCACTTTTTACTGTGCGCCTGCACCACCGGCTGGAAATATGGCACGAACTCTCCCGCGTCCAGTGCGCGTTGCATCTCAAGGGTCGGGGACGACGAACGTTTCTGGATGACATGCCCGATAAAACCGGAGATCACACCGAAAAACAGCAACAAGCTGAACAGTGGCGGATATTCACTGCTCATGTACCGCCACACTTCGCCTGCGGGGAAACCGGCCTTCACACTGAAGGGATAACGCGAAGAGGTCAGACTGTTTTCTGCGACGGGGAACTCGGGTGGGTCGCCAACGTGAAAACTACCGTCGGCGGACAACCAGTTAGGCCCTACTTGCAACAACAGAAGTTTCTGTCGCCCGATCAGGCGCAAGAGATTACTCAGGTGGTATCCGTCCAGCGTGCTCATGGCGCCCCGTTTGCCGTCGCTGATTCTATAGACCAGTAAGGCGGTGTCGGGCGTTACCGGGTTGCCCTTCATCAGCAACAGCTGGCCGTTGGCAAAGTCTCCCGAAGCGATTTTTTCGTGATAATCGCCGAACAGGGAACTGCAATAGATAGTGTCGTCCCACAGCAGGTTGGTTGAGCGCACGAATGGACGCTTTGTTACCTGCTCGCGCAATGCCAGGTTGACGTCAATGCAACTCTGGCCGGCCAACGGCAATAATTCGCGCGCTGCCTGGGCGGTGTTGTCGAGCATCAGTTCGAACTGGCGAAGCGCTTCCTCGGCGGTGTGCTCGGTACTGTGCCGGAGTACACGTTCGGCCTGCATATGCAGAATGGCAAAACCCAGCAGGATCGGGAGCAGTCCACTCAACAGGGTCACGGCGACCCTCATGCGGCGTTGTCGGGCTTTGGTTTTCAGTGGCATTCGCGAAACCTGTATCGATGAAGTCGGGCTCTCAAAGGCTGGCGGGGCGTGAGGCCTCCCATGAAGAGTTCAGGTACGGGGCAGGATAGTTGGCCCTTCAGGAAAAAACGATGTCTACGCGTGAACAGGGTGATCCTGGCGGGGATTTACCTGTGCAACAAACCCCTTGCACGGTGAGGGAAAAAGGGGATTTGATACAGGAGGCGGACAAATTGATTTACGCTGTGTAGAATCAGGTTACGCATACAATAATAATCGTCTTCTGGCAGCAGAAGCCTCGCCCTCAGAGCCTCGGGTCGACAATGAAGATATTCGGGTTTCAATTGATCTACGGTGACTTCCTCGCCCGCAGCGTGCGGGGCATCTCCTGCGCGCCACCCACCGGTCTCAGTATTGCTGGCAACTAACCTTTGTTAATTCCAAAAGCATGATGAGGCGCCAACCATGGCAGATTTATACGAAAACCCAATGGGCCTGATGGGCTTCGAGTTCATCGAACTGGCATCGCCAACCCCCAATACCCTGGAGCCGATCTTCGAGATCATGGGCTTCACCAAGGTCGCGACCCATCGCTCCAAGGACGTGCACCTGTATCGCCAGGGCGCGATCAACCTGATCCTCAACAACGAACCCAACAGCGTCGCCTCGTACTTCGCCGCCGAGCACGGCCCGTCGGTGTGCGGCATGGCGTTCCGCGTCAAGGATTCGCAAAAGGCCTACAACCGCGCCCTGGAACTCGGCGCCCAGCCGATCCACATCGAGACCGGCCCGATGGAGCTGAACCTGCCGGCGATCAAGGGCATCGGCGGCGCGCCGCTGTACCTGATCGACCGTTTCGGTGAAGGCAGCTCGATCTATGACATCGACTTCGTGTTCCTGGAAGGCGTTGACCGTCACCCGGTCGGTGCTGGCCTTAAGATCATCGACCACCTGACCCACAACGTGTATCGCGGTCGCATGGCTTACTGGGCGAACTTCTACGAGAAGCTGTTCAACTTCCGTGAAATCCGCTACTTCGACATCAAGGGTGAGTACACCGGCCTGACCTCCAAGGCCATGACCGCCCCGGACGGCATGATCCGCATCCCATTGAACGAAGAATCGTCCAAGGGCGCCGGGCAGATCGAAGAGTTCCTGATGCAGTTCAACGGCGAGGGCATCCAGCACGTGGCCTTCCTGTCCGATGATCTGCTCAAGACCTGGGATCACCTGAAAAGCATCGGCATGCGCTTCATGACCGCGCCGCCGGACACTTACTACGAAATGCTCGAAGGCCGTTTGCCCAACCACGGTGAGCCAGTGGGCGAGTTGCAGGCGCGCGGCATTCTGCTGGACGGTTCGTCCGAGTCGGGCGACAAGCGCCTGCTGCTGCAGATCTTCTCGGAAACCCTGATGGGGCCGGTGTTCTTCGAATTCATCCAGCGTAAAGGGGATGACGGTTTCGGTGAAGGCAACTTCAAGGCGTTGTTTGAGTCGATTGAGCGGGATCAGGTTCGTCGTGGTGTGTTGTCCACTGATTAATGGGTTAGCGCTGTAAAACTGTGGGAGCGGGCTTGCTCGCGAAAGCGGTGTGTCAGTCACAAGTAACGTTGACTGATACACCGCTTTCGCGAGCAAGCCCGCTCCCACATTTGTTTTGTGTTGGATTTACGGTCGGCGATGCCGAACGAGATGCTTGAACCCTTCAAACACCAACACCACTACCGCCATCCAGATCGGAATATAGGTCAGCCATTCACCAGGCTTGATACTTTCCCCCAGCAACAACGCCACCCCCAGCAACAGCACCGGTTCGACGTAGCTCAACAGCCCGAACAGGCTGAACGGCAGCAAGCGACTGGCGATGATGTAGACCACCAGCGCCGACGCACTGATCAGACCAAGCAATGGAATCAGCCACGCCAGCGCCGGATGCTGATCGAAGACACCGAAACCTTGCTCGCCACCGTGCACGAACCAGTAGGCGATCGGCAGCATCAGGGTCATGTCCACCCAGAGCCCGCCAAGGTTGTCGGCCTTCAGCCATTTGCGCAGCACGAAGTACAGGGGATAGCCGATGACCACCACCAGTGTCGCCCAGGAAAATCCGCCGACCTGATACAGCTCGTTGACCACGCCGAGGCTGGCGAAGAACACCGCGACTTTTTGCAGGTAGGACAGCCGTTCGCCGTAGGCGATACGCCCGGTCAGGACCATGGCCAGCGGCAACAGGAAGTAGCCCAGGGACACATCGAGGCTGTAGCCATTGAGCGGGGCCCACATGAACAGCCAGAGTTGAACACCCAGCAGCGCTGCCGACAGTATCAGGCCGCCGATCAGCTTCGGGTGCGCGCCAATCCTGCGCAGCAGGTCGATCACCCGCCGCCATTCCCCGGATACGAGCATGAACACCGTCATGCACGGCACCGTCAACAGCATGCGCCAGCCGAAAATCTCCACGCCGCTCAAGGGCTTGAGCAACGAAGTGTAGTAATACATGACGGCAAACAGCACCGAGGCTGACACCGATAAAGCGATACCTTTAGACAAGCTGTCCTCGCGAGGTTGAACGTAAAACGGGGTGCGGAGGATACGTGGTTTTTGTGCTGAATATTGGCCGGATGATCAATATTTACAACGACCCTGTAGGAGCGAGCTTGCTCGCGATGAGCGAATGGTCACCGCGGGCATTCAGTCTCCCCGCGTTATCGTTGACCACCATCGCGAGCAAGCTCGCTCCTACAGGGGTGTTTAATTATGGGGTTTACGGCCGGACACGAAGTGGCTCACATCATTGAACCCCGGCGTCGACGCATGCCCCGGCGTCACCAGCGAATCGATGAACGCCTCATCCTCAGCCGTAATCTTCACCGCCTGCGCCTTGGTGTAGGCATCCCACTGTTCTTCGGTGCGCGGCCCGACGATGGCCGAGGTCACGGCGCTGTTGTTCAGCACCCAGGCAATCGCAAACTCGACGATGCCCACACCGCGTTCCTGGGTGTATTGCTGGATCTGCTGGGCGATGCGCAAGGACTCGGCGCGCCATTCGGTTTCCAGGATGCGTTTGTCCGAGCGACCCGCGCGGCTGTTGGCGTCCGGTTTTACGTCCGGCGCATATTTGCCGCTGAGCACACCGCGGGCCAGCGGGCTGTAGGGCACCACCCCGAGACCATAATTTTGCGCGGCAGTGATCTGCTCGGTTTCGGCCTGGCGGTTGACGATGTTGTACAGCGGCTGGCTGATCACCGGCCGGTCGACACCGAGCTTGTCGGCCACGCGAATCACTTCGGCGATGCGCCAGCCACGATAGTTCGACAGCCCCCAATAGCGAATCTTGCCCTGGCGGATCAGGTCGCCAATCGCTGAGACCGTAACCTCCAGCGGCGTGTTGTGGTCCTCACGGTGCAGGTAATAGATGTCGAGATAGTCAGTGCCCAACCGCGTCAGGCTGGCGTCGATGCCATTGAACACATGCTTGCGGCTCAAACCGCTGCGGTTCGGCACACCGTCCGCCGGGCCGAAACCGACCTTGGTCGCCAGCACCCATTCGTGGCGGTTGCCGGCGATTGCTTCGCCGACGATTTCTTCCGAGCGCCCACCCGTGTAGACGTCGGCGGTGTCGATGAAGTTGATGCCCTGGTCCCAGGCCTTGTCGATGATCCGCAGGGAATCCTCGGTGCTGGTCTGTTCGCCGAACATCATGGTGCCCAGGGTCAGGGTGGACACCTGCAAACCCGACTGACCCAGTGTGCGGTAGCTCATGAGGAAATCCTTTTGCCGCAGGGAAGGGCTCAAACAAATACCAGAACCCGCCTGTGGATCAAACTGATTTATCGAACACGGTGCAGCAAAAATGTGGGAGATTCTCTGGAACTACCTGTCCCATCACGCTTTTCAGGATTACCGCTATGTTCGAACTCGATCACGACCTGGCCCAGGACATCGTCGACCGGGCGATGGCCATCCTGCCGTACAACGTCAACGTCATGGACAGCCAGGGCCTGATCCTCGGCAGCGGCGAACCGGAGCGGGTCAACACCCGGCATGAAGGCGCGCAACTGGTGCTGGCCAACAGTCGCGTAGTCGAGATCGATGCGCAGACCGCGATCCATCTCAAGGGAGTGCAGCCGGGTATCAACCTGCCGCTGATGCTCGACCAGCGCCTGATCGGCGTGCTGGGCATCACCGGCGAACCCGAGCAATTGCGCACCTACGCCGAACTGGTGCGCATGACCGCCGAGATGCTGGTGGGCCAGCGCAACCAGCAGGCCGAGCAGCAATGGCGGCGCCAGCGTTGCGATGACTTGCTGGCGCTGTTGCTCAGCGAGGCCGGCAGTTCGCCACGGCTGATCGACGAGGCGCAACAGCTGGGGCTCAAGCCGCAGATGACGCGGATGCCGTACCTGTTCGAACTGGGCACGGAGCACAGTCCTGGGCACACCGTCGAGGCGCTCAGCGCCTGGCTGATGTCGCGCTATCCGGATAGCTGGTGCGTGAGTCCGGCCAAGTCGTCGTTGCTGTGGTGCAGGCCTGCCAGCCAGAGCGTCGAAAATGATCGGCTGCTGGAGAAACTCGATGGCCTGGGCTGGAACATTCTGCGCATCGCCGTGGGCGGGCAGGCCGATGGCTTGCTGGGGTTGCGCCGCTGCCATCGTCGGGTCGGCGACTTGCTTGCCTACGGGCGCGAGGTGTTGCCGCAGTCGCGCTTGTTGACCCTTGATCGCTACCGATTGCCGGTGATGCTCTGGCGTCATCGCAACGACGATGCGCTGGACGAGCTGCTCAACCCGTTGCGCCAGGTCATCGCCAGGGACAATAACGGCCAACTGCTGGCGACCCTGCGCAGCTGGTGTGAACACGATGGGCAAAGCCAGGCCTGTGCCGACGCCTTGGGCATTCACCGCAACAGCCTGCGCTATCGGATGGAGCGCATTGCCGAACTCAGCGGCGTAGATCCACTGAAGCTGGACGGCATGCTCGCGCTCTACCTCGGCGTGCAACTGCTCCCCCAGACCGAAGCCCTCCCGTAAAGAATCGACCTGCCCCCGTAGGAGCGAGCTTGCTCGCGATGGACGTTAACGATAACGCGTAATACCTGGATAAACGCGACGCCCTTGAATCCTTCGCGAGCAAGCTCGCTCCTACAGTAGGCAGCGGGTTTGTGTGAATGAACAATAATCCTCAGTGCCGCTTGTGCAGCAGCCCGGCGTTATTGTTCCGGCCGGCTGGCAGGATGAGCGCATTGGAACTGGAGAACGCCCATGAAAATCGTCATCGCCCCCGATTCGTTCAAAGACAGTCTCAGCGCACAAGGCGTAGCCGATGCCATTGCCCTGGGTTTGGCCGAAGTCTGGCCCGATGCGCAACTGGTCAAATGCCCAATGGCCGACGGCGGGGAAGGGACGGTCGAGTCAGTGCTCGCGGCATGCGATGGCGAGCTGCGCCGAACCGACGTTCGCGGGCCACTGGGTGAAACGGTCAATGCCGCCTGGGGGTGGTTGCCCCATAACCACACCGCGATCATCGAAATGGCCGAGGCCAGTGGTTTGCAGTTGGTGCCCCTCGACCGCCGCGATGCCTGCATCAGCAGCACCTTCGGCACCGGCGAATTGATTCGTGCGGCACTGGATGCGGGTGCGCAGCGGGTGATCCTGGCCATCGGCGGCAGCGCCACCAACGACGCCGGCGCAGGCGCCATGCAAGCCTTGGGCGTGAAGCTGCTCGATGCACAGGGCCAGCAATTGCAACCCGGTGGTCTGGCGCTGGCGCAACTGGCCCGCATTGATCTGACCGGCATCGATCCGCGTCTGGCCGAAGTGCGCTTCGACATTGCAGCGGACGTGAACAATCCACTCTGCGGTCCTCACGGAGCCTCCGCCATTTTTGGCCCGCAAAAAGGCGCAACGCCTGCACAGGTCGAACAGCTTGACCGAGCCCTCGGGCACTTTGCCAATCACTGCGCAAACGCCTTGGCACAAGACGTACGCGACGAACCGGGCAGCGGTGCGGCGGGCGGCCTTGGGTTTGCCGCCAAGGCGTTTCTCGGGGCGCAATTCATGGCAGGGGTTGAAGTGGTGGCGGAGCTGGTGGGTCTGGCCGAGGCGGTGGTGGGTGCCGATCTGGTGATCACCGGTGAAGGTCGTTTCGATGCGCAAACATTGCGCGGCAAGACACCGTTTGGTGTTGCCCGCATCGCTCAAGAACAGGGCGTTGCGGTCATCGTCATCGCCGGCACACTGGGCGAAGGCTACCAGGCGTTGTACGAACATGGCATCGACGCCGCGTTCGCTTTGACGAGCGGGCCAATGACACTGGAGCAGGCGTGTACCGAGGCTCCGCGTTTGTTGCGTGAACGGGCGACAGACATTGCTCGGGTCTGGCGGACGGCTACCGGCCAGCGCTGACTCAACCTGTGGCGACCGGTCGTTATCTAACTTGAACGTGCTTGGGTATCGCCGGTTGTCATGGGTTTGCGGATCCCTGTATCAATACCCACCTGTCAACTTTGACAGTTTCGCTTTTTCTCTCATCAGCGCTTAATTCGCCCAGAGGTCAGTTCGGCCAGCTGTATGGCGAGAGTCATCCGCTTATCCTCAGCCCCCATGTTGTCGACCGACGCAGCGCCATAGCACCGTCTATGGCATCAATGGCATGGTCGGAGAGCGTAAATGACGACGCAAACAAACAAACTGCAACGACATCAGGCCAACGCGGCCTATTTAAAAAAGCGCACTGAGCATCAGGCGAACCTTGCCGATCTGGTGATTGAGATCAAGGATGAGGATTATGCCGACAAGGCGAGCGGCCTTCTCAACGGTCCCAGGCTAAAGGATGGGCTAAAAGTTTACATTCCGCTGTGGGAAAATCTGCCCCCGCCGCGTATCAGTGACAAAGTCGAACTTTTTCTGGATACCGGATCGGGGCGGTGGGATAAGGTCGCTGAACACGAGTTCACTCGCCCGGCTGACGGAGGGCCTTTTCCGGAAACCTTCCCGTATCTCATGACAATCGATACCAATTTTCTGCCGGATGATGCGACGTGCCGCCTGCAGTACGTCATTACCGATTACACCAATTACGAAACTCCTTCAGTAGTGACCACGGTGATTTGCGATCGCTTGCCGCCGTACAAGCACGCGCCGCCCGACGCATTGAAACTGATTGCCGATTATCTGGATGATTCCAACTTGCCGGTAGGGGGCAACCTGACACTTACGCTCCCCGGTTATGTGGATTGGAAAGCCACCGATAAGCTTGCCATTTACCTGGTGGATGCCGCAGAGATTCCTGACGATCCGACAAACGCCCCGTTGGTGTTCTTCGGCACTGTTCCTTCGCCCGGTGTGACCGATACACCGGTGCAGATCCCTGCCAAGACGATCCGGGACTTCGGTGATGCGGAATGCGTATTTCTTTATGTGTTGCTTGATGCGGCACAAAACCCCAGTGCAGTGTCGGTGCATAAAACCGTCGGCCTGACCTTCGGTCCGCTTCCCGATAATTTGAGAGCACCGAAAGTTCCACAAGCTGTCCCCGGGCCGTTGGTGAACGAGCATGTTCGGGTGGGCGTGAGTGCCTGGATCGATATGTACGATAACTGGAAAGCCGGTGACAAGGTTCGTTTGCATTGGGGCAGCACTCGCGTACAGCCGGATCTCGACTTTCTCAACATGCTCACCATGGAAGTTAAGGTGTTACCTGCCGTCCTGATGTTGCAAGAATACGGACAAGCCACCACCGGTATCAAACCGACCGCGGTCAGTTATCAGATTATTCGCAAGGGGCGCCCGTTCGGTCCGCAATCCGCCAACTTTCCAGTCAACTTCGAAGTGCCCATTCCATGGGTGCCTTGGCCTCCCATCGACTGGCCTGATCCTGTTCATCCGGCCCTGCCCGCAGGAGAAGTCAAGAACTTCGACGAGAGCAGAACCAATGAGCTGACGAGGGACGACAAGGGGCATGACGCTAAATTCACGTTCCCCTGGTTCGCCACTGCACAGAACGATGATGTCGTCGACGTTTTCTGGAATGGGCTGCGGGTCGTCGAGGCGCAGGTCATTTTTGACGATACAACCCACGTTCCTGGTGAAGATCACATCGCTGACATCCCCTGGAAATACATCAAGGCGGGAAACAACGGTGATGCCATTCCTGTGCACTATCAGGTCCACAGACCCGGTGTGGAAAATGATCTGCATTCAGAGGCTATCGAGGTTGACGTCGACGCGGTAGCGGTTGAACTGCCCCCCGCGAGCTTCCCGAAAATTCCCAATCCCACTGGGTATCCGGGTTGCCAGTCGCTGGAACCTGATGGATCGCTGAAGGTTCGGATACCCGACTTGACGGGGCTGCTGAAGGACGGAGATACCATCAGCTTCGAGTTCATCCCCATGATAGGCGACGATCTTACAAGCCCCGAGGTGCCGATTCCAGATGTGAAATTCGAGAAGGATTTTACATTGGGAGATCCGGGGTTGCCCCTCACCGGTTTCGAATTTGTTGTCACGCCTTACAGCACTTATATCCAACCACTTTATGACCAGAATCCAAATCGCAGGGGGCGCGCCAAGATCCATTATTTCTTCAATGACGGAACGGAAGATGTCTTCTCCGAGCCGTTAGTCACCCGTACGGCGTTCCATGGTCCGAGCGATCAGTGCCCGATTACCCCCTAGTTACACCTCCAGAGTCGACACAGACGTTTTCCGTCCGTGTCGAGTTCTGTTTCAAACAGCGCTTATGCACTGGGCACCTAGTTACCAGGGAGAATTCCCGCGCTCATTCGGATAAGTCCTACATCTCGGATGTAGGAAATTTCATAGGATCGCGGGCCCTTCAGACACAGATCTGAAAGATTCCGCTAGATGGTGATTTTGCCTATAGCCAACAGACTCAGGAGAGACCCATGTACGTCAGCCATTCTTTTTCAGTGTCACCGCTTGCACGGATGCTAAAGCTTTCGATACTGGCGCCGGCGCTGTTGATGGGGCCGTGTGCGCTGGCGCAATCGGTGGTTGAAAATGGTAGTTCAAAGACGATCAATGCCGAGACAGTTGGAGACAGTTGGCTGGTGCGTGACGGTTCAAGCCTGACGGCCAATGGCGCTACCACCCATCAGATTCGCGCGCAGGCGGGATCAAGGCTTGTGCTCAACGGCGCGACGACATCTGCCTTGGGTACAAGCAATGGCGTTGAGTTGTCCAACAGTGATGCAACCATTACCAATAGTCGTGTCGTCAGCGATCGCACGGGCTTGCGCCTGATAGCGACGGCAGTCGGTGGGTCCACCGCGAGGGTCGGCAACAGCCAGATCACCGGCGGCCAGTTTGGTGCAAGCCTGAGCGCACAATCGCGCTTGACGCTGGACTCCGGCACCACCGTTACCGCCACCAATGCCGATGGCATCGGCGTACAGACTTTCGGCGGCCAGGTCCTGGCAACGGGCAGCAAGATCGTCGGCGGGCTCCATGGTGTCAGCGTGTTCACCGCCAACAACCTGCCCGCGGACAATGCGCTGGTTCTCGATAGTACCCATGTCGAAGGCCTGAGCGGGTCGGCCATCATTGTCGATGGCCTGACCCAGACCAACACCGAGCGGGCCAATATTGAAGTGAACAACGGCTCCACGCTCAAGGGCGGCAACGGCACGCTACTGGAGGTCATCAACGGTTCTTCGGCGAACTTCAACGTTAATAACAGTCACCTGGTGGGCGATGTCATTGTGGCGGATGACAGCAATGCCAACGTCGCACTCGACCAGTCTGCAACCCTGACCGGGCGCCTGGAAAACGTCCAGAACCTGTCGATCAGCAACGATGCACGCTGGGTCATGGTCGGTGACGGTCAAGTGCAGAACCTGACGTTGAATGGCGGGGGTGTGCAGTTCGGCAATCCGGGCCAGTTCTTCAATCTGTCGGTGGAAACGCTCGCGGGCGAGGGCGGGACCTTCTACATGCACAACAATTTCACCACGGGTGAAGTGGATACCCTCACCGTGACCGGCAATGCCAGTGGCAACCATCTGGTCGCGCTCGACAGCCAGGGTACTGAACCGGTGGGGGCGGGTTCGAAGTCCGTGGTCCATATCGGTTCGGGTGACGCCACCTTCGCCCTGGCCGGAGGCTCCGTGGATCTGGGCGCATTTTCCTATGACTTGATCCAACAGGGTAACAACGACTGGGTCCTGGACACCGCCAGCCGTGTGATCAGCCCGGGTACCCAATCGGTGATGGCGCTGTTCAATGCCGCGCCCACCGTCTGGTACGGCGAACTCAGCACCCTGCGTTCGCGCATGGGCGAAGTGCGAATGGATCACGGCAAGGCCGGTGGCTGGATCCGTGCCTATGGCAACAAATACAACGTCAGTGAAAGTTCCGGGGTTGCCTACAAGCAAACCCAGCAGGGCATTTCGTTGGGTGCCGATGCGCCGCTGCCCATGGGCGATGGGCGATGGCTGGTCGGCCTGTTGGGCGGTTACAGCAAGTCCGACCTGGACCTGAGCCATGGCACGACTGGCGAAGTCGACAGTTACTACCTGGGTGCCTACACCACGTGGCTGGATATGCAGAGCGGCTATTACTTCGACGGCGTGCTCAAGTACAACCGGTTCCAGAATGAATCAACGGTTCGTCTCAGTGACGGCCAAAAAACCAAAGGCAATTACGACACCAACGGCATCGGGGCATCGCTGGAGTTCGGGCGAAACATCAAATTGGCGGATGACTACTACGTCGAGCCTTATGCTCAACTGTCGGGCGTGATGATCGATGGCGCGAGTTACGACCTGGATAACGGCCTGGCCGCCGACGGGGATCGTGCGCATTCCTTGTTGGGTAAAGCCGGTGCGACTGTCGGTCGCAATTTCACCTGGGCCGAAGGCAAGACGGTACAGCCGTATTTGCGCGCCGCCTATGTCCACGAGTTCGCCAAAAACAGTGACATTGAGGTCAACGACAACCGTTTCCGCAGCGACCTGTCGGGATCTCGCGGCGAGTTGGGCGCGGGCGTGGCCATGACGGTGACTGACAAGGTTGCCATGCACCTGGACGTTGATTACAGCAATGGCGACAAGATCGAGCAGCCTTGGGGCATCAATGTGGGTGCCCGCTACAGCTGGTAACTGGCTGGCTTGATTTCTTCGAACCCTTGGCGTTGCACCAGCAGATCAATGTTCTTTTCATGACGCCAGCAAGGGAAGCCGGATTCCGGTTTCCCTTGCTGGCTTTAATTCGAGGAGTTCTGTTCATGGTCCAGTTCAAAGGTACCGGTTTTTCCAGCACTACGTTGCCACCGCCTGAGATTGTCGGCTTGCTCCCGAATGTGCCAGGTGGTCAAACCAATCTGTTGCCGGAGGCATTGACCCATGCCGATCTGAAGGTCTGGTTTACAGTGCCGCTAAATTCCAGCCCCGAACTGGCGGAGGAAACCGTTGAGCTGTTCGTCGATGGTAGCGTCACTGCGTTGGTCACCCGTAAGTGGAACAAGCCCATTGAGGACTCGGACCGGTATCTTGCAGTGCCCCAAGCCTGGTTGCGCAGTAACGATGGGGAACGCCGGTTCAAATACAAGGTGACGATTTACAATGACGAAACAGAAGAATCATCCGATCTGGTGATGACGCTGGATACCCAGGCACCGATGCTGCCCACCAATAGCAAGTTGATCTTTCCTCCCGAAGTTCTCCCCCCCAACCAGATCACCGCTGCCTATCTCGCCGACCCCGCTCACCAGGACCAGGTAGTGGTAACACTCCCCGATTACAGCCCAAAAGTCGGGGATGCCATCACCACGTACTGGGAGCGCTCCCCGGGTGGACGGGAGATAGCCGGTACCAGGACCCTCGAGCCGGGTGACATAGGCAAGCCCGTGCAAGTCTTTTTCAAGGGCGACTTGCTGCGTAACAGCACCAATAATGTGGATTATTACGCGACCTATCGGGTGCGCGACAGGGCCGGCAACGAGACGACCCTTTCCGTTGACGAGAAACTGAGCGTCAATATCCGCCCACCCACCCCGCGCAAGTTCCCGACCGTCAAGCAGGCGACCAATTCGCAAAACGGCACGGGCGTGTTGAATCCTTTCCTGGGTATATCAGGTGTGACTGTGGTGGTGGCTGGCTCGGAAATCGATCCGGGTGAAGAGGTGACGGTGGACTTTATCGGCCTGGGCGGAGAGGGGGGTATAGGTTCTGCAACGGGGGTGAAGCCGACCACGCCGGGCGGCCTGGAGTTCGCCATTGCGGCGTCGGTCGTCGCGGCCAACATTCCCGTGGGGGGAGATGGACGCACGTCAGAGGTGCGCTACCGCGCCGGACGCGACATCCAGCCCTCAGCGAAATATACGCTGGCCATCACCGAGCTCGGCGGACAGACGTTTGGTTCGGTGGGCTGCCCCGAGGCGCAGATCGGTTCACCGGCGACCCTCTCCCGGAACAAGGTTGAACAGTCCGGTGCAACCATAGAGATGGAGAAATGGGCCTACCATGAGGACACCCAACTCATAAACGTGTGGGCACTGGCGTCCAGCGTTCGAACAGATTTCCTCGAGGGTGCACCCACACCTCTCAATGCCAACCGAAAATTCACCACGCCATTGCCCAAGGACTATGTAGCGGCACTGCCCCTCAACAGCACGTTTACCCTGCACGCCAGTGTCAGCTTTGATCAGGGGCAGAGTTATCGTGCCTTCAAACCGATGTCGATCAAGCTGGTCACCTAGTCGACCCTCTCCACTGGCTTCCCGGCAGGCCCCCCTGCCGGGCAAACAGATCTATTTGTAGGTAATGGTAAACGCCAGCGACCCATCCGCGGAACCGGCCACGACATCCTTCGTGGGCGCGGTCTGATAGTAGCGAGCGTTGAACTTCAACTGCATGCCGCCGGTGACCGGAATGACGCCTTGGGCGACATCGGCCTCCAATTCGACAGGGGTTTGGGCATCATCTTTGAGTATCTGAATGCCAATACCTTTTGCGGTGGAACTGCCGCCCAGGCTGAACAAACCCCTTCTAGTGTCAACTGTCGTCGAGCCCGCGGTGGGCTCCAGGCGAATGTGCGCGGTCGTCACTGTGCCGCCCGGCAGCGGGTCGGATATGCACGAGTTCAAATTGATGCTGAACGGCACCGGATCGGTGGTTTCGCCTTCGCCCTTGAACCGTGAGGTTGGCCAGTCTCCCAGCTTGACGGGGTCGGCGCTCACCGGAAGGGCCGACAGGCTGCACTCCGCCTGGGTGACGGAGCCGCTCAGCGCAAGGCCGAAGGCATTGGGAACACCGGTGAAGGAGGCCTTGACCAGTTCGTTTCCTGACTCCAGCGTGTGCGTGCCTCGCCCGATCGTCGCGGTCTTGACCAAAGTGACAGTGCCTTGCAACACAGAGTGTTGCAGGACAAAGGGGGTGCTGAAATCGATGTAGCCCTCGAAGGGGACTGTACTGTCGGGGCCGCTCAGTTTCCAGAATCCGTTGGTGCGGCCATCGTAGGGAGTGCCGAACGTGATCTGGGCGCCGACTCCGGGAATGTTGGTTTGCAGCAACGTGCCTCGCATGTCCATGCCATTCAATCTGGGGATTGGCCCGGATACTGGCGCGGCATTGGCCGAAGCCTTGAACGTCAGTCGCCCGTCTGTGTTTTCGCAGTGGATCGTTAACCCTGAGCCACCTTGCCTGAATGATCTCTCAATCGGGCCTATCGGATCACCGACCTTGGCATCTCTGGGAATGTACAGTGCACCCACATCGGCCACATACCGAATAGGCCCCGAAGCGCCCCCCCAGTAACAGGTATTGGAGGCGGCATACGCGGCACCGAACGGCGTCAGTCCGCTGGCGGCGAGCGTGAACAGAACGCCCGGAAATAATCTGATCGACATGCTGTGTTCTATCCTGGCAAAAACAGCTCGACGCACCGCGGGGTGCATCGAGCATGAGTGAACGAAGCGTTGGGTCAGCGGCAAGTCAGGTCCTGGACCCGATAACCTTGCTCCAGCGGCATGCTCGGGACATCGAGCTGCAACTGGCACTGCTCGGTGGAGGCGTTGCCCCAGCGCACATTCAGGACTTGCCGGGCATCGACAGTCCCCAGCAGTACCTGCCCGGCCTGGCCGACTATCCCGAGTACTTCCTCATCGTTGTTGCTGACCTGGGCTCCAAAGGGCAAAGGTGCGCCCTGGCTGTCACGGGTGGTCAGCACCAGCCTTTGTACCTTGCGTGCGGGGAATGTGGCCTTGACGACTGCACCGCGACGCGGAACCACCTGGGTCACGCCGTTATCGATCTCTATGTTCGGATCGAGCTGGTCGGTATCGAGGACTACCCGGTTGACCCGATAGGGTTGCAGGTAGGGGATCAGCGCATAACCACGGTCATTGGTCCTGGCGCTCGAGGCGTTGATCACCCCAACGCCGGCGATGTCCGGCACATGGGCCAGGCCACTGGTTTCACCCATATAGGGGCCGAACTCAAGGCCGTCGCCGTGGAGCAGCAGCGCACCGCTGGCGTTGAGCGAAACATTGTTGTAAGTGCTGCCTTGAGCGATACCCGCGCCCAGGCTGGCAACGGGTGTCTGGTAGGCCAGCGCCAGTTCAGCGGATTTCTGCTGGCTTTCATTGTTGGACAGGGACGCTCGATAGTTGAGTCGATCTCCCTCGCCCCGGCCAGACAAAGACGCGCGTTGATCGAGCTGGCCATGGTTTTGCCTCAGGTCGAAGGTGGCGGTGGTCGAGCGGCCGAAGTCCAGCGGCACCGAGATACTCAGGCCGATCTGGCGGTCGTTGGATTGTTTTTCGTTAAGTGATTGTGATGCGTAAAGGTTATAGCTGACGGTGTTGTGGCGGGTGCTGAGATTGAACTGGAATTGGCGCTGCTGATAATCGGTGCGCCAGTAGTCTTCCTGGGACAGTGTCAGGTTCAGCGAGCTATGGGTCCCGATGTTCTGGAACACCGAGGCCTCCAGCAGGCTGCGTCGACTTCCGCGATAACGCTGGTCGGCGCTGCGCTCGCGCACCGCTTCGCTGAAATCGCGATAACCCTCGGTGGAGTAGCGATAACCGGCAAAGCGCAAGTTGGTCCGGGTTTCGAATGACTTGCCGTATTTCGCCGCGTAGCTCATGCCCTGGACGCTGCGGCTGCTGTCATGGGGATCGATATCGGCTGCGGAGCGCGTGACGTCGAACGAGAGTGCGCCGATCGCGCCGAGATTCTTGCCGATACCGAAGGTGCCGGCCTGATAGAAGTCGTTGGCCATCAACCCGCCGTACAGGGTTGAGTTCCACCCCACGCCGGTGGCGAGAGTACCTTGCCATAAAGAGGAGTCATCGCTGGCAAACGACGGGGAGTTATAACGCCCCAGGCTGGTGCTGTAGCGCCAGACGCCTTCGCGCAGCAGGTTGCTGAGGGTTGAATAGGGTTGGGTGAAACGTCGCACCTGGCCATCGGCTTCGGTCAGGATGATTTCCAGTTCACCGCTGCCACCGGCGGTCGTCAGGTCGTTGATCTCATAGGGACCGGCACTGACATAGGTGGAATATATGGGGTAACCGTTCTGGCGGATCTCGAGCCTGGCCCGGGTCTGCGCAACGCCTCGAACGATCGGCGCATACTGTTGCAGCGAGTCGGGCAACATGCTCATGTCGGAAGCAATTTGCACGCCCTTGATGGGAATGCTCCTGAATACATCGCCAGGGGTGTAGGTCTCGCCCAGGGTCAACTGCGAGTGTGTACCGGGGAGATCGCGCTGGACATAGGTATAGGCGCGCGTCCATGTGCGTTCGCCCTGTGAGTCGCTACGAAAGGCATTGTTGCTGCGCAAGCGCCAGGCGCCCAGATTCAGGCCGCTGTTCAAGTACAGGTCCTGGCTGCTGTTGTGGCCTGACGAATTTCGACCCTGTTGCGCCGATACCTGATAGTTCACAAAGGCTGAATTGATGCCATAGTCCCACAATTGCGGATCGACATAACCGGCAACATCGCGACGCATGGCAATCTGCGGGATGGAGAGCGCCAGCGTCAGCTGACCGGCATTGAACTCGATTTGCGCACCGGGAATCAGCTGCTGCAGATCGATGCAACTGTTCAGCGAGGCCTCAGTCTCCTCCAGGCTGTCGAGTTTTACGCCGATCTCCTCGATCAATTGCAGCGACAGGCAGGGGGAGAGTCCATCGCCTTGGGCATGGGGGCTGAACTCGATTTCCCGGCGGTCAAAGAAGCTGCGATTGACCTCGATACTCACCAGGTAACGTCCGGGCGCCAGATCCTGGCCACTGGACAGTGTTTTCAAGGCCAGCGCACCGGCATCGCTCGCATGGTTTTGCAGTTGGCGCATGAAGGTTGACTGAAACTCCACCGGGTTGGCGGCCTGCGCCGGCTTGGTTTGCAGCAATACAATGCCGCCGCCGGTGAATACCAGAAGGTGAAACAGACGCTGCGCGCAAGTCGAACTCTGGTGCGGGAAGAAAGGCATGGTGATAGTCCGCGCAATGTTAAAGATCAAGGCCGACGGGCACGGTCATTGGGGTCGTAAAGCCGCCGTAGTCGGTGATCGCGGAAAAACTGACCTGCATTCCCGGCACAGGCTTCAAGCCGTCCAGCTCATAGGTGCTGGAGTCCAGGGGAAGTGCCATCGGAGTGTCTTTGAGGCTGACTTTCTGCCCGTTTGCAAGGAGTTCAATGCGCACGAAAGACACGTGAAAGGGCGTGGGATTGGTCACCACCAGACGGCTTTTGCCGTCGATTTTTTTTATTGACCAGTTCAACTCTTTCAGGCTGTCCAGCGCATTGGTCTTGAGTTCCACAGGTCGGTAGAACAACTTGATGCGCGTGCGCAATGCGATATTCAACTGGTTGACTTCATTGGCTTCCAGTTGCGGTATTTCCTGAACGTTGAAATAAAACAGCGATTCGCGGTCTTTGGGCAACTTGTTGGGCAAGCCGTTGATCTGCACCTGCTGTTCTTTACCGGCGTTTAAGCGAAACAGCGGCGGTGAAGCGATAAAAGGCACGGCAGTGGTCTGGTCGTCGGCTGCGGTATTCGCCCAGGTCTGCACGGCGAAGGGTTTGTTGCTGGGATTGGAAACAGTCAACGAAACATTGCGCTTGTCGCTGTCGAACACGACTCGCGTGCTACTAATGGTTAACGCCCCGTAACTAGTTGGCAACCATGTAATAAGGGCGCCAAACAACACGCAAGACAGTGCGCCGCTCCTGACTTGGGCAGGACGTTTAATCAAGCCAAACATAGTAAAAAAATCCCTGTGTCGAGGAATCGTTCTCGAACAGCAGGCGGTGAACCTGCTGTTTTAAAACGCAGGAGCGTGATCAGTTGATGCTGAGGGTGAACTCGACATCGGAATCGGCGGGGCCCGGGGTTACCGTCGCCGCAGTGGCGATGTACATGGCGGTGAAGTCCATGAGGGTCGGTTTGGTTTCGTCAAGTTTGTAGACGGTGGAGGTCTCGCCATTCTTGATGAAACCACCGGTAACGTCCTTGATCGCCACGGCAATGCCCCTCGCGGGGTTGCCGGTCGGCTTCAGGCCGTAATGATCACCACCACCGCCGTACACTGAGTTGAATGTCACGGTGGCGTTAAGTTTGGTAGGGTCCAGGACGCAAGCGGTGCCCGGTGTAATGCGCATCTGAAAGGCCCGTTCGCCAGCAACGGCGCCGACGTTCGGGAAGGCGCTGGAATCGACCCAGCCCAGGGAAACCAGGTTGCCCACGGCACCGTTTTCCGGGTTGACGATTTCAACGGGGCAGGTAGCGCTGCTGATCTTGCCGGTGAAGTTGATCCGGCCATCGGCCGCGAAGGCCGAAGTGGCCGCCAGGCCCAGTGCCAGGCCTAACGGAAGTGCGAATAGAGATTTCTTCATGTAACAAATCCTTTGATTGATTTAATCCGGCGTTTATTTAACGAGACGGTGCCGGGGTACTCACGATCGATGCGAGTGGGGAGGTAGTTGGGTTGTCTCGGAGGCGGGAGTTTAGAGGGTAAGGGGGGAGGGGGATATGAGAGAACTCTCAGTGTTGGGGCGGGTTATGTTTGCGAATGTTTTATCTGTATTTGCGAAAAAAAAGGCTCCACTGGTTAGAAGTGGAGCCCTTAATCTTATTCGCTGTTGCGTCTTACGTCGTTTACTATTTCGTCTATGTTATCTATCGTATCGGTTGCTGGAGAATTTACCGTATTTAAACCGAATTCATCCGTTCGATTTAGCTGCTTGTCGCGAAGGTTTTGAAAACCCCAGGGCTCCCCTCCACTAGAAGGGCCTGCAACTGGCTCGGACGGTGCCGTTGACGCCGGAGTTGGCCGTGCAGGTGGAGATACGCCAGTTGAGGGAATACTGCCGTTCAGTCCCGGTACCCCCTGAGGTCCTGTTGCCCCCCGAGGTCCTGCTGGCCCTTGAGGTCCTGCAGGCCCCTGAGCTCCGTCAGGACCTCGAGGACCTTGAGGACCTCGAGGACCTCGAGGACCTCGAGAAGGCGGACCCTCTACAGACGCTTGAAGTAACAAACTCCTGTTACGTGTCCCGCTTGGGATACCCGCCGTTGCACCCATCATCTCATTTATGTTGGTAAAGCTGTTCTGGAGTTGTGAACGAAAACTCTCTCGAGCCGCTTTTTTGGCTGCGGCTTTGGCTACGGCTTTGGCTTTGGCTTTTACAGCCAACCCAAGGAACAACGCAGACAAACCAGCGTCTAAGCCACCAGAAATCAAGGAACTTCTCCCGTGTTTCTCCCGGTCTACCAATTTAACTGCGTTATTGGCCATGACGCCTTCATAAATTGCGTAGGCGCCGAAGCCAACACCTACTGTTGTAGTAAAAACGATTTTAATCACAGCTGCCACGCCCACAGGTGGGGCTACAATTATCGTCACACCTGAAATCACAATACCAGCGCCCGCCAGTATCGCACCCCCTATCCCCTCCCAGTTAGGCCCCCGTTTGGCATGCCCGGTCGGATCGGTATAGTTGATCGGATCTCCCGGGTACACGTAAGGATTGACCCCGCCAGCACCGAACGGGCTGAGCGAGTCCGGGCTATGGAAGCGCCTCAGCGTCGTGTTATAGGCCCGATAGCCCCGGCCCAGCAGGTACCAGCCACTGTGTTCGTCCCGCACTTCACCGTTGAACCCGAGCAGACATTCCAATTTGGCGTCCGGATTGCGTTCGCCATAGGCGCCATAGACCGCTTTGCGCAGTTCATTCTTACCACTTTCGGCCAGCACACTGTTTTTACCATCCGTCAACAGCAGTAACGTTTGTTCCGGGTCATCCTGCTCTTGCTGGCCCAGCGGCTGTTCGCCGAGGAACAGGTAATGAATCTTCCTGTTGCCCTGTTCGGTGTGGCTCAGCTGATCGTCCTGATAAAAACGCAAGGTTTCGATCTGCGTGCCACGAGTGACGCCCAGCAGATGGTTATGAGCGTCGTAGCGGTACCGGCTGACGGTGTTGCCGCCGGTATCGGTGACACTCAGCAACCGGCCCTGGGTGTCATAGTGCAGGGCCTGGCCGTTTTCGTCGTGCAACAGATTGCCGTCGTCGTCGTAGTCCAGCGTGCAGCTGGCGTCATAGTCGGGGTGGCTGTGGGTGACTTTCACCAATTGACACGGATCGCTCGGTGAGAAATAACTGAAGGCATCGTCACGCGTTCCGTCGGCAAACAGTGAGTAGACCGCGGTCACGTTGTCCAATGCATCGAACTCGAACAGCTGTTCCTTGATGCCATTTTTATAGCTGTCCTGGGGCAGGGCAGGGCCGTCGCAGGTGTACTCGACCATGCGTCCGCGCTGGTCATAGTTGAAGGTTTCCAGCAGTTCGGTCTGGTTGCCCACCTGCAAGTGACGCGTGTGCAGCTTGCTGTCGTCGCGGTAGGTTTGGCTGATGGTTTGCCTGGGGTGACCTTCAAGCTCCATAAGCCGCATGATTTCCCGGCCTTGATCGTCGAACGTCAGGGTAGTTCGCAGTGTCTGCGCGGTATGTTGGTTGCGGGTGGTAATTGTGCTCACTTTTCCCAGGTTGTCGTACTCGAAGCTGGCAAGGAGTTGGCCCTGAGTGATGGTCTTGAGTCGCGCCTTATCGTCATAGGTGTAGGTGCAGGCCAAGCCATTGGCATCTACACGGGTGAGGGGAAGTCCGTTCAAGGTCTGGGTGTAGGTGGTTTCCCATTGTTTGCCGGTGTGCTTGTCCTTCCATGTCTCCTTGAGCAATTGCCCGTTGGAGCTGAAGGCGAAGCCATTCTCGCCCTGGCTGTTTTGCGACAGGGTCAGTTGCGCACTCTGGTTGTCATAGTTGAAGCTTGACTGCTCGTCCGGGGCGATGCTGCCCACCGGCGACCCCACAAGGCCTGGCTTGTACTCGTAGGTGATTTCCTTTTTGCTGGCGGTGATTGCCTTGCTTATCTTGGACTGGCCACCCTGATACTCAAACGTCTGCAGGCGCGGGCCGACTTTCAAGGTCTTGCGGCGTTCCAGGCCATCGTACGTCTGGTTGCCGACACTGACAGTCACCCCATTGGAGACAACCTGCATGTCAATCGGCAATTCACCGCCACTGTGGGCCGCGTAAGTGCGGTGAATTTCAGTGTAGTCGGGCAGGGTTGTGGCCCGTATCCGGGCAAACAAATCGAACTCAAAACGCGTGGACTCGCCCATCTCGTTGATTTGCTCAACGCAGTTGCCCAGGCCGTCATACAAATACTCCCTGGTGCTGACGACTTTATCCTGTGCGTCCAGTGCTTCAATCTTGTCTTCTTTGCCGAACATGTTGAGTGTCGTGCGGCTTTTGCCACTGATGTTGAGGGGCGTGACGGTGCTTTCAGTCCAGCTGCGCAAGGTTTGTGTGCGTGGATCGACTTCGGTGATCTGTGCCACGCCATCGGCCCCGACAACTTTGAATTGCTGCCCCCAGGCGTCGTATTCGTACTGGCGGGTCAAGGGCTTGTCGGCCGCGCCTTCCCAGTCGATGACAGTATCGCTGATCAATTGGCCGCGATTGTTGTAAGTCGCTTTATAGGTGTCGCGAAACGCCAGCGGATCACCTCCCAGGGCATCGGCGTCCCGACGCTCTACCCTGACGACCCGATTGTGCCCATCGAGCCAGGTGACGGTTTCGACGCCCTTGACGTCCTTGGCGGTTTGCCTGGCCTGTTGAGCGCCCCCACCGTTGGTCAACGTGTAGGTGTAGGTACGGCTGGCTCTGTAGTCATTAGAGTCGGGCGCCACCATCTCCTCGATCACGCGACCTATCGGGTCATTGACGTAGGCGACCATGGCGTCGTTGTCGTCATGGTTGAGCAGCTTGTAGCCGTTGAGCAATGAGTGTTCCTGGGTTTGGACCCTGCGGACCGGTTTGCCGGGTGTGTCATCGAACCCGATCAATTCACTTTCCGTACGCATGACCATCGCGTTGGCACGGGCATTACGCGTGAAGCTGTAGCGGAACTGGGTGGAGGTCAGTGTCTGGGCTTGGCCGTGCAAGGTTTGAGTCGACCTGAGGATGCGCGCGTGGGTCAGCTTCTCTTCAGGGGTGTTGATGTAATCATGAGTCAGTTGTCGCAACTCCGTTGCTGCACCGCCACCGCCGATGTGCACCAGCGTTTCATTGCGCAGTGCCAACCAGGGACCACTGCCGGCCAGGCCCAGTTGTTCGGTGTAGGTATAGCGGGTTTGCAGGGTCGGGGCCTTGCCATATTGGGAGGCAGCCGGGGTCACGGTCTTGCTTTTGAGGTTGCGCACAAACCCCTGTGGGTCGGCCGGGCAGCCCACCTCGCCTGCCGCCTTGTACCACTCGTTTGTTTCGGTTACGCCGTCGGCGGTGACCTGGGTCAGCAGGTTGCCGAAGTCGTCGTAGGTGGCGGTCACGGTCTCCACGTGGCGGGGCAATGTGGCGCTGACGTGGCGCCAGGTCTGGGTCACGGTTTTCGGCAGCTGGCAATAGGGCTTCTGATTCTTGAAGTCCAGGTTCGGGTCGAAGTAGTACTCGGTGTCGGTCCTCTGGTAGGTGTGGTCTTTCCCCGGATCGGTGCTGTATTGGGTGGTTTCTTCCAGGGTCAGCAGATGCAAGCGGTTGTATACCCGCCGGGTCTCCTGCGCCTTCCTGTTGCCCGATGCGTCCCAGAGAATTTCGGTGGTTTCGTAGTCGAACGGGGAGCGCACTTTATAGAGGTTGTCGAGGCCATCATCGCTCCAGGACAGACCGCTGCCAAAGCCGAGAAAGTTGTGGTCCTTGGCGTCGTATGCATAGCGGGTTTCGACGGCGGGCTGGCCGAAACCAGGGTCGCGCACGTGCTTTTCCACCCGCGGCAGGGTACGCCCGGGCTGGCCTGGAAAATAGTGCGGGCGCCCCGAATAGGTGACGGTCTCATGGCCACCGGTGGGGGTGTAGACGTGCTCAAGGCAGGTGAAGCCGTCCCGGGTGACATACTCGAAGCGCCAGGAGGCTTTGTCGTGGGTTGGCAGGACAAAGCTTTTGCTCAAGCCACCGAGAATGTTCACCTGGAACTCGGCCTCGAAGGCACTGCCCGGATGCAGCGTGAGCTTGAGCAGGTTGGTGGTGCGCACCAGGCTGAGCAACTGCGTGCCATCGGCATTGCGAACACTGCTCAACAGTGGCTCGGTGCCGAAGGCCACGTAGTCGAGCGTGACGCTGTGGCCCTGGGGCGAAAGCATTTCCACCGGCAGCGC
Source organism: Pseudomonas putida (assembly GCF_028682635.1). GTDB lineage: Bacteria > Pseudomonadota > Gammaproteobacteria > Pseudomonadales > Pseudomonadaceae > Aquipseudomonas > Aquipseudomonas putida_AE. Next base: position 41,251 of record NZ_JANHLK010000026.1, on the reverse strand, counting down.
GATATCACCCTGGCGCACCTGCAGAATCTCCACCAGCCCGGATTTATGATCGACGCGGTAGCGTTTGTTCCCCAGGTCATGGAAATGAAAGGAGTCGATTTTCTTTTCTGGAATTTCTACACCATTGGCACCTGGATCGACCCTGAAGGTTTCACCGGTGTACGAGGAGAATATCCGTTTGTTGGGGTCGAACTGCGACAGTTGCAAGTTCCAGCCATTGCCGAAACCGCTGTCTGCGGTATTGAGCGGGTTGAAAGTCAGCTGCAGGGGAACTACCGGGCCACAGAGATTATTGGCCTTGAGTTCGGGTAATGAAATGGCGCAGGTGGCTTGCCCGGTGCGCGGGTCGACCTGGCTTTGGATGAAACTCATGAAGTTGAAGGCGTTGGACTGTATGGAGGTGGACGTGCTCATGGACGGCGCCTCGTAGTTTGGCGTGAAGACGAAAAGATGAAGCTGGCTGGAAAATGCGTGGGCATCATCAGTAAACCGGCTGAGAGCGTTCGATATAAACGCAGCTGATCCGTTCATCCCAGTCCTCGTTGACATCCGGCACCGGCCAGCGGTCCTCAATGCGAATAAACTTTTTCGGAACAAGATATTCGGGATCCAGTTTTCTAAAGTCATTGAAATGCATTGTTGCAGGTGGGTTGGGGCTGGGGCTACTCCAGTCTGTGGGTTGTTTGACTGTTTTAAGTTTTACGAAGAAGTTTCCTTTCACTTTAGAATCTGAGCAACTTTGATTTTCATAAAACTGAATGAGCGTAGCCGAGGGAATGTTTTCCAGGCTGAAACTGGCAGCGTGGTTTTCAGTGCAACTCTGGGAGCCATCAGCAAGGTTAAAGGTTTGTTTGGTTTCCGGCACGGACAACATGCAATGCTTTTCGCCTTTGCCGTTGTAGAAAATAATCTGACCATAGGTGGCCTTTGGTTCGGCTTGTTTGTTGGCAGCTGTTGGTGTTGATGCAACAGCGCTTGCCCCAAAAAACGTTAAGCATGCGCAAGCAGTAGCCGCAAGTAGTGCTCTGGAATATTTCATTATCGAACGCCTCAAAAAGATTCGGGTGGCAACAACGTGATTTGTTCCTGCCCGACTTTAGCACTCATGGCGTGTTTGACAACCTAGCAGTTCTGCTAGTACCCACGGTAGTAAATCAGGCGTAAAACACAGGGCAAGATTCGAATTTCCCGGTGGATTCAAGCTCCACCCATTTGCATTAGCGTGAGGACTACCACTATGCCAGCGGGCGATCTAAAGGCGCCGATCATTCCACTGTTGATCAATAATACAATTGATCCGGATGCTCTGAGCGGAGGGCCACTTGATACCTATGCCAAATACACTAACCCAGTGCTTGGCGATACTCTTTATCAGAGCTGGCTGGGGCTGGCAGAGGACGGAACACCAGTAGACGTCAAGGACATTCCGATCCCTGTCGACCCGTTAAATGAGGGGCCGTTGGGATTCCAGATGCAGGTCGCCAATCACTTTGTGCAGCGATTGAACAAGGGGCAGGTGTTCTATTCTTTTTTTCTGGACCGCGTCACCGGAGAGGACAGGGAAGAATCCAAGCGGATCCATTTTGGTATCGGCAAATTTGGCCTGTTATCCGGCCCCCAGATAAAAGAGTCCCATGACCTCCAACTGGATCCCGACGCAATTGACGGCAATATGACAATCGCGGTGGTGCCTTTTACCGAGGCGTCCAATGGTGATGTGGTCAGGTTGATCTGGAAGGGCGTGCGTGCTGACTGCAGCGACGGCCCTCCCGTGAACATACCACCCAAAACCTTGAGCGATAGCGATACCGACCCGACCAATAATCCAGGGCAGGTGCTGAGCTGGTTGGTTGCGAGGACCGCCGCCATGGGCGTACGTGGGGGCAAGATCATCCTGCGGTTCGAGATCACCTATGCATCGTCCGGCGCACGGGCTGACACCGTCTCGGCCGAGCGCACGATCCTGGTGACGCCACCTGCCGCTCCTGAGCTTCCCGAGCCGAGTGTCAAGGACCTGGTCGGTGACGAGATTAATCCCGGACTGTTCCCTGACGGTATTATTACGGTAGTTCCGGTCTACGAGGGGATTCGAGTGGGCGACGACGTGCTGGTATACGGCACGCGCACCGGATCGGGCAGTGGGCCGAACAAAAACACCATCCAGCACCTGAAGATCGACATCTCCAACATTGAGCGCGGCAGGATTGAAGTAACGCTCCCGAAGCAGTGGCTGATGGACAACCGTGGTGCTGACGTCAACCTGGGTTACCAGTACGCGCGCGCCGATGCTTCCGGTTCCAGCGCTCTGTTGCAGTTGAAGATACGGGAACCGTTGGTACTGCCTACCCCCACCGTGGATCGCAGTGTCGAGGTGGGCGGGCGCAATGAGTTGAATCCGATTCTGGCCATAAGCGGTGCCTACGTCGCGATTCCTGAAGCCGCCACGATTAATGACGGGGACAAGGTCACGGTCTACTTTAAGGGGGATGGGGAAAGCGGCTCTTTTGAAACACAGGTACCAAGCCAGACCAAACCGTTGAAGTTCAGAGTACCGCCCGAGGTACTACCGCCCAATTTCGGTAAACAGGTTGAAGTGACTTACAGCGTCGGGGGCGAGGACGCCGAGGCACCTTTAAAGCTGTTTATCCGTCACCTCACCAGTCATCCCGGCATCGTCTGCGACAGAGCCCAGATCGGTTCACCGGCCACTTTGAAACTCTCGGATATTCCACCAGAAGGCGCGTTGTTGAGTGTTGACCTCTGGTCGTTCATTTCCACGAAGCAGAAAGTGCGCTTGTGGTTATCGGCCAGCGGTATGACGGACGACCGAGACATTATTGCAGTACGTGATGTCAAGCCTGAAGAAGTAACCGCAGGGGTCCAGGCCCTATTGTGGAAGTCTGACCTGGCCGATATTGCAATCAACAATACATTCACCTTGCGGGTCAGCGTGAGTTTCGATGGTGGGCAATCGACCATTACATTCAATAGACCTCTGGTGCTGAAACTACTGGCTTGATAGCGAGCGAAGTGTGTTATCTATTCTTTGGAGTTGCTGAATCATGAGTCAACTAACATTTGAGCAATTGGCAGCCGAGATGCAAGGTAAATCCCTCACCTATGGTTGGGATGCCTGCGTATCGTACGACCAGCGCGCAGCCAACAAGTTGTTGATGGAGTTGTATACCGAGCGATTCAATACTGCGGAGGGCAATATCGAACCTGCATCAATGGTTGCGTCATGGGGAGACGGTTCCTATCGGGAGCATATACATGATCTTAGACTCCTTGCGCCAAAGTTGTCGTTCGAAAGTTCGGACCCCAGTCTTCCCGCCCGGGCGCCGCTGACCATGGACATGATCGGTGGAATGATCGTCAGTACTAAAAAGTATTCCGGCGGTGCTGCTTTTGTGTCGAAAATGATGAAAGTCCTGCCAATTGGCGGGCCACAGTTATGGATGGATCAGCCAGTGACCAAGGGCGTGGTCACGGGGCCAGGCAAAGTGGAGATTGACCTGAAGAATGCCGATACGTTCAGGGCAAACTTTGTTTTCGGTGACCTTGCCCAGGAAGACGTCGGAAAACGTTTCAAGGAGTACTTTGAGAAAGAAGTACCAGCTGACAAGAAGATATTCCCGCTGGGGTCGCTGGCCGGCGATTTGAATGGAGTGCTAACGCCCAAGAATTTCGAAATAAGGACAATGAAAGCAGACCCCAACGCCGTGCTTGGAGATGAAAGCTACAGCCGCGGCGCGGTGACATTGTTCATCACCTTGAAAGATGGCGAGGACAGCTCCTTTTTCCCTAATGCCAATTCGACGTTTCCGATTCCAGCAGATGGTGACGGTACCGAGTTTACAGGGTCAGTTTTGATTGCCAGTAAGGTTGTGTTTGAGAAACTGATAAAGTCTGCCGTAGAGCAAAGTGTTGGGGAAGGGTTGAGTCTTAAACTGGTACAGCCGGGCAATGATGTTGCTGCGTCGCTAGAGGCAACGGCGGGTGGGGGTAACAAAAAATTCCGTACGCCGGATTATGGATATCTGGGAAATACTGGGACTCCACATGTGACATATACACGTATTGATGAATTTCCCTATCGATTTAAAGTGGATGGGGGTGCGGGAAATGTTTTCAAAGTGGGGTCTGTCAAGGGGGCTTTGAATGTAACTTGGAACAGTGTGATCGGTGGCAAGCATATTACGCCAGGCTTTTTGGATAATTACCAGTACGATTATTCATGTCGTTATGATCTTGGCCTGGAATATACTGCTTTGATTGATTCCGAGGGTGAGATTGAATTAGGTAACAAGAAGACTGTCCTGGATACTAAAAATTGTCAGTTTGCGCATCCAGGGGTCCTTTGGAACCAGAACGGCGAAAGCGCCACCAGAGGAACAATTGCATTTCAAGCCGACTCCATCGTTCGCGACGTACTCAACAGAATTCACATTCCTGGGATTAAAACATGGCTGCTGAGAAATATACTTTTCCCCGGACACAACGCCTTGCAACTTAGCGATGCCGTACTCCCAGGGGATCTGCTGGCATGCGGCAAGATTGATCCGCTTCGCACGACCACGGCGCTGTCTCCGTCGAACTCGACAATAGAGGCGGGCAGTAAACTGCAATTCACCCTGATGCCCAAGCCGGATAACGTTCAGTGGAGCGTAAAGGATGTCGACGGCAATCTTGCCGAACCGGGGGTGATCAGTCCAACCGGCGAATACACGGCGCCAACTGCGGATAAATTGCCTGATGGCTTTGTCACCGTCATTGTGACCGCGCAGGGCACTTTGGATGGAAAACCGGTGAAAAGCTCCGCGTTGGTCTCCGTGCTCCACAGTGCCATCGTGGTGAATCCGATATACGACAGCTGCGACCAGGGTGATACCAAAGTGTTGTCTGCCGAGGCAATGGGAGACGAAGTGTTGGAGTGGAAGATCGTAACCCCGCAATGGGGGTCAACCCTGACGCCGGTGGAAGGTGATCCAACTAAGCGTACGTATAAAGCGGGTGGAAGTGAAGATCTCGCTGTTCCGTTCTCAGTGGACAAAATCGAGATTAAAAAGACCGTTAACGGTGTCGTCACTTCTGCCTTTATCCAAGTTTTGATTCATAACCTGCCGATTGGCACTCCACTCCTGATGACTGAGGAAAGTGACCCGTCGACAGGGGCCATTCAGTTTGAAGTGAGGGGCAAGAATGGTCCGATAGATCCAGGTCTTTTGGTCTGGAAGTTGTTGAGTGGAGAGGGCACATTCAATGATAAAACCGGTGAATATACCGAGCCAAAATCTCCGGCGCCGGGAAGTTTTATTGTCGTGTCGGCAACGCTGGAAGGCCCAATTAGTGGCATTCATGCGGTCGCGGCGGTTCCGCTGCCACTGAGTAAGTACGCCGATCTGATTGAGACCGTCAACCTCACACTTAGCAAAGGTTGATTTTATATAGCGCCAGCCATGTCAACGGATGGTCGGCTCTTTTTTCTGATTTTACGCACGGGAGACAGCTCATGAATTATTCCCTGGATGAACTCACTGACAGGATGCAAGGTAAATCGGTTACTCTTGGCTGGGACGCCCTGGTGTTTATGAATCGCGCCAAGGTCAACAGCCTGTTGGAGCAGCAGTATATTACCCGGTTTAATAGAACAAGTTTTTTGAAACGTATCTTTGGTAAGCCCCTGATGACACCGGACGGTGAGGAATACCTCGATTTGAGCGGGCTGATATTGACCGCGCCGCGGATAGGGTTCCAAAAAGCCTCGTTGCGTAACTCTAGAGTGACGGCGACCATGGATATCGTGTCGGGCACGGTGTCTTATGTGCGCAAGGGCACCAATCAACTCCCCGGAGCTATCTTATACAGCTATGTGGTAAGTGCTCATCAAAAGTATACCGTCACCATGGACATTGACCTGGCGGCCAGTAAAGGCACGGTCAATGAACAAGGCAAGGTGACTCTCGATTTCGGCGACGCGTATAACTGCCGCTGCAACCTGGTAAGCGAAGACAAATCCCAGGAATTGCTGGGGGACTTCTTCAAGGCTCTGTTCCTTGAACAGAAGCCAGAAGACCGCGTTTATATCCTGGGCAAGCTGGACTTGCGCGATGTCGATTTGTTGGCACCGCGCTCATTCATCATCCGCACCATGGCCACCGAAGAAGGAAAGAATCTTGCCTCAGACGATTACGGTGAAGGCGCGGCAGTGCTGTGTGTCCAGACTAAAGGAAATCCGAAGCAGGGGACTGACCCGGCGGAAGGGGCGTTTGATTACTTGATTCCCAATAATCGGGACTCGCAGGGGAAAGCCATTTATTCCGGGTCGTTGGTGTTAGCCAGTCGGGTGGTATTTGATTGGTATTTCCGAGAGGCTTTTCAAACGACTGTGGGAGGGGGTCTGAGATTTGGAAGTTCAGAATCCAATCACTTGGCTTATACACTCTCTGCGGTCGGAGGTGCTTTTGATCTTCCTGCGTTTGAATTTAATTGGCACACTGATGCGTTTCATTCCCACCATTTGCGAAATGACGGACCGCTACAATTCAAAGTGTTTGACTCTGATCCTAAAAAATCATTGCGGGTGATTCCAAATGACGCGTCTTGTCTTGAATTATCCTTAACCGGTCCTAGACTGCTGCCGTTCCATCTTCATGAATGGTATCTGTTTAAGCCAGATGTAAATCTTTATTGGGGGGGGATAGCCAAGGCCGATGTTAAAATAGTTCTGAAGCCAGTGCTTTCGGCGGGATTTAATCGGGTGACATTCGAGCGGATTGGGGAGCCTGTTATTGATTTTGACGGTAATTGGGATCCGGAAGGCCGTATAGATCCTGTGGAATCATGTTATGATGAGGTTCTGAGAAAAAGACTAGATAACATGCTGACTCCTTCATTTCTAAAAGTATTGGAGGTGTTCAAAAAGGTAGATGTCCCCGAAATCAACGCCCTTGCGATCAGCAACCTATTATTCCCCGAACGCAACGCCTTGCAACTGATAGAGGCCCGACTGCCGGGCGACCTGTTCTTGGTCGGACAGATCGACCCGAAAGAAACCACCTTCACCCTCGATCCGCTGACGCCGGTCATCAAGGCCGGGGAGCAACAAACCTTCACTATCCGCCAATTGGGTATCAAGGCGGACAATGTCACCTGGAGCGTGCGCAGCATCGACGGTACCCGTGCCTCGGGCACCATCGACAAAGGCGTATACACGGCACCGGCTGTGCAACTACTTGAAGGCACGGCGGTGCGCAATGTAGTGACTGCAACCTACATCGACCAGGGCACCGGCGATGAGGTGACCGCCTCTGCACTGACCACCGTAGTGCTGGCCGGTGTGGTAGTGACGCCGTCGATGACGCTGATCGACATGAGCGATCGTAAAGCCGTGACGCTCAAGGCCACATCGCTGGGCGCTGGCGTCTTGAAATGGACGCCGAGGGGGAATCTTGGCACCCTGGTTCCCAATGGTAATGAGGCCATCTACACCCCGCCGCAAACGAACCTGCCCGATGGTACCCTGCAAGCGGTACTGGTCGATGTCGAAAACACAACCACTGGCGAAAAAGCCGTCGCCACGGTGCTGTTGCGCCAAGGCAACTTCGCATTGAACATGACGCCTGCGATCCATCCGGGGCTACGTGCGAAAGGCTCTGCACTATTGAAAGCCGCTATCGATCTCAAACCCGAGCAGCTGAAGTGGGAAGTGGTTGCCGGTCAAGGGACCGTTGATCCACTAACAGGGGTCTTCACTGCGCCCGCAACGATCTCGGTACCCTACAGTGTTGTCAAGGTGACTTTAGAGGGCGATTTCTTCGATACGCTTGGCTACAGCATCATTCACCTCTCTGACCATGCCAGGCAGTCGAACTGGTTTGCCCTGGATACATTCGATTTCATCGTGGACCCCTCGCCAACCCGGGTGTGGGCCAACGGTCGGCAACAGGCCAAGGTAACGGTACGGATCAAGCCCGCAAATTATGAAGGCGCACCTGATCCATTGGAGCTATCAGAGGCTGAACTCGCCAGTATTCGCCTGGTCTCGGCCGATGAAAAAAATCCGTTGCCGGAGGTCGGGAAGGATGGTGTGCCTGAAGGTGGCAAATGGTATTTCACGGAAACAGAAAATTTAACTTATGACAAATACCCGATACAGGCACCTGCCGGCCAACTGACAGCGCCCATGCAACCCCGGGAGGCGAAACTATACACCAAGGAATTTTTTGTTCAGTGCCATAAGGTCGAGAACCTGCTGGTCGCAGCAACAATTCGCAGCGATAACTACGAGCATTTCTACTCAAACCCTGGCAAGGACGACGGCGAACATAATCGCAAGGCCCTCAACCTTGTTGCAATTAAACCACCCTCGGGAGGGACGGGGGGGCATACGTTATTCGTGCTCACGGGGCCAATGCGTGTAAAACCGGAGGGCGGTGGCGCAGATGAAGATGTTCTTGTTAGCGATGATTATTACTATTTGAAATTGCAGATTGAAAACAAGGACATTGATATAAAGAAAATTCAGTTCGTCGGCAATAACAGTATGGTCAAGTGGGAAAGCAACACCCAGCTTGAAGATGTTCACAGTATTACGGGGCACGCATTCAGATATGAAGCTGATCCGGACGACCCGAATGACAAGGGGGACCCGAATGCCAAAACATTGCATATTGACACGATTTTGCAGCGTCGATTGCCAGCCCCTATAAGCCCCTTTGTCGATCCGAATAGTCCGCTGCCCAAAGGTCAGGTACTGTTTAGCCTGCACCGCCGTCAATATTGGCAATATGACAAGTATGCGAAGTCTGATTTCGAATCAGCGCTGAATTTGATTGTTTATGATGTTTTTGGCAACAAGCACGAAGTGTATATCGGTTTCGACGGTAATGATCGAAATAAGCTCAAGATCATAGGCGCGTAACTCAAGCGGTTCTGGGTGCAGTCTTCACGGATTGCACCCTTTTATTACTACCAATTTCAGGACGTGAGCCATGTCGACATCCACTTCCATACATTCCAACGCCTTCAACTTCATGAGTTTCATTCAAAACCAGGTCGACCCGCGCACCGGGCAAGCCACCTGCGCCATTTCATTACCCGAACTCAAGGCCAATAATCTCTGTGGCCCGGTAGTTCCCCTGCAGCTGACTTTCAACCCGCTCAATACCGCCGACAGCGGTTTCGGCAATGGGTGGAACTTGCAACTGTCGCAGTTCGACCCCAACAAACGGATATTCTCCTCTTACACCGGTGAAACCTTCAGGGTCGATCCAGGTGCCAATGGCGTAGAAATTCCAGAAAAGAAAATCGACTCCTTTCATTTCCATGACCTGGGGAACAAACGCTATCGCGTCGAACATAAATCCGGGCTGGTGGAGATTCTTCAGGTGCGCCAGGGTGATATCGCGCTGCCGGTGGAAATGCTTTCGCCCCAAGGCCATAGCGTCACGCTCGACTACGTGGCCTTCGGCACCGAGCCACTGTTGAGCAGTATCCGCAATGCCGATGGCACGCAGTTGCTCAGCCTGGTGCGCACCACCAACCTGCTCAAGCTCACGCTGCATCCGGGCAGTGCCTTCGAGGCCGAGTTCCAGGTGAACATTGTCGGTGGCTTGAGCAAAAGCCTTATCCTGCCAACCGTCGACAAAGCCTCCTGGCGCTTCGAGTATGTCACCCGGGACGGCTTCACCTGCCTTGAGCACGTCTACACCCCCACCGGCGGCCATGAGACCGTCACCTATTCGGGGCGCCCGCACTATTTTCCAGGCCAGCCCGGGCGTACCCTGCCGCGGGTGGAAAAGCACGTGCGCGACCCTGGTTTCGGCCAGCCCGCCGTCGAAACCCGCTATGCATACGACGCCAAGGACCACAACTTTCTCGGCTTTGGCAGCGGTGTGTCCTGGACCGATGATGGCCTGGACAACCTCTATAAAGTGCGCTCCCCGTACGACTACGAAACCACCGAAATTCTCTGGGACGCATCGAGCAACAAAAAGGTGCGTGAAACCCGGCGAGTGTTCAACCGCTTTCATCTGTTGACCCTGGAAGAAACCACCCAATACACCACCGATCCGGGGAAAGACCACACCTACCAGAGGACCGACACCGAGTACTACATCGATCCGAACCTGGGCTTCAAGGACCAGAAGCCCTATTGCCAGCTGCCGAAAACCGTGACCCAGACCTGGCGCCACGTCAGCGCCACATTGCCCCGCCATGTGCAGACTGTCACCACCACCTACGACGACTTCGGCAACCTGCTGACCCAGGTCAACGCCGACGGCGTGACCGAAACCAGCGAGTGGTACCAGGCGCAAGGCGAGGTGGGCTGCCCGCCCGACCCGCAGGGGTTTGTGCGCAATATCAAAAGCAAGACCGTGAAGCCGGCTGCCTCCCAATATGGCAAGGCCCCGACCCTGCAGACCCTTTACACCTACACCGCGGAACTGGGACTGACCGGTTCCGGGCCCTGGCTGGCCATGAAGGACGAGACGCTGGGGCAGGTCATCAATGGCCAGAGCCAGGCGCTGCAGGTCACGGCCTACAAATACATCAACACGCCAAACAACCCGTTCGAGCACGGGCGCAAGTTGCAGGACGCCGTGACGCTCAACGGCAAGACCACCACCACCGCCTATACCTACAGAATGGCCCGAAATGCCCGTAGTGGTGAGGCGGTGCTGCACACGGTCAACACCCTGACCGGTTTTGACGGGCAGAAAAAAATCATCAACCTGGAGCATTCCCTGTTCAATGGCGAGCCACTGCTCAACCATGACGACAACAAGGTGGAAATCGCCTACGAGTATGACCTGTTAGGGCGTGTGACCAAGGAAACCGTGGCGCCGGGCACGCCTTACGAGGCCAGCCGTAACTACACCTACTCGCTGGTCAACGCCAATGGTCAGCAGGCGACTCAAACCGCCAGGGACGTCAAGGGTGTTGAAACCATCACTCACCTGGACGGGCACAATCGGGTCATCAAGGAAACACGCCGCGATGCCGATGCCCTGGGCGGCAACCCGCAAGCGTTTCGCGATACCTACAAAGCCACCTACAACCACCTGGAGCAGTTGATCAGCGAGACCGTGATCGACTGGGAAAGGGCCACGGACGTGCCCTTGACCAGCCTGTTCAACTACGACGATTGGGGTGAGCAGCGCAGTGTGATTCGACCCGATGGCGTCGAGGAGCACGAGGTCACAGACCCGATTGGCCGCACCACCACACAATGGCTCGACGGCATGGGCAAAACCGTGACGGTCAACAACCTGTTCGACAAGCCCGACAGTGTTAAACGTATCGACCTGGGCGGGCAGACGATCAGCGAGCATCTCTACCATTACGATGGCATCGGGCGGACCGCCGAGGAATATGATGCCGCCAGCAACTGGACGCGCTATGAGTACGACGCTTTCGACCGGATGACCAGGACGGTTTTGCCCGACAGCAACGAAGTCGAGCGCCAGTACGCCGCGCACAGCAGTGAAGACCTGCCGGTGAAGATCAGCGTCAACGGCAGCGTACTGGGTGAACAGGGCTTCGACGGGCTCGATCGGATGGTCGTGTCGATTACCGGCGGACGTAAAAGTGTCTATAACTTTGATCCGGGGCAAAGCCAGCCGAAAAGCGTCATGCGGCCCAGCGGTGTGGAAACCGGTTACGTCTACCGGCCGGAACTCGGTGAAGACCCGGAGCAGCGGATCGCCGTTGAAAGTACCGCCGTCTATACCTATGACGCTGAAAACGCGCGCCTGCGCAGCACTGAAGAAGTCGACGCAGCGGGCATTAAACATAGCCTTGAACGCCAGTATTTCAGTACCGGTGAGGTGAAATCGGAAAAACGTGAACAGACCGGTGGATCGCCGTACACCATGTTCTACGAATACAGCCGACAGGCCAGGTTGATGAGTTATACCGATGTGCTCGGGCAAATCCAGACCTACGAGTACGACGGGTTTGCCCGGTTGGTGGCCACTGAGCTGGGCAGCACTCGCTCAACGTTCACCTACGACACTGTGGGGCAACTCAAGACGATCGACACCCTCGATGGTACGCAAAGGCTGAAGATCGACCTGGAGTACGATGATTTCGGCCGTGAGACGCTGCGCACATTCGACATGGGCAATCAGGTCGTTCAGACCCTGAGCCAGGCGTACGACGAAGTCGACCGGCTGACAATGCGCTCGTTGATGCAAGGCAATCAGACCCTGCGAGACGAAACCTACGCGTATGACGCACGTGGACGCCTGGTCGACTACAGCTGCACGGGCAGCCAGCGGCCTGAAGACCCCTATGGCAAGGTGATCAAGGGACAAATATTCAGCTTCGATGCGCAAGACAATCTCGACTTCGTGGAAACCACGTTCGAGGGTGGGCGCCACGCGATCTATTTCGAGTACAGCAATCCGCAAGATCCTTGTCAACTGACCGGGCTGAGCAATGTATTGACTCCACCCAGGCCTGGCGACCCGCTCTATCCGCCGAGAATCGACTTCAATTATGACGCCGAAGGTAATCTGCTGCAGGACGAAGTCGGGCGTATTTTGGCCTATGACAGCCTGGGGCGTCTGATCAGCGTCAGCGCCTTGGCCGGTGGAACGGAAAGTGACTATCACTATGACTCGCTGGACACGCTGAGCGGCAGCATTGTTGGCGGCAGTCACGAACAGCGTTTTTACCAGAACGGTGAACTGGCCAACCAGATCGAGGGTGCCAACAGCAGTACTTTCGTACGGGCCGAAGGAAATGTGCTCGCCGAGCACCAGGCAGGTGCTGGCCCAAAGTCCCTACTGCTGGCCAGTGATGACAAGAACAGTGTGCTGTGTGAGGTCGGGCGGGGTTTGACGAATGGCATTGCTTATTCCGCGTATGGGCACAGCAGTTCAGAGCAGCCGGTGAGCGCACGGTTGGGTTACAACGGCGAGCTTCGGGAAACGTCAACCGGTTGGTATTTGCTGGGTAATGGGTATCGTGTGTTCAATAGGCTGTTGATGCGGTTTCATAGTCCGGATAGTTGGAGTCCGTTTGGGGAGGGTTGGATTAATTCTTACACTTATTGCGAGGGAGATCCGATATCTAATTCGGACCGTGACGGGCATTCGGTAGTGGGGCGGATTCTGCGTTTGTTCAGATCTACTACTAAGACCGTGGACGCGGAAAATATGCCCGCGGCGCTTTTGATAAACTCTAAGGCGCGCCCGGCAACCGTTCGGCCTATCCAGACCAAACACGTAAGGCAGTTGAATAAAGCCACCAAATTACAAAAATTGAAATATAACGAATTAATGGCAGAAACTGAGAAAATGGCTCGGGATTCAGACTTTGTAAAGGCTTATGAAAAACAACATAAGGTGAGCTTTGTAAAGGAGGTAACTTCGTGGCGTAACGCTGCAGGCAAAGCTGTTAATAATGCCCGAGACGTGCAGAAATGGGCGAATAATAATATTGGCATGCCTGGTATAACCCGAGAGGCTGAAAGCGTGCTAAAAGCTGATGCATTGCAGTACGATAAAATTGCAGCAATGAACAGTAATTTAAGAAGCTCTAACTTTGATAATTGGCAGCAAAATCAAATGTATCAAGATAATCAGCAAAGGGCTAGGAACATAGGTAAACCTAAAGGTGTGAGGAATCGCTTGGGTATTGATAATCAGAGATAGATACTGTGCCAGACGAACTGGATGGTGACGCAGGGTGCAAAGCACCATTCAGTTTTTTATCGCACACTACGTACACTTAGCGGATTTACAGCTCGCGAGAATCGAGTCTCATCCCAACCCACTCACCCGCGCAAACTCCACCAACCCACCGTCATGGCCAAGTCCCAACTTGTCCATGGCGGTTCTTTTTTGCCTGCTGATGGTTTTTTCACTGCGATTCAACTGCGCGGCAATCTGCCGGCCGGACAACCCCTGGACGAACAACCGCACCACCTCCATTTCTCGTTCCGAAAGATTCGCCGTCGCGTCGGAACGACAGTGGGGCAGGGACCGGGCCTCGAGAATCCGGGCAAAAGAAGGGCTGAGATAGCGACGCCCCTTGGTCACACTGTTTACGGCCTGTTTCAGTTCACTCAACGGGCTGCGCTTGTCGAACAGGCCACACGCACCGTGATTGAGCAAGGCCTGCAGCAGGGAAGGGTTGCGCAACATGGTCATCACGATGAGCGGTATGTGGCCGAAGTGACGGTTCAGGTAACCCATCAATGCCAGGCCATCGGGAAAGCGCCCGTAGGGCATCGAATAATCGCTGATCAGGATGTCGCAGGGTGTGACGTCCAGGTGATAGATCAGCTCATCGGCGTTGAGCGCTTCAGCGACCACGGAAAACGGCGATCCGGGCGATGCGGTCAAGGCCGTCCTGGCACCTATCAACACTACCGGATGGTCATCGGCAAGAATGATGCGCTGGCTCATGAAGCCGCGCCCCGGTCGGCAACACCAGCGCGATGCAGGTGCATCGCAGCAGGCATTGGCCGGCCACGGGTCAGGGCAGATGAATCAGGCCTTGCTCCAGCGCCTTGACCACAGCGCTCCAGCGCGAGCTCACACCGAATTTTCGGCGGATGTTGCAGAAGTGGTAGTTCACCCCGGCTTCGGTGCATTCGACGATCTGGCCGATTTCCCAGGAGGATTTGCCGGCAGCGCTCCACTGCAAGACTTCTCTTTCCCTGTTGGTGAGTGTGATCGGCTTGGGTTGTGCGGGTTCTGGTGGCTGGAAACTGACCTGGGCTGACGATGACCGTGTTGGAGCTGGGTTGGAACGGTACATGACGGACTCTCCCAATTATCATCAATGATGGCGTGGGCACGGCAGAATCTTCCTACTTCATAAAGGCATGGTTCATGCGGCCTGCCTTCAGACACCTGATTCAGGGCTGTCGGCATGGTCCAGTTATATCGAAAGCAGACGACTTTGGAACCTGACAGAAATTACAGGTAGGCGACTTTAATGACGAAATGCCGATATGGCTGTCAGCTATCGCACCGTCTGGTGTAGGTATTTTCTACGCGATGCGCCGGTGCAACCTTTTGAACAATAAAATCCCGATTGAAGGGGATTCGAACGCCAGGGTGGCGCGCTTCGCGATTTGAGATAGGGTTGTGTCAGGAACTCGCGCGACTGGAGAAATACATGCGCTATTCAGGCTTGACCCAACGCATCGCCGGTGAAGGCGCCGCGGCCTGGCAGATTCATGACCGCGCACTGGAAATGCGCGCACAGGGCGTCGACATATTGCTGCTGTCGGTCGGCGACCCGGATTTCGATACACCCAAGCCCATCGTTCAGGCGGCCATCGACAGCTTGCTGGCCGGCGACACCCACTATTCGTCAGCGCGTGGCAGTCGGGCCTTGCGCGACAGCATTGCCCGGCGACATCGACGTCGAAGCGGTCAGGTGGTGGACGCCGACCATGTGATCGTGATGCCCGGGGCGCAAAACGCGGTGTATTCGGTCGCGCAGTGCGTGCTCGATCCGGGCGACGAAGTGATAGTCGCCGAACCGATGTACGTGACCTATGAAGGGGTGTTCGGTGCGTGTGGGGCGAAGGTGGTGCCGGTGCCGGTGCGTCCGGAGAACGGTTTTCGGGTCGATCCGGCGGACGTGGCGGCCCGGATTACCCCCAAAACCCGCGCGCTGTTGCTCAACAGCCCGAACAATCCTTCCGGCGCCAGTCTGTCGCTGATGATCTGGCAGGAGCTGGCGTTGCTGTGTATTCGGCATGACCTGTGGCTGATCAGCGACGAGGTCTACAGCGATCTGCTGTACGAGGGCGAACACATCAGCCCGGCCAGCCTGCCGGGCATGGCCGAGCGTACGGCGACCATCAACAGCCTGTCCAAATCCCATGCCATGACCGGCTGGCGAGTGGGCTGGGTGATCGGGCCAAAAACCTTGAATGACCATCTGGAGCATCTGTCGTTGTGCATGCTGTTCGGCATTCCGGAGTTCGTGCAAAAGGCCGCGCAACTGGCGCTGGATGAAGACCTGCCGGAGGTGGCGTCGATGCGCGAAGAGTATCGCCAGCGCCGCGACCTGGTGTGTGCGAGCCTCAGGCATTGTCCGGGTATCCGTCCGATCAGGCCGGATGGCGGGATGTTCGTGATGGTCGACGTGCGCCAGACCGGGCTGACCGCCCAGCATTTCGCCGAGCGGCTGCTGGAGGGGTATGGGGTGTCGGTGCTGGCGGGGGAGGCGTTTGGGCCGAGTGCGGCGGGGCATATCCGCATTGGGCTGGTGGTGGATCAGCGCAAATTGGCGGATGCGTGTCGGCGGATTGCGCTGTGTGCGATGGATCTTCTGGAAGCGCGGCGGGCCTGAGAAACTTGCAGTGTTTGTGCCGGCCTCATCGCCAGCAGGCTAGCTCCCACAGGAGATTTGTGAACGGCACAGATCCAATGTGGGAGCCAGCCTGCCGGCGATAGCTATGGGATTCGCAGTGTTTGTGCCGGCCTCATCGCCAGCAGGCTAGCTCCCACAGGAGATTTGTGAACGGCACAGATCCAATGTGGGAGCCAGCCTGCTGGCGATAGCTATCTGACAAACACCCAATCCCTCAAGCCTTCCACGCCCGCACATTCACCAGATTGGCCGGCCGTTCACCCGCCAACGCCGCCAGCAGATTATCCACCGCACACCGGGCCATGGCCTCCCGTGTCTCATGGGTCGCCGAACCCATGTGCGGCGTCGCCACCACGTTGTTCATCTGCAACAACGGCGAGTCAAGGTTCAGCGGTTCACGCTCGAACACATCCAGCCCGGCCCCACGAATCTGTCCCGTGCGCAACGCCTCGATCAGTGCCGCTTCGTCGACCACCTTGCCCCGGGAAATGTTGATGAAGATGGTTTCGGGACGCATCAGGGCAAATTGCTCTGCGCCGATCAGGCCTTCGGTTTCAGCGGTCAGCGGCAAGGTCAAACAAACAAAATCGGCCTGCTGCAACAGCTCCGACAGGCTGCGGTACTGTGCATTGAAACGCTGCTCCACCGCCGGTTTCGGCGAGTGGCTGTGGTAGATCACCGGCATGCCGAAACCGAAGTGCCCACGCTGGGCCAGCGCTTCACCGATGCGCCCCATGCCGATGATGCCCAGGGTCTTGCCATGCACATCGCTGCCGAAATGCGCGGGGCCGATGTTGCGGGTCCATTGCCCGGCGCGCACCAGGTTCGCCAGTTCCACCACGCGCCGGGCACTGGCCAGGATCAGGGCGAAACCGGTGTCGGCGGTGGTTTCGGTGAGCACGTCGGGGGTGTTGCTGAGCAGGATCCGGCGGTCGGTCAGGTAGTCGATGTCGTAGTTGTCGACCCCCACCGAGACGCTGGCGATGGCCTCCAGGTTTGGCGCCAGGTCCAGCAGTCCGGCGTCCAGTTTCAGGCTGGCCCCCAGCAAGCCGTGCGCGTGGGGCAGGGCCTCGCGCAGACGGGCCAGGCCTTCGTCGTCGAGGCTTTCGATCAGCGTCACCTCGGCCTGCTCGTGCAAGCGGGCCATCAGCAGCGGCGAGAGTTTCTTGTACAGAACAACCTGCTTTTTCATAGTCGTCATCCAGTCAGGAATGGGCGGCGGTACGGGTCACAGCGACCGGGGGACGCTCCCGGTCACTGGCGCCGGGTTTGAGGAACATCGTCAGCACCACCGAGAACATCAGCGCGCCGCTCATCAACAGGTAGGATGCGCCGGGCGAACCAGTGGAGCTGTTCAGGTAGCCGACCAGGTAGGAGCCGCCGAACGAACCGAGCGCGCCCATGCTGTTGATCAACGCCATCGCGCCGCCGGCCACGTTGGCCGGGAGGATCTCCGGAATGATCGCGAAGAACGGCCCGTAAGGGGCGTACATGCAGGCACCGGCAATCACCAGCAAGGTGTAGGACCACCAGAAATGTTCGGCGCCCAGGGCGTAGGATGCATAGAACGCGATCGAGGCGATCAACAGTGGTGGCCAGACGAAGCGTTTGCGTTTTTGCAGTTTGTCCGAGCCCCAGGACACCAGCAGCATGCCAATCACCGCCGCCAGATAAGGCAGCGCCGACAGCCAGCCGGCCTCGACCATGTCCATCTGTGCGCCGGCCTTGAGGATCGACGGCAGCCACAGCACGAAGCCATAGACGCCGATGCTCCAGCAGAAGAACTGCAGGGCGAGGATGATCACTTTCGGCGAACGGAAGGCTTCGGCGTAGTTTTTTACCGCCTTGATGCCGACCTGTTCGGCAGCCAGGGCGCTTTCCAGGTCCTGTTTTTCCTGGTCGTTGAGCCACTTGGCCTGGGCCGGACGATCATCGGCCAGGCGCCACCAGATAAACGCCCAGAGCACCGCCGGCAAGCCTTCGACGATGAACATCCAGCGCCAGCTGTAATGCTGCACCAGATAGCCCGAGACCACCGACATCCACAGCATGGTCACCGGGTTGCCGAGGATCAGGAAGGTGTTGGCCCGCGAGCGTTCGGCGCGGGTGAACCAGTGGCACAGGTAGATCAGCATCGCCGGCATGACGGCAGCTTCGACCACGCCGAGCATGAAGCGGATGACGATCAGCCAGTAGGCGTTGGAGACGATCCCGGTCAGGGTCGCGAGGCTGCCCCAGAGGATCAGGCTGACGAAGATCAGTTTCTTCACGCTGTGTTTCTGCGCGTAGATTGCCCCCGGTACCTGGAAGAAAAAGTAACCGAGGAAGAACAGCGCGCCGAGCATCGATGACAGGCCCGGGGTGATCATCAGGTCCGCGGCCATGCCGGACGCGGCGGCGAAGCCGTAGTTGGCGCGGTCCAGGTACGCCAGGCTGTAGGTGATGAACACGATGGGCATGATGTACCACCAGCGGCGGGTGGCGAGGGTTGCGGTTTTCATGGTGATGCTCCTGAGCTTGTTGTTTTTGTCGCAGCAGGTGTTAGATCTTCAATGACTGTGCCGGCCTCATCGCCAGCAGGCTGGCTCCCACAGGTTTTGTGGGAGCCAGCCTGCTGGCGATGACGGCCTCGAATTCAACGGACATCTCGGCTCGGGTCGGCAACCCCTCCATATCCCCACGACTCTGCACCGCCCGGCTGCCAATCCAGTTGGCGCGCTGCACGGCGTCGGCAAAGCTGTGGTTTTCCAGGAGGGCGCTGATCATGCCGACGGCAAAACCATCGCCGGCACCGACGGTGTCGACCACCGTTTGCACCGGCACGCCGGCGACGAATCCTTGATCCAGGTGTGTGCGGTAATAAGCACCGTGCGGGCCGAGTTTGATCGCCACGGCTTCGGCGCCCTGGCCTAAGTAGAACGCGGCAATGTCGGCCGGGTCTTCGAAACCGGTGAGCAAGCGACCTTCGCTTAGTCCCGGCAGCACCCAATGGGCGAGGGCAGCGAGGCGGTTGATCTCAGTGATCATCTTTTGCTCGCTGGCCCACAGGCTTGGGCGCAGGTTCGGGTCGAACGACACGCTGCGCCCGGCCTGGCGCATGCGGGTCATCAGTTCGAAGGACATCTGCCGCGCGGTTTCAGAGAGCGCCGGGGGAATGCCGGTGGCGTGCAGGTGCCGGGCTTTGAGCAGGTCGGGCACGATCGAGTGCACCGACAGGTGACTGGCCGCCGAACCACGGCGGAAATATTCGACCGCAGGATCGCTGCCATCGTCGGTGCGCGACTTGAGCTGGAAACCGGTGGGGTGCGCGGGGTCGATGTCGACGTGGCGGCAATCCAGGCCTTCCTGTTCCAGCGTGTCGATCACGAAGCGACCCAAGGAGTCGGCACCCACCCGGCTCAACCAGGCCACCTTGAACCCCAGGCGCGACAAGCCGATGGCGACGTTGCTGTCGGCACCGGCGATGCGTTTGTGAAACGCGCCGACGCTGGCCAGGTCGCCTGCCTGCTCGGCGACGAACATCGCCATGGTTTCGCCGAACGACAGGATATCGATCTCAGACATGGGCGTTCTCCAGCTGCGCGTGGCCCAGGTGGGCGAGGGCGGCGACGTGTTCAGTGGTCAGTTGCACCAGGTCGTTACCTTGCAGCGGATACTCCGCGGCTCGCATAACCCCTTGGGCCATGTGCCGCAGCAGCTGTTCCCACTGATGCAGGTCGCTGGCGGCGGGTGGGATGGCGACCAGTTTGCCGTCGGCGCGGCGGGTCACCGCCTTGCAGTGCACATATCCGACGTGGCGGCCGAGCAGGCGCGCGGCGCTGGCAGGCGACTGGTCCTGCCAGTGCCAGTTGCCGATGTCGAAGGTCATCTGGATGGGCAGGCTGTGTTGCTCGACTTCAGCAAAAAAACGCTGGAACGGCTCGATGCGACCGCCCTGCAGGGTCTGGTCGTTCTCGACCAGCAGATGCACCGGGCTCTGCGCGAGTGTGCGGTTCAGGGCCGCAAGGTCACAGTTGTCGGTAAAGTAACCAAGGGACACCTTCAGCCATTTGGCCCCGAATGCCTGGGCGCGTTGCAGCGCGGTGACCAGCTCGGGATTGGGTTTCGACTGGCCGGCCAGCCACAGTTCCATGGGTGAGGAATAGACGCTTTCAAGGCCCGCGGCTTGAGTGGCGTTGGCCAGTTGAGCGGGGTCTTCAGCGGTCAGCAATTCTTCGCGCCATTCGATGCGCGAGGCGCCGGCGGCGGCCAGTACGTCGATGAAACTGCCTTGACCGCGCTGGCGTACCAGATCGGCGCCGTAGCTGGAGAGGCTGATGGAAACGGCAGGTTTGTTCATTGTTTTTTTACCTCTGAAACCGGTTTCATTTTTGTTCAAAAAAAATGGCGATCTTTAAGGCCTCTTCGCTGGCAAGCCAACTCTCTGTAGGAGCTGGCTTGCCAGCGAAGGGGCCCGTCCAATCACCGGAAAACTCCAAGGGTCGACCCCCTCTCAATCAACCGCGCCGAAAAATCCAGCGTCCGCAGCGGCCCGTCATCCCCACGCAGCCGCTTGAGCAAACACTCAAACGCACTCGCGCCAATCTCGCTGGTCGGCTGGGCGAGGGCAGTGATGCCGCTGCCCACCAACGGATACCAATCCAGGTCATCAAGGGCGATCAGCCCCACGTCCTCAAACAGATTGCAATTGAGTTCACGCAAGGAATAGGTACTGGCCAGCGCGGCGATCCCGTTCGCGCAAAACAGCGCTTTCGGGCCAGGGCCGGGCGTATCGAGGAAGGTTTTCAGATTTGCCGTCAGCTCGCTGCCGGTTTCGATGTTTGTCCCGCGAAGCGCGGGCCGCTGCTCGATCTGCGCCTTGAAGCTGGCGACCCGCTCGATTCGCGAACTGGTGCCGTCAAACGGCTCGCTCACCAGCAGCACGTCACGGTAGCCGCGTTCTTCAAGGTGGGCGAGGGCCATTGCGACGGCCGCCGGGTTGTCCAACCCGACCCTATCGCTCTCAAGGTGCTCGACCTTGCGGTCCACCAACACCAGGGGCATCTCCCGGTGCAGTTCGTGCAACGCGTCGCGGTGATGGCCGAGGGTATTTACGATCAGGCCTTCGATGTTGTACGAGCGCAGCAGGGCCAGATGCTGGCGTTCCTGCTCGTCGTCGCGGTCGGTGTTGCACACCACCAGGCTGTAGCCGTGCTGACGGCAGGCGGTTTCCACGCCGTGCATCACGGCAATCGAATAGGGGTTGCGGATATCGGCCACCAGCATGCCGATCAGGCGGGTACGCCCGCGCTTCAAGCCGCGGGCCATCTGGTTCGGGCGATAGCCCAGCTCGGCGATGGCCTGTTCGATGCGCTGGGCGATGGCATCGGAGAGCAGTGCGCGATCGTCGCCGATGAACCGTGAAACGCTGGCCTTGGAGACCTTGGCGTGTTCGGCCACGTCGAGCATGGTCACGCGGCTGCGCTGGGCGGCGGAGAAATCGTTCACGGTCTGCAACCTTTTTATTGGATTTATATGGTAAAGCGTCTGGCGCTGAAACCGGTTTCAGAAGACACCAAAAACCACTGCGTCGTCAAGTATTCGATGCGTTGGGGAATGATAAAGATCGACAAATGGAGGTCAGGCCAACACGCTCAGCCAGGTTGAACCCAGCAGCAACAGGGCCATGCAGCGGTTGAAGCGCTGCATGGCCCGGGGTGAACGCAGCCATCGTGTGGAGCCCGCGCCGAGCAGCGCCCAGACGCCGAGGCAAGGCAGGGAAATCAGAAAGAACACCAGCGACAGATACAGCACATGAACCAGGCGCTGTTCGCCAGCCCCGGCAAACACGCTGACCACCGCCAGCGCCATTATCCAGGTTTTCGGATTGATCAATTGCAGGCTGGCGGCACCGAACATGCCCAGGCGGCGCTCGGTTTTCTGCGCGCTGATGGCGACGGTCGGGGCTCGGAATATCTGCCAGGCCAGGTAACTCAGCCACGTCACACCGGCCCACTGCATGACCGTTTGCAGGGCGGGCCAGGCGGCCAGCGACGAACCTGCACTGGTGCCCACCAGCAGCACCATGGTCGCGGCCCCGGCGCAGGCGCCGAATATGATCGGCACGGCGGCCGCCAAGCCATATCGGGCACTGTTGCTCAACACCAGGATGTTGGTGGGGCCAGGGGTAATCGAGGCGACAAGGGCAAACAACAGGAAGGGCAGTAACGTCGGGAAAGAGGGCAGCATCGCAGGCAAACTCCGGTGAAGATCATTGAATTCGATCTTCACAAAGCGGCGTCTATCTGTCTGGAAGATTTGAGCAACGCTTGCGGTACAGCGCTGGTGTAATGCCGTAGGCACGCACGAACCAGCGGCCCAGATGGCTCTGGTCGGCAAAACCCAAGGTCATCGCCACCACCGCAGGTTGCTCACCACGGGCCAGCATTCGCCGCGCCGTGGCCAAACGTAATTGCACCAGATACGCATGGGGCGCGATGCCATAAGCCGCCTTGAAGGCGCGGGTCAGGCGGAAGCGGTCGACCCCGGTAACGGCGGCCAACTGGTCGAGGCCGATGTCATATTGCGCGTTGGCGTGCAGGTATTCTCGAGCCTTCTGCGCCACTTGGGGCAGGCGCGGGTCTTCGCCATGGCGAGTGCGCCAGTGCAAATGGCTGGTCAAGCGTTCGAGCAGGGCGTCGAGGGTGGTCTGGCGAACGATCTTCAATTCGCCGCGGTGCAGGGTTTCAAACGCGAGGCTGGTCGCATGGGCCAGGCGCGGGTCGGTTGCGAGGGTATTGGCGAAGCTCAACTCGGCATTTTGCGGGGCATTGTCGAACACCGCCGCGAGTTCGCGCCGCAACCAGTGCGGGTCGAGGTACAACATGCGATAGGTGAAACCGTCGGCGGTCGGCGCATCGCCGTCATGAATGTCGCCCGGCTCGAGTAAAAACACCTTGCCCGGTGTGCTCTGGTGCTTCGTGCGGCGGCAATTGAATTGCTGAACCCCTTGCTCGGTCACGCCCACCAGGTAGCTGTCATGCCAATGCGGATCGTAGGCGTGGCCCTGGAAATGCGCGCGCAGGGTCTCGATGCCGGTGTCGGCATCCTGGGCCAGGTCGATCCAGTTGTGGGCGGTCATGTTGCACCTGTGGGACGGATTGCCAGCGTATTTAACGCCTGCGTCGAGGGTGATGGCTAGAACGTTTGTGCAGAAACATTTCCACCCTTGGGCCATAGCACAAACAGGCTGCAACGCCACTAACCGTTCTGATAGCTGTTTTTCAAAGAGGTCGGGCTTTAGTCTCAGGCCATGGAGCTATTTGAGCAGAAGGGCAGGTCATGAATCTTTTGCTACCGCAGAAACCCGGTAATCTCCAGTTCTCTTCGATAACCTCGGATTCGATGAATGTCGCGTGGTCCTACACCACGCCATTCAACCGATTTGAAGTTGCCTATGGGCGTGATGATCAATGGCCGAACCCTATCGATAAAAAACATACGACGACTCGAAGCTTGCGCATTACAGGGTTGCAGCCGGAAACCAAATACTTCATCCAGGTACGCGCGGAAGACGGGACCGGCCTCTCGCCAGAATCGGAAGGTATCGCAACCACAAAGGCCGGCATCGCAAAGCCTGTTGCCCCGACCGGATTCAGTGCCAGGCCGACGAAAGACTCAGTGGCATTGACCTGGCAAAAGTCCACGCTTGCCTCAGGTTATCGAGTGAGTTACGGCTTGCTCCCCAATGGTCCGGTGATCAATACAATCCCCGCCACTGTCGAGGCCTGCACGGTCAGCGGGTTACGCTCAGGGACCGCCTATTATTTTGATCTGGTGGCGTTCAACGCGGCGGGTGATTCGCCGTCGGTACGAACAACGGCAACCACGCTGGCGGTGCCTGCAGCCCCGACCAATCTGCATGCAACGCCCGCCATTGCGTCGATGGTCCTGGCATGGTCGCCTTCGGCGGGGGCTATTGAATATGTCATCCGCTATGGAATCGAGCCAAACGGTCCTGCCCAGACGAAAAGTTCGGTGCAACCGAGCTTTGAGCTGACCGGGCTGACTAAAAATACGCTGTACTTTGTCGAGGTCAGTGCAGTCAACGCCAACGGCGAGTCCTCGCCTGCGCGGATCACCGAAAAAACACTGGATGGACCTGCCATTCCTTCAAAGCCAGGGACTTTGCATACGCTGGTCACCTTCGATCAGGTTCGCGTCACTTGGGGCCCGCCCCAGTCCCCGCATTATGAACTCGCTTATGGTCTTGTGGATAAATACCCCGAGGTGATTGGCAGGCAAACAACCGCGAATCTCACTGACACCCTCAAGTATCTGGCGCCTGCTACGCGATATTTCATCGAGGTTCGAGGCTTTAACGCCAGTGGCTTCTCGGAGCCCTCCAGTGCCGAAGTCACCATCGGGCCGGACCAGACGCAACCGCGCGGCCTGCACAATCCGGGCAGAACATTTTCCGAGGCATGGTTGAAGTGGGAAAGACCGGAAGATCTCTCCTATTTTATCGATTACGAAATCACCTGCCCAGGGCGTGAACCTGTACGAACCACTGCGCTGGAACACATCTTCACGGACTTGATCCCCGAAAAGGCCTATACGTTCAAGCTCCAGCCACGCAGGATCGAAGGTCCCGCTCCGGCGTTGCCTGTGTCGATTCAGGTAGTGACCCATGACCGAGTGCCCCCCACCAAACCGCGGGAATTGAAACTCATTGCATCAACACCAGGTAACGCAACACTGAACTGGAGTGCCCCTGAAGACAATGTGGGCGTGACAGGTTATCAAGTTCGCCGCAACGACGGGGCTTGGGCCGCTGTGAGCGGAACCAGCCATCCTGTCACTGGTTTGATAGAGGGTGCCGTCGAAAGATTTGAAGTGCGCGCCAGAGACGCGGCTGGAAATTGGTCTGTTTCGGCTGACGTGTCTACCAGGAAAAAAGTCGCGCCTGGTGCTCCCCGAAACTTCCGTTATTCAACATCGGTGTTGTTATCCATACTGAGATGGGATGCCCCGATAGATGGGATGGATGTAATCGATTATCGAATCATATTGACCGGACCACAGGGACGCGATCTTCATTACACCGCAGACGGCACGATGTTGACGCCGCTCCTGCTTGCAAACACCCGCTATGACGTGCGGATTACAGCGCGAAATGCTGTTGGGGAATCGCTGCCGTTAATCGCTGAGATGACGACTAAATGAGGCAACATCAGCCAAACAAGCCCGCGGCGATATTGATAGAAAAACCCAATATTGCGGTGTTGAACAAAAAGCCGATCAACGACTGCGCCAGAACAATCTTGCGCATATCTCGAGTCGCCACACCGACATCCGCAGTCTGCACTGCCACGCCGATGGTGAACGAGAAATACAGGAAGTCCCAGTAGTTGGGCGTCGTCAGGCCTTCGGCAAATCGCAGCGCCGGGTCCTTGCCTTCCCAGGTATAGAACAGGCGTGCGTAGTGCAGGCTGAAGATCACCCCGATCAGCAGCCAGGAACCGGTGACGGTCAACGCGGTAAACCCGTAGTGCAGCAACTTGCGCGTGGTTTCCAGGTCTTTGCTGCCGGCCAGTTCGAAGGCGATGGTGGCAAGGCTCGCAATCGCGGCGATGCTGACCACCAGCAGCACCAGCCCGGCGTTTTCGTCTTCGATCTCGGCAATGCGCCGCACGTCTTCCGCTTTACTGCGCGCGGCGAGCCAGATCATCAGGAGCAGATAAGTCCAGACCCCGGCATTCCAGCCAAAGAGTATCTTGCTGATGATCGAATCGGCCGGCGCCAGAATGCCCACCGCGATGCCGAAGGTAGTGGCGGCCGACAGGCGAGGGTGGGTGTGGGTGAGGTAGGGCATGAAGGCATACTTTGACGGAACCTCGTTGCACCATAGCGCAGGCCACCCCGCTTTTGTAGGAGCTGCCGAAGGCTGCGATCTTTTGATTTTGATCTTTCAAGATCAAGGTCAAAAGATCGCAGCCTGCGGCAGCTCCTACAGGGGATTGGTGTTGGTTAGTGCTTTCTGCGTACCAGCTTCATCACCACTACAAAAAACACTGGTACAAACACCACGGCCAGGGTCGCGGTGATCATCCCGCCAATCACCCCGGTGCCGATGGCTTGCTGGCTCGCCGAGCTGGCGCCGGTGGCGATCGCCAAGGGCACTACGCCGAGGATGAACGCCAGCGAGGTCATGACAATCGGCCGCAGGCGCAGGCGTGCGGCCTGCAATGTGGCGTCGATCAGGTCGTGGCCTTCGTCGTACAGGCTCTTGGCGAATTCGATGATCAGGATCGCGTTCTTTGCCGACAGGCCGATGATGGTTATCAGCCCGACCTTGAAGAACACGTCGTTGGGCATGCCGCGCAGCGTTACCGCCAGTACCGCACCGAGCACGCCCAATGGCACCACCAGCAACACCGAGGTCGGAATCGACCAGCTCTCGTACAACGCCGCCAGGCACAGGAACACGATCAACAGCGACAAGCCCAACAGGATCGGCGCCTGGCTGCCGGACAAGCGTTCCTGCAACGACAGCCCGGTCCACTCCTGGCCCAACCCGGCCGGACCCTGCGCCACCAGCCGTTCGATCTCGGCCATGGCTTCGCCGGTGCTGTGGCCGGGCGTCGGTTCGCCGGAAATGCTCACCGCCGGATAGCCGTTGTAGCGGGTCAACTGCGCCGGCCCCTGGGTCCATCTGGCCTGGACGAAGGCCGACAAGGGCACCATTTTTCCGTCGCTGTTGCGCACATGAATCTTCAGCAGATCGGCCACCTGACTGCGTTGATCACCCTCGGCCTGCACGACAACACGCTGCATCCGCCCCTGGTTGGGGAAGTCGTTGATGTAGCTCGAGCCGACGGCGGTGGACAACACGCTGCCGATGTCGGCAAAGGAGACCCCCAAGGCGTTTGCCTGCTTGCGGTCGACGATCAG
Organism: Pseudomonas putida; assembly: GCF_028682635.1. GTDB lineage: Bacteria > Pseudomonadota > Gammaproteobacteria > Pseudomonadales > Pseudomonadaceae > Aquipseudomonas > Aquipseudomonas putida_AE. Next base: position 13,972 of record NZ_JANHLK010000026.1, on the reverse strand, counting down.
CTCGACCTGCGGCGCTTCGGCCAGGGCGCTTTCACGCACATTCATCAGGATCGGGCTTTTCTCGGCGGCGGCGAGTAATTCAGTGCGCGCCTGCATTAACGTGGCATGGCCGAGGCCGCCTCGATCCTGCAAACGGAACTCGAAACCGCTGGAGGTACCGAGACCGTCCACGGGTGGCGGCAGTACCGCGAAGGCCACGGCATCCCTGATCTGGCTGACGGCGATGTTGGCGCGATCGGCAATGGAGCTGGCCGAGTCGTCGCTGCCGCGCTCCGACCAGTCCTTGAGCGTGGTAAAGGCCAGCGCCGCATTCTGGCCGCTGCCGGAGAAACTGAAACCGAGGATCACCGTGCTGTCGCCCACGCCGGGTTCCGTGGCGTTATGCGCCTCGATCTGCTCGACTACCTGCACCGTGCGGTTCTTGCTCGCGCCGGGCGGCAACTGGATGTCGGTGATGGTGTAGCCCTGGTCTTCCACCGGCAGGAACGAGGAGGGCAGGCGGCTGAAGCAAATACCCAGCCCCACCAGCAGCACACCGTAGATCAGCAGGTAACGACCGGTGCGTTTCAACGCATAGGCGACCCAACCCTGATAACGCTCGGTGAGCTGCTCGAAACGGCGGTTGAACCAGCCGAAGAACCCGCTCTTTTCGTGGTGCTCGCCCTTGGCAATCGGCTTGAGCAAGGTTGCGCACAGCGCCGGGGTCAAGGTCAGGGCCAGGAATGCCGAGAACAGGATCGAGGTGGCCATCGACAGCGAAAACTGCTGGTAGATCACCCCGACCGAACCCTGCATGAACGCCATGGGAATGAACACCGCCACCAGCACCAGGGTGATACCGACGATGGCGCCGGTGATCTGCTGCATCGCCTTGCGTGTCGCTTCCTTGGGCGACAAACCCTCGGTGGCCATGATCCGCTCGACGTTTTCCACCACCACGATCGCGTCATCCACCAGGATGCCGATGGCCAGCACCATGCCGAACATGGTCAGCACGTTGATCGAGAAACCCAGCGCCAGCATGGTCGCAAACGTCCCCATCAGCGCCACCGGCACCACCAGGGTCGGGATCAGCGTGTAGCGCACGTTTTGCAGGAACAGGAACATCACCGCGAACACCAGTAACATCGCCTCGCCAAGGGTGTAGACCACCTTGGTGATCGAGACCTTGACGAACGGTGAGGTGTCGTACGGGATCTTGTATTCCACGCCAGCGGGGAAGTAACGCGCCAGTTCATCCATCTTCGCCCGCACCAGCGTCGCGGTGTTCAGGGCGTTGGCCCCCGGCGACAGTTGCACGCCGACGGCAGTCGAGGGCTTACCGTTGAGGCGTGTGGAAAACTGATACTCCTGGCTGCCGATCTCGACCCTCGCGACATCGCCCACGCGCACCGTGGAGCCGTCGGGGTTGGCCTTGAGCACGATGTCGGCGAATTCTTCAGGGGTCGACAGTTGGCCCTTGACCAGGATGGTCGCGGTGATTTCCTGGGTGGTGCGGCTCGGCAAGTCGCCGATGCTGCCGGCCGAGATCTGGGCGTTCTGCGCGACGATGGCGGCGTTGACATCGGCAGGCGTGAGGTTGAAGCCGATCAGTTTCTGCGGGTCGATCCAGATCCGCATCGCCCGTTCGGCGCCGTACAGTTGCGCCTTGCCGACGCCGTCCAGGCGCTTGATCTCGTTCATCACGTTGCGCGCCAGGTAATCGCTGAGCGCCACGGCGTCGAGCTTACCGTCGCTGGAGGTGAGGGTGATCAGCAGAAGGAAACCGGCGGAGACTTTCTCCACCTGCAAGCCCTGCTGGTTCACTGCTTGCGGCAGGCGCGATTCGACCACCTTGAGGCGGTTCTGCACGTCGACCTGGGCCATTTCCGGGTCGGTGCCCGGCTGGAAAGTCGCCTTGATGGTGGCGCTGCCGAGGCTGCTTTGCGACTCGAAATACAGCAGGTGATCCGCGCCATTGAGTTCTTCCTCGATCAGGCTGACCACGCTTTCGTCCACGGTCTGCGCCGACGCGCCCGGGTACACGGCATAGATTTCGATCTGTGGCGGCGCCACATCGGGGTACTGCGCCACCGGCAACTGCGGGATGGCCAGGGCACCGGCCAGCAGGATGAACAGGGCCACCACCCAAGCGAACACCGGGCGGTCGATAAAGAACTGCGGCATAAACAAGCGTCCTGCTTACTGGCCAGAAACCTGGGCAAGTGGAAGAGGGGTGTCATCGATCTGCACGGTCTCGCCGGGGCGGGCGTGCTGCAGGCCTTCGATGACGATGCGATCGCCGGGCTTGAGGCCGCCGGTGACGATCCAGCGGTCGTCCTGCACGCCACCCAGTTCCACCGGTTGCAGGCCCACGCGCTGTTCGGCGTCAAGCAACAACACTTGGGCGATGCCGGCGCTGTCACGCTGGATGGCCCGTTGCGGCACGCTGATGCCTTGCTGGTTGACCCCTTGCTCCAGGCGTACGCGCACGAAGCTGCCGGGCAGCAGGTCGAGATCGGGATTGGGGAATTCGCTGCGCAGGATGACCTGGCCGGTACCCGGATCCACCGTGATGTCGGTGAACAGCAGCTTACCGGGCAGCGGGTAAAGGCTGCCGTCGTCCTGGATCAGCGTGGCCTTGACCTGATCCTGGCCGACCTGCTGCAACTGGCCGGAACGGAAGGCGCGGCGCAGGTCGTTGAGTTCACGGGTCGACTGGCTGAGGTCGGCGTGGATCGGGTTCAACTGCTGGATCAGCGCCAGTGGCGTGGTTTCGTTCTGCCCCACCAGCGCGCCTTCAGTGACCAACGCGCGGCCGATGCGCCCGGAAATCGGCGCCGTCACCGTGGCATAACCCAGGTTCAGTTTCGCTCGCTCCACGGCGGCTTTGCTGGCGGCGACGTCGGCAGCGGTTTGCCGCGTGGCGGCCCGGGCGTTGTCGTAGTCCTGGCCGCTGATGGCGTTGCCTTCGATCAACTGGGCGTAGCGCTGTTCCTGCAGCCTGGCCTGGAACGCATTGGCCTCGGCCTTGCGCAGCGCGGCGTCGGCGCTGTCCAGGTCGGCCTTGAACGGCGCCGGGTCGATGCGAAACAGTACATCGCCCTTTTTCACGTCGCTGCCTTCGCGAAAGGCCCGCTGCAACACCACGCCGGCCACGCGGGCACGGACTTCGGCAATGCGCGGCGCGGCAATCCGCCCGCTCAATTCGCTGCTGATCGACAGCGGGCGGGCTTCGATGGTTTCGATGCGCACGGTGGCCGGCGGCGCCGTTTCTTCGGCGTCCGAGGCGCTGTCGCACGCGCTCAGCGTCAACGCCAGTGCGATCAGGCTGAGCCCGGCAAGCAGATTCTTAGACATGAATGACCCCAATAATGACCCCCAGCATCCTACTGGGCGACGGCGAGGGTAGCGGTGAAGCTTTGTTGGTGCTGTGTGAAATTGTGTAAGGGTTTTACTCGGGTGTGCGTGAGGGCGTATATCCTGAACAACTTGAATTTTATTGCGACTGTCCCGGCCTCTTCGCGGGCAAGCCCGCTCCTACAGTTGTCCGCGAAATCTTCGTGGGAGCGGGCTTGCCCGCGAAGAGGCCGGAACAGTCACCCTCGCATTTTGCTGGAAAACACCCCATGCCCAACATCCTCCTGGTCGAAGACGACACCGCACTCGCCGAGCTGATTGCCAGCTACCTGGAACGCAACGGCTACTGCGTCAGCGTGATAGGCCGCGGCGACCAGGTGCGCGAGCGTGCGCGGCTCGATCCGCCGGACCTGGTGATTCTCGACCTGATGCTGCCCGGTCTCGATGGCCTGCAGGTCTGCCGCTTGCTGCGTGCCGATTCGGCGACCTTGCCGATCCTGATGCTCACCGCCCGCGACGACAGCCACGACCAGGTGCTGGGCCTGGAAATGGGCGCCGACGACTACGTCACCAAACCCTGCGAGCCCCGGGTGCTGCTGGCCCGGGTGCGCACCTTGCTGCGGCGCAGCAGCCTCAGCGATCCACCGGCGGCCAACGACCGCATCCTCATGGGCAACCTGTGCATCGACCTGTCCGAACGCACGGTGACCTGGCGCGCACAACCGGTGGAGTTGTCCAGCGGCGAATACAACCTGCTGGTGGTGCTGGCCCGACACGCCGGCGAAGTGCTCAGTCGCGACCAGATCCTGCAACGTCTGCGCGGCATCGAATTCAACGGCACCGACCGCTCGGTGGACGTGGCGATCTCCAAGCTGCGGCGCAAGTTCGACGACAACGCCGGCGAAGCGCGCAAGATCAAGACCGTGTGGGGCAAGGGTTATCTGTTCAGCCGTTCCGAGTGGGAATGCTAAAGACGATGTTCAGAATCCTCTTTCGCCTGTACCTGGTGACCATCGTTTCGTTCAGCGCCGCGATCTACCTGGTACCGGACCTCGTGATCAAGGTCTTCCACGAGCGCTTCCTCACCTACAATCTCGACTATTCCCGTGGCCTGCAAACCCTCATGGTCAAGCAGTTCAAGGCCGTCCCGTCCGAGCAATGGCCGGCCCTGGCGGCGCAAATGGACAAGGAGTTCCAGCCGCTGCACATCGTGCTCAGCGGCAACGACGATGCCGGGTTTACCCTCGAGGAACAGCAGCGTTTGCAGCGCGGCGAAAACGTCGTGCGCATTGGCGACTGGGGCTGGCGCACCCTGGCGGTGACCCCGCTGGACGAGCACACCGTGGTGCAGATGGTCGTGCCGCCGGACCCGATGGACGTCAGCCTGTTGTACTGGAGCATCAACGTGCTGATCGGCGCGACCATGCTCGCCTGCCTGCTGTTGTGGCTGCGTCCGCACTGGCGCGACCTGGAGCGCCTGAAAAGCGCGGCGGAACGCTTCGGCAAGGGCCATTTGAGCGAGCGCACACAGATCGCCCCCAGCTCCAACATCGGCGGCCTGGCCAATGTCTTCGACACCATGGCGGGCGACATCGAGAATCTGCTGAACCAGCAACGGGACTTGCTCAATGCGGTGTCCCACGAACTGCGCACCCCCCTGACGCGCCTGGATTTCGGCCTGGCCCTGGCGCTGTCCGACGACTTGCCGGCGACCAGCCGCGAGCGCCTGCAAGGGCTGGTCGATTACATTCGTGAACTCGATGAGCTGGTGCTGGAACTGCTGTCCTACAGCCGCCTGCAAAACCCGGCACGGGTGCCGGAACAGGTCGAGGTGTCGCTGGATGAATTCATCGACAGCATCCTGGGCAGCGTCGATGACGAACAAGCCCCGGACATCGTCATCGACGTGCTGCTCCACGGCCAGCTCGAACGCTTCAGCCTCGACCCACGCCTGACCGCCCGCGCCCTGCAGAACCTGCTGCGCAACGCCATGCGCTACTGCGAAAAGCGCATTCAGATTGGCGTTCAAGTTTGCCCCAGGGGCTGCGAAATCTGGGTGGACGACGACGGCATCGGCATTCCGGATGACGAGCGTGAGCGGATTTTCGAGCCGTTTTATCGACTCGATCGCAGCCGGGACCGGTCCACTGGTGGGTTTGGCCTGGGGCTGGCGATCAGCCGCCGGGCGCTGGAGGCGCAAGGCGGCACGTTGACGGTGGAGTCGTCGCCGTTGGGCGGGGCGCGGTTTCGGTTGTGGTTGCCGACGCCCGTCTAATTGGCGGCTAGGGACGGCTGCGAATATCTGAAACCACTTCAGGGGTTGATCGCAGCGGCGATGTACTTACGTTAACTCGTGGGATTCGCCTTGGCTGACCAATGCCAAACGTTGAATGGATATAAGCTAAGCTTGCTCCGTCATCCGGTAAACTAGTAAGGGCGAAAGCATCACGGGCAAGACTCCTCTGTCGATCAGGAAATGAATCTACGAGTACATGAAATCGATCAGTTCTACTCCGGGCTATTTGCGAATTACCGCGTTGAATAGCGGAAGCTGGACTGTTGAAACCGTCCATGCCCAGAGGATCGACAGCTTGCGGATACCGAGTGGCTCTCGGACCGTTCCTCCTGTCCAAAAAAGCCGAACCGCCGAACACTCCCGCAGTGAAAAGCGTAACCGCAGAAAGAGTCAGCATAGCTACTCTCAAGTCACCTTCAGTAAATCCAGCAGCAATCCCGGATGCAGTACTTACACCCAACGAAATTAAGGTCACAGTCAGCCTAAAAGGCACATGCCCAGTCGGATCACTGAAATTAACTGGATCCCCTGCGACGAACCCATACGCATTCAACCCACCTTCCCCAAACGGACTCAAACTGTCCGGGCTATCAAACCGCTTCAACCAGGTGTTATACCGCCGATAGCCATTACCTAAATCATAGTTTCCGGTCAGCGGGTCGAGCCGTTCGCCTTTGAATCCGAGCAGGCTGGGCAAGCCGTTCTTCGGGGAGCGCTCGCCATAAGGGGTGTAGGCGAAGGCTTGGGATTGCGTGGCGCTCTGCGTATTCAGCACCGATCGTTGCTGATCGGTTGCCAGCAAGGTGGTATCGACCTTGGCGTTCTGGCTCGACTGTTGCGCCAATAGCTGGTCGTCATGCTGGAAGATGCTGCGGTGCTGTGCACCTTGTATTTCGCTGGCCAAGCGACTTTTACAGTAAAAGTGCTGGAGGTCGGTCTGCTGGTGGAGAGTGGAGGCAACCCGACGGTCCAGAGGATCGTAGCGGTAGCGGCACAGTTCAGTTGATTGAGGGGAGGCAGGCATCTGTGGTACTCCATGTAAGGTTGAGTCCCCTAAGCATTGATCTTTTTACAGGAAATGCCCACTAGCAGAACTGCTAGTGTTTGAAAGCTACTAAAGACCCCCAGGTTACGCATAAACCATCGGTAGAAACTGTAAAACCTGACAGTAGCCACGCTGGCCGTTTGAGCATTTCAGTGCTCCTTGGCAGTCAGGGGTGCGCATTGGCGACTGGGGCTGGCGATCAGCCGCCGGGCGCTGGAGACGCAAGGCGGCACGTTGACGGTGGAGTCGTCGCCGTTGGGCGGGGCGCGGTTTCGGTTGTGGTTGCCGACGCCCGTCTGATTGGGGGCTAGACACTCGTGCGAATTCTAATACCCGATGCACTGGTCGATTGCACCTGCGAAATTCTTGCGTTATTTGATTGGTATTGCAGTTTCTGATAGGCGCGATCCTGTAAATAACGTGGAACAAAATCTGGGTGGTCAAACGGAACTGTGCCTTGTTCATATTGAACACGGAGTAGCGGGCGTTTAGATGGAGGAAAATCTTTCAGGAACTGCTCAAACTGAGGGTCATCATAAGAATATGGGGCCGTCCTCCGGGGTGTTTGCAAAGTATTGAGTTCCATCGCCCCATTGGGAGCGTTTGATGATTGCTGGGACACAGCACTCCTAGCTGTGTTATTCCGATTAAGCCCGAGTTGCTTGGGACGAGCCCTCAAGATCAGCGGTAAAGCTACCGTTGCAGCAGTTAAACCAATGGTAATACCCAACAAAACCGGTTTCAAATCTTTATCATCAATTAATAAAGTCGCAATCCCGGCTGAAACAGCACCTACAGGAAAGGCGCCGATAAGCAGCTTGCTAACAGGAAAATGCCCAGTCGGATCACTGAGGTTAACTGGATCCCCTGCGACGAACCCATACGCATTCAACCCACCTTCCCCAAACGGACTCAAACTGTCCGGGCTATCAAACCGCTTCAACCAGGTGTTATACCGCCGATAGCCATTACCTAAATCATAGTTTCCGGTCAGCGGGTCAGGCCGTTCGCCTTTGAATCCGAGCAGGCTGGGCAAGCCGTTTTTCGGGGAGCGCTCGCCATGAGGGGTGTAGGCGAAGGCTTGGGATTGCGTGGCGCTCTGCGTATTCAGCACCGAACGTTGCTGATCGGTTGCCAGCAAGGTGGTATCGACCTTGGCGTTCTGGCTCGACTGTTGCGCCAATAGCTGGTCGTCATGCTGGAAGATGCTGCGGTGGCGTGCACCTTGTATTTCGCTGGCCAAGCGACTTTTACAGTAAAAGTGCTGGAGGTCGGTCTGCTGGTGGAGCGTGGAGGCAACCCGACGGTCCAGAGGATCGTAGCGGTAGCGGCACAGTTCAGTTGATTGAGGGGAGGCAGGCATCTGTTGGACTCCATGTAAGGTCGAGTCCCCTTAGCATTGATCTTTTTACAGGAAATGCCCACTAGCAGAACTGCTAGTGTTTGAAAGCAACTAAACACCCCTTTACGCATAGAAAATCGGTAGAACTGTAAAACCTGACAGTAGCCACACTGGCCGTTTGAGCGTTTCATTGCTCCTTGGCAGTCAGAATTTGACGGCAGGGCAGGAGGGTAGCAATGGCCGAGCCAATCATAAGAACAATGGGGCAGGGCACCATCAACGCGATCAGGGATGTCAGGGTTGATACGATATCGGCCACTTTTGCCCTGGTCCTTCCCGATGACGGGTTCGGTTCCAGGTTGGCGATCCGTATTGGGCCCAATATCACGGCAGATGGAGAGGAGTGTTTCCTGGTGGGCGACAAGGTGAAGTACACCTTGCTGAAGGGGCCGGGGGAAGCGTTTCCCAAGGCACAGGACCTGGTGAAACTGCGAACGCTGCCCCGCTCTGTGTAGGAGCTGCCGAAGGCTGCGATCTTTTGATCTTGATCTTCTAAAAAGCAAGATCAAAAGATCGCAGCCTGCGGCAGCTCCTACAGGTCAGGTGCTCAATCGGGTGCGCAATTGCTTGGCCATGGCCTCAAGGTCTGCCATCGAGTTACGCCCGATCAGCATCCAGGCATGTTGCATGTCCGCCCAATAGACAATGTTCATCCCGTGCCGGCGCTCCTGGGCGAAGTGCCGGCTGCCGCTGTTCGAATGGGTGACGCACAGCGCCATGGGGCCGTGTACCGGGTCGAGGTAGGTAATTTGGGCGATGACGACGCCGTCGTATTCCAGTACTTGCGCGCGCTTGAACTCGGCCCGGGGCAAGGCCAGTTTTGCCGGTACAAGGCTGAGGCCCAGGCGCGCATCGATCGTCTGCAGCTGCGCCCGTTGCGTCGCTTCGTCATTGGGCAGATGGTCGAGGGTTTCCGGCACGTATAGCACCATGTAATCCGCCACCAGCCCGCGCCAGCTATGGGTTTGCTGACTGCTCTGCCAGCCGAGGAACAAGCGATCGGCGACCACGCCGCCCGCCACCAGCCCGGCCGCCGCTGCCAGGAACCAGCGACGGCTGAGCGCTGGGCGGGCAGGCACGGGCAAGGTGTCGAGCATGGCCTGCAGGCGGTCCACCGGTGCCTGGCGAGCCACCTCGTCATAGGCGGCCTTGAAAGGCAGGCTGCTGCGGGCCAGCCATTGCAGGCGCAGGCCGAGCATCGGGTCCTGGGCAATGGCCGCGTCGATGTGGGCGCGCTGATCGGCGTCGAGCTGGTTGTCCAGGTAGGCCACCAATTGCTCATCCGAGGGTATCGCGTTCATCGACGTTCTCCGGTGGAAGGGTTGGGCACCGTGTGCAGTGGCGGATATTCGGCGAGTTTCGCCCGCGCGGTGGCCAGCCGGCTCATCACGGTGCCAATGGGTACTTGCAGGACTTCGGCAACTTCGCGGTAGGACAAGCCCTCGACGTATGTGAGAAATACCGTTTCGCGCTGGGCTTCGGGCAGCGCGTCGACGCGGCGGATGACCTGCGCCGCCAGTACGTGGGTCTGCGCCGCGTATTCACCGTCAAACGACAAGGCGCTATCGGGCTCGACCTGCCCCTGTCCCTGATGCACGCGACGGGTGCGGATTTCGTTCAGCCAGATCGAATGCAGAATGCTCATCAGCCAGCGGTCCATTCGGGTGCCCGGGGTAAATTGCGCCGCGCGTTCGAGCGCGCGCACGCAAGTTGCCTGCACCAGGTCTTCGGCGACGTGCCGTTGTCGCGACAACAGCAGGCCATAGCGCCATAAACGCGCCAGATGCTGGCCCAGTTCTGCCCTTATTTCCTGAATGCTGGCGATAGTGACCTCCGTGCGCCCGGTTGTCAGGTTTTCGATGAGTCGTTGATGGCTTCGGCCAGGTCCTGGTATTCCTCGCAGGTCGTGTTGCCGCAGATCGACCGGATCTGTTGCAGCTGTTCATGGGCGAGGTCCAGCCGGCCTTTTACCACATAGGCTTCGCCCAGGTATTCACGGACTTTGGCGTACTGCGGGTCGAGCTTGACCGACTGCAGGTAATAACCGATGCCTTCGTCGGTGCGCCCCAGTTTACGCGTGGCGTAGCCGCGATAGTTCAGGGCCTTGGCGGTGTTGGGTTCCTTGAGCGTATCGAGCAGCGCCAGGGCTTCTTCGTAGCGCCCATGCTTGGCCAGTTGATAGGCGTAATCGGTACGGTCGGCGTCCGGCACGAGCATGCTGGTTTGCTTGACGCACTTTTGCGCCTTGCTGTCGAACACCTGCCCTCGAGGGCACTGCGGTTTGGCGGGGGTATCTTCCTCGCCGTTGGCCCACGCCAGGGAAGCGGACAGCGCGACGGCAAGCACCAGCGGGGCAGTAACGATCGAGAAGCGGCGATTCATGGGCAATGCTCCGGGGCGGGACATCGAATGGACCGAAAACGTTGCGAAGGGCGGATCCCCCTCAAGCGAAACATAAACACCGCAGCGTGGACATTTATTCATTTTTTTCCGGCGATTCTTGCAAGAAAAGTCCAAGTCGCCGGGCGCTATCAGCTCAGTAACCGAATCGGTTGTCCCGCCGACCAGGCTTGAATGTCTTCGATCATTTGCGCAAAGAATAGATGGTAGTTCTGCTGGCTGACGTACCCGACATGGGGCGTTGCCAGCACGTTGTCCAGGGTTCTGAACGGATGATATTCAGGCAAGGGCTCCTGCTCGAACACATCCAGAGCGGCGCCACCCAGGCGTTGTTTCTGCAGGGCCTTGATCAGTGCTGCCTCATCGACAATCGGCCCGCGGGCGGTATTGACCAGCAACGCGGTGGGCTTCATCCAGGCCAGCGCCTGGGCATCGACCAATCCCCGGCTGCGCTCACTGAGTACCAGGTGCACCGAGAGCACGTCGGCCTGTTCGAACAGGGCCTGTTTGCTGACGAGGGTCACACCGGCTTCGGCGGCGCGTTCGGCGGTCAGGTTTTCGCTCCAGGCGATCACCCGCATGCCGAATACCTGGCCAAACCGGGCAACCCGTTGGCCAATGCTGCCCAGCCCCAGTATCGCCAGGGTCTTGCCGTGCAGGTCGCCCCCCAGGCCTTGCTGCCATTTTCCGGCGCGTAAGGCGTTGGCTTCAAGCACCAGGTTGCGGGTGGCCGCCATGATCAGCGCCCAGGTCAGTTCCGGCGCGGCATGCTTGTAGCTGTCGGTGCCACAGACCTGGATGCCCAGCGCGGCGGCGGCCTTGAGGTCAAGGGCGGCGTTGCGCATGCCGCCGGTGACCAGCAATTTGAGGTTCGGCAGGCGGCGAAGCAGGTCTTCGTCGAACCGGGTGCGCTCGCGCATCACACAGATCACTTCAAACCCGCCCAGGCGCGCCGCCAGGCTGGCGTTGTCGGCAGGGTAGTCGTGGATGAACTCGACCTGGCCGATGGTCTCCAGTGGCGACCAGTCCACCACGCCGCGGGCCACATCCTGCCAATCGTCGATCACTGCAATCTGCACCGCCATCAGCCTTACCTCATCAAGGAACGGGATTGTGTTTGTCCAGCCAGCCCAGCAAGGCCTGGTGAAACTGCGCCGGTTCTTCCATCTGCGGCGCGTGGCCCATGCCGGGGAATTCAACCAGGGTCGATTGGGGGATGAGTTTCGCCACCTGTTTGCCAAGTACGTTGTAGTGGCCGATTTTCGCCTTGACCTCCGGCGACGCAATATCGCTGCCGATGGCGGTGGTGTCGGACGTGCCGATCAACAGCAGGGTTGGCATCTTCAGGTTGGGGAATTCGTAGTACACCGGCTGGGTGAAGATCATGTCGTAGATCAGCGCCGAGTTCCATGCCACCTGCGTATGTCCCGGGCCTTTGTTCAGCCCGGCGAGCATGTCCACCCAGCGATCGAACTCGGGTTTCCAGCGGCCACCGTAGTAGGTGGCACGCTCGTAGTTGCGGATACCTTCGGCGCTGAGTTTCAGTTCGCGCTCGTACCATTGGTCCACTGTCCGATAGGGGACCCCGAGGGCTTTCCAGTCTTCCAGGCCGATCGGGTTGACCAGCGCAAGCTGTTCGACCTGTTCGGGATACTGCAGCGCGTAGCGGGTGGCGAGCATGCCGCCGGTGGAGTGCCCCAGCAGGGTGGCTTTCTGGATGCCGAGGGCCTTGAGCAGTTGCTGGGTGTTACTCGCCAGTTGCTGAAAAGTGTATTGATAATGGTCCGGTTTGCTGGACGTACAGAAACCGATCTGGTCCGGGGCAATGACCCGGTAGCCGGCATCGCTCAGGGCCTTGATCGAGGTTTCCCAGGTGGCGCCGCAGAAATTCTTGCCGTGCATCAGCACCACGCTGCGGCCGTTGGCCTTGCCATGGGCGGCGACGTCCATGTAGCCCATTTGCAAAGATTTGCCCTGGGACTCGAAGGCAAAATGCTTGACCGTGTAGGGGTATTCGAAGCCTTGCAGTTCGGGGCCGTAGGCCGGCCCTTCGGCTGCGATGGTGGGCAGGGCGGCGGTCAGCAGCAGGGCGGACAGCCAGCTTGAGCGGGTTAGGGGCATGGATGAACTCCGTTGAAAATCCGCCGATGCTGGACCGGCACGATTAGGGCGACATTAAACAGGCAACCGTCGCGGCACTTGGTTCAACCCATCCACCCCAGGGTGGCCAACGCCAGTACGCCATACCGGGCGCCCTTGGCCAGGGTCACGATCAGCAGGAAGCGCCCCAGGGGTTCGCGCATGACGCCGGCCACCAGGGTCAGTGGGTCGCCGATCACCGGCAGCCAGCTGAGCAGCAGCGACCAGTGGCCGTAACGTTGATAGTGACGGCGGGCGTGTTCCAGGTGTTTGGCGCTGACCGGAAACCAGCGCCGATCCTGGAAGCGCTCGATGGCGCGCCCCAGCCACCAGTTCACCAGCGAACCGAGGACGTTGCCCAGGGTGGCGACCGCCAGCAGCGACCACAACCAGTACCGATCGCTGAGGATCAGCCCGACCAGCAGGGCTTCGGACTGCAGGGGCAGCAAGGTCGCGGCTCCAAACGCCGCCAGGAACAAGCCGAAGTAGACGCCGACAATCAATGGGCGGGGTAGTCCGCCACCACCACATCGGTACCGTCCTTTTTCAGGCCGATCACTTGATAGGCATCGCTCATGCCGTCCATTTCCATGCCCGGCGACCCCATTGGCATACCCGGGGCGGCAACGCCCAGCAGGTCATCGCGCTTGCTCAGGGCCAGCACCTGATCAGCCGGCACGTGGCCTTCGACGAATTTGCCGTTGATCAAGCCGGTATGGCAGGACGCCAGGCGCGGTGGCACACCGTGTTGTTGCTTGAACGCGCTCATGTTGCTTTCGACGCGGTCCTCGACCTTGAAACCATTGGCCTCAAGATGGCTGATCCATTTCTTGCAGCAACCGCAATTGGCATCCCGGTGGACCTCGATCGGGATCAGGTCGGCGGCCTGGGCCAGGGAGGAAATGAACAGGGCGCCCAAGGCAGCCAGACGGAAATGGGTTCGCATGACAGAAGGGTCTCGGATTGCGGGCAAAGGAATACATTCTGACGGGTTTTTGCCGGCGGATATTCAAGGTTTGTTTCGAAGTGCTACAGAGCTGTACGGCCTCATAAGCTGTACGCATTCCCTTGGAGCTGGCTTGCCAGCGAAGAGGCCCGATAGCGCGATGCAATATCCAAGGACGCCTTCGCCGGCAAGCCGGGCTCCTACAGGTCCGCGGCGACCAGCGCAAAACATTGTAGGAGCTGGCTTGCCAGCGAAGAGGCCCGATAGCGCGATGCAATATTCAAGGACGCCTTCGCCGGCAAGCCGGGCTCCTACAGGTCCGCGGTGCCCAGCGCAAATCATTGCAGGAGCTGGCTTGCCAGCGAAGAGGCCCGAAAGGTCGATGCAATATTCGAGGCCGCCTTC
>NZ_JANHLK010000025.1 GCF_028682635.1 Pseudomonas putida | reverse complement strand
GCATCAATGTTGACTGACACACCGCCTTCGCGAGCAAGCTCGCTCCTACAAGGTCATATCCGATTGAGCCACAAAACCTTGTAGGAGCTGGCTTGCCAGCGAAGACGGCCTATCAGCCACCATCAATGTTGACGGACACACCGCCTTCGCGAGCAAGCTCGCTCCTACAAGGTCATTTCAGGCTGATACGAATACGCTTGCGTGCACTGCGCGTCAGGCGGATCGACAGCATCAATGCCGCGCAGCTCAAGCCCACGATCAAACCCTGCCACAGCCCGCTCGGGCCGCTTGGCGTGCCGAACCAGTCGGTCAGGCCGAGGGCATAGCCCACCGGCAGGCCGATGCCCCAGTAGGCGAACAGCGTCAGGATCATCGTCACCCGGGTGTCCTGATAGCCGCGCAACGCACCGGCCGCCGTGACCTGGATCGCATCGGAGAACTGGAACAGCGCCGAATACACGATCAACATCGCCGCCACCCTGATCACCGTCGGGTCCGCCGTGTAGATGGTTGCGATGTGCTCACGCAGCAACAGCATCAAACTCGCCGAAAGACAGGCATACGCCAGCGCCGTGCCCATGCCGACGCCCGCGGCGAAGCGCGCTTCCCGGGGTTGCTCGCGCCCCAGCGCCTGGCCGACGCGCACGGTCACAGCCATGCCCAGGGAGTAGGGGATCATGAACACCAGCGAGCTGAAGTTCAGGGCGATCTGGTGCCCGGCGACCACGGTGGCGCCGAGGCTGCCGATCAGCAGGGCGATCACCGCGAAGATGCTCGACTCGGCGAACACGGCGATGCCGATCGGCAGGCCGATGCCCAGCAGGCGCTTGATCACCGACCATTGCGGCCAGTCGAAACGGCTGAACAGCTGGCTCGATTGATACGCCGGCGCCCAGCGCTCCCAGCCGGCCATGCCCAGGGCCATCACCCACATCACGATCGCCGTGGCCCAGCCGCAACCGACGCCGCCCATGGCCGGCACGCCGAAGTGGCCATAAATGAACACGTAGTTCAGCGGAATGTTCAACGCCAGGCCGCACAGGCCCAGTACCATCGCCGGACGGGTGCGCCCCAGGCCGTCACTGAAGCAGCGCAGCACATGGTAGATAGCGACCGCCGGCAGGCCGCTGGCGATGCCGTGCAGGTACTGCATGCAGGGACCGATCAGTTCGGGATCGACCTTCATCACCCGCAAGACCGGTTCGGCGCCCAGCAGCAGGCCAGTGGCGATCAGGCCCACCACCAGGGCCAGCCACAGCGCCTGGCGCACGATCGGGCCGATCTCGCTGTGGGTGCCGGCACCGAAGCGCTGGGCGACTTTCGGCGTGGTGGCCAGCAACGTGCCGGTCATCAGCAGGAACACCGGCACCCAGATCGAGTTGCCCAGCGCCACCGCCGCCAGGTCACGCGGCCCGACCCGGCCGGCCATCACCGCATCGACGAAGCCCATCGCCGTGGTGGCCAGTTGCGCGATCATGATCGGCAAGGCCAGGCCGAGCAGGTTTTTCAGCTCCAGGCGGACCCGGGCGGGGCGGGAGAGGGAAGGGCTGGTGGTGTGGTCGGTCACGGAGTTCAAGGGCAAAACGTCCAAATATGTTGGCTGCGCGGGTGCGCATTCTACAGATTGACGCAGCGGTCAGGAAAAGACTGTGTTGGGGATTTGTAATCCTGTGCGAGCGAGCTTGCTCGCGATGGAGGTCAACGATGACGAGGGCTGCCTGAATAAACGCGGCGTTCTCAGGTTTTTCGCGAGCAAGCTCGTTCCTACAGGGGCATCGATGCTAGGCGCAACACGTCAACTACGCCTACACTGCCGATCCGCCAAAGGAGCCTGACATGCTGATTGTTGCCGACGAAAATATCCCCCTGCTAGACGCCTTCTTTGAACATTTCGGTGAAATCCGCCGGGTGCCGGGGCGCTCCATCGACCGCGCCACGGTCGAGCAGGCCGATGTGTTGCTGGTGCGCTCGGTCACCCGCGTCGACCGTGCGTTGCTGGAAGGCAGCAAGGTGCGCTTCGTCGGCACCTGCACCATCGGCACCGATCATCTGGACCTGGATTACTTTCAGCAGGCCGGCATCACCTGGTCCAGCGCGCCGGGCTGCAACGCCCGGGGCGTGGTCGACTACGTGCTTGGCAGCCTGCTGACACTGGCTGAAATCGAAGGCGCCGACCTGACTCAACGCACTTACGGTGTTGTGGGGGCTGGTGAGGTGGGTGGACGATTGGTCAAGGTCCTGCAGGGCCTGGGCTGGAAGGTGCTGGTCTGCGATCCGCCACGCCAGGCCGCTGAAGGGGGCGATTACTTCAGCCTTGAGCAGATCATCGAGCAGTGTGATGTGATCAGCCTGCACACACCATTGACCCGGCAGGGCGCCCAGCCGACCTGGCATCTGCTCGATGAAAAACGCCTGAACCAGCTCAAGCCCGGCACCTGGCTGATCAACGCCAGCCGTGGCCCGGTGGTGGACAACCGGGCCTTGCGCCAGGTGCTGCTGCAGCGCGAGGACCTGCAGGCGGTACTCGATGTCTGGGAGGCCGAGCCCGAAGTCGACGTGGCCCTGGCCGAACTCTGCGTGCTGGCCACGCCGCACATTGCCGGCTACAGCCTCGATGGCAAGCAACGCGGCACGGCGCAGATCTATCAGGCGTACTGCGAGTTCCTCGGGCAAGCGCCCCAGGTCAGCCTGACCGACTTGCTGCCAGCCCCGTGGCTGTCGCAGGTGACGTTGAGTGCGGACACCGATTCGGCCTGGGCCCTGGCGATGTTGTGCCGCGGGGTGTACGACCCGCGCCGTGACGATGCGGATTTTCGCCGCAGCCTTGTGGGCAGTGTGAGTGAGCAGCGTGCGGCGTTCGATGGGCTGCGCAAAAACTATCCCTCGCGACGCGAGATCGACGGGTTGCAGGTGCGCATTGATGGGGATGCGCCGGCGTTGCGGCAGATCGTGGCGGCTCTGGGCGCGACGGCTATCTGAAAATCGGGTAATAAAAAACCCGGCCCAAATGGGCCGGGTCAATGAAGACGGTGGCTACATCACTCTTGTTCGGCAGGCTTGACCAATCGCTTCTCCAGTTCGCTGCACGCGTGCTGGATCATGTTTTCAGTGATCGGTACTTCGCGGCCCTGTTCATCGATTATCGAGCACCCCAGAGACTGGTCTGGCTGCGTGCGGATCACTTCAATCTTGTCATCGCTGCGTTGTTGCAAGGACATGGCCTGTCTCCTCATCAGGTTGTGTGCCTAGATTAGAACCATCAGGTGACCAGGCTGTGACAACTCCCTGCGATCGCTCCTGAACGGCATCGCCAGTCGACCAGAAATAGCCCGACATGGCTACCGCAACTTTAGACCAATAGCGTCTAGGCACTAGACTTCACGGTCATAATTAACCTGACTCATTCTGATTCAACAGGTTCCACCCTCGGGTCGGTGTACGCTGATCCTGTCAATTACTGCGTTGTGGATGATGCAAATGCTCACTGTTCGTCACCGTCGTGCGATTCGCCTGGCCAGTCGTTTCATCGCGCCTTATCGCTGGCACGCGCTGGGTGCCCTGTTCGCGCTGGTCGTCACGGCGGGCATTACCTTGTCCATGGGGCAGGGCATTCGCCTGTTGGTGGATCAAGGGTTCATGACCCAGTCGCCGCATCTGCTCAACCAGTCCATCGGCTTGTTCATGCTGCTGGTGATCGGCCTGGCGGTCGGCACCTTCGCCAGGTTTTACCTGGTGTCGTGGATCGGCGAGCGCTGCGTCGCCGACATCCGTCGCCGGGTGTTCAATCATCTGGTCTACTTGCACCCGGGGTTCTACGAGGACAACCGCAGCTCCGAGATCCAGTCGCGGCTGACCGCCGATACCACGCTGCTGCAATCGGTGATCGGCTCTTCCCTGTCGCTGTTCCTGCGCAATTTGCTAATGGTGATCGGCGGGATCGTCCTGCTGTTTGTCACCAATCCCAAGCTCACCAGCATCGTGGTGATTGCCTTGCCGTTGGTGATTGCGCCGATCCTGATTTTCGGCCGGCGGGTGCGCAGCCTGTCGCGCCTGAGCCAGGACCGGATTGCCGATATCGGCAGCTATGTGTCCGAGACCCTGGGCCAGATCAAGACCGTGCAGGCCTACAACCACCAGGCCCAGGACGAGCAGCGTTTCGCCGTCACCGTGGAGGAGGCGTTCGACACGGCGCGCAAGCGCATCTTCCAGCGGGCCTGGCTGATTACCCTGGTGATCGTGCTGGTACTGGGCGCCGTCGGCGTCATGCTCTGGGTCGGCGGCATGGACGTGATTGCCGGGCGGATTTCCGCGGGTGAGCTGGCGGCGTTCGTTTTCTACAGCCTGATCGTCGGCAGTGCGTTTGGCACCTTGAGTGAGGTGATCGGCGAGTTGCAGCGCGCGGCGGGTGCGGCAGAGCGAATTGCCGAGTTGCTGCGGGCGCAGAACATCATCCAGCCACCGACCACGGGCCTGGTGACCTTGCCCGAGCGGGTGCGGGGCGACCTGGTGTTGCAGGATGTGCGCTTTTGCTACCCCTCACGCCCCGAAAGCTACGCCGTCGATGGCCTGAGCCTGAGCATCCAGGCCGGGGAGACCCTGGCGTTGGTCGGGCCGTCCGGGGCTGGCAAATCGACGGTGTATGACCTGCTGCTGCGCTTTTACGACCCCGGCGAAGGGCGCATCCTGCTCGATGGCGTGCCCCTGACCCAGCTCGATCCACTGGACCTGCGGCGTTGCTTCGCCCTGGTTTCGCAAACCCCGGCGCTGTTTTACGGCAGCATCGAAGACAACCTGCGCTACGGCAACCCGACCGCGACTTCGGAGGAGGTTCGAGAAGCGGCCAAAATCGCCTACGCCCACGACTTCATCGAAGCCATGCCCAACGGCTACCAGACCCACCTGGGCGACGGCGGCCTGGGCTTGTCCGGCGGCCAGCGCCAGCGCCTGGCCATCGCCCGCGCGCTGCTGGTGGATGCACCCATCCTGCTCCTGGACGAAGCCACCAGCGCCCTCGACGCCCAAAGCGAACACCTGATCCAGCAGGCATTACCGAGCCTGATGAAAAACCGCACCACCCTGGTCATCGCCCACCGCCTGGCCACGGTAAAAAACGCCGATCGTATTGCGGTGATGGATCAAGGGAAACTGGTGGCGGTGGGAACGCACCAGTCGTTGATTGCGAACAATGCGTTGTATGCGCGGCTGGCGGCGTTGCAGTTCAGTGATGGACATGAGGCTGCGTGAATCGCCGCTGCTGAATTATGCAAGGCGGCATTCAGTGAGCTGGCGACCGACCTAGTAACCGACCAAGTAACGGCGCTCTGAAATATGCAGAAATCGCGCAGATCAGCGGCCTCACATCAGTGGGCTAACCTTGCGGAATCTGCATATTCAGGGAGGGCAACGGAATGCCCATCGCCGCAAAAGGGTGTCGCCTGCGCAAGTCCAGATTTTCTGAACAGGGTCGCCTCTATCTGCTGACGGCGGTCACTCATCAGCGCCAGCCGGTGTTCGCTGACTGGCGCTTGGGTCGTTTGTTGGTGGATCAACTGCGCTGCGCTGATGAAAGCTCGGCGATTACTTCCATGGCCTGGGTCGTGATGCCGGATCATCTGCATTGGCTGATTGAATTGAAACACGGGACGCTGGCGGAGTTGATGTGTCGCATCAAGTCCAGAAGCAGTCGTTCGGTCAATATGGTGCGCGGTGAGCAGCAGCGATTGTGGCAGCGGGGGTATTAAGATCGAGCGTTACGGCGTGATGAGGATATCAAGGGGGCGGCGAGGTATATCGTCATGAATCCGTTGCGGGCGGGATTGGTTTCCAGGGATGGCGATTATCCCTTGTGGGATGCCATCTGGATTTGAGGATCACATTCAAAAGATCGCAGCCTGCGGCAGCTCCTACAGTGGGGCGGGTGTACACCCTGTAGGAGCTGCCGCAGGCTGCGATCTTTTGATCTTGTATCAACGGATCTCACTGATCGTCGAAATACCGCTCATGCCAATCCACCAGCGGTTGCGGTGAGTTGAGTTTCTGGCCGTAGATCACCGAATACGACAGCACGTTCTGCACGTACTGGCGGGTTTCGTCGAATGGGATGCTTTCCACCCAGACGTCGAAGCTCAGGTGATCAGCGCCGCGCAGCCACTGGCGCACGCGGCCCGGGCCGGCGTTGTAGGCGGCGGAGGCGAGGACGCGGTTGCCGTTGAACTGGCTGTGGACCTGGCTCAGGTAGGCCGCGCCGAGCTGGATGTTCTTGTCCGGGTTGAACACTTGCTGCGGCGAGGCCAGCGGAATGCTGAACTTGCGTGCGGTTTCCTTGGCCGTTCCCGGCATCAATTGCATCAGGCCGCTGGCACCGACACTGGAGCGGGCGTCGTCCATGAAGGCGCTTTCCTGGCGGGTGATGGCAAATACCCAGCTGGGATGCAGGCCGCGGATCTTCGCTTCGCGGACCAGGGTTTCGCGGTGGGCCATCGGGAAGCGAATGTCCAGGTCGTCCCAGTACTGCGCCTGGCTGATGGTGCGAATCGCCGGGAAATACCATTTCAGGTCGTAGGCCAGTTTCGCCTGGGCGACCATTTCGTCGCGACTGAAGTGACGGCTGACGTGATACCACTCGCGGCGACCGTCGACGATCTGCCCGCGGGCATGGAACTCCAGGGCGCGACGTATGCCGGGGGTGTTGCGCACCTTGTTCATCAGCGCCTGGCTGAACACCAGCGGTTTGTTGTTCAGCGAATAGGGCGACTGTGAACGGTCGGCGGCGAGGAAGCCATAGAAATCGCGCTCGCGCGCCAGGCTCTTGTAGAGGGTTTGCGCTTCGGGGTTCTGCGGTTGCGCCAGTTCCAGGCTGCGGGCCTGCCAGTAGCGCCAGCGGTTGGCGGTGGCCAGGTCCTGGGGCAGGCGGCGCGTCAGCTGGTAGGCATCGTCCCAGCGCGCCAGGCGCAGCAACAGGCGCATGCGCCATTCAGACACCGTGTTGTCGCGCAGCTCCGGGTCGTACTTGGTCATCATGTCCAGCGCGCGGCTGTCGAAGCGTTTCGCGAGGGTCAGGCCGATTTCCCGGGCGATCGCCACTTTTTCGTCGCGGGAGAAGTGCATGCTGCTGGCATAACCGTCGAGCAGGCTCATGGCCCGGTCCGGGTCCTGGCGGGCCAGACGGCGCAGGCCGAGGCTGACCACGTCGGACATCGGTTCGTCGGCCGGGGTGAAGCGCGACGGCGAATTGAGCAGCTCCGGTTTCTGTGCCACATCGATCAGCAGGCGACCACGGGGGGCGAGGGTGGTCAAGCCATTGACCAGGCTGTTGGCCAGTGGGTAGTTGCGCGCCTGGGCGGCGAGCTTGGTGCGTTCCCAGCGCTTCTGCTCGGTGAGCTGGCCTTCGGCGGCCCACATGCCGAACAGCGCGTCACACGCCGCCGGTTGCGTCTTGCCGGTCAGCCAGAGTTTGTTGGCGTTGGCGTAGCCTTCGGTCTTCTGGTTGTGGCTGATCTGGTACTGCGCGTTCAGGCAGTCCAGTTCGGTGAAATTCATCTTGGGGTCGTAATATTTGACGAACGTCGCCCAATCGCCGCGCTCGGCCAGCCAGCGCAACCAGCGCAGCTTCATCCAGTTGGCCTGGGGCAGGTCACCGTGCTCGGCGAGGAATTTCTCGATCTCGGCATTGCTCGCGGTCTTCAGGCGCGCGGTCAGCTCGTCGTAGGCCAGGTACGGTTCCAGCGGGTAGTCGGCCAGGGCCTGGCTGTAACGGAAATACGGGCCGGTGTCGCCCTTGGCCAGGGCGCGCTTGGCTTCATCGTAGTACTGGCGTTGGGTGGACAGGTCCACCGCCTGGACGGATTGAACGGCAGCGGCAGAAAGTAGAAAACAGGACAAAAGATTGAAAAGGCGACTGCGCATGAGACGTCCGGACAGAAAAAACATGACAAGTGCTGGCGACGCCCGCACTGAATTATTCGTAGCTTAGCCTTTTGCCAGCAATGGGCGAAAGCTTTGCCGGGCTGTCTGCATCAGTTCGCAACATTTGTGCTGCAGAGTGCTACCAAGGTGAAAATGCCGGCCTGCTAGGGTCCCGTTTCAGGTAGAATGCGCGCCCGGTTTTTGGAGAAGCTCATGACCCTGCTCAAATTCAGCGATGTGTCCCTTGCTTTCGGCGCTATGCCGTTGTTGGACAAGGTGTCCTGGCAGATCGCCCGTGGAGAGCGGGTGTGCATCATCGGCCGCAACGGCACTGGCAAGTCCAGCATGATGAAGCTCGTCAAGGGCGACCAGAAGCCCGATGACGGCTCGGTTTGGCGCGCACCCGGGCTCAAGATTGGCGAATTGCCGCAAGAATTGCCGGTAGCCGACGAGCGGACAGTGTTCGACGTGGTTGCCGAAGGCCTGGACGGTGTCGGCGCGTTGCTCGCCGAGTATCACCACCTGAGCCAGAACTGCGTCACCGATGCCGACCTGGACAAGCTGATGCACGTCCAGCACGACCTCGAAGCCCGCGACGGCTGGCGTTTGCAGACCCTGGTCGACAGCACCCTGAGTCGCCTGCAGTTGCCGGCCGACAAGACCCTCGCCGAATTGTCCGGTGGCTGGCGTCGTCGTGTGCTGCTGGCCCAGGCCCTGGTGTCCGAGCCGGACCTTTTGCTGCTGGACGAACCGACCAACCACCTGGACATCGGTGCCATCGCCTGGCTGGAAGAAGCGCTGAAGGATTTCCAGGGCGCCGTGCTGTTCATCACGCACGACCGTTCTTTCCTGCAGAACCTGGCGACCCGCATCCTCGAACTGGACCGCGGTGGCCTGATCGACTGGAACGGCGATTACGCCAGTTTCCTGGTGCATAAAGAAGCCGAGCTGGCCGCCGAAGCCACCGCCAACGCGCTGTTCGACAAGCGTCTGGCCCAGGAAGAAGTGTGGATTCGCCAGGGCATCAAGGCCCGTCGTACCCGTAACGAAGGTCGCGTCCGCGCCCTCAAGGCCCTGCGCGTCGAGCGCAGCGAGCGTCGTGAGCGCACCGGCAAGGCCAACATCCAGCTGGAAACCGCCGACAAGTCCGGCAAGCAGGTGATGGTGCTCGAGAACGTGAGCTTTGCTCACCCGGGCGGTCCGTTCCTGATCAAGGATTTCTCGATGGTGTTGCAGCGCGGCGACCGCATCGGTCTGCTCGGCGCCAACGGTACCGGCAAGACCACCCTGCTCAAGCTGATGCTCAGTGGCCTGCAGCCCACCAGCGGCAAGGTGGAAGAGGGCACCCGGATCGACGTCGCCTACTTCGACCAGTTGCGCCACCAGTTGGACCTGGAAAAGACCGTGATCGACAACGTCGCCGAAGGTCGCGACTTCATCGATATCGACGGCCAGAGCCGCCACGTGCTGAGCTACCTCGGCGACTTCCTGTTCAGCCCGCAGCGTGCCCGCACGCCGGTCAAGGCGCTGTCCGGTGGCGAGCGTGCCCGTCTGTTGCTGGCCAAGCTGTTCAGCAAGCCGGCGAACCTGCTGGTACTCGATGAACCGACCAACGACCTCGACGTGGAAACCCTCGAGCTGCTCGAAGAGGTCTTGCTGACCTTCAACGGCACCGTGCTGATGGTCAGCCACGACCGGGCATTCCTCGACAACGTGGTGACCAGCACCCTGGTGTTCGAAGGTGAAGGTCTGGTTCGCGAATACGTCGGTGGTTACCAGGACTGGCTGCGCCAGGGTGGTTCACCGCGCCTGCTGGGCGTGACCGAGAGCAAGTCCGGCAAGGCCGACCTGAACTCCGCCGTGGTCAAGGCCGAGCCTGCACCCGTCGCGGCAGCAGCCGAAGCACCGGTCGCGAAGAAGAAGCTCAGCTACAAGCTGCAACGTGAGCTGGAAGCGTTGCCGGGGCAGATCGAAGCCATGGAGCAGCAGATCGCTGCCGTCGAGGCGCAGATGGCCGATGCCGGCTTCTACCTGCGTCCGGCTGCGGAAACCGCTGCGGTGATCGCCCAGCTGGCGCAGTTGCAGGCTGAACTCGACATCATGGTCGAGCGCTGGGCCGAACTGGATGCCTGATTGATCCTGTAACAAAAAAAGCCCGACCTCGGTAATGCGAGTGTCGGGCTTTTTGTAGGAGCTGCCGAAGGCTGCGATCTTTTGATCTTGTTTTTAAACATCAAAGTCAAAAGATCGCAGCCTGCGGCAGCTCCTACACGGGTTTGCTTTAGCTTTTGTTTTGCAGGCGCACTGCCAGCACATCGCAAGGCGCGCCGTGCAGGACGTCGTTGGCGGTGGAGCCCAGCAGCAGTGCCAGGCCATGGCGGCCGTGACTGCCGACCACGATCATGTCGCACCCTTGCTCCTTGGCCAGGTGGTGAATCTCCTGGCGTGGCTGGCCGTAGGTCAGGTGGCTGTATTCCCTGGAGAGCTCAGGGTATTTCAGGATCAAGCGATCGAGACGCTCCTTGGCCTGGTCGAACTGCTGCTGTTGCAGTTGTGACAGGTCCATTGGCACATCGCCACCAAAGGCCATGGCCATTGGCTCGACGATATGCACCAGGGACAATTTCGCCCCATTGCTCACCGACAGCTCGCGAGCACGGTGGATGACAGGGTCGCACTCTTCGGTCAGATCTACAGCGACCAGGATGTGGTTGTAGGGCATGAGGTGCTCCTCCTGAGGATTGCAATATTGGTAAGTATGGCTGGTTTCAAGCGCATTGGTTCCAAAGTGACTCAATGCGCTCATCAAGAATCGGGAGTACAGATATGACGGTCTGGATAGTGGTGTCAATCCTGCTGGTGGTGCTCAGTCCACTGGCATGGCTGCGACCCTCGCGCCATCAGAGCGGTCGCATGGCCCTGCGCATGGAGGCGCGACGCATTGGCCTGGCCATGCAGCTGGCGCCACAGGAGTGGCCGCACTGGCTCGCCCAGGAGCCGCCAAACCCCTGTGCGCAGTACCATCGACCACGCCGGGGCAATCAGCCGGCATGCTGGAGCTACTGGCAAAAATCACCGGGGCTGTGGGTCAACCAGTGGCAGGAGCCCTGCGAAGATCCCGCGCTGCTCAATCATTTCGAAAAATTGCCGGCCAATGTCTACAAGGTCGAGGCCGACAAGCAAATGATCACCCTGTATTGGGGCGAGAAGGGCGAGGCCGAGGTCTTGCAGCACATCGACGCCACCCTCAAAGCCCTCGCCTGAACCCCCACCCTTGTAGGAGCTGGCTTGCCAGCGATGGACGTCAACGATGACGTTTGAAACCTGACACCCCGCAGCGTTCTCAGGTCCATCGCGAGCAAGCTCGCTCCTACAAGGGTTTTTTTGCGGGCAATAAAAAGCCCGACAACTTCATCGGGCGGGGGTGGCCAGGCAGGCCGGTAATTCTGAGTGGGCTGATCTTACGCTGGGCATTCGCCAAAAGCGTTCACTTTTTTCGCCAGTCCCGCCAGCGTAGCCCGTTAAACACAGGCTGCCGTGAATTAGGGCGAATTTTCTAATGATTGATCCTATGAATGGTTGTGCATACCTGTGCGTATTGCAGGTGCCGGCAGTACGGATATGACCGCAAAGTCGCATTTCAACCCGCATTTTGGGCGATTGACAATTGTCGGAAATTCCGTGAAGGTGACGTACCCAAATCAAACGGGCGTATGAATTGAGCGTTTGTCCGACAAAACGCTCCTACAGAATCCCGACTATCGCGTTGGCGGGTGTGACGGGTGGATAGGCGTAGCATCGACGATTGACGTCCCTGCCAGCCATCCGCCTGCGTCCGACGTGTACTGTTCAGCTTCCATATCGTGGAGATCAGTTGATGATTTACGAAGGTAAAGCCATCACGGTTAAGGCTCTTGAAAGTGGCATCGTCGAACTGAAGTTCGACCTCAAGGGTGAGTCCGTCAACAAGTTCAACCGTCTAACCCTGAACGAACTGCGTCAGGCCGTAGACGCCATCAAGGCAGATGCGTCGATCAAGGGTGTGATCGTCAGCAGTGGCAAGGACGTGTTCATCGTCGGTGCCGACATCACCGAATTCGTCGACAACTTCAAGCTGCCGGATGCAGAGCTTGTGGCTGGCAACCTCGAAGCCAACAAGATTTTCAGCGATTTCGAAGACCTCAACGTCCCGACTGTCGCCGCGATCAATGGCATCGCGTTGGGCGGCGGTCTGGAAATGTGCCTGGCGGCGGACTACCGCGTCATGTCGACCAAGGCCAAGATCGGTCTGCCGGAAGTCAAGCTGGGCATCTACCCGGGCTTCGGCGGCACCGTGCGCCTGCCGCGCCTGATCGGTACCGACAACGCCATCGAGTGGATTGCCGCCGGCAAGGAAAACCGTCCTGAAGACGCGCTGAAAGTGGGCGCCGTCGATGCCGTGGTTGCTCCTGAGAAGCTGCAGGATGCCGCACTGGAACTGATCAAGCGCGCCATTTCCGGCGAGTTCGACTTCAAGGCCAAGCGCCAGCCGAAGCTTGAAAAGCTCAAGCTGAACGCGATCGAACAAATGATGGCTTTCGAAACCGCCAAGGGTTTCGTGGCCGGCCAGGCTGGCCCGAACTACCCGGCCCCGGTCGAAGCGATCAAGACCATCCAGAAAGCCGCGAACTTCGGTCGTGACAAGGCCCTGGAAATCGAAGCCGCCGGTTTCGTCAAGCTGGCCAAGACCTCGGCAGCACAGAGCCTGATCGGCCTGTTCCTGAACGATCAGGAACTGAAGAAAAAGGCCAAGGCCTACGATGAAATCGCCAAGGACGTGAAGCAGGCCGCTGTACTGGGCGCCGGCATCATGGGTGGCGGTATCGCCTATCAGTCGGCGTCCAAAGGCACGCCGATCCTGATGAAGGACATCAACGAGCACGGTATCGAGCAGGGTCTGGCCGAAGCCGCCAAGCTGCTGGTTGGCCGCGTTGATAAAGGCCGCATGACCGCCGCGAAAATGGCTGAAGTGCTCAACGGCATTCGTCCGACCCTGTCCTACGGTGATTTCGGTCACGTCGACCTGGTGGTTGAAGCTGTCGTCGAGAACCCCAAGGTCAAGCAAGCCGTACTGGCTGAAGTCGAAGACAAGGTCAAGGAGGACACCATCCTGGCGTCCAACACCTCGACCATTTCCATCACCTTGCTGGCCAAGGCCCTCAAGCGTCCGGAAAACTTCGTCGGCATGCACTTCTTCAACCCGGTGCACATGATGCCGCTGGTGGAAGTGATCCGTGGCGAGAAGTCCAGCGAACTGGCGGTTGCCACTACCGTTGCCTACGCCAAGAAAATGGGCAAGAACCCGATCGTGGTCAACGACTGCCCGGGCTTTTTGGTCAACCGTGTGCTGTTCCCGTACTTCGGCGGTTTCGCCAAGCTGGTCAGCGCCGGTGTGGACTTCGTCCGTATCGACAAGGTCATGGAAAAATTCGGCTGGCCAATGGGCCCGGCGTACCTGATGGACGTGGTCGGCATCGACACCGGTCACCACGGTCGCGACGTGATGGCTGAAGGCTTCCCGGACCGCATGAAGGATGACCGTCGCTCGGCCGTGGACGTGCTCTACGAAGCCAAGCGCCTGGGCCAGAAGAACGGCAAGGGCTTCTATGCCTACGAGACCGACAAGCGCGGCAAGCAGAAGAAAGTCGCCGATCCGTCGGTGCTGGAAGTGCTCAAGCCGATCGTCTTCGAACAGCGCGAAGTCACCGACGAAGACATCATCAACTGGATGATGATCCCGCTGTGCCTGGAAACCGTGCGTTGCCTGGAAGACGGCATTGTCGAAACCGCCGCCGAAGCCGACATGGGTCTGGTCTACGGTATCGGTTTCCCTCCATTCCGTGGCGGTGCGCTGCGCTACATCGACTCGATCGGTGTTGCCCAGTTCGTTGCCCTGGCTGACCAGTACGCTGATTTGGGCGCGCTGTACCACCCGACCGCGAAGCTGCGCGAAATGGCCAAGAACGGCCAGAGCTTCTTCGGTTAAGCGCCCCCAACTAGAGTGAGAGTGAACTTATGAGCTTGAATCCTAGAGACGTCGTGATTGTCGACTTCGGTCGTACTCCGATGGGCCGCTCCAAGGGCGGCATGCACCGCAACACCCGCGCCGAAGACATGTCGGCGCACCTGATCAGCAAATTGCTGGAACGCAACGTCAAGGTCGACCCGAGCGAAGTCGAGGACGTGATCTGGGGCTGTGTGAACCAGACCCTGGAGCAGGGCTGGAACATCGCGCGCATGGCGTCGCTGATGACCCAGATCCCGCACACCTCCGCCGGCCAGACCGTCAGCCGCCTGTGTGGCTCGTCGATGAGTGCCCTGCACACCGCCGCGCAAGCGATCATGACCGGCAACGGTGACGTTTTCGTGGTGGGCGGCGTCGAGCATATGGGCCACGTGAGCATGATGCACGGTGTCGATCCGAACCCGCATATGTCGCTGTACGCGGCAAAAGCTTCGGGCATGATGGGCCTGACCGCGGAAATGCTGGGCAAGATGCACGGCATCACTCGCGAACAGCAGGACGCCTTTGGCATGCGCTCCCACCAACTCGCCCACAAGGCGACCGTGGAAGGCAAGTTCAAGGACGAAATCATCCCGATGCAGGGCTACGACGAGAACGGTTTCCTGAAAACCTTCGACTACGACGAAACCATTCGTCCGGAAACCACCCTGGAAAGCCTGGCGGCGTTGAAGCCTGCTTTCAACCCGAAGGGCGGCACCGTGACAGCCGGTACTTCGTCGCAGATCACCGATGGCGCCTCGTGCATGATCGTGATGTCGGCGCAGCGTGCACAGGACCTGGGCATCCAGCCGATGGCGGTGATCCGCTCGATGGCCGTGGCAGGTGTGGATCCGGCGATCATGGGCTATGGTCCAGTACCGGCCACACAGAAAGCACTGAAGCGTGCGGGTCTGAGCATCTCTGACATCGACTACTTCGAGCTCAACGAAGCTTTCGCCGCACAGGCCCTGCCAGTGCTGAAAGATCTGAAAGTGCTCGACAAGATGAATGAGAAGGTTAACCTGCACGGCGGCGCGATCGCCCTGGGCCACCCGTTCGGTTGCTCCGGTGCGCGTATCTCCGGCACTTTGCTCAATGTGATGAAGCAAAATGGCGGCAACCTTGGGGTAGCCACCATGTGCATTGGTCTCGGCCAAGGCATCTCCACCGTCTTCGAACGCGTTTAAACGTTGCGTTGACGGAAGCCGGGGCCCAGTGCCCCGGTTTTTGTTTTTGTGGATTTTTTTATTTTTTTATTTTGAACGGATTTCAGTGAGGGCCGAAGCATGCCGATACAACCTGGGCTCTATCAACATTACAAAGGTCCGCAGTACCGTGTGTTCAGTGTCGCGCGGCATTCGGAAACCGAGGAAGAAGTGGTCTTCTACCAAGCCCTGTATGGCGATTACGGCTTTTGGGTACGCCCCTTGAGCATGTTCCTGGAGTCCGTCGAAGTTGACGGCGAACAGGTGCCACGCTTTGCTTTGGTGCAAGCCGAACCGAGCGTTTTTCCGAAGCCGTAAGGGCAGGGCGCGCAGAACCCTGCGCTTGACCTCACCTTGTAGCCACTATATATAGCGGTGCCGCGTCAGGCGCCAACCGCCTTTCACTTCTAGAATTCAGGAATTTTCTGATCCATGGGCAAATCGCTGGTCATTGTGGAATCCCCGGCTAAGGCCAAGACCATCAACAAGTATTTGGGCAACGAATACGTGGTGAAGTCGAGTATCGGCCATATCCGAGACCTGCCCACCAGCGGTTCGGCTAGCGCCAGCAAAGAGCCAGCCGCCAAGCGCGGCAAGGCTGCTGCGGGTGAAGCGCCGGCCTTGTCGCCGAAAGAGAAGGCGCGCAAGCAGCTGGTCGCTCGCATGGGCGTCGATCCCGATCATGGCTGGAAAGCCAAGTACGAGATCCTTCCGGGCAAGGAAAAGGTCATCGAAGAGCTGCGCCGGCTCGCCAAGGATGCTGACACCATCTATCTCGCAACCGACTTGGATCGCGAGGGGGAAGCCATTGCCTGGCACCTGCGCGAAGCCATCGGTGGTGACGACACCCGCTACAAGCGCGTGGTGTTCAACGAAATCACCAAGAAGGCGATCCAGGAAGCCTTCTCCCAGCCAGGCGAGCTGGACATCGATCGTGTCAACGCCCAGCAGGCGCGTCGTTTCCTCGACCGCGTGGTGGGTTACATGGTCTCGCCCCTGCTGTGGGCCAAGATCGCCCGTGGCCTGTCCGCCGGTCGCGTGCAATCGGTTGCCGTGAAGCTGGTGGTGGAGCGTGAGCGTGAGATCCGCGCGTTCATCCCGGAAGAGTACTGGGAAGTCCACGCCGACCTCGGCACCGCCAAGGGCGCGACCGTGCGTTTCGACGTCGCTCGCGAGAAGGGCGAAGCTTTCAAGCCGCTCAACGAAGCCCAGGCCATGGCCGCGCTGGAGAAGCTCAAGGCTTCCAGCTACAGCATCGTCAAGCGCGAAGACAAACCGACCAGCAGCAAGCCGTCGGCGCCGTTCATCACGTCCACCCTGCAGCAGGCCGCGAGCAACCGCCTGGGCTTTGGCGTGAAGAAGACCATGATGATGGCCCAGCGTTTGTACGAAGCTGGCTACATCACGTACATGCGTACCGACTCGACCAACCTCTCGGTCGATGCCGTGGCGATGGCGCGTACCTATATTGAAGGCGAATTCGGCAAGAAGTACCTGCCGGAAACCCCGAACGTCTACAGCAGCAAGGAAGGCGCACAAGAGGCTCACGAAGCGATTCGTCCCTCCGACGCCAACACTGAGCCAAGCAAGCTGTCGGGCATGGAGCGTGACGCTGAGCGCCTCTACGAGCTGATCTGGCGCCAGTTCCTCGCCTGCCAGATGCTGCCGGCGCAATACCTGTCGACCACGGTCACCGTCGGTGCCGGCGACTTCGAGCTGCGCGCCAAGGGTCGCATCCTCAAGTTCGACGGCTACACCCGCGTGATGCCGCAAATTGCCAAGCCGGGCGACGACGACGTGCTGCCGGACATGGCCCAGGGCGACGCGATGAAGCTGATCAAGCTTGATCCGACCCAGCACTTCACCAAGCCACCGGCGCGTTATTCGGAAGCCAGCCTGGTGAAAGAAATGGAAAAGCGCGGCATCGGTCGTCCTTCGACTTATGCGGCAATCATTTCGACCATCCAGGACCGCGGCTACGTGGCGCTGCACAACCGTCGCTTCTATTCGGAAAAAATGGGCGACATCGTCACCGAGCGCCTGGCCGAAAGCTTCTCCAACCTGATGGACTACGGCTTCACCGCCGGCATGGAAGAGCACCTCGATGACGTGGCCCAGGGCGAACGCGACTGGAAAAACGTGCTCGACGAGTTCTACGGCGACTTCAAGAAGAAACTCGAAGTAGCCGAAAGCCCGGACGGCGGCATGCGGGCCAACCAGCCGGTGATGACCGACATTCCGTGCACCACGTGCGGGCGTCCGATGCAGATCCGTACCGCATCGACCGGTGTGTTCCTCGGTTGCTCCGGTTACAGCCTGCCTCCGAAAGAACGCTGCAAGGCGACCGTCAACCTGGTGCCGGGCGATGAAATCGCCGCGGACGACGAGGGTGAATCGGAATCCCTGGTACTGCGTGGCAAGCACCGCTGCCCGATCTGCAGCACGGCGATGGACGCCTACCTGCTGGACGAGAAGCGCAAGCTGCACATCTGCGGCAACAACCCGGATTGCGCCGGCTACGAAATCGAAGAGGGCACCTATCGCATCAAGGGCTATGAAGGTCCGAGCCTGGAATGCGACAAGTGCGGCAGCGAGATGCAGCTCAAGACCGGCCGTTTCGGCAAGTTCTTCGGTTGCACCAACCCGACCTGCAAGAATACCCGCAAACTGCTGAAAAGCGGTGATGCGGCGCCGCCGAAGATGGACCCGGTGAAGATGCCTGAGCTGAAATGCGAAAAGGTCAACGACACCTACATCCTGCGCGACGGTGCCTCGGGCCTGTTCCTGGCCGCCAGCCAGTTCCCGAAAAACCGCGAGACCCGTGCGCCGCTGGTGATCGAGATTTTGCCGCACAAGGATGAGATCGATCCGAAGTACCACTTCCTTTGCGAAGCGCCGAAGAAAGATCCGGATGGCCTGCCTGCCGTGATCCGCTACAGCCGCAAGACCAAGGAGCAGTACGTGCAGACCGAAGTCGACGGCAAGCCGACTGGCTGGAAAGCGTTCTACGACGGTGGCAAGTGGAAGGTCGAGGACAAGCGACCGGCTGCGAAGGCGTAAAAGCCGCCACACTGAAAAAGCCGCATGACAACCTTCGGGTTTTCATGCGGCTTTTTTGTTTGTGCAGGGTGCCTGCTCTCCGGCGCAGGGCCTTACACCCGACCGATCTCCCACGGTTATACCCAATCCACTGTAGGAGCTGGCTTGTCGGGTCGCCGCATCGCAGCGAAGGCGGCCATATAGCCGACCAATCACTTGCGGCTGTACCCGATCCACTGTGGGAGCCGGCCTGCCGGCGATGGCGTCCTGACAGGCGATCTATTATTTGTTGACCGAGTACATATCCATTCCTGCGGTAACGGCCACCTATGGTTCCGCTCCTACAGGGCCCACTGCGCAGAACCTCCACTCGGCCTCTCGATGTGGCAAGAAAATCAAAAGCCAGATCAAAAGCCAAAGCCAAAGCGAGGCGGCCTACCGGCCGGCCTGATCGGGAGCCGTACGCATTTACCTGTAGGAGCCGGCTTGCTGCGGGCGGCGTTCCGACGATGGCGTCGGCAAGTCGGAACGCAGCACCGCTTGCTCCTACGGGGAGATTTATTGGGCCGGTATCTGCTTCAGGATTAGACAATGCTTGCGGCAAAGGGAGTTGATCCACGACACTGTCTGACCTGCGTGAAGCAATTATTTCGTTGTGGAGGCTGCCGTCATGGCCCAC
The DNA here is from genome assembly GCF_028682635.1 of Pseudomonas putida. Classification (GTDB taxonomy): domain Bacteria; phylum Pseudomonadota; class Gammaproteobacteria; order Pseudomonadales; family Pseudomonadaceae; genus Aquipseudomonas; species Aquipseudomonas putida_AE. The sequence continues at coordinate 72,044 of NZ_JANHLK010000025.1, read as the reverse complement.
GAGCTCTATACCCGTACCAACCAGAAGATTTATTTCGCCGGCTTGTCGCTGGAAGCGCTCGCCAAGGCCGAAGAGGGGCGGGCGATGAATTCCCTGGCGCTGATTCAGGCGGGGCGAGAATCGGCGTTATTTCACCTGTATGGTGCCTTGCTGGGGTTGTGTCACGAGATTGCCGGCTTCTATCGTTTGCCCCAAGCCAATGCCTCCCGGGCCGAATCCTTGCTGACTCGTGAAGTACTGGAAAGCATCGCAATTCCGGAAATGGCCGAGATGGTCGAGCTGGCCAACAACCCGGAAACCTGGCTGGCCAAACTGTTGGCTGCCCATGCCGCGTTGTTTCAGCCGCCACGGGCGCCGCACAAGCCCAAGGGTGATGTGACGCAGCCGTTGATCCTGGCAGTAAACCTGGATGAAGAAGAGGCACCTCAGGAGCTGGGCCGTGAGGAGCTTGAGAGTTGGCGGCAGAACTTGAAAAGCCTGGCCGTCCGTTTTCGCGAAGGCTTGAACGAGTGCTGAGGGAGTGAAGGGTGCAGCGAACGACCCGCAGGGTTGTTTGCTCTGCCCCCTAAGCTGATTTCGCGATGGCATCTGGTCAAGATCCCGAGCGAAGCCTGGCCGATGCCTATATAATGCCCGCCTTTCGTGGAGAACAGACCTTTATGCCAACGTCCTTTCTAGAAATTGTCGAGTTACCAGACGGCCGAATCGAGCTGCGCAGGGCTGAGGACGAGGGTTCTCTGGTTACTTTGGATTTCTCCGAGGATGCCAAAGCGTTCCTGCAAGGCCAGCACGTAGAAGTCGCCAAGGCGATGTTGAGTGTCGGCGTACAAATGGCAGGGCGCCTGGTTGAAGGCGATTTTGAAAAGGAAGAGGGGCCGCGGGTCCTTCATTGACCCCGCCCGTCGGTTTTTACCGACACTGTCTCCCATTGGCTTCTCCGTCCTTGTAGAAGCCCCGCACCTTCACTGTGCGCCGTTACCCCAGACGAATATTCAGGCTTTGAGCGTCCCCGATCCGGGCGGCGCTGATCAGCTGTTGCCGAGAGTTTGCGTTCAACGGGTTGAGCCAGCTGACCACCGTGTGGCTGCGGCCGAGGCGAAGTGCCTCACAAGTCAGTTGCTGGGCGCTCTGGGTGCCCCGGGGTTGCAGCAGCAGGATGCGCTCGCGATTGAGGCCGGCGTCCCGCAACCAGGCCTGGGTCAGACTGGCAGGCGGGGCGATCAGGGTCAGCCAGCGGGCATCCTGGTCCTGGCTGAGCTCGCGCAGGATCGGCGCCAGAAGGTTCAGGCAATTCCCGGCTGCACCACGCAGAGACAACTCACTGAAGACCTCGGGCTCGGCGCTCCAGGGCGACTCGACCACTTCCTTCAGGATCGGCGCCAATGGCTGTGCCATGAACGCCTCGAACAGTAGCGGCAGTTGGGCTTGCTGTGGTGTCTGTGGGAACTGCATAAAGCCTCCTTTAGCGGCGAATGACGCCGACGCTCAAGCCTTCGATCACCAGTTCCTGATCTTTAAGGTTCACTTCGATAGGGGCAAACTCGGGGTTTTCAGCCATCAGCCAGACTTTGCTGCCGTCGCGCTTGAAGCGCTTGACGGTGACTTCGTCGCCGATCCGCGCCACCACGATCTGGCCGTTGCGGGCTTCGCGGGTGGTGTGGACGGCCAGCAGGTCGCCGTCGAAGATGCCCACATCCTTCATGCTCATGCCGTGCACCCGCAGCAGGTAATCGGCGCGCGGGTGGAAGAACGCAGGGTTGATGTTGCAGGACTCTTCAACGTGTTGCTGGGCGAGGATCGGCGCGCCGGCGGCGACCCGGCCAATGATCGGCAGGCTGGAATCGTCGGCCTTGGCCTCGAAGCCCGGAATGCGAATGCCGCGCGAAGCGCCCGGGGTCATCTCGATCGCGCCCTTGCGGGCCAGCGCCTTGAGGTGTTCTTCTGCCGCGTTGGGCGATTTGAAACCCAGTTCCTGAGCGATTTCCGCACGGGTCGGCGGGTAACCGTTGTCTTCCAGGCAGCGTTTGATGAAGGCCAGAATCTCGGCTTGGCGTGGCGTCAGCTTTAGCATATTGATCGCTCTGTCTTTTTATACAGTGACTGGGATTATATACAGTGAAACGGTCTTGGCAATGCCCCTTTTTTTCTCCGCCGCCAGACGGTCGCGCAACGGGCTGATGGAAGCTTTGCGGTTGTGTGGTTAAATGTCTGACCGACCATTCCCGAAACGAACTGCCAGACTTGACAATGCACGGGCTGAAACGTATGTTTCAAACAAGTGTTTGTCAGGCGGAGTAGCCATGGCCCAGTCGGAAACCGTTGAACGCATTCTCGATGCTGCCGAGCAGTTGTTCGCGGAAAAAGGTTTCGCTGAAACCTCATTGCGTTTGATCACCAGCAAGGCGGGTGTCAATCTCGCGGCGGTGAACTATCACTTCGGTTCGAAGAAGGCGCTGATCCAGGCGGTCTTCTCGCGCTTTTTGGGGCCATTCTGCCTCAGCCTCGATAAAGAGCTGGAGCGGCGCCAGGCCAGGCCTGAAAACAAGCCTTCCCTCGAGGAGCTGCTGGAAATCCTCGTCGAGCAGGCCCTGGTGGTGCAGCCGCGCAGCGGCAACGACCTGTCGATCTTCATGCGTTTGCTCGGGCTGGCCTTCAGCCAGAGCCAGGGGCATTTGCGTCGTTATCTGGAAGACATGTATGGCAAGGTGTTTCGCCGCTACATGATGCTGGTCAACGAGGCCGCGCCGAGGATCCCGCCGATCGAACTGTTCTGGCGCGTGCACTTCATGCTCGGAGCGGCAGCGTTCAGCATGTCCGGTATCAAGGCCTTGCGTGCCATCGCCGAAACCGACTTCGGGGTCAACACCTCCATCGAACAGGTCATGCGCCTGATGGTGCCGTTCCTGGCGGCCGGCATGCGTGCCGAATCCGGGGTCACCGACTCGGCCATGGCCACCGCGCAGCTGCGTCCTCGTAGCAAATCGACACCGGTTGCCGCCAAGGTTTAACCGCTCATGGGTGGGCGCGGCTGCTTACATCCGATAAGCTAGCCGCCCATGCCGACTCTCGTTGTCAACCCGTTCCCGCTCATGATCATCGACCTCCCGGGTACAACCCAGGGCGGTGCATCGCTGCGAGCCGGGTTTATCGTTATCAAGGAATTGCTATGACTGCTGGCCTGCAAGGCTCGTTGATGGTGGACGTCGCCGGTACCTGGCTGACCGCTGAAGATCGCCAATTGTTGCGCCAGCCCGAGGTGGGCGGCCTGATCATTTTCGCCCGCAACATCGAGCATCCGCGCCAGGTGCGCGAGCTGAGCGCGGCGATCCGCGCCATTCGTCCCGACCTGCTGCTGGCGGTGGACCAGGAGGGTGGACGGGTGCAGCGCCTGCGCCAGGGCTTCGTGCGACTGCCGGCGATGCGCGCCATTGCCGATAACCCCAACGCCGAATACCTGGCCGAGCAGTGCGGCTGGATCATGGCCACCGAGGTGCTGGCCGTGGGCCTGGACCTGAGCTTCGCCCCGGTGCTGGATCTCGATCACCAGCGTAGCGCCGTGGTCGGGACCCGTTCGTTCGAAGCTGATCCAGAACGTGCCGCATTGCTGGCCGGTGCGTTCATTCGCGGCATGAACACCGCAGGCATGGCCGCCACCGGCAAGCATTTTCCCGGCCACGGTTGGGCCGAGGCGGATTCCCACGTCGCGATCCCCAATGACGAGCGCAGCCTTGAGCAGATCCGCGCCCACGACCTGGTGCCTTTCGCCAGACTGAGCCAGCAGTTGGCCGCCGTCATGCCTGCCCACGTTATTTATCCACAGGTCGATGCGCAGCCAGCGGGCTTCTCCCGGCGCTGGCTGCAGGACATCCTGCGTGGCGAGCTGCAATTCGACGGCGTGATCTTCAGCGACGATCTGTCCATGGCCGGTGCCCATGTGGTGGGCGATGCCGCCAGCCGTATCGAAGCAGCACTGACCGCCGGGTGCGACATGGGCCTGGTGTGCAACGACCGTGCGGCCGCCGAACTGGCTTTGAGCGCCGCCCAGCGTCTTAAGGTCAAGCCGTCGGCGCGCATTGCGCGTATGCGTGGCCAGGCGTTTGCGAGCACCGAATACCGCCAGGATCCACGCTGGCTGGCCGCCGTGGGCGCGCTCAAGGATGCACAGCTTATTGATTAACGGAGGCGCGCCATGACGGTCTACGCGATTATCGGCGGTACCGGTCTGACCCGGCTGGAAGGCCTGGACATTCGTCAGTCATTGGCGCTGGACACTCCCTACGGCGCGCCGTCTGCCGAGGTGCAGATCGGCGAGTACGCCGGCCACGAAGTGCTGTTTCTCGCCCGACATGGTCAGCCGCACCGTTTTGCCCCACACAGGGTGAATTACCGGGCCAATCTCTGGGCGCTGAAGCAGGCCGGTGCCGAGGCGATAATTGCGGTCAACGCGGTGGGCGGCATTAACGCAGCGATGGGTACCGGGCATTTCTGCGTGCCGCATCAATTGATCGACTACACCAGCGGTCGCGAGCACAGCTACTTTGCCGATGACCTGGAGCCGGTCACCCATATCGACTTCAGCTACCCCTACAGTGAATCGCTGCGTCAGCGCTTGATTGCAGCGTTGGTGGCCGAAGGCATTGGTTTCAGCGATCAGGGTGTGTATGCCTGCATGCAGGGTCCGCGGCTGGAAACCGCCGCCGAGATCCTGCGCCTGGAACGCGATGGCTGCGACATCGTTGGCATGACCGGGATGCCGGAAGCGGCCCTGGCCCGCGAGCTGGAACTGGATTACGCCTGCCTGGCGCTGGTGGTGAACCCGGCGGCTGGCAAGTCGGCGTCGGTGATCAGCATGGCCGGGATCGAACAGGCGTTGGGTGAGGGGATGGGTAAGGTGAGGTCGACGTTGGCGCGGCTGCTCAAAGGATCGACAAGCGACTGACCTGTAGGAGCTGGCTTGCCAGCGAAGGGGTCCTGAAGCCCAGCTCAAAATTCACGACCGCCTTCGCCGGCAAGCCGGCTCCTACAGTTCGAATCTTGCTACTTCTCCAGCTTGTCCGGCAACGGCGCAAACAACGCTTCAATATCATCGCTCTGCAACTTCCAATCCCCCGCCTGACGCCCGTCCAGCACGCCCGCCGCCAGGTCGGATTTTTCCTTCTGCAGATGCTGGATCTTCTCTTCCACCGTGCCGCGCGCGATCAGCTTGTAGACGAACACCGGCTTCTCCTGGCCAATGCGATAGGCACGGTCGGTGGCCTGGTTTTCCGTGGCCGGATTCCACCAGGGGTCGTAATGAATCACGGTGTCCGCTTCCGTCAGGTTCAGGCCGACGCCGCCGGCTTTCAGGCTGATGAGAAAGATCTGACGCTTGCCGCTCTGGAATTCCTTCACCGGTGTACGACGGTCGCGGGTCTGTCCGGTCAGCAAGGCATATTCAACACCGCGTTTCTTCAGTTCGACCTCGATCAAGGCCAGCATCGAAGTGAACTGCGAGAACAGCAGGATCCGCCGGCCTTCCTCGAACAGCTCTTCGAGCATTTCCATCAGGCTGTCGAGCTTGCCCGAGGTGCTGCCCCGCGTCGGAAGGGTCGCGTCATTGACCAGGCGCAGATCGCAACACACCTGGCGCAGCTTGAGCAGCGCCTCGAGGATGATGATCTGGCTGCGGGCCACGCCTTTGCGGGTGATTTCGTCGCGGACTTTCTTGTCCATGGCCAGGCGCATGGTTTCGTACAGGTCGCGCTGGGTTTCGTTGAGCTCGACCCAATGGATGATCTCGGTTTTCGGTGGCAGCTCGGTGGCCACCTGTTCCTTGGTGCGGCGCAGCAGGAAAGGTTTTATCCGACCGTTGAGGTGTTGCAGTCGTACTTCGCTGGTGCGCTTTTCAATCGGGACGCGGTAATCGCGGTTGAAGCTTTTCACGTCGCCGAGCCAGCCGGGCAGCAGGAAATGAAACAGCGACCAGAGCTCGCCCAGGTGGTTTTCCAGTGGCGTGCCGCTCAGGCACAGGCGCTGGCGGGCGTTCAACTCACGGGCGGCCTGGGCGGCCTTGCTGTTCGGGTTCTTGATGTACTGCGCTTCATCCAGCACCAGGACGTGCAACGGCTGCGCCGCCAGGCGGTCGACGTCCTTGGGCAGCAACGCGTAGGTGGTCAGGATCAGGTCGTAGTCGGCCAGGTTGTCGAAATGCTTTTTGCGGCTGGCGCCGTACAGTGCCAGCACCTTGAGTTGCGGGGTAAAATGCGCGGCTTCGTCGAGCCAGTTGGGAATCAGGCTGGTGGGCATCACCACCATGCAGGGGCGATCGAGGCGCCCGGCGTTCTTCTCGCTGAGCATGTGCGCCAGGGTCTGCAGGGTTTTGCCCAGGCCCATGTCATCGGCGAGGATGCCGCCGACTTCCAGTTGCCGCAACGACTGCATCCAGCTCAGGCCTTCAAGCTGATACGGGCGCAGGGTTGCATTCAAGCCGTCCGGAGCTGTGGCGGTGTAGTCCTTGATGTCGCGCAGGCGCTGGGCAAAGGTGCGGATCTGCTCGCCACCTTCCCAGAGCAGCGGCAGGTCTTCCAGCGCATTGAGGCGCGTGGCGTCGGCCTTGCTCAGGCGCAGTGCGGTTTCACCCGGCTCTTGCAGGTAAAACTCGCCGAGCGTCGCCAGTACCGGTTTCAGGCGGCCGAAGGGCAGGGCGACTTGCAAGGGGCCGTGCTCGGCGTTCGGCCGGTTGGGGATGTTGACCAGGATCAGCTCGTCGTCGCGCCGCCGTGCCAGGCGTTCCGGGTTGAGCAGTTCGGTGTGCGAGCGCATCAGGTTCAGCAGGATCGGCAGCAGGCTCAGCCGCTCGCCATTGACGATGATCCCCAGTTCCAGGTCGAACCAGTCCCGCTCCGGCGCCTGTTCGACCGTGGCGTACCAATCGTCCACGGCGGTCAGGTCGAATCCGAAGTCCTCGTTGATCAGCAGTTCCCAGCCCTGGGTGCGCAACTTCGGCAGTTCATTGAGGGTGAAGGTCAACCAGGCGCTGTCATTGACCATCTCATACAGTTCGCCTGCGCTTTCCGGCAGGGCTTTGCTTTGCCGGGTGGCAATCTTGAAGCCGAGGATTCGCAGTTGTTCGCGGTAGGACTGTTCCACATCCGGGTGGCGTTTTATCCGTAGGGTCTGGGTCTCCTGGCGAATCAGGATGTCGGAATTCTTCTGGCCTGAAACGTATTCGTCCAGATAACTGAAGGACAGCGCCGCGCGATGCTGGATGTAACGCTGCATCCGCCCGTTGCGCGGTTCGAAGGCGCTGAATTCGATGCTCGCCAGCCACAGGCGCGGTACCGGTTGCACGTTGTCCACCAGGACTTGCGGTGGTGCCTTGGGGCTACGGTTTTCCAGCACCGCCTGGAGTTTTTCCAGGAGTTCGGCGTCTTTGGCGGCGGCGGGGTAGTCGAGGGTTTCCTGGACTTGCAGGAGAACCGCCGCGCAATGTTTGCAGTTGCTGTGGACCGGACAGGAGCAGGTGGCATCGACCATCAGCAAGGTGCCTTTGGCCGACTCGCGCAGGCGAATGGTCTGACGGTAAACGTTACCGCCAGAGCCTTCGCATGCCGCGGTGATGGTCGCGTCGCCGACCTCGACGATCCTGACGCGATTTTCCAGTGCGTAGCGGCGACCACGCTCCAGGCTCTGTTCCTTGAATCGGCTGACCCAGGAAGGTGCCAGGGGTTTGCTCAGGGTCGTCGCGGACATGGGGGCTTCAATCAGTCCGGAACGACTTCAGGGGCTTCCCGGGGAGCGGGCGCCGTCAACGAGGTGATCTTGATCAGCAGGCCCAGGTGGCCGTTGTCGAGGAAGTTGAGCTGGCCGTTCTTGGTGTGGCTTTCCTGTTTCAGGCGTTCGCTGGCTGTGACCAGGCCTTCGTCGTTGAACTGGTTGACCCAGAAATCGGCGTCCACGTCGGTGAAGCGTCCAAGCGTCATGTTCAGGGTGCCTTCAATCGGGTACTGGCCGAACTGCTCCTTGCCGTCGCTGACCGCGACCTTGACCGGTGTTTCGCCGAGGGTCTGCTGCCAGGCTTTGTGCAGCAGCACGGTGTATTCATTGCTGGCGGTCAGTTTTTCCACTTCGCCATTGAGGCTCGGCGTGCGCAGGCTGTCAGGGCTGACGGCTTGAGCGCCAGCGGCCCAGTCTTCCGGCGCGGCACGGCTGACAATCGCCGGCACGGCGTTCTGCCGCACCAGAATCATTTCAATCTGATACAGATCATCGGCAAAGACCGACGGGGTGACCAGTGCTGTTATTAACATTGTCAACAAGGTCAGTGAGCGAAACAGGCGCATGCGGCGTCCTTCAAGCAGTTTTCGGAATGAGGCGCTCAAACAACGCCTCTACAGTATTAAAGCGCTCTTCCGAGCGCTCCATCGGGACCTGGAACTTGAACATCGTCGCCCCTTCGAATTTGTAGCGTTTGGGCTGGCTCTGGATCAGCTTGATCAGGGTCAGCGGGTCGACCGGGGTTTGTGTCGCAAACTCGATTCGACCACCTTGCGGGCCGCCGTCGACTTTCTTGATGCCCAGCAACTCGGCCTGCAATTTCAGGGCGGTGATGCGCATCAGGTTCTTGGTCGGCTCCGGCAACAGGCCGAAACGGTCGATCATCTCAACTTGCAAGTCCTTGAGGCCTTCTTCGTCGGTGGCCGAGGCGATGCGCTTGTAGAGAATCAGGCGGGCGTGGACGTCCGGCAGGTAGTCCTCGGGAATCAACGCCGGTACGCGCAAGTTGACTTCCGGACCGCCGCCCAGCGGCTGATCGAGGTTGGGTTGTTCGCCCTTGCGGATCGACTTCACTGCGCGCTCGAGCATTTCCATGTACAGCGTGAAACCGACTGCCTGGATCTGCCCGCTTTGCCCGTCGCCGAGCAATTCGCCAGCACCACGGATTTCCAGGTCGTTGGTGGCGAGCACGAAGCCCGCGCCGAGGTCCTGGGTGTTGGCGATCGCTTCCAGGCGCTTTTCCGCGTCTGCGGTGATCTGCTGGCGCGGCGGCGTCAGCAGGTAGGCGTAGGCCTGGTGGTGACTGCGCCCGACGCGGCCGCGCAACTGGTGCAGTTGCGCCAGGCCGAACTTGTCGGCGCGCTCGATGATGATGGTGTTGGCGCTCGGCACGTCGATGCCGGTCTCGATGATGGTCGAGGCGATCAGCACGTTGAAGCGCTTGTGGTAGAAGTCGCTCATCACTTGTTCGAGCTCGCGCTCGCGCATCTGCCCGTGGCCGATGCCGATCCGTGCTTCCGGCACCAGTTCGGCGAGGTCGGCGGCGCATTTCTCGATGGTCTTCACATCGTTGTGCAGGTAGTAGACCTGGCCGCCACGCAGCAGCTCACGGAGCAGGGCCTCCTTGACCGTGCTCTTGTTCTGCTCCATGACGAAGGTGCGCACCGACAGGCGCCGGGCCGGCGGCGTGGCGATGATCGACAGGTCGCGCATGCCCGACACGGCCATGTTCAGCGTGCGCGGAATCGGCGTGGCGGTCAGGGTGAGGATGTCGACTTCGCTGCGCAGGGCCTTGAGCTGTTCTTTCTGACGCACACCGAAGCGGTGTTCTTCGTCAATGATCACCAGCCCGAGGTTCTTGATCTTGACATCGTCGGACAGCAACTTGTGCGTGCCGATGACGATGTCGATCTTGCCTTCGGCCAGGTCCGCGATCGCCGCATTCACTTCCTTGGCCGACTTGAAGCGGCTCATCACTTCCACGCTCACCGGCCAGTCGGCGAAGCGGTCGCGGAAGCTGTTGTAGTGCTGCTGGGCGAGCAGGGTAGTGGGCACCAGGATCGCCACCTGGCGACCGCCGTGCACGGCAATGAACGCGGCGCGCATGGCCACTTCGGTCTTGCCGAAGCCGACGTCGCCGCACACCAGGCGGTCCATCGGCTTGGGCGCGAGCATGTCTTCGCGCACCGCTTCGATAGTCGTTTGCTGGTCCGGCGTTTCTTCGAACGGGAAACCGGCGCTGAAGGTGGCGTAATCGGCTTTCGGGTCGGCGAAGGCATACCCTTCACGGGCGGCGCGGCGCGCATAGATGTCGAGCAATTCAGCCGCGACATCGCGCACCTGTTCGGCGGCCTTGCGCTTGGCTTTTTGCCAGGTCTCGGAACCCAGGCGATGCAGCGGGGCGAGGGCGTCGTCGCTGCCGGTGTAGCGGGCGATCAGGTGCAGGTTGGCCACCGGCACGTAGAGCTTGGCGCCCTCGGCGTATTCCAGGGCGAGGAATTCGGCGGTCTGGTTGTCGATTTCCAGGGTGGCCAGGCCCAGGTAACGACCGACGCCGTGGTCGATGTGCACCACCGGCGCGCCTTCGCGCAGCTCGGTGAGGTTCTTGATGACCGCATCGTTGTTGGCGTCGGCGCGTTTCTCCCGGCGCCGGCGCTGCATCACGCGCTGGCCGAACAACGGGCTTTCGGCGACCAGCGCCAGGGCCGGATCGTCCAGCAGCAAACCTTCGTCCAGCGGCGCGATGGTGATCGCCAGGCGCTCCTTGCCGGCGACGAAGTCCGGCCAGCTGTCAACGGTCTTGGGGCGCAGCTTCAGGCGTTCGAGCAGTTCCAGCAGCACTTCACGACGGCCCGCGGACTCGGCGGTAAACAGCACGCGACCGGGGAATTCGTCGAGGAAACCGGCCAGCGCCGCCAAGGGTTGGGTGGCCTTGGCTTCGATGGCCAGGTTCGGCAATTCCCGGGCAGGGAAGCGTTCGCGGCCGGCGCCGGTTTCCACATCCTGTTGACTCGCCACTACCCGTGGCCAGTTTTTCAGGCGCGCGAAGCAGTCTTCCACCGGCAGGAACAGTTCGGCGGGCGGCAATAAAGGACGGGATGGATCGACACGCCGCTCTTCATAGCGATTGCGCACGTCGTTCCAGAAGTTTTCGGCCGCCTGTTCGATGCCGGGCAGGGAGAACACTTGCGTGTCCTGCGGCAGGTAATCGAACAGGGTCGAGGTTTCTTCGAAGAACAGCGGCAGGTAGTACTCGATACCGGCCGGGGTAATCCCGCTGCTCAGGTCCTGGAAGATCGGGCAGCGCCGGAAGTCGACATCGAAACGCTCGCGAAAGCGCGCCTTGAAGCGGGTGACGGCCTCTTTCTGCAGCGGGAATTCCTTGGCCGGCAGCAGCTTGACCGAATCGACCTTGTCGATGGAGCGCTGGTTTTCCGGGTCGAAGGTGCGCAGGGTTTCGATTTCGTCGTCGAACAGGTCGATGCGATAGGGCAACTTGCTGCCCATCGGGAACAGGTCGATCAGCGAGCCGCGCACGGTGAATTCGCCATGCTCGTACACGGTATCGACGTAGCGATAGCCGGTGGCCTCAAGGCGGCTGCGCATCTGCTCGACGTCGAGTTTCTGGCCGACATCCAGCACCAGGCTGCTGCCGAGCAGGAACTTGGTCGGCGCCAGGCGGTGCAGGGCGGTGGTGATCGGCACCACCAGCACGCCGTGCGACAGCTCGGGCAGCCGGTACAGGCTGGCGATGCGCTGGGAAATGATGTCCTGGTGCGGCGAGAACAGGTCGTAGGGCAGGGTTTCCCAGTCGGGGAAATGCAGTACGGGCAAATCCGGGGCGAAGAAACTCAGCTCCTGTTCCAGCCGTTCGGCACTTTGGCTGTCGGCGGTGAGCAGCAGGGTAAAGCGCTTGGCAGCGCTGGCAGCCTCGGCGATGGCCAGGCTCAGGGCGGCACCGGGCAGGTTGCCCCAGTGCTGTTTACCTGCCGCGGCAGGGAGAAGCGGTAGACGCAGAACGGGCACGGAAGGTTGAGCTCCAAGCGTTGCGACAAAGTCGGTAATTGTAGCGGTCCCGGGTGCCGCCTGTCAGTTGCAGACTGTGTCTATTACGCAGGTTTGGCGAAATGTAGTGGTAAAGACAAAAAACCACTGTTTTTTACCGTAAAAACCAGAATATGTAGTGGTAAAACCAGCAGGTGTTACGGAGGGTTACGGACAAGGTAGCGTTGTCTCCAAAAAATTGACTGCGCTGAAAGCCCCGGTTTCATTGGGTTCCAGCGATGCGTGATTTTTTTGAAGGAAAAATTGTTACGGATCGCACGACAGGCGCGCATTGCTACACGAGGCTTACGGCGGCATAATGTAGCCCCTTTTTTCTGCCCCTACATGTGGAAGGTTCCCGTGACTCAGAAGCCCGACCAGTGTCTTGGTGAATGGATCGACCGTGAAGCACTCGCAGAAGCGATGATTCCGCTTATCGGTCAGCTCTACCGCAATAACAATGTGGTGAGCTCGATCTATGGCCGCAGCCTGATCAATCGTTCAGTCATTGCGATTCTCAAAGCTCACCGCTTTGCTCGTCACCGTCAAACCGACGATACCGAGCTGTCCGTCCACGAAACATTCCCGCTGCTCAAGGCGATGAGCGAGCTCAAGCTCGGCGCCGCTTCGGTAGACCTGGGCAAGCTGGCAGCCAAATTCAAGGCTGAAGGCAATGGCCGTACTGCCGAGCAGTTCGTCCGTGAAGAACTGGCCGATGTGGTTGGCCAGCAGAACGCCTCCGCCCGCAAAGGCACCGACGTTGTCCTGTACGGCTTCGGTCGTATCGGCCGTCTGCTGGCGCGCATCCTGATCGAGAAAACCGGTGGCGGCGACGGCCTGCGCCTGCGCGCCATCGTCGTCCGCAAGGGCGCCGAGAACGACCTGGTAAAACGCGCCAGCCTGCTGCGTCGCGACTCGGTCCATGGTCCGTTCGATGGCACCATCACCATTGATGAAGCCAACAACACCATCACCGCCAACGGCAACCTGATCCAGGTTATCTACGCCAAGAGCCCGGCCGAAGTCGACTACACCCAGTACGGCATCGAAAACGCGCTGATCGTCGACAACACCGGCGTATGGCGTGACGCCGACGGCCTGGGCCAGCACCTGGCCTGCCCGGGCGCTGCACGGGTTATCCTCACCGCACCTGGCAAGGGCGCGCTGAAGAACATCGTGCACGGCATCAACCATGGCGACATCAGCCCTGACGACAAGATCATCTCGGCTGCTTCCTGCACCACCAACGCCATCGTGCCGGTGCTGAAGGCTGTGAATGACAAGTTCGGCATCGTCAACGGCCACGTCGAAACCGTTCACTCGTTCACCAACGACCAGAACCTGATCGACAACTTCCACAAGGGCAGCCGTCGTGGCCGCGCCGCGCCGCTGAACATGGTCATCACCGAAACCGGTGCCGCCACCGCAGCCGCCAAGGCGCTGCCAGTGCTCAAGGGCAAGCTGACCGGCAACGCGATTCGTGTTCCTACGCCGAACGTGTCGATGGCCATCCTGAACCTGAACCTGGAAAAGGCCACCACCCGCGAAGAGATCAACGAGTACCTGCGCCAGATGGCCATGCACTCGGACCTGCACAAGCAGATCGACTACGTCAATTCGCAGGAAGTGGTTTCCACCGACTTCGTTGGCTCGCGCCACGCAGGCGTTGTGGACGCTGAAGCGACCATCACCCAGGATAACCGCGTTGTACTGTACGTCTGGTACGACAACGAGTTCGGTTACAGCTGCCAGGTGGTTCGCGTAATGGAAGACATGGCCGGTGTAAACCCGCCAGCTTTCCCGCGCTAAGCCTTTAGCTGCACATGAAAACGCCCCGACCTTGGTCGGGGCGTTTTTATTTGTGCGCCTTTTGACTTTTCTTACCGAGTAACTCCGTCCTGGAAGCACTCCTGTAGGAAAAAGACTGTTTAGTTTGACGAAACGTCTGATTCGTCTTTTTGAATTCGCCGTCGCAGTCGCAATGCTGTCAGCGTCCGCTGCATCATTTCTGAACACCTTCCCAGGATAAGGAGTTTGAAATGAATGCACGCTTGCAGCCCTCATATTCTCCAGCGTCTCTGCGAAGTCTGGACAAACCTTGCTTAATTGAGAGGGGATCACAACCCATCTTCGCAAACTTTCCGGACTCGGCCGAAAGTAAGGGAGTGGGAATCCAATGAAAGAAGGACATTTCATCGGTTTGAATGACCGAACCACCTGTGGTGGCAAGGTTCTCGATGGTGACACCCGGATCATGATGTATGGCATTGCCCACGCCCGCGACGGTGATCGAGTCACCTGTGGAGAAGACGGGAAGACCTATCGGATTGTCGGTGGCGTTTCGCACATGATCAGTCATGGCAAGGCCATGGCGGGTACGCTGGACAGTTACAGCAATTGCCCCTGTAAAGCCCGACTGATCCCCACAGTGCTCACGGCCACCTATCAAAGCAATGAAGGCGCTGCGCAGCCGGCCACCAGGGTCGCAAGCTCACCGGCGACCCCGGTGGCTAACAGCTTCACTACCAGGCCCCAGGTGGTTAGTCCGAAGCTGGCAGATCAAGTCGTTATCCAACCCGGCGACCTTGGTGGAAGCAAAGTCTGTAACCATCCAGACCAAATGGAAACGTTGGCCAGTTACATCGCTGGCGAGATGAGTCGGAACATCAAGCATCCGGCCGTGTTGAAAATGAAAGAGCTGTTGAGCTACGACAGCGGTGCAGAAGCCAGGAAGTTTCGGTCGTTACCCTGGTACGCCAGGCTGGCCGGACCACCGAATTTCAACGGCATCGAATGGACGCTAAAGCTTCAGGCGATGGCGATCTGGACTAAGCAAGTGGGTCAAAATATGGAGTGGGACCACAAGCCGAAGCTGAGGGCGATGTACGACGATAACGTCCGGCACAAGCAGGGCCTATACGAGTATTACTACGATATTTGGTCGAACATCCATTATGGATACGCCGGCATAGCGGGTGGGCTTTCAGAAAGCGTATTGTTGGATGGTGCTGGAGTTGAACAAATTGGCTCGGACACAAAACGGTGGATTGAAGACAGTAAGAAGTACCCAGGTCCGCATTTAACTGCGAATCTATTTGATGGGCTGCGGGCATTTGACGATATAGCTGATAGGGTGGCAATAAGTATCGGTGTGAAACTCGCCAGTCGATACGCTAGCGGCGGGGTAACAGCTCAGATCATTATGAGCGAAGTGCTGGCAGTTGCACCTGAAAACTGGGGGGATGGAGTACGTGTTCACTCCTGTACATAAAAGAGGTAGATCTCTCAAAAAGTGGTTGTGGATTCCAGTTGTGTATCTGGCCATCAGTCATTGGGATATTGCATTACCTACGGTAACTATCCACTATCCCGAGAGTGGAAAGGAGGAGCTCAGATATATTTGGAATGTCCAGGATCGGGTATACAAAGGAGGAATGCAGCCCGGCGGAGGCACAGTCGATAACGGCCATCTATTTCCGGATGATAAATTTTTTATGGAAATCTCCTGGTGGAGTAAAAGTGTTCGCGCCCATTGCGTAAACATAACTCCGAAGTGGCCCAATACGGATATCTATCTTGATGCCAATGGCGATATTGATCTCAGCGAAACCAGCGGCACTGATTTGGATCGCTTGAAACAATGTATCACGGATACCGCGCGCCCCTGATAGGCGCCAAAATTGGCTTCGGACAATAGCGCTGATCATCATGAATGAAGTGTTGGGAATTGCTCGATAAAATTGGGGGGTGGAGTCCGTGTGCACCTCAGCAAATAAATCCAGATTATGTTACATTCGGTGGCTATGGATTCTGCTGCTACCGCTATTAATTCCCCTGCTGGTGTTTTTGATAATTGTCCTCTGGCGAATTATTGTGCTGCCTGTTTCAACGGTCCATTACTCCAAGAACGGCGTGGATGAACTGCGGTTCATCTGGAATGTACAGCACCGGATTTACAAAGGGCGCCTTCCCCCAGGCAGCAGTACACGGGATTATGGGTTCTTGTTTCCAGATGAGAAGTTTTTCATGGAGATCTCTTGGTGGAATGATAAGGATCTCCGGCACTGCGTCAATATATCCCCGAAATGGTCCACTACGCACATCTATCTTGATGCAAATGGCGATATTGATCACAGCGAAGGCAGCGGTACTGATGCGGATCGCTTGAAACAATGCACCACGGACCACGCGCGCCCCTGAAAGGCGCCAAAGCATGAATGCAGGCTGTCTCCTGTATCGATTGTGACTGACTTATATCATTTTAATCTTTCCAGTCATCATTTAATAATTATTTAAAATCCGATAAAAAGTTCAATTCGCAATAAAAAATAAAAACCACCAATTAAAATAACAGCTTGCCGACTAATGCATGACGTGGATCCAATCATCAACCCGCTACATATTTGACGTCATTTAATTGTTCCATTCATTTACTTGACACCCCAAAGCACTGAATCTAGTGTCGCCCATGACACCGCCCGCTCTGCCTCGGGCAATACCAAAGTCATGCTTTACAGCAACTCTCCAAAAAGACGGGAATCCCATTTCCGCTCACATCACAATAAAAATCACATAAACCAGCGTCGGCTTAATTGCCGTGCACAAATCAATTACGTTTTGCTCACCCTGCCAAAAGTGTTTTCGCAGCCAGGCCTGCTAGTGCCTGGCTGATATGCGGTTGGTCTATCGGGAGAGTCGAACATGGCGGAAGAACGATCGAAGTTGTTGTCGCTGTTACCGCGCCTGGTGGGGTTGGGTGTGCTGGGGTTTGTTGTCTGGCTGTTGCTGTCGACCTTGCTCATGCCGCTGGTGTCGGCGTCTGCCACCCGGGCGATTCTGAATGCGCCGGTGATTCTGTTGACCACGCCTATCGATGGCGTGGTCAGTTCCCTGGCGGTCAAGCCCGGTGTGACGTTTAGCCAGGGCCAGAAGATTGCCGTGGTGGAAAACCCGCGGGCGAACCAGGAAACCTTGTTGACCCTGCAAACCCGGCGCCTGACGTTGGAGCAGCAGCTGTCGTCTTCGGTCAGCCAGGCCGAGCACGATCAGCGCTATTACGAGGAACTGGAGAAGACCAGCCAGCAATACCAGGCCGCCTTCCATACCCGCCAGCTCTACACGCAAAAAGCCCTGAAAGCCGAGAACAGTGCCGCCAGTGCGCGGTTGATCGATGCCCAGGAAACGGTCGAGCGCAATCTCGAGTTGTTCGTCCAGGGGGCGGTCAGTGGGGCGGTGGTGGCTTCGTCGAAAGCGCAGCTGGCTTCGTTGCAGGGCGCGGCCGAGTCTGTGCGTTCGCAGTTGCGCATCACCGATGGTGACGTCAGCGCCGCCAACAAGCGGGTCTACCTCGATCCCGATCAGCTGCGCATGTTCGATCTCAGCGCGCAGATGACTACGCTCAAGCTCAGCCTGGAGAATCAGGCGCGCAACCGGGCGACCTATCAACAGGAACTCGCCAACCTCAACCAGCTGATCGATACCGAGCAGAACCGGATCAAGTTGATGGCCGGCTACGACGTCGTGGCGTATTCGCCGGGTACCGTCCAGGAACTGCTCGCCCCCCAAGGCACCCTGGTGCAGGCCGGCTCGACTCTGCTGCGGGCCACCGATTGCGCGCAGAGCTACGTGATCGCGGTGTTTCCCGAGCGCATGGCCAGCAAGATCGACCGCGACAGCGTGCTCACCGTGAAAATCCGCGGCCTCGACCAGCCGCTCAAGGCCAGTGTGGTGCAGTTGTTGTCCAGCGCTTCGGACATCCGCGCCAATACCTACAGCGTGCCGTTTCCCTATGCCGAGCAGAATTCGGTGTACGTGGTTGGCACCTTTGCCGCCGACCTCACGGACAGCCAGCGTGCCATGACCTGCAACCCGGGATTGTGGGCCAGTGCCGAGGTGTCGCGGCCATGAGCATTTTATTGCGAGCGATGGTGGGGCTGATGTTGATGACCGGTGCGGCAAGCGGATGGGCTGCGCAAGCCCGACCGCAACTGGCGGCAATGACCTGCGCCGCCCTGGATCAGGCCGTGGCATCACAGCCGGCGGGCCCGGTACTGGTGGCCAGTTATCCGCCGCTGGATGGCCAGCCTGCGCCGATCCTGGCGTTGCGCGGGGTGGCGTTTACTTACGACAACGCACTGGCCAGCATTGCCCTGTTTGCCTGCGGCAAGGCCGAATCGGCGCGGCGGATTGCCGATGCATTGGCGTTCGCCACACTGCACGATCCGGAGTACCAGGACGGGCGCCTGCGCAACGCCTACGCCGCAGGCCCGGTGGCGGCGCCGTCGATGAAGTTGCCCGGTTATTGGAGTGTCGAGCGCAACGCCTGGAACCAGGACGCCTATCAGGTCAGCAGCGCCACCGGTAACCAGGCCTGGGCGGCACTGGCCTTGTTGGAGGCCTATCGACAGAGCGGCGAGGCGTCATACCTTGCGGCCGCGCGCAAAGCCCTGCACTGGTCGCAGCAAAACACCTACGACGGGCAATCGCCCGCCGGATTCAGTGGGGGGTACTACGGGTACTTTGACAAACAGGTCCAGCAGAACTGGAAATCCACCGAGCACAACGTCGACCTCGCCGCGGCGTGGTCGGCACTCGACGCGGTGGCGCCGAATCAGGATGCGGCGAAACAGGCACGGATCGCCCGACAGTTTGTCTCGAGCCAATGGGATGCCGGGGAAGGCCGCTTCCTGATCGGCACTGGCGCGGATGGCCAGACCTCGGACCGCGTGCGCTCGGGGCTGGATGCGCAGATCTGGCCCTTGATCGCCCTGCATGAGCCGCCCAAGGACTGGCGACGAGTCTTCGCCTTCATCGACCACGCTCACCGTGCCGGCGAAGGTTACGGGTTCAACCGCGACCCCGATGGCCTGTGGACCGAAGGCACCGCCCAGGCCGCTGCGGTGGCGCGCTTGAGCGGCCTGAGTGAGAAAGCCCAGCCGCTGTGGAGCGTGCTGCTGGCCCAGCAGGCGGGCAACGGTTGGCTGTTCGCCACACCGCAAGCGCGCATCAGTACCGGGCTGGCCATAGGCCCGGACTCGGTCAGCAACGATTTCTTCTATTACCACCTGCCTCACTTGGGCGCCACAGCGTGGGCGGCGATTGCTGCCACCGGCGTCAATCCCTTTACCGGTTCGCAAGAGGCTGACTGACATGCAGGCACTGGACTCGCTGCAACTGCTGCAAATCAATTTCTGGACCCTGGCGGCGGTGATTCTATTCACTTGCCTGACCCACCGTGATCAATGGGCCGCGCGGGTCGGATTCGGTGCCATCACTGCATTTTTGCTGATCAACTATGCAGCCTGGCGGATTCGCGACACCTTGCCCGACGGTCATTCCGGATTTGCCACGGTCTGGGCCTACAGCTTCCTGTTCTTCGAGATGCTGGCGATCGGTTACACGCTGTTTTCCATCGTCGTGATGCTCTGTCGCACGGATCACCACAAAGCGGCCGATGCCGGCGAACGCCGCCTGCGCCAGCAAGGCAACGCGGTGCCGGCGGTGGACATCTTCATCGCCACCTACAACGAGGGCCTGGAAATTCTCGAAAAAACCATTATTGCCGCCCAGGCCATCGACTACCCGAACTTCACCATCTGGGTGCTCGACGACACCCGGCGCGACTGGTTGCGCGACTACTGCGCCGAAATGGGCGTGCAGTACGCGCGGCGCCCCGACAATTCCCACGCCAAGGCGGGCAACCTCAACAACGGTCTGCGCCAGTCGGCGGCCCTCAGCAACGCGCCGTACATACTGGTGCTCGACGCCGACTTTGCACCGCAGCAACCGATCCTGCTGCGAACCCTGGGGCTGTTCGACGATCCCAGGGTCGGCCTGGTGCAGACGCCGCAGTTCTACTACAACCCCGACCCGATCCAGCACAATCTCGGCACGTCGGCCTGCTGGGTCGATGAACAGCGAGTGTTCTTCGATGTGTTCCAGCCGGCGAAGGATGGTTGGGATGCGGCGTTTTGTGTCGGCACGTCCTTCGTGGTGCGACGCGATTTGATCACCGAAGTCGGCGGTTTTCCTACAGGGTCGGTCTGCGAAGACATCTACACGACTTACCGCTTGCTGCAAAAAGGCTACGTCACCCGCTGGTTGAACGAGCGCCTGTCCATTGGCTTGTCTGCCGAAGGTTTGACCGAGTACATCAATCAGCGTGGGCGCTGGTGCCTGGGCACGATCCAGGTGGCGCTGCTCAAGGAGGGCCCGTTGCGCGGCAGCGGCTACACGCTCAATGACCGGCTGCACTATATCCATGGGCTGATGCACTGGTTTTCCAAGCCGTTCATTCTGATGATGCTGGTGTCGCCGGTGCTGTACTGGTACTTCGGCATCGCCGGGTTCTACGCCAATCCGGTGGATTTCCTGGCGTTCGGCATGCCGGCGCTGATTGCGTTCTGGGGTTACGGGACCTGGGTGACGGACCGGCGAACCTTGCCGATCTTTACCGAGGTCACGCAGATCGTTGCCTCGCTGGCGGTCACGGCCACCATCGCCAGCGCAATGATTCGTCCGTTCGGCAGGCCGTTCAAGGTCACCGCGAAGGGCCTCGACCGGACGAAAACCATGGTCCACTGGAAGCTGTTCGGCTTCTTTCTGGCCTTGACCTTGCTCTCGCAATTTGGCGCCTACATCGCCATCAGCACCGCCGCCTCGTTCGACGGCAACATGCTGTTCAACCTGTGCTGGACGGTGGTCGCGCTGGTGTACAACCTGGCGACCCTGGTGGCTTGTGTCGACCGGCCGCGGTTGCATGGCGAAGAGCGGTTTCCGTTCGACAAACCCACCGGTTTTCGTTTTGGCGGCAAGGTGCTGCCGGGGCGCCTGATGGATATTTCCCTCAGCGGTGCGTCGCTCAACTGCGCCTTCGCTTCCTCGATCAAGCCGGGACTGTGTGGGCAGCTGTGGGTCGACAAGCTGGGTTGGATTGACGTCGAAGTCATGCGCAATCACGGCGAGGACCAATTGGGCTTGAGGTTTGCCGACCTTGACGAAGGGCTGCGGCGGCAACTGATTGCCCGGCTGTTCAGCGACGCCACGATCAACGTGGTCAGCAAGGCGCAACCGGCACAGGCCTTCGGCACGTTGCTGCAGCGCTCCTTGATCGGCGAAAAACGCCTGGCACCGCCTGCCGCCAAGCCGGTCAAGGCGCCAACCTACGTCCCTGCACCCCGCTGGCGGCCGATCAGTGTGCGTTCGCGTAAACAGGCGCTGCCGAACATCAGTGTCGGTCGGTCGGGCCTGTGGTCGTTGCTTCTTTCCCCCTTGCGAGCTTTGCTCGGCCAACGTTTTTAGGTGCGCGCCATGAACAGTTGCTTGCCCACTACATGTTTCATGACATTGTTTTTGCTCGGTGGTTGTTCGCTGGAGCCGACCTACGAGAAACCCGAAGCACCCATCGACCAGCAATGGCCGGCCAATACCGCTGGTGAGTGCTGCAGCGGCAAGCAGGCGTTCGATAAGGACTGGCGCGGTTTTGTGGTCGACGAGCGACTGCGCCAGTTGATCGACATGGCCCTGGCCAACAACCGCAGCCTGCGACAGTTCGCGGCCAGTGTCGAAGAGGCGCGGGCCGGGTATGACAGTGCGCGTTCGGGGCTTTTTCCTACGATCGGCATCGACACTTACGCCGGTCGCAGCAAGTTGCCGCCGCTGGTGCGCACACCCGGAGGCGGCGATACCGCTGGCAGTATCGCCAACACCTATCAGGCAACGGCGGGCTTTACCTCCTACGAGTTGGACCTGTTCGGGCGTATCCGCAGTCAGCGCAATGCCGCCGGGGCGCGCTTCGAAGCGTCCGAGGCGGATTATCAGACGGCGCGGCTGGCGCTGATCGGCGAAGTCGCCAGCACCTGGCTGAGCCTCAAGGCCAACCAGCATCTGCTCGACCTGGCGCAGAACACCTGGCAATCCCAGGATCGTTACGGGCAGTTGTTGCGCAAGAGCTATAACCTCGGTTCCAGTGCGCGGATCGATGTGCATCAGGCGGATGCGCAAACCAACACCGCGGCGGTGCAGGTCAATACCTATCGCATGCAAGTGGCGCAGGACAGCAATGCGCTGCGGGTGTTGGTGGGGCAACCGGTGCCGGTGGGGTTGCTGCCGACCGGCGCGTTGGGGGAGCAGTTGGCGACGCTGGACGTGCCGGCGGGTTTGCCTTCGGCGCTGGTCGAGCGGCGGCCCGACATCATGTCCGCCGAGGCGCAACTGCGTGCGGCCAACGCGGATATCGGCGCGGCGCGCACGGCGTACTTCCCGACCTTTTCCCTGACCTCGGCATTGGGCAGCCTGACCGGAGAGTTTTCCCAGTTGCTTACTGGCCCGGCGGAGTTCTGGTCGGTGGCGCTGGCCGGCTCGCTGCCCTTGCTCGACGGCGGCGCGCGACGGGCGCAGGTCGATGCCAGTCACGCTCGATTCGCCGGCCAGGCGGCGGCCTATGAAGCCACGGTGCAGAACGCTTTTCGGGAGGCGGCCGATGCCCTGAATGCGCGCCAGGAAATGCTCACTCAGGTCGAGTACCAGAAAAAACTGGTGGGGGATTATCAGGAAGCCTACCGGCAGTCGCGCCTGCGTTTCGAATCGGGGCTGGACAGCTATTTTTCCACCATGGATGCGCAGCGGTCGTTGTTCGATGCGCAGCAGAAATGGGCGCAGCTGGAGTTGGCGCGGGAGATCAATCAGGTGACGTTGTACAAGGCGCTGGGGGGAGGGTGGAGCCAATCCTTGAAGATGGCGGAACGTTGACCACGCCAATTCATTCACACCACAAATCCCCCCTGTGGGAGCGGGCTTGCTCGCGAAGGCGGCGTGTCAGGCAACATCATTGGTGAATGACACTACGCCTTCGCGAGCAAGCTCGCTCCTACAGTTCTATCGCATAATGGCTCACCTTGGCGTTGGGTCAGGAAGTGCTTTGGGAGTGGGGGATTTGTTGAACAGGTGGCAGGCCGTTGTTTTTGTGTTGATGGGCACCTTGTCCGCCTGCGGCAACGGCGAATCCATGGAAAGCTTCGGCGGGCCGACCATGGGCAGCACCTGGTCGATCAAGTACGTGCGACACGCCGGCCTTCCTGCCCCGGCAGAGGTCCAGGCTCAGGTGGAAAAGATCCTGGCTGAAGTCGACCGGCAAATGTCGACCTACCGCAGCGACTCGGACATCGAGCGCTTCAACGCTTTGCCCGCCAATCACTGTCTGGTCATGCCCGCGCCGATCCTCGAATTGGTCCGCGTCGGCGAGCAGTTGTCAGTGCAAAGCGAGGGCTCTTTCGATTTGACCGTGGAGCCGCTTCTGAATCTCTGGGGTTTCGGCCCACAGGCCCGTGAAGAAAAAATCCCCACTACCCAAGCGCTGGCCGAGGCGCGCCGACGTGTCGGTCACGAGCATCTGCGCATCGACGGTGACCAGCTGTGCAAGGATGCCGCCGTCGAAGTCGACTTCAACAGCATCGCGGCCGGGTACGCGGTGGACACCATCGCCGCGAAGCTCGAGGCCATGGGCATCCACGACTACCTCGCCGAAGCCACCGGCGAACTCAAGGCGGCCGGCCGCAAACTGGACGGCACTCCTTGGCGCATCGCCCTGGAGGAACCCCGCGACGATCAACAAGTGACCGAGCGCATCATCGCTGTCGACGGCTATGGCCTGTCCACGTCCGGCGACTACCGACATTATTTCGTACAGGGTGGCCAGCGTTTTTCCCACACCCTCGATGCCCGGACCGGTACACCGGTCTCACACAACCTGGCGTCAGTCACTGTGATTCATCCTTCAGCGCTGATGGCCGATGGCTTATCGACGCTGTTGCTGATTCTTGGCCCGGAGCGGGGCTGGGACTACGCGGAAAAACACGGCATCGGCGCATTTTTTGTGATGCGCACCGATACAGGTTTCGTCACACGCAGCAGTCAGGCTTTTGCACGCCTGAGTGGCGAAAAAACCGAATGATAACGGCGATTCAGGCATTGAAACCTGGCGTTGTAGTGCAGGCAAAACTAGCCTACGACGCGACCAAGGGTTAATGTGCGCGGCGTTGACGCTTCTATAGACTGTGTCCGGGTTCTGCATGGGCCCCAAATTGTTCCTTCATGCCACAGATTGGCGTGATTTAGCCGCAGGTGCCGCTGGCGCCACGGCCTGTTCTGAGGAGTACGCATGGCTGTCTACAACTACGACGTGGTGGTGTTGGGTTCCGGCCCGGCGGGGGAAGGCGCGGCAATGAACGCCGCCAAGGCAGGGCGCAAGGTGGCGATGGTCGACAGCCGTCGCCAGGTCGGCGGCAACTGCACTCACTTGGGCACCATCCCGTCCAAGGCACTGCGTCACTCGGTCCGGCAGATCATGCAGTTCAACACCAACCCGATGTTCCGGGCCATTGGTGAGCCGCGCTGGTTCTCGTTCCCGGACGTGTTGAAAAGCGCCGAGAAAGTGATCTCCAAGCAAGTCGCCTCGCGCACCGGCTACTACGCCCGTAACCGCGTCGATGTATTCTTCGGCACCGGCAGTTTCGCCGACGAGCAAACCATCGAAGTGGTCTGCGCCAATGGCGTGGTGGAAAAACTGGTGGCCAAGCACATCATCATCGCCACCGGTTCGCGCCCTTATCGCCCGGCCGACATCGATTTCCATCACCCGCGTATCTACGATAGCGACACCATCCTCAGCCTCGGCCACACCCCGCGTAAACTCATCGTTTACGGCGCCGGCGTGATCGGTTGCGAATACGCGTCGATCTTCAGTGGCCTGGGTGTGTTGGTCGAGCTGGTGGACAACCGCGGCCAGTTGCTGAGCTTCCTCGACTCGGAAATTTCCCAGGCGTTGAGCTACCACTTCAGCAACAACAACATCACTGTTCGCCACAACGAAGAGTACGACCGCGTCGAAGGCGTGGACAACGGTGTGATCCTGCACCTCAAGTCCGGCAAGAAGATCAAGGCCGACGCCTTGCTCTGGTGCAACGGCCGCACCGGCAACACCGACCAGCTGGGCCTGGAAAACATCGGCGTGAAGGTCAACAGCCGTGGCCAGATCGAAGTCGACGAGGCGTACCGCACCGGGATCCAGAACATCTACGGCGCCGGTGACGTGATTGGCTGGCCGAGCCTGGCCAGTGCCGCCCACGACCAGGGCCGTTCGGCCGCTGGCAGCATCGTCGACAACGGCAGCTGGCGCTTCGTCAACGACGTACCGACCGGGATCTACACCATTCCGGAGATCAGTTCGATCGGCAAGAACGAGCAGGAGCTGACCCAGGCCAAGGTGCCGTACGAAGTGGGCAAGGCGTTCTTCAAGAGCATGGCCCGGGCGCAGATCGCCGGCGAGCCGCAAGGCATGCTGAAGATCCTGTTCCACCGTGAAACCCTGGAAGTGCTGGGCGTTCACTGCTTCGGCTACCAGGCATCGGAGATCGTGCACATCGGCCAGGCGATCATGAACCAGCCGGGCGAGCTGAACACCTTGAAGTATTTCGTCAATACCACGTTCAACTACCCGACCATGGCCGAAGCCTATCGGGTCGCCGCGTACGACGGCCTCAACCGGCTTTTTTGAGCGGCTCCGGCCGGTGGCCTGAGCCGGCCGGGGAGACCGATTTCAGCAATTCTCGAGCGTGGCAGTGGCCAAACCGGGAAAGTCTGTAATCAGGCTGTCAACGCCGAAATCAGCGAGCCTGCGCATCAGCGCGGGTTCGTTGACTGTCCACACCGACACATGCAGCCCCTGGCGCTGCGCCTTCTGCAGGCGTTCCGGCGTACACAGGGTCCAGTTCAGCGCGAGGATCTCGCAGCCGTAGCCTTGGGCGACCTTTAACGGGTCGAGCCAGGCGTATTCGGCCACCAGGCCGCGGGACACGTCCGGCACCAGGTCCAGAGCCGCCTTTAACACTTCCCGCGAACTCGAGGTGATGGTGATCCTGTCCAGCAGGCCATGCCGTTGGGCCATTTCGCGAATCGCCAGCACTGTCGTCGCGGCGCGGGTGCGTGAAGCGCTCTTGACCTCCAGTTGCCAATGCTCGAAATCGCATTGCTCGAACAGCTCTTCGAGGGTCGGGATCGGGCACGGTTTGATCCAGCCCGGGCCACCCTTGCGCGCGTCGTAGGTCACCAGCTCCGCTGCAGTGTGCTCGACCACCTTGCCGCGCCGGTCAGTGGTGCGCTTGAGCGTCGGGTCGTGGATGACCATCAGCTCGCCGTCCATGGACAGGTGCAGGTCCAGTTCACAACGGCGTACGCCGTGCTTGAGACATTCCTGAAAGCTGGTCAGGGTGTTTTCCGGTGCTTCGCCCTTGGCGCCGCGGTGGCCGTAGATGAGGGTCACGATTATTCCTTTATTTAAATGCCTGATTCGTTCAGTTCGCGGGCCAGGCGTCGTTCCTGGGCCTGCTTCTGCAAGATATGGCGCGCCAACAGTTGCCGCTGGGCATCGGTCAGGTGTTCGAACTCGGTGCCGACATCAAAGCCATCGCCCTTGCGGTCGCAATGGGTGACGCGCGCACGCAGCAACAGGCCCAGGGCCTGGGGCATCAGCACCAGCTTGATCGACAGGCGCGAACCGGCGGCGATGGGGGAAGGGTGCTGGAAGTCGATGCCGCCTTCGGAGATGATCACCGGCTGCGGTTCGCCGATCTGCCCGAGCACGGTGATGGCGATCACCTGGCTGAGCAGATCGATGCGCTTGTTCTGGGATTTGAGGAACGCCGCGAGGTTGCGGTCGCGCTCGCTGATCTGGCGCAGCAGGTGCTGCGACTCGAATTCGCTCAGGTGCAGTTCGCTGAGCAGATTGAACAGTGGGGAAGCATCCTGCAACACTTCCTGCCCGGCGGCTTCGAGGGCGGACAGGGGCCGAATTTCCAGTGCGATCATGTCCTCGATACGGTAGTATTCGCGGCGATCTTCTTCATCTAATGTCGACATGGCGAACCCATGGTAGCGGCGGTGGTCTGAGTGTAAAGCTGGTTATCGACCCCCGCCACAAGGACGTTCCTTTTCCCTCCGAACAAGCCCCGACATGTTCAGACCTCTCTTCGTATTTATCGGCACGCGTTATACCCGTGCAAAGCGTCGCAATCATTTTGTGTCATTCATTTCCCTGACCTCGATGATCGGACTCGCCCTTGGCGTGGTCGTGATGATCGTGGTGCTGTCGGTCATGAACGGCTTCGATCATGAGATGCGCACCCGCGTGCTGGGCATGGTGCCCCACGCGACCATCGAATCCGGCGAGCCGCTCAGCGATTGGCAGGGCCTGGCCGCCAAGGTCAAGCAGAACCCTCAGGTGACGGCCGTGGCGCCGTTCACGCAGATGCAGGGTTTGCTGACCAACAACGGCAAGGTCAACAAGATCCTGCTCAATGCCATCGACCCGGCGCAGGAACGCCAGGTATCGATCATCGACAACTTCATGACCCAGGGCAAACTCGACGACCTGGCGCCGGGCGAGTTCGGCATCGTCATCGGCGACAAGGCGGCGGCCAAGCTCGGTGCGGCCATCGGCGACAAGCTGACGTTCGTCGCGCCGGAAGTCACCGTGACTCCCGCCGGGATGTTCCCGCGCATGAAGCGCTTCACCGTGGTCGGCATCTTCCATGTCGGCGCCGGCGAGCTCGATGGTTACCTGGGCATCACCAATCTCCAGGACCTGGCGCGCCTGCATCGCTGGAAGCCGGATCAGGTGCAGGGCCTGCGGCTGAAGTTCGACGACCTGTTCCAGGCGCCGCGCACGGCGTGGAGCATCGCCCGCGAGCTGGGCGAGGACCGTTTCTATGCCCGCGACTGGACCCGCACCCACGGCAACCTATACCAGGCGATCCGCATGGAAAAAGCCATGATCGGCCTGTTGCTGCTGCTGATCGTCGCGGTCGCTGCGTTCAACATCATTTCCACGCTGGTGATGGTGGTGAACGACAAGAAGAGTGACATCGCGATCCTGCGCACCCTCGGCGCCACGCCGGGCACGATCATGCGCACGTTCATGGTCCAGGGCACGGTGATCGGCGTGGTCGGCACGGCCATCGGCGCGGTGGTCGGGATCTTCGCCGCGCTCAATGTCAGCGCGGCGATCTCGGCGCTTGAAGGCCTGATCGGCCACAAATTCCTCAACGCCGACGTGTATTTCATCGATTACCTGCCGTCGCAGGTGCAGAGCCAGGATGTCCTGATGGTCTGCTGCGCGGCGTTGGTCCTGAGTTTCCTCGCCACCCTGTATCCCGCCTGGCGTGCCGCGCGCACCCAGCCGGCGGAGGCGCTACGTTATGAGTGAGTCGGGCATGAGTGATAAAGCAATCTTGAGCTGCCGCAGCCTGGGCAAATCCTACGAGGAAGGCCCAGAGTCGGTGGAAGTGTTGGCGGGCCTGCAACTGGAGTTGCACCCGGGCGAGCGTGTGGCGATCGTCGGCAAGTCGGGCTCGGGCAAGAGCACCTTGCTCAACCTGCTGGGCGGCCTCGATACGCCGACCAAGGGCAGCGTCTGGCTCGACGGCGAAGAGCTGTCGGCGCTGAGCGAGAAAAAACGCGGGCTGCTGCGTAACCGTGCCCTGGGCTTCGTGTACCAGTTCCACCACCTGCTGCCGGAATTCACCGCCCTGGAGAACGTCTGCATGCCGCTGCTGATCGGCAAGACCGCGATCCCCGAGGCGCGTCAACGTGCCACCGCGTTGCTGACGCGGGTAGGGCTGGGCCACCGACTGGAGCACAAGCCGGCGGAGCTGTCCGGTGGCGAACGCCAGCGCGTGGCCATCGCCCGCGCCCTGGTGAACAATCCGGGCCTGGTGATGCTCGACGAGCCGACCGGCAACCTCGACTCCCACACCGCCCAGGGCATCCAGGACTTGATGCTGGAACTCAGCACCTCGATGCGCACGGCGTTCCTGGTGGTGACCCACGACATGAACCTGGCCCGCCAGATGGACCGCGTCCTGCACTTGCAGGAAGGTTGCCTGACGCCTATCTGACCGGTTGCAACCCGACGGCACTGAAAAGCCAGTCGGGTTTTCTATTTTTATACGGTGCCCCAGCGAATGTTCAGACCGTTATCGATCTTTATCGGCACGCGCTATACCCGCGCCAAGCGCCGCAATCGCTTCGTTTCCTTCATCTCGATGACCTCGATGATCGGCCTCGCCCTGGGCGTGCTGGCCATGATCGTGGTGCTGTCGGTGATGAACGGCTTCCAGCGCGAAATGAGCTCACGCATCCTTGGCATGGTCCCGCACGCGACCATCGTCGGGGTCAATCCCATCGATGACTGGCAGCCCGTTGCGGCGGCCGCGATGAAAAACCCGCAAGTCACGGCCGCCGTGCCGTTCACCGAGATGGAAGGCATGCTGTCCTACAAGGGCACGATGCAGCCGATCCAGGTCAGCGGCATCGATCCGGCGCTGGAAGGCAAGGTGTCGATCGTCGCCCAGCATATCGTCCAGGGGCGGTTGGATGCGTTGAAGCCGGGCGAGTTTGGCGTGGTGATCGGCGAGATCACGGCGCGGCGTTTTCGCCTGAATGTCGGCGACAAGATCACCCTGATCGTGCCGGAAGTCAGCAATGCGCCGGGCGGCATCACCCCGCGCATGCAACGGCTGAACGTGGTCGGGGTGTTCAAGGTCGGTGCCGAACTGGACGGTTCGATGGCACTGATCCACATGGCCGATGCCGCGCAGATGCAGCATTGGGCGCCGAACCAGGTGCAGAGCGTGCGCCTGGCGGTGAAGGACCTGTACGCCGCGCCGCAAGTGTCGAGCGACATCGCCACGGGGCTGGGCGCCGCCTACAAGGCTGACGACTGGACCCACACCCAGGGCAGCCTGTTCAGCGCCATGAAGATGGAAAAAACCATGATTGGCCTGTTGTTGCTGATGATTGTCGCGGTGGCGGCATTCAATATCATCGCCACCTTGATCATGGTGGTGAACGACAAGGGCGCGGACATCGCGATCCTGCGCACCATCGGCGCCACGCCACGGCAGATCATGGCGATCTTCATCGTCCAGGGCACCGTGATCGGGATTGTAGGCACCCTGATCGGCGGCATGCTGGGCGTGATTGCGGCGTTGAATGTCAGTGCCATGGTCGGCTGGGTAGAGCGGGTCAGCGGGCAGCACATCTTCAGTTCCGATGTGTATTTCGTCAGCAATTTGCCGTCGGAATTGCAGGGTGCGGACGTTGCGCTGATCTGCACGGCGGGGTTTGTCATGAGCTTTTTGGCCACGGTTTATCCGGCGTGGCGTGCGGCGAAGATCGAGCCGGCTCACGCGTTGCGTTATTCGTAAGCGCTGATACCGCTATCGCCGGCAGGCCAGCTCCCACAGGGATCGCGTCGTACACAAATTATGTGAACGTCACAAAATACTGTGGGAGCTGGCCTGCCGGCGATGAGGCCGGCCCGGCTAGCCTCAATCTCCCTTGGGCAACTCAATCACAAACCTGGTCCACCCATCAGCCGATTCACAACGAATCTGCCCACCATGGGCACGGATGATCGACTGGGTAATCGCCAACCCCAACCCCGCATGCTCACTGCTGCCTTCATGTCGCGCCGGATCAGCCCGGTAGAAACGATCAAACAGGCGCGGCAGCAAATCCGCTGAAATCCCCTCACCGCTATTTTCCACTGTCAGCTTCAATCCATTGGCCTGATCGACAATCCGCACCCGAACCTCGCCCCCAACCGGGGTAAACCGCAATGCATTGTCCAGCAAGTTGGACAGCGCCCGGCGCAACATACTGCGGTCACCCTCGATGCATGCATTTCCGTCGCGGCTCAAGGTGAGTTGAGTGTCCTCGGCCAGGGGCGCAAAAAACTCCAGCAACACATCCACTTCCTCAGCCAGTTCCAGCGGTTCGCGCTTGGGCATCAACAAACCGTGGTCGGCCTTGGCCAGGTACAGCATGTCGTTGACCAGTTGCGCCATCCACTGCAGTTCCTCGAGGTTGCTGTGCAGCGCTTCGCGATAATCCTCGAGGGGGCGCTCACGGGTGAGGGTGACCTGGGTGTGGGTCAGCAGGTTCGACAGCGGTGTGCGCAGCTCATGGGCAATGTCGGCGGAGAAGGCCGAGAGCCGTTGGAAGGCGTCGTCAAGTCGCCCTAGCATGGCGTTGAAGTGGAGGGCCAATTGCGCCAGCTCCGGCGGCATGTTGTCTTCCGGCAGGCGTGCGTTCAGCGAGTGCGCCGAGACCCCACGGGCGACCGCGCTCATGCGGCGCAACGGTCGCAACCCGCTGCGCGCGGCCCAGGCACCCAGCAGGGCAGTGGCCAGGGCGGACAGGCCGACAGTCAGCCAGATCAGGTGTTGCATGCGTTGCAGAAAATGCTGGTGATGGGTGATGTCCAGCAGCAGGGTCAGTTGCGGCGAATCGACCTGGTCGAGGTACAGCGGCGCGTTCAGCACGCGATAGTCGGTGCCGTCGTGGCTCACCGTGGACAAGCCGGGCTGGCGCGGCAAGGTCGGCGGCAGGCGCGGGGAGCTGTCATGCCAGCGGCGGCCATCGCTGCCACTGATGCGCAGTGACAGGTCGGCCTGGCGACTCAATTCGTCGGCCAGCCGGGCTTGACCTTCGCTTGATTGGATATCCGGCAATGCCCTTCGTAATCCAACAAGCTTGGCGTCCAGCAACTGTTGGTCGAGCTCGATGAAGTGCGCCTCACTGGCGCGGCTGAACAGAAACCCGGCGAACAGCGAGACCACGGCGGTGCACGCGGCGAACAATAGTGCCAGGCGCGCGCTCAAGGACAGCCGGCGCATCAGGGCTGGCGCTCTTCAAGCACGTAGCCCATGCCGCGCACGGTGTGGATCAGTTTGTTCGGGAACTCGTCGTCGATCTTCAGGCGCAAGCGGCGGATCGCGACTTCGATGACGTTGGTGTCGCTGTCGAAATTCATGTCCCAGACCTGGGAGGCGATCAGCGATTTGGGCAGGACTTCGCCCTGGCGGCGCAGGAGCATTTCCAGCAGGGCGAACTCCTTGGCGGTCAGGTCGATGCGCTGGCCGCTGCGCTCGACGCGGCGACGGATCAGGTCCAGGCGCAGGTCGGCCAGTTGCAGGCAGGTTTCCTGGGGTGGGGTGCTGCCACGGCGCAACAGGCTGCGGACCCGCGCGAGCAACTCGGAGAAGGCGAACGGCTTGACCAGGTAATCGTCGGCGCCCAGCTCCAGGCCGTGTACCCGGTCTTCCACGGCGTCCCGGGCGGTGAGGAACAGCACCGGCGTGTCGAGGCCGGCGCTGCGCACCGCTTGCAGGATCTGCCAGCCATCGCGACCGGGCAGCATCACATCGAGAATCAGCAGGGCATAGTCACCGCTCAGCGCCAGTTGCTGACCGGTGCTGCCGTCGGCCACCAGTTCCGTGGTGAACCCGGCCTCGTTGAGGCCCTGGCGCAGGTAATGGCCGGTTTTCGGTTGGTCTTCGACGATCAGCAGTTTCATGGGCGACTCGGGCTAAATGGCACGACAGCGTTATACCTTGGGCGACGACGCTGCAGGCCAAGCTGACAAAGTTGTAATCTGGCTGTCAGGTAACGGGCAGCGATGGCAGTTTAGAGTTTTCCACAGGCTGAACCTTGATCTTGTTGGAGTACTTCGATGTTTTTGCGCAAATCCGTGTTGTTGGCCAGCTGTCTGTTGGCGCTGAGTTCGCCGGTGTGGGCATCGCCGGCGCAAACCTGGGATTTTGGTCAGTCGGCACCGACCGCCAAGGCGAGCCGCAGCGTCGAGGTGGTCATGGGTGACATGACGTTCACCCCCAAGGCGATCGAGATCAAGGCCGGGGAAACGGTGCGCTTCGTGCTGGTGAATAAAGGCCAGTTGCTGCACGAATTCAACCTCGGCGATGCCGCGATGCATGCCAGGCATCAGCAGGAAATGCTGCAGATGCAGCAACACGGCATGCTCACGCCTACCGGCGTGAAGGCAATGGACCACAGCGCCATGGCCGGAATGGGCCATGGCATGCAGCACGACGACCCCAACAGCGTGCTGGTGGAGCCTGGCAAGACCGCCGAGCTGACCTGGACGTTCACCAAGGCCACCAGCCTCGAATTTGCCTGCAACATCCCCGGTCATTACCAGGCCGGCATGGTAGGCAAATTGACTGTCAGTCAGTAAGCACTCAAAGGCTGCGGCAAAGGCTGGTAGAATCCTCTGATTCTTCCGTCAGGTTTCCGCCATGCATCCCGCAGCCGAACACTCGCCGCTGGGCAAATCCAGCGAATACATTGCCACTTACACGCCGTCCCTGTTGTTTCCGATCCCGCGCACCGCGAAATGGGCGGAGCTGGGCCTGACGGCTGAAACACTGCCGTACAAAGGCCTGGATTTCTGGAACTGCTTCGAACTGTCGTGGTTGTTGCCATCGGGCAAACCGGTGGTGGCGATCGGCGAATTCAGCATTCCAGCGGATTCGCCGAACATCATCGAATCCAAGTCGTTCAAGCTCTACCTCAACTCCTTGAACCAGACGCCGTTTGCCGACACCGCCAGCCTCGAATCGACCCTGGCCAAGGACCTGTCGGCCGCCGCCGGCAAGACCGTGGGCGTGCGCATCCGCAGCCTGAAAGAAGTCGAGGCCGAAGGTGTGGTGGCATTGCCAGGGGAGTGCATCGACGATCTGGATATCAGCGTCAGCACCTACGAGCACCCGCGCCCGGACCTGCTGCGTTGTGATCATTCGCGCGTTGTCGAAGAGAGCGTGCACAGCCATTTGCTCAAGTCCAATTGCCCGGTGACCAGCCAGCCGGACTGGGGCAGCGTGGCGGTGGAGTACCGTGGCGCGGCGCTGCATCACGCGAGCCTGCTTGCGTACATCGTCAGCTTCCGCCAGCACTCGGACTTCCATGAGCAGTGCGTGGAGCGGATTTTCCTTGATCTGCAGCGGTTACTGAAGCCTGAGAAATTGACGGTGTTTGCGCGGTATGTGCGGCGGGGTGGGTTGGATATCAATCCGTATCGCAGTACTGAAGAGGTGCAACTGCCGAACCATCGCCTGGTCCGCCAGTAAATGATTTGTAGGAGCAAGCTTGCTCGCGATGGAGGTCAACGATAACGCGGGAAGCCTGACTCCCCGCGGTGATCTCTGGTTTTTCGCGAGCAAGCTCGCTCCCACATGTATCTGCAGGATCAGATGCCCATGCTGTGCAGGGCTGTGCCAATCCGGCGCAGGGCGTCGGAGAGGGTCGGGTGTTCGAGTTCGAAGCGTTCGACGGCCATGTTGACGTTATCGGCGAGGTTGACGTCCTGGGTCTTGGTTTCGAGCTCCAGCTCAAATTCAATCTGTTGCATCAGCTTGTGCAGGTCTTCGCGCTCGACTTCGGTCAGCGGAGGATTCTGGTCCAATTGCTCGCGCAGGGCATTGAGCTGTTCTTGCAGTTCGCGGGCAGACATGGCGTTCTTCCTTTTATCGATAGGCACTGGCATAGACCGCGACGGCGCGCCAAAGGTCTATGGCTTATCTTTAGATTAATCCACTCGCGCCTAACCTGCATGATCTGTATCAGGGCTTTTCGCCCTTGAGCCGACGCAAACTGATGTCTGCCAGGCAAGTGTCGAGTTCACCGAGGTGATCGATCACCGAATGCACGCCCAGGCCGAACAGCTGCACCGTGGCCTTGCTGCGCTTGATGTCGCGTTCCTGTGCGGACAATGCCTGCCATTGCGCCGGCGACAGCCCGCAGAGCGAGCCGCAGGAGGCCAGGCCGATGGTCCACAACCCGGCATTGAGACCCGATTGCAGCAGTCGCGGTTCGCCACTGACCAGCACGCAGCCTTCCAGGCGTTCGATGTCCAGGGCCATCAAGGCTTGCCAGCACGCATCCGGTGCCGGCCAGGGTTTGATTGTTGCAAGCTGTTGCAGAGGCTGCGAAGGCTTGATCCATTGCGGCAGGCCGATAGCCAAAGCATGGCTGGTCGAGGGAGGTAGTTCATCGAGCCAGGCGCAGGGGATCTGCTGGCGCTGCAAGCTGTGCAGGCTGTCCAGGGCGCCGGGGGTGACCTCGGCGTGATCGGCACCATGGCTGGCCTGAAGGCGCATGCAGGCGCCGAAATCCACCAGGCAACCACTCAGGCCGAACAGCACGGCAGTCAGGTTCGGCGCGGTTTGCGGGGTGATTTCGGCGTGTGGCATGTCTACGTCCCTGAAATAGCCTCGAGGCTAAAGGGCGACGGTGACAGTTGAGTGACACTGTTGTGAATTGCTCGCCCTGTGAGGGGGGCGGGTCCAATACTGCCTAAAGTGGCAGTTACGTCTTATACTATCGATCTTTGCGCCGGGCCAAGCGCCCCGCGACGTTACAGTCCAAGGAGTTTTTCTATGCGCTGGAGCAATCCTCTCGCTCGGCTTTGTGTGTGCGCCAGTGCGCTGCTGGTTCCGTTTGCTGCCCAGGCAGCCTCGGAAGATGATCCTTGGGAAGGCGTCAACCGTCCGATCTTCGAGTTCAACGACTTCGTCGATACCTATGCCTTGAAACCTTTGGCCCAGGGCTATCAGTTCGTGACGCCAGAGTTTCTCGAAGATGGCATCCACAACATGTTCCGCAACGTCGGCGATGTGACCAACCTCGCCAACAATATCCTCCAGGTCAAACCTCACGCGGCGGGTATCGACACGGCGCGCCTGCTCTTCAACACCACCTTCGGCCTGCTGGGCTTCTTCGACGTGGGTACCCACATGGGCCTGCACCGCAATGACGAAGACTTCGGCCAGACCCTGGGTTACTGGGGCGTTGGCAGTGGTCCCTACGTGATGTTGCCCCTGCTCGGCCCAAGTACGCTGCGTGATGCGCCCTCGAAGTACGTCGACGGCTACACCGGCCCGTACCGCTACATCCACGATGTACCGGTGCGTAACTCGATCTTCGGCCTGAACATCGTCGATACCCGTGCGAGCCTGCTGTCCTCCGAGAAGCTGATCACCGGCGACAAGTACACCTTCATCCGCAACGCTTATCTGCAAAACCGTGAATTCAAGGTGAAAGACGGCCAGGTCGAAGACGATTTCTGATCTCGACCGGTAAGAAACAAGGCGGCCAACGAGCCGCCTTGTTCGTTTTTATTGCCCTGAGCGACCTTTCATTGGGTTTCGGTTT
This sequence comes from Pseudomonas putida, assembly GCF_028682635.1. Taxonomy (GTDB): domain Bacteria; phylum Pseudomonadota; class Gammaproteobacteria; order Pseudomonadales; family Pseudomonadaceae; genus Aquipseudomonas; species Aquipseudomonas putida_AE. Next base: position 36,179 of record NZ_JANHLK010000025.1, on the reverse strand, counting down.
TGCAGGTTCTTATAACTCCCGGTGATTTGAAAAGTCTCGTCGCCAAGAGACCATCGGCGTGAGCTTGAAACGCCTCGCGGATGGGAGTACCGTCTGCGCCTTAGAAGGGCACCTCTGGTGGACCTGTGAGTCGGGTAAACGCTCGAAAACAGTGCAGCAGAGAGGCTAGAAAGCGAATCCAGTAGTCTGAGCCGGGCGAAAATCCGAGCCGCTACGCCAACCTAATTCTGGCGCCGTTTGCCCACATGCCAAAAACCAGTGCCACGCTGCTGATAATCGATGATGACGAAGTAGTGCGCGCGAGCCTCGCGGCCTATTTGGAAGACAGTGGTTTCAGCGTCTTGCAGGCCAGCAATGGCCAGCAGGGTCTTCAGGTATTCGAGCAAGACAAGCCCGACCTGGTCATCTGCGATCTGCGCATGCCACAGATGGGCGGTCTCGAACTCATCCGTCAAGTCACCGAGCTGTCACCGCAAACACCGGTGATCGTGGTGTCGGGTGCCGGCGTCATGAACGACGCGGTCGAGGCCCTGCGCCTGGGCGCAGCGGATTACCTGATCAAGCCTCTCGAAGATCTGGCCGTGCTCGAGCACTCGGTGCGTCGGGCCCTGGATCGCGCACGCCTGCTGGTGGAAAACCAGCGCTACCGCGAGAAGCTGGAAAAGGCCAACCGCGAGCTCGCCGCCAGCCTGAACCTGCTCCAGGAAGACCAGAACGCCGGTCGCCAGGTGCAGATGAACATGCTGCCGGTCAGCCCCTGGACCATCGACGATTTCAAGTTTGCCCACCAGATCATTCCGTCGCTGTACCTGTCGGGTGATTTTGTCGACTATTTCCGGGTCGACGAGCGCCGGGTAGCGTTCTACCTGGCGGACGTTTCCGGGCATGGCGCCTCTTCAGCCTTCGTCACCGTGCTGTTGAAATTCATGACCACGCGCCTGTTGTTCGAGTCCAAGCGCAACGGCACCTTGCCGGAATTCAAGCCGTCTGAAGTGCTTGGGCATATCAACCGGGGCCTGATCAGTTGTAAGCTGGGCAAACACGTCACAATGGTCGGTGGAGTCATCGACGAGGAGACAGGTTTGTTGACCTATAGCATCGGTGGTCATTTGCCGTTGCCTGTGTTGTACACACCCGACAGTGTTCGTTACCTGGAAGGGCGTGGTCTGCCGGTAGGCCTCTTCAATGAAGCCACCTACGAGGATCACGTGCTGGAATTGCCGCCGACGTTCAGCCTGACGCTGATGTCTGATGGCATTCTGGACCTTTTGCCGGAACCCACACTCAAAGAAAAAGAGGCTGCCTTGCCCGAACGGGTCAAGGCGGCGGGCGGCAGCCTGGATGGCCTGCGGCAGGTTTTTGGATTGGCCACGCTTGGGGAGATGCCGGATGATATCGCCCTGTTGGTGTTGAGCAGGAATCTTTGATGAGTACCGGTAGAATCCAGTTCGCCGAGCAGGACGGCACCTTTGTCCTGAAATTCGTCGGTGAAGTTCGCCTGACCCTGTGTTCGGCGTTGGATGCAACTATTGAGCGGATCTTCACCGCGTTGAATTTCAACGCGATCGTGATCGACCTGACCGAAACCCGCAGCATCGACAGCACCACCCTGGGCCTGCTGGCCAAACTGTCGATCCTGTCGCGGCAGAAGGTCGGACTGCTGCCAACCGTTGTCACCACCCATGAAGACATCACCCGTCTGTTGCAGTCGATGGGGTTCGAGCAGGTGTTCAACATCGTCGACCAGCCGGTGCCATGCCCGGAATGCCTGGACGACCTGCCTGATCAGGATCAGTCGGAGGAGGTGGTGCGGATCAAGGTGCTGGAAGCGCACAAGATCCTCATGGGCTTGAACGACTCCAATCGGGAAGCCTTTCATGACCTGGTGAATGCTTTGGAGCGGCACTGATCTATTAAAGTGATGTTGGCCGGGCTGGCCTCATCGCCAGCAGGCTGGCTCCCACATTGGATCTGTTGCGTGAACAAATCCCCCTGTAGGAGCTGGCTTGCCAGCGAAGGCGTCCGCAAGAACACCTCACTCGATCAGGACTCACAAAAAAGGGCGAACCCACCAAGGTTCGCCCTTTTTGCATTACGCGATGCAGATCACAGCTTGGCCTGCAACAACGCCTCCAGCTTCTCCTGGTCCCGGGCGAATTGACGAATACCCTCGGCTAGTTTCTCGGTGGCCATGGCGTCTTCGTTGGACAGCCAGCGGAATTGCGCTTCATTGAGGTTCAGGCGCGCTTCACCGGCGCTGCCCGGCGCCAGTTTACGCTCCAGCTTGCCGGTGTCCGCCGCCAGCTTGTCGATCAGGTCGGGGCTGATGGTCAGGCGGTCGCAACCGGCCAGTTGCTCGATCTGGCCGAGGTTGCGGAAGCTCGCGCCCATGACCACGGTCTTGTAGTCATTGGCCTTGTAGTAGTTGTAGATGCGCGTCACCGACTGCACGCCCGGATCATCGGCGCCGACGTAGTCGTTACCGTTGGCTTTCTTGTACCAGTCGTAGATGCGGCCCACGAACGGCGAAATCAGGAACACCCCGGCGTCGGCGCAGGCAGCCGCCTGGGCAAACGAGAACAGCAGGGTCAGGTTGGTCTGGATGCCTTCCTTTTCCAGGATCTCGGCAGCGCGGATACCTTCCCAGGTGGAGGCGATCTTGATCAGCACCCGGTCGCGGCCGATACCGGCGTTTTCGTACAGCTCGATCAGACGGTGCGCTCGCTTGAGTACGGCGTCAGTGTCGAACGACAGGCGCGCATCCACTTCGGTGGAAATACGGCCGGGAATCACCTTGAGGATTTCCTGCCCCACCGCGACGCCAAAACGGTCGCTGGCCAGGCCCACATCGCCCTTGCAGTCGGCGACGCAAGCGTTGAGCAGTTCGGCATAAGCAGGAATGGCCGCTGCCTTGAGCAGCAGGGAAGGGTTGGTGGTGGCGTCCACGGGCTTGACGCGAGCGATTGCTTCGAAGTCGCCGGTGTCGGCAACCACGGTGGTCATCTGTTTGAGTTGTTCCAGCTTGGAAGTCATGGGCGTGCTCTGTCCTATGGGTCTGATGACATTACCCGAGCGCTGACAGCCACTCAAGGGCATGTATGTGTATCGATGGCCCCGGGGGCAACAACCGCAAAACGGCTGTTTGAATGGCGGGGCGCGGTATCGGTAGATAGGATGCCGAAACGCCGCGCAGGTTCCGGGCAACTGACCGGGTGTGCATAGATAGACCTGTGGGAGCGGGCTTGCTCGCGAATGCGGTGTGTCAGTCGATACTCATGTTGACTGACACACCGCATTCGCGAGCAAGCCCGCTCCCACATTGGATGTGTGTATGGGCTAAACGCGGAACTGATCCATCAGGCTCTGCTGTTGATTGGCCAGGCGATTGAGCGATTGGCTCACCCGCGCCGACTCGTTGGCTTGCCCCGACAGCGACTCGGTGACGTCGCGGATGGTCGCCACGTTGTGGTTGATTTCCTCGGCCACGGCACTTTGCTCTTCGGCGGCGCTGGCGATCTGCAGGTTCATGTCGCTGATCACGGTGACCGCGTCGCCGATCTGCTGCAGCGCCGTCACGGCCTGACCAACCTGTTCGACGCTGTCCTGGGCCTGGCGGTGGCTGTTGCCCATCGAACCGACCACGTCCTGGGTGCCGCTTTGCAGTTGTTCGATCACCACGCGGGTTTCTTCGACCGACTCCTGGGTGCGCCGCGCCAGGTTGCGCACTTCATCGGCCACCACGGCAAAACCGCGCCCGGCTTCACCGGCCCGGGCGGCTTCGATGGCGGCATTGAGGGCCAGCAGGTTGGTCTGTTCGGCAATCGCGCGAATCACTTCCAGCACCGAACCGATTTTCTCGCTGTTGGCCGCCAGGCCTTCGACCTGGACCATCGCCGCGCTCATGTCGGCGGCGAGGTTGTCGATGCTCGCGGTGGTGCGGTCGATCACGGTCAGGCCCTGGCGAGTTGCCTGATCGGCATCGCGCGCCGCCTGTGCCGCTTGTGCGGCGCTGCGGGCGACGTCCTGGGCGGTTGCGCTCATTTCGTGGGAGGCGGTCGCGACCTGGTCGACCTGACGGTATTGCTGCTCCATGCCGGCGCTGGTCTGGGTGGCGATGGCGGACGACTGGTCCGCCGTGCCGCGGGCGTCCTGCACCGAGCGTTTCACCTCGGCGATGATCGGTTGCAGCTTGTCGAGGAAACGGTTGAACCAGCCCGCCAGTTGGCCCAGTTCATCCTGTTTGTCATAGGCCAGGCGGCGGGTCAGGTCACCTTCACCGCTGGCGATGTCCTGGAGCATGTGCGCCACGCCGAGGATCGGCCGGGTCACGCTGCGCGCCATCAGCCACACCAGCAGCAAGCCGATCAGCGCGGCGAGGATGCCCAGGCCGAGTTCGGTCAGGGTGCCGGCGGTATTGCTGTCATCCAGTTGCTTTTTCAGGGTCTCGGCCGGGCCGACCAGGACTTTTTCCGGCACGTCGAGCAACACGCCCCAGGCTTTGCCGCCGGGAATCGGCTGGAATGGCGCCAGCACTTTCAATTGCTGATTATTGTGCAGGCTGGCGGTCGTGCTGCTGGCGGCGAGCATGCGCATCAGCTCGGCGCCGGTGCGGGTGTCCACGGCTTCCAGGCGCTGGCTGAGTTTGCTGGCATCGGCACTGTAACCGGCGAGCAGGCCGGCCGGGCTGACGATGCTGACGCTGGTCTGGCCGTCGTAGAGCTTCTCGCTCGCGCTTTGGCTGATCGCCTGCAGGCTGTTGAGGTTGATGTCCACCGACAGCGAAGCGATGACCTTGCCGTTGACCATCAACGGGAACACGATGCTGGTCATCAGCACATTCTGGCCGTCGATCACATAGAAGTACGGCTCGATCACGCAAGGCGTGAGGCGCGCGCGCGGGCAGGTGAACCAGGCGTTGGCCGGTTCGCCGCTGGGGCCGGTGCTGGTGTCGGCCATGTCGCTTTCGGGCAGCGCCATGGAGGTCACCTTGCCCGGTGTCGGCTGCGACCAATAGAGGGCGAAACGGCCCTTGTCGTTGCTCCCCAGCTCCGCCTGGCCGCTGAACAGTTCGTCCTTGCCGTCCAGGGCGTTGGGTTCGAACACCAGGGACAGTCCGAGCAGGTCGGGGTTGGCTTGCAGTGCCGACTTGACCTGGCGGGTCAGGTCTTCGCGCAGGTCGAAGGCATCGAGGAAGCGTTTTTCCGCCTGGTCGCGCAGGAACAGCACCTGGCGCGAGAAACCATGGCCATATTGATAGGCGTCCATGAACTGCTGGCGGATCATCAGCGCCTGGTTTTCACCCTGGGACTCGATCCGCGCCTGGGCCGCTTCGGTCAGCATCTCCATGCTCGAGGCTTTCACCAGCGCGGAACTGTGCTCCATGCGATACAGCGAAAGACCCACCAGCAGGGTCACGATGCCCGCCAGGCAGAGGCCGGCCAACAGGGTGATTTTCCATTGAATGGAAAGTTGTCTGAGCGACATGGAGGCGTCCTTATTCGATAAATATCTGCGACTTTGCTCTGTAACGGCCTGAAAGCAGCTTTCTTGAGCCAAAACTTGTCGCTTGAGGCTTGCAGCTTGCAGCGGCTTCCTTCAAAGTGCGCGCCCTCTAATAAAACCTGTTCCTTTATCCGCTGGCGGCTCTCGCAGACTGCCGGCCGGACTCTTTTCGCTTGCCCAGAGGTAACGACAATGAATGCAGTAATTGCCGCGGTCGGCATCATGCTGATACTCAGCCTGTCCCGCGTGCATGTGGTCATCGCGCTGATCGTAGGGGCGCTGGTGGGGGGGCTGACCGGTGGCCTTGGCATCGACGCGACCCTCAAGGCGTTCAATAGCGGCTTGGGCGGTGGTGCGACGGTGGCGTTGTCCTATGCGTTGCTCGGCGCGTTTGCGGTGGCGATTGCCAAGTCCGGCCTGGCCCATGCCCTGGCTGACAAGGCCCTGGCAATGGTCGATCGCCAACATGCCAATGGCGGTGGCCAGGTCAAATGGCTGCTGATCGGCCTGTTGTGGGTCGTGGCCATCGCGTCCCAGAACATCATGCCGATCCATATCGCGTTCATTCCATTGCTGGTGCCGCCGCTTCTGTATGTGCTGACCAAGCTGCAGCTCGATCGCCGGTTGATCGCCTGCGTCATGACCTTCGGCCTGATCACCCCGTACATGTTCCTGCCGGTGGGCTTCGGCAACATCTTCCTGAATGAGATCCTGCTGGCCAACGTCGCCCGCAGCGGCGTCGATATCAGCGGCATCAACGTGACTCACGCCATGGGTATCCCGGCACTGGGCATGGTGGTAGGCCTGCTGATCGCGTTTGTCAGTTACCGCAAGAAGCGCGTCTACGACCTGGCAAAGATCGAACAGGTCGAGCAGGTCGCGGTGCAGTACAACCCGCTGAGCCTGATGGTTGCCGGCGTGGCCATTGCCGCGGCGTTCATCATCCAGCTGCTGCTGGATTCGATGATCATCGGCGCGTTGGTGGGTTTCCTGATTTTTTCGGCGTCGGGCATCGTCAAGTGGCGTGACACCGATGAGCTGTTCACCGAAGGCATGAAGATGATGGCGATGATCGGCTTCATCATGATCGCCGCGTCCGGCTTTGGCGAAGTGATCAAGGCCACCGGAGAAGTACAGACGCTGGTCGAAACCTCGGCCTCGTGGATCGGCCACAGCAAGGCCGTCGGCGCCTTGCTGATGTTGCTGGTCGGGCTGTTGGTGACCATGGGCATCGGTTCGTCGTTTTCCACGGTGCCGATCCTGGCGGTGATTTTCGTGCCCTTGTGCGTGCAGCTGGGCTTCAGCCCGATCGCCATCGTCTGTATCGTCGGCACCGCGGGTGCATTGGGCGACGCCGGTTCGCCGGCTTCGGATTCGACTCTTGGGCCGACTTCAGGCCTGAACATCGACGGCCAGCATCACCACATCTGGGACACCGTGGTCCCGACTTTCCTGCACTACAACCTGCCGTTGCTGGTGTTCGGCTGGATTGCGGCGATGGTGCTCTGATTTCACATACGGCAGCGAAGGCGGCATAACGGCCACCCTCGCATCGCCAGCAAGCCGGCTCCTACAGGTCCCAATACGGCACTTCGCCAAAGCATTCGACAAAAAAGTCGATCACCGTCCTGACCTTCACCGACAGGCGCCGGCTGCCGGGCCAGAGCACGGCGATCTGCTGCGGCTCGAGGCTGTTGGACACCTGGTAGTCCCCCAGCACCGGCACCAGCGTGCCGTTGCGCACGGCCTCGCCGATCAACCACGACGGAAACATCACCAGCCCCAGGCCCTGCTCGGCGGCCTGGGTCAGGGTGTCGGCGTGGTTGCCGGTGATCGGCCCTTTCACCGTATAGGGTGTCCAGGGCAATTGGCCTTTGCGGAAAAACCAGCGCTGCAGGCCTGACACGCCTTTGTAGGCCAGGCATTGATGAGCAGCGAGATCGTCTGGATGTTGTGGCGTGCCGTGGCGTTGCAGGTACGCCGGGCTCGCCGCGACCTGAAAGCGATGGGGCGCGAGGATCCGCCCCTGCATGCTGGAGTCATGCATTGGGCCAATGCGAAACAGCAGGTCGGCGCCTTCCTGTAACGCCGAGACATAGCTGTCGGTCTGCTGAATGTCCAGTTGCAATTTGGGATAGCGCGCACACAACTGCCCCAGCCACGGCGTCAAATGCCGCTGGCCGAACACCACTGGCGCGTTGATCCGTACCAGTCCGCTGGGCTCGCTTTGCTGTTCCTGCAGCGCCTGTTCGGCTTCTTCCAGTTGCACCAGTACCAGTCGCGCGTGTTCACCCAGCAATCGCCCGGCCTCGGTGGGCGTGACGGCGCGCGTGTGGCGGTAAAGCAATTGCTGGCCCAGGGCCTGTTCCATCAACTGGATCTGGCGGGAAATCGAAGAGGGCGCCAGGCCCTCGCGGCGGGCGACTTCGGAAAAGCTGCCGTGATCGAGCACCGCGACAAATAGCCGAAGTGCCTTGAATCCCAGTTCGTTGAGGCCGTGCATGGTCAGTCCTGCTGTGCGAGTTACGCAAAAGTGTTGTCAGGATGCTCCCATTTATCGCAAAGCACTGCCAATCGATAATGCGCGCCATGTTTCTCGAACGGAGTTTTATCGATGCAGTCTTCTTCTCTCGACAACGTCGGTGCTGCAGTGGCACCGAGCACCCGGCCAGGGTTGCGGCTACTGCTGCTGCCCCTGGTGATCCTGGCGGGCATGGGCCTGTCCGTGGAGGCCGGTTTGCTCGGGCCCTTGGGCGTTCAGGTCGGTCACCTGTGGGCGACCTTGAGCATCTTTGGCGTCGGCTCGGCGATCCTGTTTTTCCTGTTGTTGCTCAGCGGCCCGCAAAAGGGCCCGGCGCTGAGCGAATTACCGCGCTGGCAGCTGATCGGCGGTTTTCTCGGGCCGATCTATGTCGTGGTGCTGACGCTGGCGACACCGCACATCGGTATCGCGATGACCATGATCGCCATCCTGTCCGGGCAGGTCGGCAAAAGTGTGCTGATCGACCATTTCGGCTGGTTCGGCACCACTCGCAAGAAGGTCAACGCTGAACGCTGGCTGGCCTTGCTGCTGATTGTCGCGGCACTTGTCCTGATTGCACGGGGTTGATGATGAGTCTGATTATTTTGTTGGCAGTGGTCGTGGCGGCCGGGGCGATCCTGAGTGTGCAGGCGGCGATCAACGGGCGTCTGGGGGAAACGGTCGGGGTGTTGCGCAGCAGCTTGCTGACCTTCGTGGTGGGCGCGGTGCTGACCGGGTTGCTGATCGTTTTTTTTGAACCGGCCCATGCCACGAGCCTGCTGGACGTGCCGAAGTGGCAGCTCAGCGGGGCGGTGTTTGGCGTGGTCTACATGATAGTCATGGTCGGTGCGGTGCCACGGGTGGGGACGGCGGTGGCGACCGTGGCGGTGATCGTCGGGCAACTGGGGATGGGGATGCTGATCGATAATTTTGGCTGGCTGGGCAATCCGGCCATCGAGTTATCGGGGAGCCGGGTGTTGGCGATGGTGCTGTTGGGGCTGGCCCTGGTGTTCATGTACCGCAGCAGCAGTCTGGTTGCGGGTTGAACGGTCAGGTGTACGCTTGATCAACTCCTACACTGGTACAACGGGTTGCTGATGCGGCCCGCCGACGACCACTGCCCAAGGAGTCAGCGCCATGACTGATGAAAAAAGCGTCTGTGACTGTCCGAAATGCAACTGCAAGCTCGGTGAACATCCGATCGTGCGCCACGGCAAGCATTACTGCTGTGAAGCCTGTTCCAAGCACCACGAGCACGGCGAAGAGTGCGCCCATAAAGGCTGCAAGTGCGCCCACTGACACTTGCAGCGCGGGAACGTGGGGCCTAGTCAGGCTCCACTTCCAGTTTCAGGCTGTCGTCGTCAAGCCGTTCGCTGTGGCGCACGGTGCCGGCCAGGCGTCGTCCATCGACCCTCACCACCACCGTCTTGGCCTGTTCCAGGTCTTCCGGCAATGGCGCTGGAACGCGGATCGCGAAGCGCATTGGATCATCTTCGACCTGTTCCAGGCCGACCCGGCATTCGGTGCTCTTGGTGATGCGGCCGAACAACGTATCCAGACCGTAGTCCAGATGTGCAGGGCTGCTGACGAGTGTCATTTGCTGATCCCCCAATCCTGAGCGCTGCCGGGTTAACCGGCCGGGCGCCACTTGACGTTTTCCACGCCGAATTTTTCCGCCATCGGTTTGCTGGTCTTCTGCACTTTTTCGCGGCCGAAGCGAGGGATACGTCCGACCCCCGCGTCGCAGCTTGCCCAATGCCATGCCTCCGCGTTGTCCATTTTGTCCAGACGGATGATGAACGACTTGGGGACGCCATGAAGAGTGTATTCAATGACGAACAGTTTTGCGTTGTTCATAGAGCCTTTCTTCCTCCCTGTGTACATAGAGGGATCGTTGGGCGATGGGAAAATTCATTCGGATTGGCGGACGGTGAATTCATGACCGCTTCGCGAGCCGGCTCACTGCCACAGAGGCAGCGGCCGCTCTGCTAGAATCGGCCCCATTGACCCCATGAGGTGCCCTATGAGCGAACCGATTCGCCTGACCCAATACAGCCATGGCGCTGGTTGCGGCTGCAAGATTTCTCCCCAGGTGCTGGAAGTGATCCTGGCCGGCAGCGGTGCGCAGAATCTTGATCCGAAACTTTGGGTCGGCAATGCCTCGCGCGACGATGCGGCGGTGTATGCCATCGATGCAGAGCGCGGCGTGGTATCGACCACCGACTTCTTCATGCCGATCGTCGACGATCCTTTCGATTTCGGCCGTATTGCCGCCACCAATGCCATCAGCGACATCTACGCCATGGGCGGCGATCCGTTGATGGCGATCGCGATCCTCGGCTGGCCGGTCAACGTGCTGGCGCCGGAGATTGCCCGGGAAGTGATTCGCGGCGGGCGCGCGGTGTGCGATGAGGCCGGGATTCCCCTGGCTGGCGGGCATTCGATCGACGCACCGGAGCCGATCTTCGGCCTGGCCGTTACGGGGCTCGTGGAAAAGCGCCACATGAAGCGCAACGACACGGCCACGGCCGGCTGCCTGTTGTACCTGACCAAGCCCTTGGGCATCGGCGTGCTGACCACGGCTGAGAAGAAAGGCAAATTGCGCAACGCCGATATCGGCCTGGCCCGGGACTGGATGTGCACCCTGAACAAACCCGGCAGCCGTTTCGGCAAGCTCGAAGGTGTGACGGCGATGACCGATGTCACCGGTTTCGGCCTGCTCGGGCACCTGGTGGAAATGGCCGACGGCAGCGGCCTCACCGCGCGCATCGGGTATGACCGGGTACCGCGCTTGCCGGGCGTCGAGTATTACCTCGACCAGGGCTGCGTGCCGGGCGGCACACTGCGCAATTACGACAGCTACGCCAGCAAGGTCGGGCGCCTCCAGGAGCTGCACAAGCGAGTGCTGTGCGACCCGCAAACCAGCGGTGGCCTGCTGATCGCCGTGACGCCTGAAGGCAACGCCGAGTTTCTAGCGGTCGCTGCCGAACTGGGGCTGGACCTGGCGCCGATCGGCGAACTGGTGGCGCGACAGAGCCACGCGGTCGAGGTGTCCTGATGCCTGTCGACTGCACCGATTACCGCGATATTTTTCTCAACGATCGACCGATGATGGATGCCCGTGCGCCGGTCGAGTTTCTCAAGGGCGCGTTCCCCGGCGTGGTCAACCTGCCGCTGATGAACGATCTGGAACGGCAACGGATCGGCACCAGCTACAAGCAACAAGGCCAGCAGGCGGCGATCGAGTTGGGCCATCAATTAGTGTCCGGCGCCATCAAGGCCGAGCGCATCCAGGCTTGGGCGGATTTTGCCCGGGCCCATCCTGATGGTCTGTTGTATTGCTTTCGTGGCGGGCTGCGGTCGCAGATCGTCCAGCAATGGCTCAAGGACGAGGCGGGCATCGACTATCCGCGGGTGGGCGGTGGCTACAAGGCTCTGCGTACCTTCCTCCTGGAAACCATGGACCAGGCCGTCTCCCAGTGCGATTTCGTGTTACTGGGCGGCATGACCGGCACCGGTAAAACCGACGTGCTCACGCAACTGGACAACGGCCTGGACCTCGAGGGGCATGCCAACCATCGCGGTTCCAGTTTCGGCAAACGCGTCACCGGCCAGCCGTCCAACATCGACTTTGAAAACTGCCTGGCCGTGGACGTGTTGAAAAAACGCGCCCGCGGCATCGAACAGTTCGTGCTCGAAGACGAGAGCCGCGCGGTCGGCAGTTGCGCGCTGCCACTGCCGTTGTACCAGGGCATGCAGCAGTTTCCGATGGTCTGGCTCGAAGACAGCCTGCAGGGGCGAGTCGAGCGGATCCTGCGCGATTACGTGGTGGATTTGTGTGCCGAGTTCATCGGTGCCCATGGCGAGGAAGGTTTTGCGCTGTTTTCCGAGCGTTTGCTGGCGAGCCTGAACAATGTGCGCAAACGCCTGGGCGGTGAACGGCACCAGCGGATGCTGATCCTGATGGAAGACGCGCTGGCCGAGCAGGCGCGCAGTGGGGCGGTGGATTTGCACCGGGCGTGGATCGAAGGGTTGCTGGTGGAGTATTACGACCCGATGTATGTCTTTCAGCGGGAGAAGAAAGGGGCGCGGATCGAGTTTGCGGGGGAGCGAGATGAGGTGTTGGCGTATTTGCGCGAGCGGGGTGGTCGGCGCGGGTGAGGGTGGTTTTGCCGGCCCCTTCGCGAGCAAGCCCGCTCCCACACACAAAATTTGTGTTCACTGAAGATCTACTGTGGGAGCGGGCTTGCTCGCGAAGGGGGCCGTCAAGGCACTACAAGACTTAAAGCACCAATTCAAGTCGGGCAAGTCTGCTGTCCGTTGTCCAACCCCTGCTTGTAGCTGTGGCTCTGCAGACTGGCCTTGCCGTTGTGCCAGGTCAGGGTCAGCACATACAGCGAGTCGTAGTCATTGGACTCCCAGTCCTCGGTGATCTTCTGTTTCTGGCCAACGGCTTCACCGGCGACCTTGTTGATCAATTCCGGCAGATAGCCGTGGGACCAGGCGGTGTAGATGACCGAGTTGTGGTACTTGTCGTGCAGCAGTTCATCGGCCAGGTCGCTGGTGTCGTTGGCCGAGAAGTTGATGTTCACCGGCAAACCGAGCTTGATCGCGCTGGGGCTGATGGTCATCAAGGGGCGGATGTAGCTGTAGGAGTTGTCCAGTTCGCCTTCCTCGACGTTGCGCGTCGGGTTGGCGGCAAACACGTAGTCGGCCTTGCCGAATTTTTCCGGCAGCAGGGTGGCCAGGTCGATGGCGCGGTTCAAACCCTGGCAATTGAGCTGGCCCAGGCCGCCCTCAGGCTTTTCCGCATGGCGCAGGAACACCAGGGTCTGGGTGCCATCCGCCGGCTGGGCGCGACTTTCACGGGCCTCCAGCGCCAAAAACAACGCGCTGGTCACCAGCAAGGCGGGCAGGATCAAATAAGCGCGACGTTTGAAGTGTTGGGTGAATTTCAACGGATTGATCATGGAGTAAACGGTTCTTCAGCGCATTGAGTTAAGGCTGACAAACCTTTGCACCGCGACTTTCCTGCGTCGGGTGTTTTCCATGTCGTGAAGCCGGTCCGTATCAAAGGGACGCATCTCAGAGTCCTCTGAGGCCCGTTTGGTTCGATTCCGGCCGAGAGCGCAGCACTTTACCGGTAACCTTGCACGGGTTGGAGCAAAGGTTATCGACAGGATGTTGCGAAATTATGGACACCCTACACTAGCCGGCACGCCAGCGCGCCGTGATCTCGCTTGATCTCCACCATCATTGATATTCATGGCGCCAGACGCCGCAGCCCGGGTTATCTCCATTATGATCGGCATTCTCATTTTTCCCGTGGATGCCCACATGACCGATTTGTCTGCGTTCCCCATCACCCGAAAATGGCCGGCCCAGTACCCGGAGTGGATTCAGCTGTACTCCTTGCCGACCCCCAATGGCGTCAAGGTATCGATCATGCTTGAAGAGATCGGCCTGCCCTATGAGCCCCATCGCGTGGGCTTCGAGAGCAACGACCAGATGTCCCCCGAGTTCCTGTCGCTGAACCCCAACAACAAGATCCCGGCCATTCTCGATCCCCACGGTCCGGACGACCAGCCGTTGCCGCTGTTCGAGTCCGGGGCGATCCTGATCTACCTCGCCGACAAGAGCGGGCAGTTGCTGGCCCAGGAATCGGCAGCGCGATACGAGACCATTCAGTGGCTGATGTTTCAGATGGGTGGCATTGGTCCGATGTTCGGCCAGCTTGGTTTCTTCAATAAATTCGCCGGCAAGGACTTCGAAGACAAGCGTCCACGCGACCGCTATGTGGAAGAAAGCCGACGCCTGCTCAGCGTCCTCGACAAGCGACTTGAAGGGCGCGACTGGATCATGGGCGAGCGTTACACCATCGCCGACATCGCGACCTTCCCGTGGGTGCGCAACCTGATCGGCTTCTATGAAGCGGGCGATCTGGTGGGTATCCAGAACTTCCCCAACGTCACCCGGGTGCTGGAGAAATTCCTCGCGCGGCCGGCGGTGAAGCGCGGGCTGGAAATTCCGAAACCAATCTCGAACTGATCCATGCAATAACCCCCCCCTGTGGGATTGGTGTTGGCTCGAACGATTGTTGCCGATCCGGTAACGAAGTCTTGAGCGTTCGACATTTGTGCCCTGCGCCTCGCAGGGCATAAGCTGCCTCCTTTACAACCTTCGCCTCATCCCCCGTTTTTCAGGAATACCCATGTCCAGTCAGTTCCCCGAAGCACGTCCCCGCCGTCTGCGCCGCAATGCGAGCCTGCGCAGTCTGTTCCAGGAAACCGAATTCAGCCTGAACGATCTGGTGCTGCCGATTTTCGTTGAAGAAGAAATCGACGACTTCGTGCCGATCAAGAGCATGCCCGGGGTGATGCGCATTCCCGAGTCGAAGCTGGCTGGCGAGATCGAGCGTTATGCCCGGGCCGGGATCAAGTCGGTGATGACCTTCGGCGTGTCCCACCACCTGGACAGCGATGGCAGCGACACCTGGCACGACAACGGCCTGGTGTCGCGCATGTCGCGCATCGCCAAGGATGCGGTGCCGGAAATGATCGTCATGTCCGACACCTGTTTCTGTGAGTACACCGACCACGGGCATTGTGGCGTGATGCACAATCACGAGGTCGATAACGACCAGACCCTGCTCAACCTCGGCAAACAGGCGGTGGCCGCCGCCCGTGCCGGCGCTGACGTGATTGCCCCGTCCGCGGCCATGGACGGGCAGGTCCAGGCCATTCGCCGGGCACTGGATGCCGCCGGGTTCACCCAGACGCCGATCATGGCCTATTCGACCAAGTTCGCCTCGGCGCTTTATGGTCCGTTCCGCGAAGCCGGGGGCAGCGCGCTCAAGGGCGACCGCAAAAGCTACCAGATGAACCCGATGAATCGCCGTGAGGCGGTGCGTGAGTCGCTGCTGGACGAGCAGGAAGGCGCCGACGCGCTGATGGTCAAGCCGGCCGGTGCGTACCTGGACATCATCCGCGACATTCGCGAAGCCTCGCGCCTGCCATTGTCGGCGTATCAGGTGAGCGGCGAGTACGCGATGATCAAGTTCGCCGCCCAGGCCGGGGCCATCGACGAGGATCGTGTGGTGCGCGAAAGCCTCGGCGCGATCAAGCGCGCAGGGGCCGACCTGATTTTCACCTACTTTGCGATGGACCTGGCACTGGCCGGAATCTGAAAAAAACCAGTCAGGGCGCGCCAAAATACGGGCGGATGCCGTGATCGCGGAAATACCGTTCGATGACCTTGGGGTCCGAGCAGGTTTCGGCGATCGCCACATAGGTGTCCGGGCGTAACAGGTAAAAGCCGTTACGCCCAAGGCCCGCCGCTTCGAATGCCGGGCGCCAGTAGAATACATGCAGCGGCAAATGGTGCTCGTGGCACCAGGCGATCATCTCGTCGCTGGTGTCGCCATACACGTGCACCTGCCAGGTCGGGCATTTGAGCGGCCCAAAATTGTCCCCTTCACCGTCATGGGCCCACGGCAGGCGATCGCCGCCATGCACGTGCCCGGCGACCCCCGTGCTCAAGGGCATGCCGCGATAGTTCAGGGTGATCTGCGACACCGTGCGAAACAGGAACTCGCGGGTGGTTTCGAACGAGGCCATTTTCGGAATCAGGAAGGGTGCCAGCCGTGTGCGCAGCAAGTCGGCGATAGGCCCTTCGGCGGTGACGAAAGTAAACACCCGGTCAGTGGTGGCCACCAGTCTGCGGGCGAAGGCGATGCGCTCGGTTTCGTAGGTATCGAGCAGTTTTGCCTCGGCACCGCCGCTCAGGACCGCCGCGAGTTTCCAGGCCAGGTTGATGGCATCGCCAATCCCGGTGTTCATGCCCTGGCCCCCGGCGGGGCTGTGCACATGGGCAGCATCGCCCAACAGGAAGGCGCGGGCGCTGCGAAAGTGATCGGCCACCCGATGATGCACGCGGTAGGTCGAGAACCAGTTCAGTTGCTCAATCTTGACCTGCATATGTTCGATGGCGCGACTGCTCACGTCTTCGAATTGCAGGGTGTGCGCCTGTTCGGCGCGTTCGTCGCGCACGGTGCCGATCAAGCGCGCTCGACCGCTGCCGGCCAGCGGGAATACTGCAAGGAAATCCGCTTCATCCAGGTCCACATGCAATTCGCCATTGAAGGCCGGGCCGCTGGCCTGGACGTCGGCGACGTAGAACACCTGCTGGTAGGTACCGCCGGGAAAACCGGTGTCGAGGGTCTTGCGCACGATCGAACGGGCGCCGTCGCAACCGGCCAGGTAGCAGGCCTGACAGGTTTCCTGCTGACCGTCGGGCAGGCGCAGCGTGGCGCTGATGCCGTCATCGGTTTGCTCGAAACCTTCGAGTTCGGTGTTGCGTTCCACCGTGATGCCGAAGGATTGCAGGCGCTCGATCAATAGCCGTTCGTGTTCGTCCTGGGGGAAGATTTCGAGGAAGGAGTAGGGCGTCAGGCCCTCGCCGACGCGGCTCAACGGCAGGCGCGCCACGGGCTGGCCTTTTACCCAGAAATTGGCGGCCGCTACCTGATGACCCTTTTGCACGATGGCGTCGGCCAGGTCCAGCTGGCGATACAGCTCCAGTGTGCGCGCCTGCACCGCCAGCGCCCGCGAGGTGGTGCCCGGTGCAGAGGTCTTGTCGACGATCCGCACGCGCACCCCCAGTTTGCTCAGCCATAGCGCCAGGACCAGCCCGGTCGGGCCGGCCCCGATGATCAATACATCGCTACGCTGCATAAACCAGTCCTCATTGCCGTGTGCAGCAAGTATGGTCCAGCCTTGCGCAGCGGCCAGGCTGACCGCTGAATGGAAAAATACCTGTGGGAGCGAGCTTGCTCGCGATGATCTCAGGTGCGCCGCGCTGCCCGGAAAGCGCGCGTTATCGTTCACGACCATCGCGAGCAAGCTCGTTCCCACATAATCAGAAGTCGATAGTCCCCGACAGCTTGGCCACCCGTGGTTCGCCTTGGGTCAGGAAGCCGCCCTGGGCCGATTCCCAGTACTTCTTGTTGGCCACGTTTTCCACGCCAAAGCGCAAGGTCACGTCCTTTTCCTGCACCTTGAAGGCGTAGCGGGCTCCGGCATCGATGCGGTTCCAGGTCGGCAGGCTGAGGTTGTTCGCCGCGTCGGCGTATTGACCGCCGGTGCGCAACATCCGACCGTTCAACGCGACGCCTTGCAGGCCGGGGACGTCCCAATCGACGCTGGCGTTGAACTGGAAGGTCGGCACGCCAATGGCCCGGTTACCGTCGTTGAGGCCACCCTGGGTTTTCTTCAGTTCGGTGTCCATCACGGTGACTCCGCTGAGCAGGCGCAGGCCGTCGAGGGGTTCGCCGAAGACGTTGAGTTCCACGCCTTTGTTGACCTGCTCGCCCTTGTGCACGAAGCGCGCGGTGCCGGCGTCGATGACTTCGGTGTAGCCATCGGCCGGTTGTTCGATGCGATAGACGCCGAAGGTGGCGCCGTAGGTGCCCATGTCGACCTTCACACCGGCTTCGAGCTGTTTGGAGCGGGCCGGGGCAAAGACTTCACCGCCGTTGACCACCACCCGCGAGCCGGCAGTGTTGGGGGCTGTCGGGCCTTCGGCCAGGCCTTCGATACGGTTGGCGTAGAACGACACGTGTTCCCACGGCTTGAACACGATGCCGTACACCGGGGTGGTGATCGATTCGTCATAGTTGGAGGTGCGGGTTCCGGTGCCATAGGCATAACCCTGGACCACCAGTTGCTGGCGACGCACACCGACGGTCACCAGCAGGCGATCATCGAAAAAGCCCAGGGTGTCGGACACCGCGCCGCTGCGCACGAAGGTTTTGCCGGTGATGCCCGGATCGTGCAGGTCGCCGCCGGAGAAACCGCCCTGGGGCGCCGGCACGTCGACCGGGTGGTAGATGTTGTTGGGGTAGCGGGTCAGGTCGAAATCAAAGGCATTGCGCTGCTGGGTCCAGATCCCGGCCAGGCCGAAATTGAGCCGGTGACTGACCGGGCCGGTGGCGAACTTGCCGTTGAGGCCGCCCATGGCGCTGCTGTTGTCCTCGTCATGGGGAATGAACGAGCCGGTGGTCACGGAACTGCCATCGTTGCCGACCAGGGTAGTGCCGTCGTACTTGCCGACTTCGCGGGTGTGCTTGGCGCCAGCGGCGGCGTAGGCGGTCCAGCTTTCATTGAGGTCGTACTCGGCGCGCAGCATGCCGAAGGTATCTTCGATCTGGCTGAAGCCCCACTTCTGCGCATAATTGGTGTCGGCCGATGGCGCATCCGGGATGTGCGTGGTATTGCCGAGGTTGACCGAGCTGCGGCCGCCGTTGATGCGCTCCTTGGAATAGATGAAGTCGCCGGACAGGCGCAGGGCATCGCCGCGGTAGTCGAGGCCTATGGCGAACAGCTTGGAGCGCTGGTTTTCATCGTCGATGGCGGTATCGCCTTCACGCTGGGACAGGTTGATCCGTGCGCCGAAGCGGTTGTCCTCGCCGAAGCGCTGGCCGACGTCCAGGTGTTCGCCGATACGCCCTTCATCGCTGATGTCGGTGGTGAAGCGCCGCAAAGGCACGTCAGCGGCGCGCTTGGGTTGCAGGTTGACGCCGCCGCCGATGCCCGAGCCGGAAGGAGTCACGCCATTGATGAAGGCGTTCGGGCCCTTGAACACTTCGACGCGCTCCAGGGCGTCGGTGGAAATGATCTGCCGCGGCAAAATGCCGTACAGGCCGTTGAAGGAGATGTCGTCGCCGTTCAGTGGCAGCCCGCGGATCATGAAGGTCTGGGCCTGGTTGGAAAACCCGGAGGCCTGGCGCACCGACGAGTCGTTAAGCAGCACATCGCCCACGGTTTCGGCTTGCTGGTCGCGGATCAGTTCTTCGGTGTAGGCGGTGACGCTGAAGGGCACGTCCATGATGTCCTGGTTGCCCAGCACCCCCAGTTGCCCACCGCGCGCGACCTGGCCGCCAGCGTATACCGGGGGCAGGTCGGACGAAGAGGGCGCCTGGGCATTGACGTTGACGTTGTCCAGCACCAGCGCTGAAGAGTTGGTTGGCGCGGGTGTCGCGGCGTGGGCCGTGACCGACAATGAGCAAAACAAGGCCAGTAGCGTAGGACGGTAGGGTATGCCGGTTCGGGCTGGAGTCATGATGGAATGGGTTCCTGGGCGGCGCCGCCGCTGATAAAAAAGTTATGACGGCGCGGAACTCCTTGCGCAAATGCGACTCCTGGCGCGAATGATAGGAGTTCTCAGTCATATCCTGCAATCAATTTGTATGACGGTGTGTAGGTAACGTTTCATGGGCACCAGAGGAACAGCCGGGCTCACGCCACGGTCATAGCCTGGGCCATGCCATTGGTCGTATGGTTACCCGGTTAAACGAACGCCCTGGAGCAACATGCAAGCCCATCGATTGATCATGAGCATCACCGCGTTACTGGTGCTGGCCGGCTGCAGCAGCCAGCGCACCCAGGAACCGCTGGCGCGCAAGCCCGCCGAGGTCAAGGCGCAGATCGTGCGCCTGCTGCCGGCCAAGACCGTCGATCGCCAGGGGTGGGCCACGGACATCTATGCCGCGTTTGCCGCGCAGGACATTGCACCGACCACGCAAAACATTTGTGCCGTGCTGGCGGTCACCGAGCAGGAATCGACCTTCCAGGTTGATCCCCGCGTGCCGGGGCTGGGCAAGATCGCCCGGGACGAGATCGATCTCCGGGCATCCAAGGCGCATATCCCCGAACTGTTGGTCAGCGGTGCGCTGCGGGTGAGTTCGCCCAACGGCAAGACCTACAGCGACCGGCTGAATGCGGCACGCAGCGAACGGGAACTGAGCGCGATTTTCGATGACTTCATCGGCATGGTGCCCATGGGCAAGACCCTGTTCGCCGGCTTCAACCCGGTGCACACCGGCGGGCCGATGCAGGTCAGCATCGACTTTGCCGAACAGCAGGCCAAAGGCTATCCGTATCCGGTGGAGGGGTCGATACGACGCGAAGTCTTTACCCGGCGCGGCGGCATGTACTTCGGCATCGCGCATTTGCTCGGTTATCCGGTGAGCTACAAGCAACCCTTGTACCGCTTCGCCGATTTCAACGCCGGTTGGTACGCCAGTCGCAATGCCGCCTTCCAGAACGCCGTGAGCCGGGCCTCGGGCATTCCACTGGCGCTGGACGGCGACCTGGTCCGCTACGATTCGATCATGCCCGGCAGTACCGAACTGGCGGTGCGCACCCTGGGCAAGCAGCTGGGCATGCGCAACCCGACGATCAGGGATCAATTGGAGGAGGGCAACACCCTGGCGTTCGAGGACAGCGAGCTCTATCAGCGGGTCTTCGCCCTGGCCGAACAGGCCGAAGGTCGTGCCCTGCCGCGGGCGGTACTGCCGGGCATCGTGCTGCAAAGCCCGAAAATCACCCGCAAGCTCACCACCGCCTGGTTCGCCAAACGGGTCGACGAGCGTTACCAGCGCTGCATGGCGCGTTGAACGCGGCGCTGCAATTCCCTTGATGGCCGTGATGTTACAGTCGTCGGACGGTCGAGGCGTGGTCGATGGCGCCTTCTACACTGCATAGCGGGTGCTGATCTCGGCCAATCAGGAGGCGTGCATGTATCAACTCTACGGACATCAGAACTCTGGCGCGGCGGCGATCGAGGCTGCACTGGAGCTGTGCGAGATCGCCTATCGCTTCATCGATGTCGAGACCTCCCCGGAGGCCGCCCAGGCATTGGAGAAGCTCAATCCGCTCAAGCAGATTCCGACGCTGCAGCTGCCCGACGGCGGCATCCTCACCGAGAGCGCGGCGATCCTGATTCATCTCGGGCTGACGTTTCCGCAGTCGAACCTGTTGCCGGCCGACCCTGCCGACCGTGACCAGGCCATTCGTGGCCTGGCGTTCATCGTCAGCAATTGTTATGCGGCCATCGGCATCATCGATTACCCCGAACGCTGGCTGGCCGGGGCGGATGAAGCGTCGCGGCAAAACCTCATGGCCGGTGCCCGGCAGCGTCTGCACTGGAGTTGGGAAGTGTTTGCCGACCAGTTTTCCGCGGAGTTGTATTTGGGTGACGAGACACCGGGAGCCCTGGATGTGCTGGCGGCGGTGGTCACGCGGTGGGCGGGCAGCCGCGAGCATTTGCGCCGTACCCGGCCGGGTTTTTCCGCCTGGCTGGAACGGATTGACCGGCACCCGACATTGGCGCCGGTGTTTGCCCGGCATTGGCCTTCGTAAACCTATCAACTCCCCCTGTAGGAGCGAGCTTGCTCGCGATGGTGTGTCAGTCGACACCTGTGCAGCTGATCCACCATCGCGAGCAAGCTCGCTCCTACAGGTACAGAGGACTCATCATTCGCCGCGGATGTATTGCTCCAGCTGGCGAATCAGCTCGGCCTGTTCGGCGATGGCTTCCTTGACGAGGTCGCCGATCGACAGCAGGCCGATCAACTTGCCGTTTTCCACCACCGGCAGGTGGCGCAGGCGTCTGTCGGACATGATGCCCAGGCAGGTGTCGACGGTTTGATGGGTGTCCACGGTAATGACGGGCGATACCATGATGTCGCGTACCGGCGTACCCACCGAGGAGCGGCCATGCAGCACCAGTTTGCGCGCGTAGTCGCGCTCACTGATGATGCCCAGCACCTCGTCATTCTCCACCACCAGCAAGGCACCGACGTTTTTTTCAGCCATCTTCATCAGCGCTTCGAGCACCATGTGATCCGGTTTGATCTGGTGCACTTCCTGGTTCTTCTGATCTTTCATCTTGAGCAGTTGCGCGACGGTTTTCATGGCGGTTTCCCGGGTGTTGTCGTTGTCCTTGAAGGATCGTAGACCCAGGCGTTGAGGGCAAGGGCGAATGCGGCAGATAGCATGCAAAAAACGTCATTCGGCGGTTTTTTTCTGTAAAACCAAAAAGATCGCAGCCTTCGGCAGCTCCTACAGGGGGAATGCGTTCTTCTGTAGGAGCTGCCGAAGGCTGCGATCTTTTCCAGGCTAACGCGTAGAATCACCCTCTGAATCAACGTTGAGGTTTGCAGTGGTGGATTTACCCCAGGGCTTCGTCCTGACCCGGCATTGGCGCGACACACCGGCGGGCACCGAAGTCGAGTTCTGGCTGGCGACCGACAGCGGCCCCCGGCGCATCCGCCTGCCTCATCAACCGTCGGTGGCGTTCATCCCGGCCGAGCAGCGCGAGCAGGCCGAGGCGCTGTTGTGCGACGAAAAGAACGTCGAGCTCAAGCCCCTGGCCCTGCTGGATTTCGAACATCGCCCGGTGCTCGGCCTGTATTGCCGGCAGCACGGGCAACTGATGCGCCTGGAAACCGCGCTGCGCCGGGCAGGCGTCGAAGTGTACGAGGCCGATGTGCGCCCGCCGGAGCGCTACATGATGGAACGGTTCATTACCGCACCGGTACGTTTTGGCGGTACACCGGATGCCGATGGCCTGCTGCTCGATGCACAGATGAAACCCGACCCCGACTACCGACCCAGCCTGAAACTGGTGTCCCTGGACATCGAGACCACCGCCCAGGCCGAGTTGTATTCCATCGCCCTGGAAGGCTGCGGCGAGCGTCAGGTCTACATGCTCGGCCCGCCCAATGGCGACCACAGCGCAGTGGATTTCCAACTTGAGTACTGCGAGTCGCGAACCCTGCTGCTGAAAAAGCTCAATGAATGGTTCGCCCGCCACGACCCCGACGCCATCATCGGCTGGAACGTCGTGCAGTTCGACCTGCGAGTGTTGCACGAGCACGCTCGGCGCCTGGGCGTGCCGCTGAAACTGGGGCGTGGCGGCGAGGAAATGCAATGGCGCGAACACGGCAGCGGCAACCACTATTTTGCCTCCGCCGCCGGCCGGCTGATCATCGACGGCATCGAATCCTTGCGCTCGGCGACCTGGAGCTTCCCCTCTTTCAGCCTGGAAAACGTCGCGCAAACCCTGCTGGGCGAAGGCAAGGCCATCGATAACCCGTACCAGCGCATGGATGAAATCAACCGCATGTTCGCCGAGGACAAGCCGGCGCTGGCCAAGTACAACCTCAAGGACTGCGAGCTGGTCACGCGGATCTTCGCCAAGACCGAACTGCTCAAGTTCCTCCTGGAGCGGGCCAGTGTCACCGGGTTGCCGGCCGATCGCATGGGCGGCTCAGTGGCTGCGTTCACCCACCTGTACATGCCGCTGATGCATCGCCAGGGCTTCGTGGCGCCCAACCTTGGCAGCAAGCCGGCGCAAGCCAGCCCCGGCGGTTTTGTCATGGACTCGCAGCCGGGGCTGTACGAGTCAGTACTGGTGTTCGACTACAAAAGCCTCTATCCGTCGATCATCCGCACCTTCCTCATCGACCCGGTAGGCCTGATCGAAGGGCTCAAGCACCCCGACAACCAGGATTCGGTACCGGGTTTTCGCGGCGCACGGTTCTCCCGCACCCGGCATTGCCTGCCGGCCATCGTCGCCCGGGTCGCCGAAGGCCGGGAAACCGCCAAGCGAGAGCACAACGCGCCGCTGTCCCAGGCGCTGAAGATCATCATGAACGCGTTCTATGGCGTGCTGGGCTCCAGTGGCTGCCGCTTCTTCGACACGCGCCTGGCGTCATCCATCACCTTGCGTGGCCACGAGATCATGCTGCGCACCCGTGAGCTGATCGAGGCCCAGGGCCACACGGTGATCTACGGCGACACCGACTCGACCTTCGTCTGGCTGCGGCGCGCCCACGGCCAGCAGGAAGCCGCGCAGATCGGCCGCGCGCTGGTCGATCACGTCAACCAGTGGTGGCGCGAGCATGTACGCCGCGAGTACGGCCTGGAGAGCGTGCTGGAGCTGCAGTTCGAAACCCACTACAAACGCTTCCTCATGCCGACCATTCGCGGTGCGGAGGAGGGCAGCAAGAAGCGTTACGCGGGGTTGGTCACGCGCGCCGATGGCAGTGACGAGATGGTCTACAAGGGCCTGGAAACCGTGCGCACCGACTGGTCGCTGCTGGCCCGGCAATTCCAG
The DNA here is from genome assembly GCF_028682635.1 of Pseudomonas putida. Classification (GTDB taxonomy): domain Bacteria; phylum Pseudomonadota; class Gammaproteobacteria; order Pseudomonadales; family Pseudomonadaceae; genus Aquipseudomonas; species Aquipseudomonas putida_AE. Next base: position 12,196 of record NZ_JANHLK010000025.1, on the reverse strand, counting down.
CAGGAGCTGTATTCGCTGATCTTCCACCGCAAGCCCTATCAGGACTATGTGCGCGAGTACGTGCGCAAGACCCTGGCCGGTGAGTTCGACGAGCGTTTGATCTACCGCAAGCGCCTGCGCCGCACGCTTGACGACTACCAGCGCAACGTCCCGCCTCATGTACGGGCGGCGCGCATTGCCGACGATTACAATGACCGCCAGGGCCGCCCGCGGCAGTACCAGAATGGCGGCTGGATCAGCTACGTGATCACCGTCGCCGGCCCCGAGCCGCTGGAAATCCGCAGTGCGCCCATCGATTACGACCACTACATCAGCCGGCAGCTGCAACCGGTGGCGGACGCGATCCTGCCGTTTGTCGACGACGATTTCTCAACCCTGGTGGGGGGGCAACTGGGCTTGTTTTGAGTCCATCAGCGACAGCGTCCAGTCATCCAGGATGCCGTGGAAATACTGGTTCAAGGCTTGATGAAAGAGGCTGTCGGCGGCCGCTATCTGGGCAAACATGGTCATCGAGGAGCGAAACTTCAGGTCGTCGGGATGGCCGAAAATCGCTGCCACCGAGCGCTGCGGGATGTCCAGCACTTGCTGGGTACAAGTCCTTAGCCGGGCACCCAGCAGCGGGTGATCGAGATAGGCCTGTGCTTCCTGCCGGGAGCGGATCGCGAAGCGGCGCGACATGTCGCTGTCACCCAGCCCGGCAAATTGCGGAAAAATGAACCACATCCAGTGACTGCGCTTGTGGCCGGCCTCCAGTTCGGCTTGAACCCGGTCGAACACCGGGTTCTGCGCCTGGATAAAGCGTTGCAGGTTAAAGACGTCCGGTTGATCGGTGCTTCTCATATCGAAGCCCTCTGTCACCGCGATGGCTTAGACCATGGCCAACCGCTGCTTGCGTTTGGGCGCCTGAAACGCTTGGTCCAGCGCCTCCAGATCCCCAGCCTCCAGCTTCAACCGTGCCGCTTGCGCATTGAGTTGCACATGTTCCGGGCGGACAGCCTTGGGGATGGCGATCACGCCGTCCTGGCGCAGCAGCCATGCCAGCGAGACTTGGGCAGGCGTGGCGTCGTGGCGGGCAGCTACTTGTTTGAGCGTAGCATTGGCCAGCATGTTCCCTGCCTGGCCGATCGGACAATAGGCCATGACCGGCATCCCGTGTGCCTTGCACCAGGGCAAGAGATCGAATTCTATGCCGCGCTCTTCCAGGTTGTAGAGTACCTGATTGGTGGCGCAGGCCTCCTTTGCCGGGAGTTCCAGCATGTCGTCGAGATCAAGGTTGGACACGCCCCAACGGCCAATCTTGCCGGCTTCACGCAGGCGTTCGAAGGCCTCGACCGTTTCTTCCAGGGGATACTGGCCCCGCCAATGCAACAGGTACAGATCGATAGTCTCGGTCTTCAGCCGCCGCAGGCTGCGCTCGCACGCCTGGGGAATGCCCTGGCGGCTGGCGTTGTGCGGGTAGACCTTGCTGACGAGAAAGACCCGGTCGCGCTGGCCGGCGATGGCATCACCCACCACGATCTCGGCGCCGCCTTCGGCGTACATTTCTGCGGTGTCGATCAGGGTCATGCCCAGGTCGATGCCCAGGCGCAGGGCGGCGACTTGCTCTTTATGGCGGGCGGGGTCTTCGCCCATTTGCCAGGTGCCCTGGCCAATCACGGGCACTTGGGTGCCGGCCAATTGCTGGGTGCGCATGCTTGCTCCTTTTAGTGATATTTCGGTTGGCATCAGGATAGACCCAAGGGTTCCATCCCGACGGCCAACTGCACGCGGATGTACCCGATCCCCTGTAGGAGCTGGCTTGCCAGCGATTAACGCCAGAGCGCCGCGATGAACCTGACATCACGCGTTATCGTTGACGACCATCGCTGGCAAGCCAGCTCCTACAAGGTAAGCGGCTTCGTTCCGGTTCTGCTCCCAAACCTGCCGGTGATCGATTGCCAACCCTCGCCACCGCACTTTTCCCCATCTATCGGCTCTATCCATTGCCAGCCGACGGCGATCCCCACCGCCGGCCCATGTCCAAGTTCAATGCCCATGGCCCAAGTTTCACCCCACATCATCCGCTCAATCCGTCGCCATCGCCTGCTACTGGCCGGCCTGTCGCTGTTGCTGGCCAGCGGTTGCAGCCACCAACCCGGCAACGACCTGTTCACCCAGATACGCGAAGGCAAACCCCAGGAGTTCCTGCAAACCAGCGTCGACCGCATGGCCACGCTGGCCATGCGCGACAACCTCGACAGCCTTTACCTGCTGATGGGCAAGCTGTACCTGCGCAACCCCGAGGAATTGAAGAAATCCGGCTTCCTCGATGCCCGTACGGCCGGCAAGCAGGTGCGCATGGCCATTGAGCAGCAGCAGCCCTTGCCCACGCTGGGGAACAAGAAGGATCTGGCGGCGCTGCGGTTTGCCATGAGCCCGGAATTTCTCGGCGATCGGGTCGGTGCGTTCATCTATGCCATCGGCAGCATGCTGGTCACCGCCCACGGCAATCGCCTGGAGTTCTACATGACGGATGCGATCAACCCGACGTTCGTCAGCAATGCCGCGCGCAACATCGAGATCGCCACCTGGATCCTCAGTCAGCGGCAGAACAAGGACGGCCAGCCCATGCTGTTCTCCAACGAAATCTCGGAGGAGGGCAGCAACCTGAGTTTCGCCGTGGAGTTCGGCAAGATCGTCGCGCGCCTGGACCTGGTGACCCAGATGCTCGACGAACGCTACCGGCGGATCGGCCTGAATTATGCCCAGAGCCTGCTGTTCCTGAATTTCCTGCCGGTGCAATGACCCACCCCTTTGTAGGAGCTGCCGAAGGCTGCGATCTCTTGATCTTCAAAAACCAGATCAAAAGATCGCAGCCTTCGGCAGCTCCTACAGGTCGTGATGACATCGGGGTATAAAGATAGATCGCATCGATATAACTGGTTATAAGAATTGTCGCTATGCTGCGGGCCAGTTATTCCCTGCGGTTTGTGGACGTATCAATGGATCTATTGAATTTCGGGTTGGTCGTGGCCGGGCTGGTGGTCGGCTTTATCGTCGGCATGACGGGCGTCGGTGGCGGGTCGTTGATGACCCCCATCCTGCTATGGTTCGGCATCAACCCGGCAACCGCAGTCGGCACCGATCTGCTGTACGCGGCCATCACCAAATCCAGCGGCGTCCTGGTTCACCGCAAGAACAACAACATCGACTGGTCGATCACCGGGTGGCTGACCCTCGGCAGCGTGCCGGCGGTGGCGTTGACGTTGTGGTTCCTGAGCAGTCTGAACGAAGCACCCGACGCGATGAACGCGATCATCAAGCAGGCGTTGGGCTTTGTCCTGTTCGCCACGGCGTTGGCGATCCTGTTCAAGAAACGCCTGCTCGATTTCGCCCACAAGCGCGCGGGCGGCAACTACAACCCCAGCGGTGCGCGCCTCAATGTCCTGACCGTGATCACCGGCCTGGTGCTGGGCGCCATGGTCGCCTTGACCTCGATCGGCGCGGGGGCCCTGGGCACCGTGGCGTTGTTCATCCTCTATCCGTTGCTGCCGACCCGCCGCCTGGTCGGCACCGAAATCGCCCACGCCGTGCCCCTGACCCTGGTCGCCGGCCTTGGCCATGCGAGCATGGGCAACATGGACTGGCACGTACTCGGTTATCTGCTGGTCGGTTCGTTGCCGGGGATTTACCTGGGCAGCCACCTGACCGGGCGCATCTCCGATGAAGTGTTGCGTCCTTGCCTGGCGACCATGCTGGTATTGATCGGCTACAAACTGGCGTTCTGAGAAAACCTCACGGCAATGCATACACCCGGAACAGCTTCTTCATCGTCTCGTTGATCCCGCCCAGGTACTTGTCGTACTCCTGCTCGATGGCGCCGGAGCGATAAGCCTCGCTCAGTGCCATATCGACCAGCAGCCGGAAGTCTTCGTCACCGCGTTCGACGATCATGGCCACCGGGGAGAACTCGAAGATGCGGTCCAGGACCATCAGGTCATTGTTGGCGCCGCCTTTGGCCACCTGGTTTTTCAGGAGCATGCGCTCGGAGAAGAACGCATCGGCCTTGCGCGTGGCGACCATCGCTGCACCTTCTTCGGTATTGGCCACCGTCACCAGCGAAGCGATCACGCCGAGCATGCGCATCTGTTCGCGAATCCAGTCTTCGACTACACCGCCCTCGACGGTGGCGTAGGTCTGGTTGGCCAGGCCGCGGTTGATCGTCGCCCGCCAGGTCGGGCCGGGGATGGCTTCCTTGCCGTTGAGCGCGTTGAGCAGCGGTTCGGTGGCATCCTTGCGCACCAGTACCGAGAGGCCAGCGGTGTACACCGGTATCGAGTAGCTGACGGACTTGCGCCGTTCGAGGGTAGGCGGGGTCGGCGTGCAGAGGATGTCGACCTTGCCCAGTTTCACCGCGCTGGTCTCTTCGGCAGACGTGACGGGCTGGTAGCGCACCTGCAGGTTGGGCAGGTCGAGTTCGCTCTTGAGCTTGTCGGCGATCTTCAGGCACAGGTCGATGGCATAACCGCTGGCTTTGTCGCCATCCTGAACGCTGAAGGGCGACAGGTCCGGCACGTAGCCCAGGGTAAAGGCATTGCTGGCGCGGATGCGCTCCAGGGTGTTGGCACCCGCCACCATCGGCAGGGCGGTGACCACCAGGGCCAGCAGCAGGCGGGTGGTTTTTGCAGCAAAAGGTACGTTCATGTCCGGTTTCCCCGTGTACAAGTCTGAGCAGTCCTGATTGCCATGCCTAAACATTGCCGGTCCTGGCCTGGGTGACGGTGGGCGCGTCGACGAAACGCTTGGCGAGGAAGCCATAGAGCAGGTAGCCAAAGGCGAGCACCAGGGTGCCGCCCAATACGGCGTCCTTGCCGCAGGCATACAGGGCGTACAACGAGTAGGCCACCGCCACCAGCAACACCACCACGTTGCGCGAGTACACCGCGGGCCCCACCTGGGCCTTGTGCATGATCACCAGCAAACCGGTCAGCGCCGTGATGTACGGGATCAGGTTGGTCACGGCCGCCAGGCTCACCAGTTTGCTGAACTGTGCAGCGGCATCGGGCGAGATGGTCGACACGGCCATGAGCGTCTGCAGCACGCCGCAGACGATCATGCCGATCACGGGGGCATCGCTGGCGTTGACCTTGCTGAACAGCTTGAGGAACAGGTTCTGGTCGGCGGTCATCTTCGCGGTCTGGGCCAGGGTGAACTGCCAGCCCAGCAGCGAGCCCACGCACGCCATGACCGCCAGGGCCATGACGATGTTACCCACCAGCGGGCTGAACATCTTGGCGTAGACCAGCGCGAACGGTGCCGAGGAGTTGGCCAGTTCGGCGTTGGGAATGATGCCCTGGATGACGGTGGTCGACAGCACATAGACCGTGGCTGCACCGAGGGTGCCGAACAGGCAGGCCAGCGGTACGTTGCGCTTGGGGTCTTCCACCGCATCGGTGGCCTGGGCCGCCGATTCCATGCCGAGGAAGGCCCACAGGGTCAGGGGGATGGCCTTGCCGATGGCGTCGGAGATCGCCAGGTTGTTGGGGTTCCAGGCGGCTTCCAGCACGTTGGCATCGAACCAGAACCAGCCGATGATGCACAGGCCCGCCACCGGAATGATCACGCCCCACACGGTGATCGCGCCGATCTTGCCGGTGATGCTGGGGCCACCGAAGTTGGCGATGATGGTGATCCAGATCAGCCCGACCGTGCCGACGAACAGCGGGATGGCTCCCGTGCTCAGCCAGGGCAGGAAGGCGCTCATGTAGCCCACTGCCGAGATGGCAACAGCGACGTTGGCGATCGCCAGGGACAGGAAGTACAGGTACGAGCAGAGGAAGAACCCCGACTTGGCATGGGCTTCTTCGGTGTAGGCGGACAAGCCGCCGGAACGCGCGCAGAACACCCCGCACTGGGCGAAGCAGTAGGCAATGGCCATCGAGCCGATCGCCGTGAAAATCCACGACAACAGCGAGACGGCACCCAGTTGGGCCATGTTGGTGGGGAGCATGATGATGCCTGAGCCCATCATGTTGACCGTTACCAGGGTGGTGAGCCCCATCAGGCCCATTTTCTTGCTTGAATCTGCCATCGCACACTCCTTGCTGTAAGTCGCAGGAAACGCTGCTCTTTGAATGGGGCGAGGATCAGGCCTTGAGCACGTATCCGTAAGCGCGAATGCGGCCGCCTTGTTCTTTCAGGTACACGCCTTGCAGTTCCGGCGTGAAGCCGGGCAAGGCATTGATGCCGTCTTCCAGCGCGAGGAAATACTTCAATACCGCACCACCCCAGATTTCACCCGGCACCACGCACAGCACACCGGGCGGGTAGGGCAGTGCCCCTTCGGCCGCAATACGGCCGTCGGCATCGGCCAACGCGACCAGCTCGACATTGCCGCGGATGTATTCGATCTGCGCCTGTTGCGGATTCATCGCCTTTTTCGGGAAGTGTTCCTTACGGAACATGTCCTTTTGCAACTGCTGCACGTTATGGCTGCGGTAGAGGTCGTGCATTTCCTGGCAGAGCTGGCGGATGCTGTAGTTGCGGTAACGGTCCTCGAACCGGGCGTAGATGGCCGGCAGTACTCGGCTCATGGGCGCGTTATCGCTGAGGAACTGCTCGAAGCGCGCCAGTTGTGCGGCCAGATGGCTCATCTTCGCCCAGTCTTCGGCGGGCGTGAGCAGGAACAGGATCGAGTTGAGGTCGCACTTCTCCGGGACGATGCCGTTCTGGCGCAGGAAGTTGGCCAGGATGCCGGCGTGGATGCCGAAGTCGGTGTAGCTGCCATCAATCGGGTCGATCCCGGGGGTGGTGAACAGCAGCTTGCAGGGGTCGATGAAGTACTGCTTGTCGGCATAACCTGGGAAGGCGTGCCAGCGATCCTTGGGGTGAAACTCGAAAAAGCGCAGGTCGCTGGCGATGGCGTCGGTGGGGTGGTCCTGCCAGGGGCAACCGTCGATGGTTTCCGGCACGAAGGGGCGCACCAGCGTGCAGGCTTCGAGGATCAGCTTGCGTGCATTGATGCCGAACTTCACGCAGTCTTCCCACAGGCGCAAGCCACTGCGGCCGGCGTGGATGCGCGCATTCACATCCAGCGAGGCGAACAGCGGGTAGAACGGGCTGGTGGAAGCCTGGGCCATGAAGGCGTTGTTCAACCGCGCATGATTGCAGTAGCGCGCCTGGCCCTTGATGTGGCGGTCCTTCTTGTGGATCTGCGAGGCCTGGGAGAAGCCGGCCTGTTGCTTGTGCACCGATTGCGTGACGAAGATGCCCGGGTCGTCTTCGCCAAGGTCCAGCAGCATCGGCGAGCAATCCTTCATCATCGGGATGAACTGCTCGTAGCCCACCCACGCCGAGTCGAACAGGATGTAATCGCACAGCTTGCCGATGCGGTCGACCACCTGGCGCGCGTTGTAGATGGTGCCGTCATAGGTGCCCAACTGGATGATCGCCAGGCGAAACGGTCGCGGTAGCTGGGCCTTGTCCGGGGCGACTTCCTTGATCAGCTCGCGCAGGTAGTCTTCTTCAAAGCAATGGGCATCGATGCCGCCGATGAAGCCGTAGGGGTTGCGCGCGGTTTCCAGGTACACCGGCGTGGCACCGGCCTGGATCAATGCCCCCTGGTGGTTGGACTTGTGGTTGTTGCGGTCGAACAGCACCAGGTCGCCAGGCGTCAGCAACGCATTGGTGACCACCTTGTTCGACGCCGAGGTGCCGTTGAGCACGAAGTAGGTCTTGTCCGCGTTGAACACTGTGGCGGCATGCTTTTGCGCCAGCAGGGCCGGGCCTTCGTGGATCAGCAGGTCGCCGAGCTTGACGTCGGCGTTGCACATGTCGGCGCGGAACAGGGTTTCGCCGAAGAAATCGAAGAACTGGCGGCCGGCGGGGTGCTTTCGAAAGAATTGTCCGCCCTGGTGGCCGGGGCAGGCGAAGGTCGCATTGGCTGCTTCGGTGTAGTGCTTGAGGACGTCGAAGAAGGGCGGCAACAGGTTTTCTTCATAGGCCTTGGCGGCTGTTTCCAGCTGATTGCCGTAGTACTCGGCGTTGTAGCTGGAGAGGTCAAACACTCCGTTGACCAGCAGGATGACCTCGTGCAGGCGCTTGTAGACATCGAGTGCACGGTTGCCGGCACCGCCGCGAGGGACCACCAGGAATAGGGGGATGTCGAAACCTGTTCGTTGAATGGCATCGAGCGCGCCGCCCATGACATCGTCGACGGTCAGTACCGCGGCGGCAACATCGGTGAAGTCGGTTTGATCCAGGGCAACGATCGGGCGGGAAGTATGGAAGCAATCTAGAACGGTATGGCCTGCTGCGACTTTCAAACCATTCATAACCAGAGTCTCGTGGTCTGTCCTGACGTTGAGTGACCGGGGACCAGCGACTGCACGGGTGCTTGGGGCCGGGATCAATACTGATTGCCCAATTGGGTATAGTTGATTTTCCTGAAGATGAAAATTTAATGATGTGTGCGGGAGCAGGTCCTGTCGGTTCGACTGGCAGAGGTCGAACGTGGGCTGAAGTGGCCGTGGCAACGGGAACTTCAGGGTGCAGGCCAGGTCAGTAGGGGCCCTGTATCGGAGATTCCGAGCAGTGCTGGTGGCCTGCTTTCATGGCGGTGCCCTCCGAGATCAGCCGAGTCTGCCCCCTGATGCCAACCAAGCGTTTCCTGCCCAGCTTCCTCCTGGCGTTTTGCGCCGTCGCGTCGTTTGGCCCGGTGGCTGCCGAGCGAAAAACGCCCGCGCAAAGCAATAGTGCCTCAACCGCCCTGATCGAAACCGCCTCGCGCCAGTATGAAAGTGGCCAGCTGGACCAGGCCGCCGCCACGCTGGAGCGCGCCCTGCATATCCAGCCGAACAATCCCGCGACCCTGCATTACCTCGGCGTGTTGCGCCTGCAGCAGGGGCAATACCAGCAGGCGCAAACCCTGGCGTTGCGCTCGAACATGCGGATTGTTGGCAACGAGGCGTTACGCAACCGCAACCTCCAGTTGATCCAGGCGGCGCAGCAGGCCCAGGCTTCGGGTATCCCGCCCAAGGCGCAGGAGAATCCGGTTGCCGTACAGAAGGCGCGCGAAGCGGAAGTGGCCGCGGCGACTGCCGGGCCACAGAGCGCAGGACAATTCAAGGTGGCTGCGCTGGAGCCAGAGCCCGCGTCCGATGAGATAACGATTCCCCGCGGCCATTGGCCGCCCCCAGGCCAATGCCGCATCTGGTTCGCCGATCGCCCGCCGGGGCAACAGCCCCCGCCCGGGAGTTGCAAGAAGCTGCGCAAGCGGGTTCCGCCAGGCGCCGTTCTGATGCAGGGTTGAGTATTCTTCTGGCTGAACCCAGTGCCAGAAATTGCGCTCCAGCACCTGAAACGATTAGTATATGTTTCATATATATTTCGTATCGGGCAAGTAGATGGGTATCGTCAAGATTTCAGAAGACATGCATGAGAACCTGCGCGTCGCCAGCGATGCGCTGAGTCGCTCGATCAATGCGCAAGCCGAACACTGGATGCGCATCGGGATGCTGGCCGAGCTACATCCAGAATTGAATCACAGCGACATCTGCCGCCTGCTGATTCGTGCCGAACTGGCCGGTGGCCTTGATGTAAAACAGCTCTGTGCGATCGCGGATGTTTCCCAAGCCTCGCCGGTTCATGCAACGACCGGGGGCAAGCAATGAAGGCCAATATCAAGCTCAATACCCCGGCAGAAATAGCCCAGTCGCGCGCGGCGGCCACGCTGGCGGCCGAAGTGCTGGCGATGATCACGCCCCATGTGCAAGCAGGGGTCACCACCGACGAACTCGATCGGCTTTGTCACGACTATATCGTCAACGTACAGAAAGCCATTCCAGGCAATGTCGGCTACCACGGCTTTCCCAAGACCGTATGCGCCTCCGTCAACGAAGTGGTCTGCCATGGCATCCCTTCGAACAGGGTATTGAAGGATGGCGACATCCTGAACATCGACATTGCCGTGATCAAGGACGGTTGGTACGGCGACACCAGCCGCATGTACTTCGTGGGCGAACCTAGCCCGCAGGCACGACGCCTGGTCAAGACGACCTATGACGCCATGTGCGCCGGTATCCGCATGGTCCGCCCCGGCGCTACGCTGGGCGACATTGGGCATGCCATCCAGAAGGTGGCGGAAGATGACGGGTTCAGTGTCGTGCGCGAATACTGCGGTCACGGTATCGGCAAGATCTATCACGATGAACCGCAAATCCTTCACTACGGCTACCCAGGCCAGGGAATGAAGTTGAAAGCCGGCATGATTTTCACCATCGAGCCCATGTTGAACCTGGGCAAGCGCCACGTCAAAACCCTGGCCGACGGCTGGACCGTGGTCACCAAGGATCACTCCCTTTCGGCACAGTGGGAGCATATGGTGGCGGTCACTGAAGATGGCTTCCAGGTGTTGACGGCCTGGCCGGACAGCAGCGATGAGTATCCCGCTATTCGCGGGTGAAGATCTCCAGCAGATGCCCGTCCGGGTCATCGAAATACACCCGCCGTCCGCCGCCATGGTCATTGATCTCACCCGGCCGCTGCTTGCCCGGATCGGCCCACCATGGCTGCCCGGTTGCTTGCAGGCGGGCGAAGGCCTGGTCGAAGTCGTCGTCGCCGAGCAGGAACGCGTAATGCTGCGAGGCGATCGGCGGGTCGTTGTCGTAGAAGTCCAGCGACACCTGGTTGTCGAGCCTGACGATCAGCATCGGCCCGAAGGGCTCCGGCGCCGGGAGGCCGAGCAGTTCAACGAGGAAATGGGCCGACCGTTGTTTGTCGCGGCACCAGACGATGGTGTGGTTCAGTCGAACGCTCATGCACGGCTCCTCATGAGGTTTATTTCATGCTTTCAGATTAGCCCAGCCTGTTGCGCAATGACCGCCCTGACCTAAGCTTGGAGCAAGGTGAAACACATTTGCCAAGCGTCACCGGAACGAACGCCGCGATGCGCAATCATTAGAGCGTGGATATCAAAAGGAGATGCGCATGCTCATCAGGTCACTGACCCTGGCTACCTTGCTGGCGATTGCCGGCCCCTTGTTCGCCGCCGATGGCGATTCACCTCTGGATATCGACAAGGGCAGGGCCCGGCCGCTGATCGTGATTGCCTCGAGCACCGTCGACCCGGTCTGGGTCAACCTGAAAAAGTCCCTGGAAGATCCGGCCAACAAGCAGGGTGTCGCCGAGCGCAACATCCGGGTGTACAGCGTGCTGAACATGTCCGGCCAACTGGACGGCAAGGACCTCGGCCAACAGGACACCATGGCCTTGATCCGTGCGCTGAAACTGGGGGCCGGCGCGTTGCCCAAAGTGATCCTGATGGGCAAGGACGGCGAGAAGAAACTCGAAAGCTCGGGGGATGAATCCAGGTCGGTCGACCTGAAGAAAATCTTCGATACCGTCGATGCCTTGCCGGCGGCAGAGAAGGAAGCTGCGACGCCAACGCCACCTCCGGTTGCCGAAACCCCACCGCCCAAAGGGACCGCCAAGGCGGCAAAAAACGGCAAACCGGCAAAACCGGCCAAGCCACCGGAAATGCCGGATGATTGAGCCTTTACCGGTTTACCACTGGTAGCGATAACCCGCCGTTACTGCCCAAGGCTGCGTAGGCAAGGGCCCGTGGATTGGCCTGGTCTTCCACACCTGCGTACAGCTGCCACCCTCATGTAGGAGCGAGCTCGCTCGCGAAAAAACCGAGATGGCCGCGGGGTGTCAGGCTTACAGAGTTTTCGTTAACGACCATCGCGAGCAAGCTCGCTCCTACAGGGTTGTCCGATACTTTTAACCCCGGTATTCCAATACAGAAAAGCCCTACACCCTTCTCAGAAACGTCCCATTTCCAACTTATTCAACTTAACCAAAGCTTTCATCCATCAGGACCTGGGTGAACGCAAAACCCTTCCTGCAAATTCTCCCCGCAGACCAGGAAGGACTGACCATGAGCACGCCACCGCGCATCTTTTTCGACCACACTCGCCACAAATTTGCCATTCGCTGGTTCGACGCCGTCTTCGACGTCCTGGCCTTCGAAGGCGAAGAACACCTGAGCCAGCCCTTCAGCTACCGCATCGAATTCACCTGCACCGAGCAGGACCTCAGCGCCGAGCAGATGCTCAACAAGGACGCTCGTTTCAGCCTGTACCCCTCGCCGCCAAAGCCACCTTACCCAGGCCTTCCAGCGCCCGAGTACAAGCCGTTGCGCAGCCTCTACGGCATA
>NZ_JANHLK010000024.1 GCF_028682635.1 Pseudomonas putida | reverse complement strand
GACGCCATCGCCAGCAGGCTGGCTCCCACAGTAGATCGGGTACGGCCGTGAGATACGGGGCGGTTGTGAGGACGCCATCGCCAGCAGGCTGGCTCCCACAGTAGATCGGGTACGGCCGTGAGATACGGGGCGGTTGTGAGGACGCCATCGCCAGCAGGCTGGCTCCCGCAGTAGATCGGGTACGGCCGTGAGATACGGGGCGGTTGTGAGGACGTCTTCGCTGGCAAGCCAGCTCCTACAGGGGGCGGGGTCGGCCGCGAGAGATGAACGGCTTCATCGGCAATTCGGGCGGGTTTTGTGACCGGTGGTCGATACACCCCGGCCTGCCCGGCAATTTGCGCTTAGCTGAAGGGATAACCCAAAGGCGCGCGTAGGTTGTTGATCGCCAAAGCGACGCCACCTTCAGAACACCGTGAGTCTGAGGACCTGCGCAATGCTGACCCTGAATATCAATGGCAAGGATCAGGAGCTGGATGTCCCCGCGGACATGCCGCTGCTCTGGGTTCTGCGCGACGTCGCGCACCTGACCGGCACCAAGTTCGGCTGCGGCATGGCCCAGTGCGGCGCCTGCACCGTGCACATCGACGGCACGCCTTTGCGCTCTTGCATCACACCCGCCACGGCCGTGGCCCATGGACAGAAAATCCTCACCATCGAAGGCCTGTCCACCGACGGTTCGCACCCGGTGCAACTGGCCTGGGCCGAACTCGATGTGGTGCAGTGCGGTTACTGCCAGTCCGGGCAGATCATGTCGGCCGCGGCCTTGCTGGCAAAGATCCCGCAACCGACCGACAGCGATATCGACCAGGCGCTGTCGGGCAACATCTGTCGTTGCGGCACCTATCCAAGAATCCGCGCCGCGGTCAAGCGCGCGGCGCAACTGGCTTGATGGCCATGAACAGTATCGATCCGCTGTCGCGTCGTGGCTTTCTCAAGGGCAGTGCCGTGCTGGGCGGCGGGCTGGTGGTGGCGTTTGTCATCCCCGGGGCCCATCGCTTTGCCCTGGGCGCGGAAAACCAGGGCAATGTGTTCGCCCCCAACGCCTTCCTGCGCATCGGCAATGACAATAGCGTCACCGTGTTGCTCGGCCATTCGGAAATGGGCCAGGGCATCTGGACCGGGTTGACCATGCTGATTGCCGAAGAACTGGACGCCGATTGGTCGAAAATCCGCGTCGAACACTCACCGGCTTCAGCCGCCGACTATGGACTTGCCGGGTTCGGCGGCATGCAAATCACCGGCGGCTCGACCTCGACCTGGATGGAGTTCGACCGTTATCGCCAGGCCGGTGCGGCGGCGCGGTTGCTGCTGGTCGAGGCCGCGGCCAAGCGTTTCAACGTCGCACCCTCGGCGATTCGCACCGAGTCGGGCGTGGTATTTGCCGGCGACCAGCAGGCCACCTATGGCGAACTGGCCGATGACGCCGGCAAGTTGCCGGTGCCGGACCCGGCGTCGATCAAGCTCAAGGAGGCCAAGGACTGGAAGATCATTGGCAAACCTACCAAGCGCCTGGATACCCCGGAGAAAATCACCGGCCGCGCCAAGTTCGGCATGGACGTGCAGTTCGACGGCCTGATGACCGCGATGGTCGCTCGTTCGCCGGTGTTCGGTGGCAGCGTCAAATCCTTTGAAGGCGCCGAGGCGCTGGCGATACCCGGTGTGCACAAAGTGGTGCAGGTGCCGACCGGCGTGGCGGTGATCGCCGATCACTATTGGGCGGCGAAACTGGGGCGCGATGCGCTGCACGTCGAGTGGGACCTGGGGCCGAACAGCGGGCTCGACAGTGAGCAATTGCTCGAGGAGTTTCGCAAGCTCGCCGCCACCCCCGGGCTGCCCGCCAGTCAGGCGGGCGATGCCCAGGCCGCACTGGCCAAGGCGACCAAGACAATCGATGCCGAGTACAGCGTGCCCTACCTGGCCCATGCGCCGATGGAGCCGCTCAACTGCACGGTGAGCATCACCCAGGACAAATGCGAGATCTGGACCGGTACGCAGTTCCAGACCCTGGACCAGATGATCGCCGGCAAGATCACCGGGCTCAAACCCGAGCAGGTGCAAATCCACACCGAGTTCCTCGGCGGCGGTTTCGGCCGGCGAGCCAACCCGACTTCGGACTTTGTCGCCGAAGCGGTGCAGGTCGCCAAGGCCGCGGGCGGGCCGGTGAAAACCGTGTGGGCGCGAGAGGATGACATCCGTGGCGGCTATTACCGCTCGGCGTTCCTGCACCAGGCGCGGGTCGGCCTCGGTGCCGATGGCCTGCCGGTGGCGTGGCAGCATGTGCTGGTCGGGCAATCGATCATGGCCGGCACCTCGCTCGAAGCCGCCATGGTCAAGAACGGTATCGACAAGACGTCCGTGGAGGGCGTGGCGGACAGTCCCTATCTGCAAGGGTTGGCCAATCATCAGGTGGAGCTGCATTCGCCCAAGACCGGCATCAGCGTGTTGTGGCTGCGTTCGGTGGGGCATACCCACACCGCCTTCGTCATGGAATCGCTGATTGACGAGCTGGCCGCAGCGGCCGGCAAGGACCCGGTGGAATATCGACGCACGTTGCTCAAGGCGCATCCGCGGCATCTGGGCGTATTGAACCTGGCGGTGGAGAAGGCCAACTGGAAGGCGCCGCTGCCCGATGGCCATGCCCTGGGCGTGGCGGTGCATGAGTCATTTGGCAGTTACGTGGCGCAGGTCGCCGAAGTGTCGCAGGACAACCTGGCGATCCGTGTGCACCGGGTGGTGTGCGCGGTGGATTGCGGGATCGCGGTCAATCCGCAAAGCATCGCGGCGCAAATGGAGTCGTGCATCGCCTTCGGCCTGGGCTTCACCTTACACAGCAAACTGACGATCAAGGACGGCAGGGTGGTGCAGTCCAACTACCACGATTACCAGGTGCTGCGGCTCAACGAGATGCCGGTGGTCGAAGTGCATATCCTGCCCAGCAGCGAGAAACCCGGTGGCATCGGCGAGACGGGTGTACCACCCACGGCGCCGGCGGTGGCCAACGCGGTGTACGCCCTGACCGGGCAACGCCTGCGTGAACTGCCGCTGCAGTTGTCGGGGGTGTGAAATGAAAAGTGAGATGAAGCGACATCATTGGTTGCTCGGTTCGGTGCTTCTGGTTTGCCTGTTTATCTATGCGACAGAGTTGTTCGCCGAAGACCGGGAAGCCTTGAAGGCGTTCGATACCGTGCAGCAAGTCTTCCAGAGCCCGCGTTGCCAGAATTGCCACATCCCCGGCGAATCGCCGTTGCAGTTCGACGCCGGCCTACCCCACGCGATGAACGTCGTGCGTGGCATGGACGGCAAAGGCGCGGCGGGTCTGCCTTGCGCCAGTTGCCATGCGCAAGACAACCCGCCGGCCAGTTATGGCGCCCATGCACCGCCGGGTGCGCCGCATTGGAGCCTGCCACCGGCGGCGCACAAAATGGCCTGGATCGGCCTGCCCCCGGACATGTTGTGCAGCATGATCAAGGACCGTGCGAGCAATGGCGACCGTGATTTCGCCGCGCTGATCAAGCATGTCAGCGAGGACAAGCTGGTGCTGTGGGGCTGGAATCCGGGTGGTAATCGCGCACCGGTGCCGGTTCCCCACGACATTTTTGTCACTCAATTCAAGCGCTGGGCGGACGCCGGTGGGCCGTGCCCGGTAACGGGAAGCTGACCAACGGCCCGCAGACAGGGAGTCAAACCCGGAATCGAGGACTCTAAACAACATACCCACCCATGGAGTATGTGATGCTGATCTCAGGCAAACCGCACAAACCCGGTGTACGTGCAGGGACGCCACAACAGGAGCGCGAACTGCTGCGCGATCTGGCCCGCAAAGCCGAACAGGAGTTGATCGGCGTGCAGATGGCGAGCATGGATGAGCTGACACTGCTGCCCAACCGGCACGGTTTCATTGCCCTGGCTCAGTTGGGTCTGGAGGCCTGCCAGCAACTGGGGCGGCCGGCGACGCTGCTGTTCTTCAACCTTGATGAGTTCAAACGCATCAACTATCTGTTCGGGCGCACTGAGGGCGATAACGCGCTGAAGACCTTTGCCGACGTGCTGCGTATCGGCTTTCGGGAGAGCGATGTGGTCGGGCGGCTGGAGGGTTCCTCCTTCGTCGTCTTGCTCCTGGGATCCTCCTCGGTAGACGTCAGCGCAATCAGGGCGCGGCTGGAAGAAATGCTCGATGAGCGTAATGCCATGACGCATCGCGGGTATGACATTCGTTTCAGTATTGGGCAGATCGAGTTTGACCCGGCACTGCATGGTTCGGTCGAGGAGCTGTTGGAAGAGGCTGAAGAGGCGCTGGCTCGCTAGAGTTATGGTGTGTTTGCGGGCCTCTTCGCGAGCAAGCCCGCTCCCACAATTAATCGCATTTCAACTGGTGGAGCTCGGTCAAATGTGGGAGCGGGCTTGCTCGCGAAGGCGGTCGTGCAGACAACACGACTTTGCAAAAAGCGGTGGGCGCATCCGACATTCCCAGTACCCTATCAGATCTGCTAGTTCCCAACCTCGCCCGTGCCGAAGATACTCAAGCCTCAGGACCTTGATAGCTCGGAGCCAGCCAATGTCTTCACTTCAGCCAGTTTTGCTGTGCCGGTTTCACTACGATCCACTGGATCGCCTCACCAGTCACATCCAACCGAATAGCCCGCCCAACCAGCGCTTTTATTGTAAAAGTCGCCTGGCAACCGAGATTCAAGGCACATTGAGCCACTCCATTGTTCAGCAGGGAGATCTGCTGCTGGCGGAGCAGTGTCACGAAGGTGGTGTAGTCGACAACACCACACTGCTGGGCACCGATCAACAGCGTTCGGTGCTGCATATGCTCAAGAACAATCTCCCGCAACGGGACATCGCTTATTCACCTTATGGCCATCATCAGAATGCAAGCGGTTTGACCAACTTGCTGGGCTTCAATGGAGAGCGTGCGGATCCGGTGACTGGGCATTATCCGCTGGGCAATGGTTATCGGGATTTTAATCCGGTATTGATGCGGTTTAACTCTCCTGATAGTTGGAGTCCCTTTGGCGGGGGAGGATTAAATGCGTATGCGTATTGCAAGGGGAATCCGGTGCTGCGGACTGATCCGACAGGACATGCTCCAGTAATGTCCCTTGCAAAGTTGTTCAAGCTTTATAAGGATAAGTCAATTACGCTCGTGGGTAAGCACGCCGCGGATATGAGTTCAGTCCAGAGTCTCGGAGGGAACAAAGGCGCAATGCGAGGTATTAATGTAACGAACAATGAAAGAATACTGAATTCTTCTGTTGCGAAACGACCTGATTTAGAAGTTTTTGATACCTTCATCGTAGGTGATGGTGAACCAGCATTAGTAAAATATACAGCTGACTCTAATGATTTTTTGGAAAACATTACACAATCGAACACTAGTACCTGGATTCCAGAAAAACATTTCTCTAAGCTCGTTTTTGTTCCAGTGGGATCTCCACCTCTCTCGGGAGGTGGAGGTGGAGGTGGAGGTGGAGTTGGAGCTGTTCCTAGGCCAGCTCGGCCTGTCCAGCGAGGTGCACCCGTCCCTCGAAATATTTCGCCTGGAGCGCAACAACGAGTGCTAGATAATACAATCGAAAATGCGCAATCCCGCAGAGTTAGGTCTTCAGAAGATGATCTTAGTAGTCTGCTGATGCTATTACGAACCACGCAATAAGGAGGTGATAATGTCACGCCGTAGTCGCAGCACTATGGTTTTTCCCCTCGAATGTTAAGTTAAAGCTAACGAATCGCACGCAAAAAAAAACCCGCCAAGAATAGGCGGGTTTTTTAGTTGGCTAACCGAAGATCACTCTTCGAGGTTGCCCATGGCCGTGGTGTTGAAGCCACCGTCCACGTACATGATTTCGCCGCTGATACCGGACGCCAGGTCCGAGCACAGGAAGGCGCCGGCGTTGCCGACTTCTTCGATGGTGACGTTGCGACGCAGCGGGGTTTGCGCTTCGTTGGCGGCCAGCATCTTGCGGAAGTTCTTGATGCCGGAAGCGGCGAGGGTGCGGATCGGGCCGGCCGATACGCAGTTCACGCGGGTGCCGTCCGGGCCCAGGGAGCCGGCCAGGTAACGTACGCCAGCCTCCAGGGAAGCCTTGGCCATGCCCATCACGTTGTAGTTCGGCATGGTGCGCTCGGCGCCCAGGTACGACAGGGTCAGCAGGCTGCCGTTGCGGCCTTTCATCATTTCGCGGCCGGCCTTGGCCAGGGCCACGAAGCTGTAGGCGCTGATGTCGTGAGCGATGCGGAAACCTTCACGGGTGGTGGCTTCGGTGAAGTCGCCGTCCAGTTGGTCGCCCGGGGCGAAGCCAACGGAGTGCACGATGCAGTCCAGGCCGTCCCACTTCTTGCTCAGTGCTTCGAAGACCTTGGCGATTTCTTCATCGCTGGCCACGTCGCACGGGAAGCACAGCTCAGGGCTCGAGCCCCAGCCTTGTGCGAATTCTTCGACACGACCCTTGAGTTTGTCGTTCTGATAAGTGAAGGCAAGCTCAGCGCCCTCGCGATGCATGGCGGCAGCGATGCCGGATGCGATGGACAGCTTGCTGGCGACACCGACGATCAGTACGCGCTTACCGGCGAGAAAACCCATGTGTTGCTCCTCTTTTCAGGTTATTGCGCAGTGGCTGGTGCCAAAAAGGCGGCTTCCAGCAACTGCTGTGTATACGGATGACGGGGGGCGGCAAAAATGCTTTGCGCGTCTCCCTGTTCGACCACTTGGCCATGCTTGACCACCATCAGTTGGTGGCTCAGCGCCTTGACGACAGCCAGGTCATGGCTGATAAACAGATACGTCAGGTTGTACTTGCTTTGCAGTGATCGTAAAAGCTCGACCACTTGGCGTTGCACGGTGCGGTCGAGGGCCGAAGTCGGCTCGTCCAGCAGTATCAACGCCGGTTTTAGCACCAGTGCCCGGGCAATGGCGATTCTCTGCCGTTGCCCGCCGGAAAATTCGTGGGGGTAGCGGTTCCGGGTTTCCGGGTCCAGGCCTACCTCCTTCAATGCTGCAATAATCGCCGCTTCCTGTTCCTCAGCGGTGCCCATCTTGTGAATCCGCAGGCCTTCGCCGACGATCTGGCTCACGCACATCCGTGGGCTCAAGCTGCCGAAGGGGTCCTGGAACACCACCTGCATCTCCCGCCGCAGCGGCCTGACCTGTTGCTGCGTCAGGCAGTCTAGCTGCTTGCCTTCAAAACGGATGCCGCCGCTACTGCCAATCAAGCGCAATATCGCCAGGCCCAGCGTCGACTTGCCGGAACCGCTTTCTCCCACAATCCCCAGGGTCTGGCCCTGGGGCAGGCTGAAATTGATGCCGTCGACCGCCTTGACGTAGTCCACGGTCTTTTTCAGCAGGCCTTTCTTGATCGGGAACCAGACTTTCAGGTCCTCGACCGCAAGCAACGGCGGGCCGACGACATTGGTTGCAGGCTGGCCGCTGGGCTCCGCTGCCAGCAGTTCCCGAGTGTACGGGTGCTGCGGCGCGCGGAACAATTCTTCGCACGATGCCTGTTCGACGATGCAACCGCGCTGCATGACACATACGCGATGCGCAATTCTTTTGACCAGGTTCAAATCGTGGCTGATCAGCAGCAGAGCCATGCCCAGGCGGGCCTGCAATTCCTTGAGCAATTCGAGGATTTTCAGCTGGACGGTCACGTCCAGCGCAGTGGTTGGCTCGTCGGCAATCAGCAGTTCCGGCTCGTTGGCCAGGGCCATGGCGATCATCACCCGCTGGCGCTGGCCGCCGGACAATTCGTGGGGCAGGGCCTTGAGACGCTTTTCCGGCTCGGGAATGCCGACCATTTCCAGCAGCTCCAGGGTGCGCTTGGTCGCGACTTTGCCGACCAGGCCCTTGTGGATGCCCAGCACCTCGTTGATCTGCTTCTCGATCGAGTGCAGCGGATTGAGCGAGGTCATCGGCTCCTGGAAGATCATCGCGATCCGGTTGCCGCGGATATGGCGGATGGTTTTCTCTTTCAGCTCCAGCAGGTTCTGCCCGGCATATTCGATGGTCCCCGACGGGTGCCTGGCGAGCGGGTAGGGCAGCAGGCGCAGGATCGAATGCGCCGTCACCGATTTGCCGGAGCCGCTTTCACCCACCAGCGCCAGGGTTTCGCCACGCTTGATGTCGAAGCTGACCCCTTCGACCACCCGCTGGCAGCGCTCGCCAACGACAAATTCGACGGCCAGGTCGCGCACTTCGATCAGATTGTCCTGATTCATTTCACTTCCTCGGGTCGAAGGCATCGCGAGCGGACTCGCCGATGAACACCAGCAAACTCAACATCAACGCCAGCACGGCAAAGGCGCTCATGCCCAGCCAGGGCGCCTGCAGGTTGGACTTGCCCTGGGCGACCAGTTCACCCAATGAAGGGCTGCCGGCCGGCAAGCCGAAGCCGAGGAAATCCAGGGCGGTCAGGGTACCAATGGCGCCAGTCAGGATGAACGGCATGAAGGTCATGGTCGAGACCATGGCGTTGGGCAGGATGTGGCGGAACATGATCGCACCATTCTGCATGCCCAGCGCCCGCGCCGCACGCACGTATTCGAGGTTGCGCCCGCGCAGGAACTCGGCACGCACCACGTCCACCAGGCTCATCCAGGAAAACAGCAGCATGATCCCCAGCAGCCACCAGAAGTTCGGCTGGACGAAGCTGGCGAGGATGATCAGCAGGTACAGCACCGGCAAACCCGACCAGATCTCGAGGAAACGCTGCCCGGCCAGGTCCACCCAGCCGCCGTAGAAACCCTGCAGCGCCCCGGCGATCACGCCGATCAGCGAGCTGAGCAGGGTCAGCGTCAGGGCGAACAACACGGAAATCCGGAAGCCGTAGATCACCCGCGCAAGCACATCGCGGCCCTGGTCATCGGTGCCCAGCAGGTTGTCGGTCGAGGGGGGCGCGGGGGCCGGCACTTTCAGGTCGTAGTTGATGCTCTGGTAGCTGTAGGGAATCGGCGCCCACAGCACCCAGGCGTCCTTGGCCTTGAGCAGTTCACGGATGTACGGGCTCTTGTAGTTGGCCTCCAGCGGGAACTCGCCGCCGAAGGTGGTTTCCGGGTAGCGCTTGAGCGCCGGGAAGTACCAGCCGTTGTCGTAGTGCACCACCAGCGGCTTGTCGTTGGCGATCAACTCGGCGCCGAGGCTGGCGCCGAACAGGATCAGGAACAGCCACAACGACCACCAGCCGCGTTTGTTGGCCTTGAACAGTTCGAAGCGCCGGCGATTGAGAGGGGACAGGTTCATCTCAATGCTCCCGGCTTTCGAAGTCGATGCGCGGATCGACAAAGGTGTAGGTGAGGTCGCCGATCAGCTTCACCACCAGCCCCAGCAGGGTGAAGATGAACAGCGTGCCGAAGACCACCGGGTAGTCGCGGTTGATCGCCGCTTCGAAACTCATCAGGCCGAGGCCGTCGAGGGAGAAGATCACTTCCACCAGCAAGGAGCCTGTGAAGAAGATGCCGATGAACGCCGAGGGGAAACCGGCGATCACCAGCAGCATGGCGTTGCGAAACACATGGCCATAGAGCACGCGGTGATTGGTCAGGCCCTTGGCCTTGGCGGTGACCACGTACTGCTTGTTGATTTCATCGAGGAAGCTGTTCTTGGTCAGCAGGGTCATGGTCGCGAAGTTGCCGATCACCAGGGCGGTCACGGGCAGCGCCAGGTGCCAGAAGTAATCGAGGATCTTGCCGCCCATGCTCAGTTCGTCGAAGTTGTTCGAGGTCAGCCCGCGCAACGGGAACCAGTCCAGATAGCTGCCACCGGCAAACACCACGATCAGCAGGATGGCGAACAGGAACGCCGGGATCGCGTAGCCGACGATGATCGCCGAACTGGTCCAGACGTCGAAGTGACTGCCGTGCCGCGTGGCCTTGGCGATCCCCAGCGGGATCGACACCAGGTACATGATCAGGGTGCTCCACAGCCCGAGTGAAATCGACACCGGCATCTTTTCCTTGATCAGGTCGATGACCTTGGCGTCGCGGAAGAAGCTGTCGCCGAAATCCAGCGACGCGTAGTTCTTGACCATGATCCACAAGCGTTCCGGCGCCGATTTGTCGAAGCCGTACATGTGCTCGATTTCCTTGATCAGCGCCGGGTCCAGGCCTTGCGCGCCACGATAGGCGGAGCCGGCCACCGACACCTCGGCACCACCGCCGGCAATGCGGCTGGTGGCGCCTTCGAAGCCTTCGAGCTTGGCGATCATCTGTTCCACCGGCCCACCGGGGGCGGCCTGGATGATCACGAAGTTGATCAGCAAAATGCCGAACAGGGTCGGGATGATCAGCAGCAGTCGCCGAAAAATATACGCCAGCATCTGATTACTCCGTGCCCGCAGGGTCGGCTTGCAATTTGGTTTCGATCTCTATGGCCGGTTTCGCATCGGGCTTGATCCACCAGGTGTTGATGCCGATGTCATATTTAGGCGAGACCTTGGGGTGGCCGATGTGGTTCCAGTAGGCCACGCGCCAGGTCTTGATGTGCCAGTTGGGTATCACGTAATAGCCCCATTGCAGCACCCGGTCCAGTGCGCGGGCATGGGCGACCAGGCTGCGGCGTGAGTCGGCGTTGATCAATTGCTCGACCAGCTGGTCCACCACCGGGTCCTTGAGGCCCATGGAGTTGCGGCTGCCGGGCTTGTCGGCGGCCGCGGTCATCCAGAACTCGCGCTGTTCGTTGCCCGGTGAGTTGGACTGCGGGAAGCTGCCGACGATCATGTCGAAGTCCCGCGAGCGCACGCGGTTGACGTACTGCGAAACGTCGACCCGGCGGATCACCAGCTCGATGCCCAGGTCGCTGAGGTTACGCTTGAACGGTAGCAGCACCCGTTCGAATTCGGTCTGGGCCAGGAGGAATTCGATGCTCACCGGTTTGCCGTTGGCATCGACCATCTTGTCGTCGACGATGCGCCAGCCGGCCTCCTGCAGCAACTGGTAGGCCTGGCGTTGCTGGGTGCGGATCATGCCGCTGGCGTCGGTCACCGGGTTGGCGAACGCCTCGCTGAACACCTGCTCGGGAATCTTGCCGCGAAAGGGGTCCAAAATCGCCAGCTGATCGGCGTCCGGCAGCCCGGTGGCAGCCATTTCCGAGTTCTCGAAATAGCTGCGGGTGCGTGCGTAGGCACTGTTGAACAACTGCTTGTTGGTCCATTCGAAGTCCAGCAGCAGGGTCAGGGCCTGGCGCACCCGCACGTCCTGGAACACAGGGCGGCGCAGGTTGAAGACGAAACCCTGCATGCCGGTGGGATTGCCGTTGGGGATCTGTTCCTTGATCAGCCGGCCTTCGGTCACCGCCGGGATGTTGTAGGCGTTGGCCCAGTTCTTCGCGGTCATCTCCAGCCAGTAATCGAACTGCCCGGCCTTCAGGGCTTCCAGGGCCACGGTGTTGTCGCGGTAGTAGTCGGTGGTCATCACGTCGAAGTTGTAGAAACCGCGGTTGATCGGCAGGTCCTTGCCCCAGTAATCCTTGACCCGCTCATAACGCACCGAGCGCCCGGCCTTCACTTCGGTGACCTTGTACGGGCCGCTGCCCAGCGGCACTTCCAGGTTGCCCTTGTTGAAGTCGCGGCTGGCCCACCAATGCTTGGGCAGCACCGGCAACTGGCCGAGGATCAGCGGCAATTCGCGGTTGTTGCTGTGCTTGAACTTGAACAGCACGGTCAGCGGATCTTCGGCGACCACGTCGGCGACGTCGCTGTAGTAGCCGCGGTACATCGGCGCGCCGTCCTTGACCAGGGTCTGGAAACTGAACACCACGTCTTCGGCGCGCACCGGATGGCCATCATGGAAGCGTGCTTCGGGCCGCAGGTAGAAACGCACCCAGTCGTTGTCCGGAGCTTTTTCGATCTTGCCGGCGATCAGACCATATTCAGTGAAGGGTTCATCCAGGCTCTGCCTGGCCAGGGTGTCGTAGATCAGGTCGATGTCGTTGGCTGACACGCCCTTGCTGATGAAGGGGTTGAGGCTGTCGAAACCGCCGAACCCGGCCTGGCGGAATTTCCCGCCCTTGGGCGCGTCCGGGTCGACGTAATCGAAGTGTTTGAAGTCGGCCGGGTATTTCGGCGGCTCGTTGTACAGGGTCAGGGCATGTTGCGGGGCGGCGCAGGCCCACCCTGCGAACAACAGGGCGCTGGCCTGCACGAGCAGGGCGCTTGCGAATTTCATCGATCTTTCTCCGAAGATTTCAGCCACCACGCGCTCAGGCCCAGGGTGTAGGGCGGCGTCGTGACGAAGGCCAACCGGTTGCGGTAGGCCAGGCGGTGATAATTGAGGTACCAGTTGGGAATGATGCAGTGCTGCCACAGCAATACCCGGTCGAGGGCTTTGCCGGCGGCGACCTGTTCGTCACGGTTCTTGGCCGCGAGCAGTTGATCGAGCAGATGATCGACCACCGGATTGGCGATGCCCGCGTAGTTCTTGCTGCCCTTGACCCCGACCTGGCTGGAGTGAAAATACTGCCATTGCTCAAGGCCCGGGCTGAGGGTCTGGTTGAGGGTCATCAGAATCATGTCGAAATCGAACTGGTCGAGGCGCTGTTTGTACTGGGCGCGATCGACCGTGCGCAACCTGGCGTCGATGCCGATGCTGGTGAGATTCTCGACGTAGGGCTGGAGGATGCGTTCCAGGTTCGGGTTGACCAGCAGGATCTCCAGGCGCAAGGGTTGCCCGGCCGCGTTCTGCAAGCGCTGGCCATTGAGCTTCCAGCCGGCCTCGGCCAGCAGGCTCAGGGCCTTGCGCATGGTTTCCCGGGGGATGCCCCGGCCCTGGGTCTGCGGCAGGCTGAAAGGCTCGGTGAACAGCCTGGCCGGCAATTGCTCGCGATATGGTTTGAGCAACAGCCATTCATGGCCGACCGGCAGCCCGCTGGCGGAGAACTCGCTGTTGGGGTAGTAGCTCATGGCGCGTTTGTAGGCGCCGCTGAACAGGGTGCGGTTGGTCCACTCGAAGTCGAACATCAGGCCCAGTGCTTCGCGAACCCGGGGCTCGGCGAATGTCGGGCGGCGGCTGTTGATGAACAGGCCCTGGGTCTGGGTCGGGATCTGGTGCGGGATCTGCGCCTTGATCACCTCGCCACGACGGATCGCCGGAAAACCGTAGCCGGTGGCCCAGTTTTTCGCCTGGTGCTCGATGTAGATGTCGAACTCGCCGGCCTTGAACGCTTCGAACGCGACGTCGCTGTCACGGTAGAACTCGACTTCCATGCGATCGACGTTGTACTTGCCGCGGTTGACCGGCAGGTCCTTGCCCCAGTAGTCCTTGACCCGCTCGAACACGATCTGGCGCCCCGGGTTGACTGAGGTGATGCGATACGGTCCGCTGCCCAGCGGCGGTTCGAAGGTAGTCGCCTTGAAGTCGCGACCTTTCCAGTAATGCTGCGGCAACACCGGCAACTCCCCCAGGCGCAGGATCAGCAAGGGATTGCCGGCACGCTTGAAAACGAAACGAATGCGCTGCGGATTGAGGATGTCGACCCGCAACACCTCCTGCAGGTTGGTGCGGTATTGCGGATGACCTTCCTTGAGCAGCAGGCGGTAGGAGAATGCCACGTCATAGGCGGTGATCGGCGTGCCGTCGTGGAAGCGTGCCTCGGGGCGCAGGTTGAAGACCACCCAGCTGCGATCCTCGCTGTATTCCACCGACTGGGCGATCAGGCCGTAACTGGAGGTCGGCTCGTCCCCGGATGGCGCGTATTGGCCGGTGCCGACCATCAGCGGCTCGTTCAGTTCGTTGATGCCGTATTGCAGGAAATTCGGCGTGGTCACCGGGCTGGTGCCCTTGAAGGTGTAGGGGTTGAGCGTATCGAAGGTGCCAAATGCCATGACCCGCAACGTACCGCCCTTGGGCGCTTGCGGGTTGACCCAGTCGAAGTGGGTAAATCTGGCCGGGTACTTGAGCGTGCCGAACTGCGCATAACCATGGCTTTCGCTGATCGTCGCGCTTGCGGTGGAGCTCAAGGCCAGGCTGATCAGGAGCGGGAGGAGGGGACGCTTCAAATAAGGAATCCGATCCGGGCGGCTTGGGCATTGTGGATCGTACAGTAACAGCTTGTATGGACAGGAAAAAGACGGCGGCCTCACAGCCGCCCCATCTCTCGCGGCTGTACCCGATCTACTGTAGGAGCCGGCTTGCCGGCGATGGTCGTTAACGATTACGCGTATTTACAGGTTAACCGCGTCGATCCTTGGTTTTTCGCTGGCAAGCCAGCTCCTACAGAGGTCTGCTGAAACATGCGGACAAAAAAAGCCCCTGAATTCAGGGGCTCATTTTTAGTGCGGGTTGGAAACCGTCAGCATCTGTCCAGGCTTCAACGCCTGGCCGACACGAGGATTCCAGCGCTTGAGGTGCTGCATTTCAACGTTGAAGCGCTTGGCCACCATGTACAGCGAGTCGCCTTGCTGAACCTTGTACTGGGATTGCGGCTTCTCGGTCCTGGATTTTGACTTGGCCGCGACCACGGTGTTGATGCGTCCGGAGTTACGCTTGCCGGTGTCTTGCATGACCAGCGTCTGGCCCGGCTTGAGATTCTTGCCGCTCAGCTTGTTCCAGCGTTGCAGGTCCTTGACGTTGACATTGTTGGCCTTGGCAATGGAACCCAGGTTGTCGCCGCGCTTGACCCGATAGCTACGTTTGGCGCTCGCCAGTTGGGTATTGTCCGAGCCTTCGAAAACCGGTTTGAGCTGCTTCTTGCTGATCAACTCGTCAGGGCGCATGGTCTGCAGGCTGGTGGTCAGCAGCTGTGCCTTGGAAGTCGGTACCAGCAAGTGCTGCGGGCCGTCGATGGTGGTGCGCTGTTTGAAGGCGGGGTTGAGCTGGAACAGCTCGTCTTCGTCGATATTGGCCACCGCGGCGACCTTGGACAGGTCCATGCGCTGGTTGATTTCGACGACCTGGAAATACGGTTCATTGGCGATCGGGTTGAGGTTCACGCCGTAGGCATCCGGCGCCATGACCACCTGCGAGAGTGCCAGCAACTTCGGCACGTAGGCCTGGGTTTCGGCGGGCAGCGGCAGGTTCCAGTAGTCGGTTGGCAGGCCTAGTCGCTCGTTGCGTTCGATGGCACGGCTGACCGTGCCTTCGCCGGCGTTGTAGGCGGCCAGGGCCAGCAGCCAGTCGCCGTTGAACATGTCGTGCAGGCGGGTCAGGTAGTCCATGGCCGCCGTGGTCGAGGCGGTGATGTCGCGCCGGCCATCATAGAAACGGGTCTGGCGCAGGTTGAAGTAACGCCCGGTGGAGGGAATGAACTGCCACAGGCCCACCGCATTGGCCCGGGAATAGGCCATCGGGTTGTAGGCGCTTTCGATCACTGGCAGCAGCGCCAGCTCCAGCGGCATGTTGCGCTCTTCAAGGCGTTCGACGATGTAGTGGATGTACAGGCTGCCGCGGTCGCCGGCGTTTTCGAGGAACGATGGATTGCTGGCGAACCACAGGCGCTGTTGCTCGATGCGCGGGTTGACGCCCAGGCCGTCCTGCAGCTGGAAGCCCTGGCGCATGCGCTCCCAGACATCCTGCGGGATTTGCGGGGTCGGCTTTTCTGTGAGGAAGACGGGCTTCTGCTTGGCGCGCGCGGCAATGTTCGGCGTGTGCGCCGCATCGGTCTGCGGCGCATGGCTGGAACAGCCTGCCAATGTCGCGGACACAGCCACCGCTATGGCTTGCGCCAGGCGGGTGAGGGTGTCCGAATTGATGGCTTTGCGTATAGATGACGACATTGGCTGGAAGTAAGTTCCGGGCAAAAATGTCGGGCGATTCTAGAAAGCGCACCCTCTGCGGTCAACCTTTCAGAGTTTTTGGACTATCGTGCAAACAGCTCAGAATGTATCTTTCCAGGCTCTTAGCGCAGCAAAAACCATATCAGGCGCGGAGTTATCGGTGCCGGTCCGTTCATCCGCTTTTTCTTTAACGGATGTTTCACCGGTGCGTAAAAACGGATTTGTACGTTTTTCCAGGGCCACCGTGGACGGCAATGTCATGACCCCCGCTTCCCGCTGGCGGGTCACGCTGGCCAGGCGTTCGAGGGTGTCGGCGTTGCCGGGTTCGACAGCGGCAGCGAAGCGCAGATTGCTCAGGGTGTACTCATGGGTGCAGTAGACCTTCGTTTCCCCGGGCAGGGCGGCGAGGCGCGACAGCGAGTTGTACATCTGCTTGGGCGTGCCTTCGAACAGACGCCCGCACCCGGCGGCGAAGAGGGTGTCGCCACAAAACAGCAGGCCGGGGTAATAATAGGCAATGTGCCCCAGGGTATGACCCGGAACGGCGATGATATCGAAATCAAGGCCAAGTACGCTGATGCGATCGTTGTCCTTGAGCGCAACATTGCGCGCCGGGATGTTTTCGCTGGCCGGACCGTAGACCGTTGCGTCCGTCGCTTTCTTCAGCGCTTCGACTCCGCCGACATGGTCATGGTGGTGGTGAGTGATCAGAATATCGCTCAGGACCCATTGCGGATTGTCCTTGAGCCAGCCCTGTACTGGCGCGGCATCGCCCGGATCGACCACCGCACAGCGGTGGGTGCGAGGGTCTTGTAACAACCAGATGTAGTTGTCGGTGAAGGCGGGCAGGGCAGTGATCTGTATCATCGTCGGATTCGCCAAGCTGGAAACAATGGCGCATCTTAGAACTTCCTGGCGCGTTGGAGAATGCAATGACCGATAAAGCGTTCGCTCAGGCTGATCCTGACTGGCTGGCGTTGATCAGCGCAGCCCGTGAGTGGCTGTCCGGCCCCCTCGGCCAATTCCTGCTGGATGAAGAACGGCGCATGCTCGAAGACGAGCTGGGGCGCTTCTTCGGTGGCTACCTGGTGCATTACGGGCCATCGGCCCAGACGCCGCCGTCGGCGCCGCAGGTGCAGCGCAACGTGCGCCTGGGGGCGCCGTTGCCCGGGGTCGAGATCGTCTGCGAGGAACAGGCCTGGCCGCTGAGCGAGCATGCCGCCGATGTGGTGGTGCTGCAGCATGGGCTGGATTTCTGCCTCTCACCCCATGGTTTGCTGCGCGAGGCAGCGAGCAGCGTGCGGCCCGGCGGGCATTTACTGATCGTCGGCATCAACCCCTGGAGTACGTGGGGGCTGCGCCATGTGTTTGCCCATGATGGCTTGCGCAAAGCCCGCTGCATTTCCCCCTCGCGGGTGGCTGACTGGCTCAACTTGCTGGGCTTCGCGCTGGAGAAACGCCGCTTCGGGTGCTATCGTCCGCCGCTGGCTTCGCCCACCTGGCAGACCCGTCTGGCCGGTTGGGAACGCAAGGCCGGTGACTGGCAACTGGGCGGTGGCGGCTTCTATTTACTGGTGGCGCGCAAGATCGTGGTCGGCTTGCGGCCGGTCCGCCAGGAGCGCCGCGAGCCGATGGGCAAGCTGATCCCGTTGCCGATGGCCAAGGTCAACCGGCGCAACATCGAACCGTGATACTTCCTTTTTTCCGGCCGGGGGTGACCCCGGTCCTGGGCGTCGTCGATCATCGATTGGCGGGCCACTGCATTTTCTGGATAGATTGGCATGAGCGATAGCGTAGAACTCTTCACCGACGGCGCCTGCAAGGGCAACCCTGGCCCTGGCGGCTGGGGCGCATTGCTGGTGTGCAAGGGGGTCGAGAAGGAACTGTGGGGCGGCGAAGCCAACACCACCAATAACCGCATGGAACTGATGGGCGCGATTCGCGGCCTGGAAGAGCTCAAGCGTTCCTGCGACGTGTTGCTGGTGACCGACTCCCAGTACGTGATGAAAGGCATCAACGAGTGGATGGCCAACTGGAAAAAACGCGGCTGGAAAACCGCAGCGAAAGAGCCGGTCAAGAACGCCGACCTGTGGAAGCTGCTCGACGAGCAGGTCAATCGCCATAACGTCACCTGGAAATGGGTGCGCGGACACATTGGCCATCACGGCAACGAACGGGCCGACCAACTGGCCAACCGTGGCGTGGATGAAGTGCGCGGGTTCAAGCAGGCTTGATTTGAGCTCGACCGATGCACCGAGTCGCGACCTTCGCGAGCAAGCCCGCTCCCACATTTGATCTCCCTGAGCGCAAATCTTGCATTCACCAGCGATCCATTGTGGGAGCGGGCTTGCTCGCGAAGGGGGCGACACGCTCTATCTGAAAGACCCCGGCAGGCGTGTTAACATCGCCGCTTTTGCACGATTGACCGATTGAGAGCTGAGCACCCGATGGCCACCAGATCCGTTGTACTCGATACCGAAACCACCGGCATGCCGGTGACCGACGGCCACCGGATTATCGAAATCGGTTGTGTCGAGTTGATCGGCCGGCGCCTGACCGGCCGGCATTTTCACGTGTACCTGCAACCGGATCGCGAAAGTGACGAAGGCGCCATCGGCGTCCACGGCATCACCAACGAGTTCCTGGTGGGCAAGCCGCGTTTCGCCGAGGTGGCCGAAGAGTTCTTCGAGTTCATCAAGGGTGCGCAGCTGATCATCCATAACGCGGCGTTCGACGTTGGTTTCATCAACAACGAATTTGCCCTGATGGGCCAGCACGATCGTGCGGACATCACGCAACACTGCTCGATCCTCGATACCTTGATGATGGCCCGGGAACGTCACCCGGGGCAGCGCAACAGCCTCGATGCCTTGTGCAAGCGCTATGGCGTCGACAACTCCGGCCGTGAGCTGCACGGCGCCTTGCTCGACTCCGAGATCCTGGCTGACGTCTACCTGACCATGACCGGCGGCCAGACCAGCCTGTCCCTGGCGGGCAATGCCTCGGATGGCAATGGCTCCGGCGAGGGTGCGGACAACTCCGCCACGGAAATCCGCCGCCTGCCGGCCAACCGCCAGCCGACGCGGATCATTCGCGCCAGTGAAGAAGATTTGGCCCAGCATATGGCGCGGCTGGAAATCATCAGTAAATCTGCTGGTGGGCCGGCGCTTTGGTTGCAGCTGGCTGAGGCCGAGGCCGAAGCGTCGGCGTAGGTCCTTGACAAGATCGCAGCCTCGTTTCACTCGACAGCTCCTACAGGTGAAATGAGGCTGCGATCTTTTGATCTTAAACAAGATCTGACGACCCATTTCAGTGCATCGCACTCGCCACATCCGCTCCAACCCTCTACCCTGAGGTGATTGGCAGTCTCTGGCCTGCCGCCTCAGGACACTGAGCACCATGTATAAAGATCTGAAATTCCCGGTCCTGATCGTCCATCGCGACATCAAGGCCGACACCGTCGCTGGCGATCGCGTGCGGGGGATCGCCCGGGAACTGGAGCAGGAAGGTTTCAGTATCGTCTCGGCGATGGATTACACCGAAGGCCGGCTGGTTGCCTCGACCCATCACGGCCTCTCCTGCATGCTGATCGCAGCGGAAGACGCCAGCGCCCATTCACACTTGTTACAAAATATGGCCGAGTTGATCGGGCTGGCGCGGGTGCGTGCCCCGGACCTGCCCATTTTCGCCTTGGGTGAGCAAGTAACCCTGGAAAACGCGCCGGCCGACGCCATGGCCGAGCTCAATCAGTTACGCGGCATTCTCTACCTGTTCGAAGACACCGTGCCTTTCCTCGCCCGCCAGGTGGCGCGGGCCGCTCGCAAGTACCTGGATGGCTTGCTGCCGCCGTTCTTCAAGGCGTTGGTGCAACACACCGCAGATTCCAACTATTCCTGGCACACCCCCGGTCATGGCGGCGGGGTGGCGTATCACAAAAGCCCGGTAGGGCAGGCGTTCCACCAGTTTTTCGGGGAAAACACCCTGCGTTCGGATTTATCGGTATCGGTGCCCGAACTGGGCTCGCTGCTGGATCACACCGGCCCCCTGGCCGAGGCGGAGGCGCGTGCGGCGCGTAACTTCGGCGCCGATCACACCTTCTTCGTGATCAATGGCACCTCGACCGCGAACAAGATCGTCTGGCACTCCATGGTCGCGCGCGACGACCTGGTGCTGGTGGACCGCAATTGCCACAAGTCGGTGCTGCACTCGATCATCATGACCGGTGCCATCCCGCTGTACCTGTGCCCTGAGCGCAATGAGCTGGGGATCATCGGGCCGATTCCCTTGAGCGAGTTCAGCCGCGAGTCGATCCAGGCCAAGATCGACGCCAGTCCGTTGACCCGGGGCCGGGCGCCAAAGGTCAAGCTGGCGGTGGTGACCAATTCGACGTACGACGGCCTCTGCTACAACGCCGAGCTGATCAAGCAGCAGTTGGGCAACAGTGTCGAGGTGTTGCACTTTGACGAGGCCTGGTATGCCTACGCGGCGTTCCATGAATTCTTCGCCGGGCGCTACGGCATGGGTACTTCCCGCAGTGAAGACAGTCCGCTGGTGTTCACCACCCATTCCACGCACAAGCTGCTGGCAGCCTTCAGCCAGGCGTCGATGATTCATGTGCAGGACGGTGGCGCCCGGCAGCTGGACCGCGATCGTTTCAACGAAGCTTTCATGATGCACATCTCCACGTCGCCGCAGTACGGCATCATCGCTTCGCTGGATGTGGCGTCGGCGATGATGGAGGGCGGGGCCGGGCGTTCGCTGTTGCAGGAAATGTTCGACGAGGCCCTGAGTTTTCGCCGGGCGCTGGCCAATCTGCGCCAGCACATCGCCGCCGACGATTGGTGGTTTTCCATCTGGCAGCCGCCGTCGGTGGAAGGCATCGACCGGGTGGTGACCGAGGACTGGCTGTTGCAACCGGGGGATGACTGGCACGGCTTTGGCGAGGTGAGCGACGATTATGTCCTGCTCGATCCGATCAAGGTCAGCCTGGTGATGCCGGGCCTGACCGCGGGCGGTGCGCTTAGCGAACGCGGAATCCCGGCGGCGGTAGTCAGCAAGTTTCTCTGGGAGCGCGGGCTGGTGGTCGAAAAGACCGGGCTGTATTCGTTCCTTGTGTTGTTCTCGATGGGCATCACCAAGGGCAAGTGGAGCACGCTGCTCACCGAGTTGCTGGAGTTCAAGCGCAGCTACGACGCCAACGTCAGTCTGGCCAGTTGCCTGCCCTGTGTGGCCCAGCAGCACGGCGCGCGCTATCTGGGCATGGGCTTGCGTGACCTGTGCGATCAGCTGCACGCCTGTTACCGCAGCAATGCCACGGCCAAACATCTCAAGCGCATGTACACGGTTCTGCCGCAAATCGCCATGAAGCCGGCGGACGCCTATGATCATCTGGTGCGTGGCGAAGTTGAAGCGGTGTCGATCGATGCCCTGGAAGGGCGCATCGCTGCCGTCATGCTGGTACCGTACCCGCCGGGTATTCCGTTGATCATGCCCGGCGAGCGATTTACCGAAGCGACCCGCTCGATCATCGACTACCTGGCGTTTGCTCGCACGTTCGACAGCAGCTTCCCGGGTTTCGTCGCAGACGTGCACGGATTGCAACACGAAGACGAGGGCAATGGACGGCTTTACACCGTCGATTGCATCAAGGAATGAGGACCTTTCCCAGTATGCAACCGGTCATGAATCCGAATTACCCAGGGCTGTCGGTGCGTGTCGCCGACGAGGGCTTTGCCGCTTACATCTGGGGCAGTGATTTCAGTTTTGAAGTCGCCGCCTACGGTGCTCCCGAAATAGGCCAGCCGGTGGAGCAGTGGCGGGTCACGCCGATCATCCCGTATCGCAAGTGCTATGGCATCGATCCGGAGGAGTTCAGCAGCTTTCGCGATGCCGCCGACAGTGCGATTTTCATGGCGTACCTGGACGATGAGCCTGTGGGCCACCTTGTGATCAGCACCAACTGGAACGGCTTTGCCCACATCGACGAACTGGCGGTGCACGCACCGGCCAGGCGCCACGGCGTGGCCAAGGCGTTGCTGGATGTCGCGCAGTTCTGGAGTCGCAAGAAGAAACTGCCGGGCATCATGCTAGAAACCCAGAACAACAACCTGGGCGCCTGCCGGCTTTACGAGCGTTGCGGCTACGTGATTGGCGGCATCGACCATCTGCGTTATCGCGGGATTGACCCCAATACCGCCGAAGTGGCGCTGTTCTGGTACCGATTCTTCGACAACCCGCTGGAACACCCGATCAGTTCGCCAACATCGCCGCGGCTTGTTCCGTGATGATCGCCAGCAACGCCTGAATGGCCGGCCCGGGCTCGCCGTTCTTCAGGGTCAAGGCGTAGAGGCTGACCGGCACGGCCGGTGCCAGCGGGCAGGCATCGAGCCCGGCCCCTTTGGCGCCGAGGGCGGTAAAGGGGTCGACAATGGCCAAACCTTCACCGGCCTCGACCATGCTGCGCATCATCTGGTGAGTCTGCACCCGGGTTTGTATGACCGGTGCCGGCCGCAGCGCATGCAGTTTGTGTTCAAGCGCCGGGCTGAGCGGGTCATGTCCTTCCAGGCCCACCATTGCCTGACCGGCCAGGTCCTGCAGCGAGATGTACTTCTGCTTGGGTTGCAGCCAGCCGTGGGGAGCGAGCAGCTGCAGCTTGCCTTGGGCGATCGGCTGACAATGGATATCGGCATGCTCGGGATCGTGCAGGCTCAGGCCGAGGTCGCTTTCGCGCAGCAACAGGCTTCGGACGATATCGCGGGTGGGTTGGCTCAGGAGCGTGCAGGGCGCGTCGGGCAGGCGACGGCGCAGGGCGGCGATGCTTTGCGGCAACAAGTGCTGGGCCAGGGGCGGGGTGCAGATGATGCGCAGCGGCGGGGCCAGGTATTGCCGCAGGCTGTTGGCCAGGCGTTGCACCGGTTCGAGGGCATCGTAGAGGCGGGTGATTTCGACCTGCAACTCCCGCGCCTCACGCGTGGCCTGCAAACGCCCGCGAACGCTGGCGAACAGCATGAAACCCAACTGATCCTCGGCGTCGCGCAGGATGCGTTCGACTTCGGCCACCGGCAACTGCAGCCATTCGGCGGCGGTGCCCAGGTGACCGGTCTGCAGGAGCGCCTGGATCACTTCGATATGGCGTAAGCGCATGCGTGAAGTCCATGTTCAGCAGGTGAGGAGTCAGTGTCTGAATCCTAACCCAAGTCTGCGCATCTGCCTTCTGCTCATAACACCAAGTTATGAAACGACGTTTACCGGTTCTCGGGTGATGGTCACGCCCGATTGCACCAGCATGAATTCGTTTTCATCGAGCTTGTTCACGCGATCGCCAATGGCCAGCTTGTACGTGGTGACAGGCGTCGAACCTGCGTAGCCGTCTGCCGGCGGGGTGGATTCCTGGAACTCATGTACGGAATAAATGCGGCCTTCCGCGTCTCTTGCATGGAACTGACCGACGAGTACTGCTGCCATCTGCTTAGAACCTCTGGAGATAAATCACTCAATGTGCGGTGGATAGACCGCCACTGAGCACGGTAAGTTTTCCTACGTAAAAAAAATATAATCAGGACGCAGATATACCCATGTTCATTGGTCGAACCGTCGCCTGATCATCTATAACTACAGGCTCCTCCCACGGACAATCGAGAGTCTTCCATGAGCAATGTCTATAACGTCGCCGTAGTGGTCGGCAGCCTGCGCAAAGCATCGATCAACCGCAAGGTCGCCCTCGCGCTGGCGGATCTGGCGCCGGCCAACCTCAAGCTGGAAATCGTCGAAATCGGTGATTTGCCACTGTACAACGAAGACATCGATGGTGCTTCACCGCCGGCAGCCTACAGTACTTTCCGACAACAAGTCAGTTCATCCGACGCAGTGCTGTTCGTCACCCCGGAATACAACCGTTCGGTGCCGGCCCCGTTGAAAAATGCCATCGACGTGGGTTCGCGGCCTTATGGCAAGAGTGCCTGGAGTGGCAAGCCGGGTGCGGTGATCAGTGTTTCCCCGGGTGCGGTCGGTGGATTCGGGGCCAATCACAACTTGCGCCAGTCCATGGTGTTTCTCGATGTGCCATTGATGCAGCAGC
This sequence comes from Pseudomonas putida, assembly GCF_028682635.1. Lineage (GTDB taxonomy): Bacteria > Pseudomonadota > Gammaproteobacteria > Pseudomonadales > Pseudomonadaceae > Aquipseudomonas > Aquipseudomonas putida_AE. The sequence goes on along the minus strand of NZ_JANHLK010000024.1, from coordinate 75,904 downwards.
CTGAAGCCTACCTGGGCGGCGCCGGTTCCGCGTTCGACGAGGCGGGCAACCTGTCTGAATCCGTCAGGCCGTTCCTGCAGAAATTCATCGATGCCTACGGCAAGTGGGTTGAACAGCACAAGAAGCTTTGATGCTTTGGATTACGTAGCGCTGGCCAGTCGGCCACAGATCAGCGTTTCCATTTCCGACAACCATGCGGCGGTTTGCGCCGCCGCAGGTTGTGCAGTAACGCAATAACGCCGTCCGCCCCAGGCCATGATGACCCACGCATCGATGGTTGTCTGTGAGGGCTGAACAGGCAAGTCGCTACAGGCGGCGAGCGCTTCGCCCCATTTGCGTGACAGTTCTTCGAACACCCTTCGATGGTGTTTCGGCTCGGCGATCTGGTGTTCGATGAGCGAAACGGCATGGTTGAACAGGGGCTGGCGGTCGTCGACGGGATTGCAGGTCATGTAGATCAGGCGTTTGATCCGGGTCGGCCAGTCCAGGTCATTGGCTTGTACCACCGATTCATCCATGTGCTGTAACAGGGCATCCAGTTGATGCCGTATGTAACCGGACAGCAGCGCCTCCTTGCTCGGGAAATAGTCGTACAGCGTGCCAACCGCAACGCCTGCTTCCAGTGCCACTTCCCGGGTGGTCAGACCGGTCCAGCCATTTCTTTGCCAAATCCGAACAAAAGCCTGGTAAATCGCTTCGACGGTGAAAATCGCCCGGGCCTGACTCGGCCGTTTCAGCGGTTTTGCCCGGGGATTGACGGCGGGCTCGCCGCCCTTGGAGTTTCCGAACCCGCTCTTCATTGGCTGCCATTACTCTGGTGCTACCCGCCACGTTTGCGCAGCAGGAGACTGAAAGATGCAAAGTCCAATTACCGTAACACGGCTGATCACCCGTAAAAACGCCCTTGACCAAAGCCGGATCGAGCAGGTGCAACGAAGCCTGGTCCCGGCAGCCGGCGAGGTGATCCTGAAGATTGACCGTTGCGCGCTGACGACCAACAACATTACCTACGCCGCCTACGGCCATTCGATGAATTACTGGGGATTCTTTCCTACAGGGTTGGCGGACTGGGGCCATGTGCCTGCCTGGGGCTTTGCCGATGTCGTGGCGTCTGACGTGGCTGGCATCAAGGTCGGGGAGCGCTTCTACGGCTACTTTCCCCTGGCCAGCCATCTGTGGATGCGCCCGGAGCGGGTCACCGAACGTGGTTTCTACGACGGTGCCGAACATCGACTCGGGCTGACCTCGGCGTACAACCAATACACCCGTTGCAGTTGGGATGCGTACTACAGCCCGAAAACCGAAAACCTGCAGATTCTGCTCAAGCCGCTGTTCCTGACCTCTTCCATGCTTGCGGACTTCTTGCAGGACAAGCAGTTCTTCGGTGCAACCCGGCTGGTGTTCTCCAGTGCTTCGAGCAAAACTGCCTATGGCACCGCAGTCTGCCTGGGCGATCATCTCGGGCTGGAGCGGGTAGCGCTGACCTCTGCCGGCAACAAATCCTTTGTCGAGACCCTTGGGTGCTACGAGCGAGTGGTGTCTTACGCTGAGCTGGCGAACCTGCCCAATGACCGTCCTACGCTGTATGTGGACTTTTCCGGCGACCTTGATTTGCGTGACCGGGTGCACCGGCATTTTGCCGGGCGGTTGGTCTATAGCTGCTTTGCCGGCTCGGCGCAAAGTACCGATGAGGCTCGGCTTACGGCCATTGAGGGGCCGCAACCGGTGTTCTTTTTTGCGCCGATTCAGATCCGCAAGCGCAATGCCGAATGGGGGCCGGAAGGGGTGACTCAGCATATTGGTGAAGGATTAATGCAGTTTTTCCGGAAGGTGACGGGTGGTGAGTCGCCGTTGTTGGAGGTGGTGGAAGGTCATGGGTATGAAGCGGCGCAGGCGCTTATTTCCCGTTTGTTTCATGGAGAGGTCGCGCCGGTGGAGGGGCATGTGATTCGGTTGTGACCAGGTTGGCCCCATCGCCAGCAGGCTGGCTCCCACAGGTGAATGCATTTCAAATGTGGGAGCCAGCCTGCTGGCGATGGGGCCAGTTGAATCAGCAAAAAACTCAACCCTGCCCCGGCACATTCGGCCAAAGATCGGCCACCAGAAACAACCGCTCCGCTTCCTCCCAATCACCCAAGGCATTTTCCGTAAGACGCACCAGCAATTGCGCCGGCGCCAGAGGCTCCAGTTCGCTCAGCCAGGCATTGAGCTGTTCAGCGCCCCAGGTCTGTTCCACCGGGTAGTGCGCCGGTGCCAGCCAGGCATGACGGGGCAGGGGTTGCCAGCGGCCGGGCGGGCTCTGGGCGAAAAACGCCGGCCAGTCCTTTTGATGCAGCCAGCGACCGCGCAAGTGCTGGGGATGCGCGCCACTGGGCGATGATGCCTGCCCCGGCCAGGGATAAAGCAAATAGCCGCCCAGCCACAAATGCGCATTGAACTGGCGGATATCCAGCGCCGCCAGCACCTCGCGACTCTCCGGGCGCGCGGAGATTGGCAGTTGGTGCTGGCTCAGGTGCGCCAGTTTGCGGTCCAGCCGATCGTGGCAACCCGGACCGAGCCACTGCGCGGCGTCTTGTCCGTCGCCGTTCTGCGGGCCGAGGTACAACTTGATCGCCAGTTCCAGGTGATGCACGCCGTCGCGATCGCGCAGCAGCATGTCCAGCTCGCCCAGGGTGTGACCCTCGCGACGGATCGGCATGTTGGCGGCAATCAACTCGATCCCCGGCGCATGCTGCACGGCGAACTGCCAGAGTCGCTCATAATAAAGGCCCAGGCGGCGGGTACGGGCCTGGGCCAGCCAGTGCAGCAAGCCGTAACTGTCCCGGTCGAGTTTTCGCAGCCAGTTTTCCAGCTGTTCCGGGGCCTGCACCCAGTCGCTGCCGGCCAGCGGATGACGTTGTGGCCAGGGCGTGGCGCTGAGCATCGGCGGGGCGAGGATGACCCACGCCAGGTCGCGCACTTCGGGGTGGCGCAACTGGTGGGGTAACTGCAGCAAATCTGGAAATAGGATCATCTTGCGAGCATAGCCCGAATCGCGGGCACACCTTGAAGCTGAAAGGATTTTGTCTATCCCGTGCTTTCGCCCATAATCGTGCTTTTCGCCGTCACAGAGCTTAGGGGCCCCATGGAGCAATTTCGCAATATCGGCATCATCGGTCGCCTGGGCAGTTCCCAGGTGCTGGATACCGTACGCCGACTGAAACGTTTTCTGCTCGATCGTCACCTGCACGTGATCCTCGAAGACACCATTGCCGAAGTCCTGCCGGGCCACGGTTTGCAAACCTCGTCGCGCAAGATGCTCGGTGAGGTCTGCGACATGGTCATCGTGGTGGGCGGTGATGGCAGCCTGCTGGGCGCGGCACGTGCCCTGGCCAAGCACAATATCCCGGTGCTTGGCATCAACCGCGGCAGCCTGGGGTTTCTCACCGACATCCGCCCCGATGAGCTGGAAACCAAGGTCGCCGAAGTGCTTGACGGCCACTATCTGGTGGAAAACCGCTTTCTGCTGCAGGCCGAAGTTCGCCGCCACGCCGAAGCCATTGGCCAGGGCGATGCCCTGAACGATGTGGTGCTGCACCCCGGCAAATCGACACGCATGATCGAGTTCGAACTGTACATCGACGGCCAGTTCGTCTGCAGCCAGAAAGCCGACGGCCTGATCGTCGCCACGCCCACCGGTTCCACGGCCTATGCGCTCTCGGCCGGTGGCCCGATCATGCATCCCAAGCTCGACGCTATTGTGATTGTGCCGATGTACCCCCATACCTTGTCAGGCCGGCCGATTGTGGTCGATGGCAACAGTGAGCTGAAAATCGTCGTGTCCAAGGATATGCAGATTTACCCGCAAGTCTCGTGTGACGGGCAGAACCACTTTACCTGTGCGCCCGGCGACACCATCACCGTGAGCAAAAAGGCGCAGAAGTTGCGGCTGATCCACCCGCTCGATCACAACTACTATGAAGTGTGCCGGACCAAGCTCGGCTGGGGCAGCCGGTTGGGTGGTGGAGGCGATTGATGCTCGATCCCGCGCGTAGCTACGACCTGATCGGTGACGTGCACGGTTGCGCTCTGACCCTTGAGCACTTGCTCGACCGGCTCGGTTACCACAAGCAAGCGGGCGTCTGGCGCCATGCCTCGCGCATGGCGGTGTTCGTCGGCGACATCATCGACCGCGGTCCGCGGATTCGCGAGGCGCTGCACATCGTCCATGACATGGTCGAGGCCGGCCAGGCGCTGTGCATCATGGGCAACCACGAATTCAATGCCCTGGGCTGGGTCACCCCGGCGCTGCCTGGCAGCGGCAAGCAGTTCGTGCGCGAACACACCCCGCGCCATGCGCGCCTGCTGCACGAGACCCTGACCCAGTTCGAACACCATCCGGCGGACTGGCATGACTTCCAGCAGTGGTTCTATGAACTGCCGCTGTTCGTCGATGCCGGACGCTTCCGGGTGGTGCATGCCTGTTGGGACGCCGGCTTGATCGAGCCGCTGCGGGCCTTGTTCCCCGATGGCTGTGTCGATGAGCACTTCCTCCAGTCCTCGGCCGTGCCCGGCAGTTTCGCCTGCACCGTGTTCGACCGCCTGTTGCGCGGCACCGACATGCGCCTGCCCCATGGCCTGACCATGACCAGCGGCGACGGCCTGACCCGCGCGTTCTTCCGCACCAAATTCTGGGAAGAGGATCCGCAAACCTACGGAGACATCGTGTTCCAACCCGACGCCTTGCCCGACCCGGTGGCCCGCACGCCACTGTCGTCCACCGAGAAAAACACGCTGTTGCGCTACGGCATCGACGAACCGTTGCTGTTCGTCGGCCATTACTGGCGCAGCGGCAAACCGGCACCGATTCGTCCGAACCTGGCGTGCCTGGACTACAGTGCGGTGCTCTACGGAAAACTGGTGGCCTATCGCCTGGACCAGGAAACCCGGCTCGATCCGCACAAGTTTGTCTGGGTCGATGTCGAGCGACCGGAGGTGCTGCAATGAGCAAGATTGCAGTCTTGCGCCTGCCGCTGGCGGTGGACCTGAGCGGTTTCGTCAAGTTGCTGCAACGCATGCAGGTGCCGCATCGGGTCAGCGAGGAAGCGGGCGAGCAGGTGCTGTGGGTGCCGGAAAACATCAGCCACGACGTGCGGGTGCTGTACGAACGTTATCCCGAGGGCGATCCGGAGCAGAAGCTCGACATTCCGGTGGCACAGACGATGCGACGGCCGAACTTCGCCGACCAGCTACGCCATGGCAAAGCCACTGCCACGGTGCTGCTGCTGAGCCTGATCGTCGGCGCGCTGACGCTGCTGGGCGATAACCTGACTACATTGCGCTGGCTGACCTTTCTCGATTTTCGCGTGGTCGGCGAGTACATCCATTTCGTGCCATTGGCCGACAGCCTGGCGGCGGGGCAGTGGTGGCGCCTGGTGACACCGATGCTGATCCACTTCGGCATCCTGCACCTGGCCATGAACGGCATGTGGTATTGGGAGCTGGGGCGGCGCATCGAGTCGCGTCAGGGCAGTGTCAACCTCATTGGCCTGACCTTGCTGTTCAGCCTCGTGTCCAACTATGCCCAGTATGTTTTCAGCGGCCCGACCCTGTTTGGCGGCTTGTCCGGCGTGCTGTACGGCCTGCTCGGGCACTGCTGGATCTTTCAGGTCCTGTCGCCGAACAGCGCCTATCGCCTGCCCCGCGGGGTGTTGGCGATGATGCTGATATGGTTGCTGCTGTGCCTGTCCGGGCTGGTCTCGATGATCGGCTTCGGCGAAATTGCCAACGCGGCCCACGTCGGCGGGTTGCTCGTCGGATGCTTGACCGGCTTGTTGGGTGGTTTGTACAACCGCCGTAAACTGGCCGCCTAAAACTGTTATGTGATTCAAAGAGCGCGGAGACCCAATGTCCTCTTTCAACGAAATGATCAAGAACATCACCCCGGACATCTACCAGAGCCTGAAACTGGCGGTGGAAATCGGTAAATGGTCCGACGGTGGCAAGCTCACCGCCGAACAACGCGAACTGTCGTTGCAGGCGATGATCGCCTGGGAAGTCAAGAACCTGCCTGAAGAAGAGCGTACTGGCTACATGGGCCCGCAGGAATGCAGCTCCAAGTCGATTCAAGTGCCCAATATCCTGTTCAAGTCGGATGCCATCCATTGATCGAGATTGGCCGCGGTGCAATCAGTAAAATGTCGGCGCGCCTGGACGGGCCGAACGTGCAATATGCGTTTCGCCTGGGCGACGTCGAGGTTCCGGTCAATCCGTTGATCGGCACCACGGTGCGCCTGGAATACCTGGGGGCGATTCACTGCACCCATTGCGGACGCAAGACCAAGACCAGTTTCAGCCAGGGTTACTGCTACCCGTGCATGACCAAGCTGGCCCAGTGCGACGTGTGCATCATGAGCCCGGAACGCTGCCATTTCGACGCCGGCACCTGCCGGGAGCCGGAGTGGGGCCAGACGTTCTGCATGACCGATCACATCGTGTACCTGTCGAATTCCTCCGGGGTCAAGGTCGGGATCACCCGCGCCACCCAGTTGCCGACCCGCTGGATCGACCAGGGCGCCAGTCAGGCCTTGCCGATCATGCGCGTCGCGACCCGCCAGCAATCAGGCTTCGTCGAAGACCTGTTCCGCAGCCAGGTCGCCGACAAGACCAACTGGCGCGCCTTGCTCAAGGGCGATGCGGTGTCGGTGGACCTGCCGCAGATCCGTGACCAGTTGTTCGACAGCTGCGCCGAGGGTCTGCAAGGACTGCAGGAACGATTCGGCCTGCAGGCGATCCAGACGATTGCCGACGTCGAACCGCTGGAAATCCGCTTTCCGGTCGAGCAGTATCCGGCGAAGATCGTCAGCTTCAACCTGGACAAGAACCCGATTGCCGAAGGCACGCTGATGGGGATCAAGGGTCAGTACCTGATCTTCGATACCGGCGTGATCAACATTCGTAAATACACGGCTTATCAGCTCGCCGTGCATAGTTAAGGACTCCAGCATGCGCACCGAACAACCGAAGATGATCTACCTCAAGGACTATCAGGCGCCCGAGTACCTGATCGACGAAACGCACCTGACCTTCGAGTTGTTCGAGGACCACAGCCTGGTCCATGCGCAACTGGTGATGCGCCGCAACCCCGAGCGAGGCCCGGGGTTGCCGCCGCTGGTGCTGGATGGCCAGCAGCTGGAATTGCTGTCGGTCACCTTGGCCGACCAGGAGCTTTCTGCAGCCCAGTACCAGCTGACCGAAAATCACCTGACCCTGCAGCCGACCAGCACCACGTTCACGGTCGACACCAGCGTGCGCATCCACCCGGAAACCAATACTGCGCTGGAAGGCCTGTACAAGTCCGGCACGATGTTCTGCACCCAGTGCGAGGCCGAGGGCTTCCGCAAGATCACCTATTACCTCGACCGCCCGGACGTGATGAGCACGTTCACCACCACGGTGGTCGCCGAGCAGCACAGCTATCCGGTGCTGCTGTCCAACGGCAACCCGATTGCCTCGGGGCCTGGTGAAGACGGCCGGCACTGGGCGACCTGGGAAGACCCGTTCAAGAAGCCGGCCTACCTGTTTGCGCTGGTGGCCGGTGATTTGTGGTGCGTCGAAGACAGCTTCACCACCATGAGCCAGCGCTCCGTGGCGCTGCGCATTTATGTCGAGCCGGAAAACATCGACAAGTGCCAGCACGCCATGAACAGCCTGAAGAAGTCCATGCGCTGGGACGAAGAGGTCTACGGTCGCGAGTACGACCTGGACATTTTCATGATCGTCGCCGTGAACGACTTCAACATGGGCGCCATGGAGAACAAGGGGCTCAACATCTTCAACTCCAGCGCCGTGCTGGCCAAGGCCGAAACCGCCACCGACGCCGCGCACCAGCGGGTCGAGGCGATCGTAGCCCACGAATACTTCCACAACTGGTCGGGCAACCGCGTGACCTGCCGCGACTGGTTCCAGTTGTCGCTCAAGGAAGGTTTCACCGTGTTCCGCGATTCCGGCTTCTCCGCCGACATGAACTCGGCCACGGTCAAGCGTATCCAGGACGTGGCGTACCTGCGTACTCACCAGTTCGCCGAAGATGCCGGTCCCATGGCCCACGCGGTGCGTCCAGACAGCTTCATCGAAATCTCCAACTTCTACACCCTGACCGTGTACGAAAAGGGTTCGGAAGTGGTCGGCATGATCCACACCCTGCTGGGCGCCGAAGGCTTCCGTAAAGGCAGCGACCTGTACTTCGAGCGCCATGACGGCCAGGCCGTGACCTGCGATGACTTCATCAAGGCCATGGAAGATGCCAACGGCGTCGACCTGTCCCAGTTCAAGCGCTGGTACAGCCAGGCCGGTACCCCGCGCCTGGTGGTGAGCGAGTCCTACGACGCCGCGGCGAAAACCTACAGCCTGACCTTCCGCCAGAGCTGCCCGGCAACGCCGGACAAGATGGAAAAACTGCCGTTCGTGATTCCGGTCGAACTCGGTCTGCTCGATAGCCAGGGCGGTGAAATGGCCCTGCGTCTTGCCGGTGAAGCGGCGGCGCAAGGCACTTCCCGAGTGATCTCGGTGACCGAAGCCGAGCAGACGTTCACCTTCGTCGACATCGCCGAACAGCCGCTGCCGTCGCTGCTGCGTGGTTTCTCGGCGCCGGTGAAACTGAGCTTCCCGTACAACCGTGACCAACTGATGTTCCTGATGCAGCACGACAGCGACGGCTTCAATCGTTGGGATGCGGGTCAGCAACTGTCGGTGCAGGTGCTGCAGGAACTGATCGCCCAGCAGCAGAAGGGCGAGGCGCTGGTGCTCGATCAGCGTCTGGTTTCGGCCTTGCGTACCGTGCTGTCGGATGAGTCGCTGGACCAGGCGATGGTCGCCGAAATGCTCTCGCTGCCAAGCGAAGCCTACCTGACCGAAATCAGTGAAGTTGCCGATGTCGAGGCGATTCATACCGCCCGCGAGTTTGCCCGCAAGCAACTGGCCGATGCGTTGTTCGAAGGCCTGTGGCTGCGTTACCAGGCCAACCGCGACCTGTCCAAGCAGACCCCCTACGTGGCCGAAGCCGAGCATTTCGCCCGTCGCGCATTGCAGAACATTGCGCTGTCGTACCTGATGCTCAGCGGCAAGCCTGAAGTGCTGGCGGCGACGCTGGAACAGTTCGAGGCCTGCGACAACATGACCGAACGCCTGACTGCGCTTGCCGTACTGGTCAACTCGCCATTCGAAGAACAGAAGGCCAAGGCCCTGGCCAGCTTCGCCGAGCACTTCAAGGACAACCCGTTGGTCATGGACCAGTGGTTCAGCGTCCAGGCCGGCAGTGTGCTGCCCGGTGGCCTGGATCGGGTCAAGGCATTGATGCAGCACCCGGCGTTCAACATCAAGAACCCGAACAAGGTGCGCGCACTGATCGGCGCGTTCGCCGGGCAGAACCTGATCAACTTCCATGCGGCGGATGGTTCCGGGTATCGCTTCCTGGCGGATCTGGTCATTGAGTTGAACGGCTTCAATCCGCAGATTGCGTCCCGGCAGTTGGCGCCTTTGACGCGCTGGCGCAAGTACGATGATGCTCGTCAGGCCTTGATGAAAGGTGAGCTGGAGCGGATTCGGGCTTCGGGGCAACTGTCCAGTGATGTGTTTGAGGTGGTCAGCAAAAGCCTGGCTTGAGGTTGGTCTTGCTCCCGCAGTGTTCCTCGGACCCTGCGGGGGCATATCTCCCGCAGATGTACGCCGATCAACCTGTAGGAGCTGGCTTGCCAGCGATGGCTGCCTTATAGGCGACCCATCTCCCACAGATGTACTGCGATCAAACTGAGGGAGCGAGCCTGCTCGCGAAAAGCCCGAGAGCGCCGTGGGGTGTCAGGCCTCCCGTGTCATCGTTGACCTCCATCGCGAGCAAGCTCGCTCCTACAGGTAAGAGCGAAACCATAAGTGTCCGTTACCTGAATAATGGATATGTACACCACCCCCCCAAAAAAAGCGCAATCACCCCACTTGATACCCAATCATTCAGAAATCCCCCATCCCCCTGCGGTTAACAAAACATAACGTGCCGTCGATTGTCAGCCCTTCAAGAACACCGATAGGATAAGCCAGCTTCCGAAGGGGCTCTGGATTGCGGGTTTCAAGACTATGCTTTGAAACAGGTCATCCCGCGAACACCCCTTACGGCGCCCTGAAAGGTTGAACGACCTAACAATAATAATGGGGGAAGGTCTATGAGTGAGCCTGTCATGGGTGTGGGTATCTGCCGCCCGCCGGCATTGCGCAAGTTCGCGTTGCTGGCTACAGCGCTCTCGCTGTTGGGCTGTGCCGTGTGGTCGGCACCGGTGCTGGCCGCTGATGCGCCGGCATCCGACGTTGTTTATTCCGTTGAATCGGCCAAGGCCAGCAAAAGCCTGGTGCTCGATGTCGTGCACGCCGGCAAGCGCCTGGTGGCGGTCGGGGATCGCGGGCACATTCTTTATTCCGATGACCAGGGCGCGACCTGGACCCAGGCCAAGGTGCCAACCCGGCAGCTGCTGACCTCGGTGTTCTTTGTCGATGACAAGCACGGCTGGGCCGTCGGTCATGACGCGCAGATCCTCGCCAGCGAGGACGGCGGTAGTACCTGGACCAAGCAATTCGAAGATCTCAAACGCGAATCGCCGCTGCTCGACGTCTGGTTCCAGGACGCCAGCAACGGCTTTGCCGTGGGTGCCTATGGGGCGCTGATGGCCACCATCGACGGCGGGAAAAACTGGGAAGACGTCAGCGATCGCCTGGACAACGAAGACCAGTTCCACCTCAACGCCATCACCGCAGTCAAGGATGCCGGGCTGTTCATCGTCGGCGAGCAGGGCAGCATGTTCCGCTCCGCCGATTGGGGCCAGACCTGGGAAAAGCTCGAAGGCCCGTATGAAGGTTCGCTGTTCGGTGTGATTGGCACCGCGCAACCCAACACGCTGTTGGCCTATGGCCTGCGCGGCAATCTGTACCGCTCCACCGATTTCGGCAGCAACTGGGAAAAAGTCGAGCTCAAGGCTGAGCGCGGTGACCTGGAGTTCGGTCTGTCCGGCGCGACCTTGCTTGACGATGGTTCGATCGTGATCGTTGGCAACGGCGGATCGGTGATCAGCAGCAGCGACAACGGTGAAACCTTCAGCGTGTTCAACCGTCGCGATCGTATCTCGCTGTCGTCGGTGGTCGCCGCAGGCAATGGCAATCTGATTCTGGCTGGACAGGGCGGCGTTCGCGCCACTTCGCCAAACGGCGCAGAGCTGGGCAAATGAGCCGGGTTAATAATAAGAAGGCGCAGCTATGACTTCCTTAAGCACACCTCATCAGGACAAGGCGACGTTTCTTGAGCGCCTGATCTTCAACAACCGCCCGGCAGTCATCACGATCTGCCTGCTGGTGAGTATTTTCCTGTTCTGGCAGGCGACGCTGATCCGGCCGTCCACCAGCTTTGAAAAAATGATCCCGCTCGAGCATCCATTCATTCAAAAGATGATGGAGCACCGCAACGATCTGGCAAACCTGGGCAACACCGTACGCATTTCCGTGGAAGCCACTGACGGCGACATCTTCTCCAAGGAGTACATGGAGACTCTGCGCCAGATCAACGACGAGGTGTTCTACATCTCCGGCGTCGATCGCTCCGGCCTCAAGTCTCTGTGGAGTCCGAGCATTCGCTGGACGGAAGTGACGGAGGAGGGTTTCGCTGGCGGTGAAGTGATCCCGCAGAGCTACAACGGCTCCCAGCAAAGCCTCGACCTGTTGCGCAACAACGTGCTCAAGTCCGGGCAGGTCGGGCGGTTGGTGGCCAACGACTTCAAATCGAGCATCGTCGACATCCCGCTGCTGGAGTCCTACCCGGACCCGCAGGACCAGGGCAAGCTGCTGGCGCTGGACTACCGCCAGTTTTCCCATGAGCTTGAAGACAAGATCCGCGACAAGTTCGAAGCACAGAACCCGAACGTGAAGATCCACATCGTCGGTTTCGCCAAGAAAGTCGGCGACCTGATCGACGGCCTGGTGATGGTGGTGATGTTCTTCGGCATCGCCTTCGTCATCACCCTGATCCTCCTGCTGTGGTTCACCAACTGCCTGCGCAGTACCGTTGCCGTGTTGAGCACGACGCTGGTGGCGGTGATCTGGCAGCTGGGGTTGATGCACTTCTTCGGCTTCGGGCTCGACCCGTACTCGATGCTGGTGCCGTTCCTGATCTTCGCCATCGGTATTTCCCATGGTGTGCAGAAGATCAACGGTATCGCCCTGCAATCGAGCGAGGCGGAAAACGCCCTGACTGCCGCGCGACGTACGTTCCGCCAACTGTTCCTGCCGGGGATGATCGCGATCCTCGCCGATGCCGTGGGCTTCATCACGCTGCTGATCATCGACATCGGTGTGATTCGCGAGCTGGCCATCGGCGCTTCCATCGGTGTGGCAGTGATCGTGTTCACCAACCTGATCCTGTTGCCGGTGGCGATTTCCTACGTTGGCATCAGCAAGCGCGCGGTCGAACGCAGCAAGAAAGACGCGGTGCGTGAACATCCGTTCTGGCGCCTGCTGTCGAACTTTGCCAGCGCCAAAGTTGCACCGGTGTCCATTCTCCTGGCGCTGGTCGCCTTCGGTGGCGGCCTGTGGTACAGCCAGAACCTGAAAATCGGTGACCTCGACCAGGGTGCGCCGGAGCTGCGCCCGGACTCGCGCTACAACAAGGACAACAACTTCATCATCAGCAACTACTCCACCAGTTCCGACGTGTTGGTGGTGATGGTCAAGACCAAGTCCGAAGGCTGCTCGCGCTACGAAGCCATGGCGCCGATCGACGAGCTGATGTGGAAGATGCAGAACACCGAGGGTGTGCAGTCGGCGATTTCCCTGGTGACCGTGTCCAAGCAGATGATCAAGGGCATGAACGAGGGCAACCTGAAATGGGAAACCCTGTCGCGTAACCCGGACGTGTTGAACAACTCCATCGCCCGTGCCGATGGCCTGTACAACAACAGCTGTTCATTGGCGCCGGTGCTGGTGTTCCTCAACGATCACAAGGCCGAAACCCTGGATCGCGCGGTGCATGCGGTGCAGGACTTCGCCAAGGAGCACAACACCGAGAACTTGGAGTTCATCCTGGCGGCCGGTAACGCGGGGATCGAGGCGGCTACCAACGAAGTGATCAAGAAGTCCGAGCTGACCATCCTGATCCTGGTGTATATCTGCGTCGCGGTCATGTGCATGATCACCTTCCGTTCCTGGGCGGCGACCCTGTGCATCGTGTTGCCACTGGTCCTGACGTCGGTGCTGGGCAACGCCCTGATGGCCTTCATGGGCATCGGCGTGAAAGTCGCGACGCTGCCGGTGGTTGCGCTGGGTGTGGGGATTGGCGTGGATTACGGCATCTACATCTACAGCCGCCTGGAAAGCTTCCTGCGTGCGGGCCTGCCGTTGCAGGAGGCGTACTACCAGACGCTGAAATCCACCGGCAAGGCTGTGCTGTTCACCGGTTTGTGCCTGGCGATCGGCGTGTGCACCTGGATCTTCTCGGCCATCAAGTTCCAGGCTGACATGGGCCTGATGCTGACCTTCATGCTGCTGTGGAACATGTTCGGTGCATTGTGGCTGCTGCCGGCACTGGCGCGGTTCCTGATCAAGCCGGAGAAGCTGGCGGGGCAGAAGGGCAATTCGCTGTTTGCTCACTGATCCAGGGCCAGAAACACAAAAGCCGTAGCCTCAGGGTTGCGGCTTTTTTACATCTAAAATTCACACCAGACCCCTGTAGGAGCTGGCAAGCCAGCTCCTACAGGGGATCGCGTTTTATGAGGGATCGCTGCCTAGCACCACATTCAACGCACTGCGCGCATCATCGAGCTGCACCAGCGTCGCATGCCGCGCGCCCAACGCATCGCGGTTCTCGATCGCCGTGAGTATCGCCTTGTGCCGTGGCAGCGCCAGTTCATGCAGGTTCGGCCGCTGGTTGGAATGCTTCAATGCTTCGGCAATCGCCACCGACAGCATATTGCACAGGTTGGCCAGCAAGTCGTTGTGGGTGGCGTCTGCAATTCGGCTGTGGAAATCCAGGTCCGGTTGCAGCAGGGCTTCGGGCGTCGGCGCGGCCTCCATGCGTTGGTAGGCTTCACCGATGGAGGCGATATCCGCGTCGGTGGCGAACTGCGCGGCGAGGGCGGCGGCGGCCGGTTCGATGATGCTGCGCACACTGGTCAGCAGTTCGAAGAACTGGTTCTGCGGGCTGCTTTGCATCAGCCAATGCAGGACGTCCGGGTCGAGCATGTGCCATTCCTTGCGCGGCTTGACCACGGTGCCGACCCGCGGACGGGAATACACCAGGCCTTTGGCGACCAGGACCCGGGTGGCTTCGCGCAACACTGGCCGGCTGACGGCATATTCCTCACAGAGCAGGGCTTCGGCGGGCAGTTTGTCGTCCGGCAGGAAACGTCCGGAGACGATCTGCATGCCCAGTTCCTGGACGATGCGCGAGTGCATGCTTTTGCGGTCGGAGGGTTTGCGGTAATCCATGGGGAACGGCGCGGTCCTGGGCGATGGAGATGCCGGCATGATAACAGGCGTGGGGAGTGACGGTCGCTAGCACCGGGTTTTGACTGGCGCAGAACGACTGTAGGAGCTGGCTTGCCAGCGAAGAGGCCCTGACAGCAAACATTAGGGTTGACTGTCAGGCCGCCTTCGCTGGCAAGCCAGCTCCTACAGGGGGCGGTGGTGTCAGTGAGAATGACGCGGCACTTCGGCCCCACGGCAACCGACCAGGAAGTCAAAGTCGCAACCCTGATCCGCCTGCAACACATGGTCGATGTACAGCTGACGGTAACCGCCCACCAGCAATTGCTGCGGTGGTTGCAAGTCAGCCATGCGCGCCGCCAGTTCAGCATCCGGAATATCCAGGTGCAACCGGCCGCTGGCGCAGTCCAGCTCGATCCAGTCACCTTCCTTCACCGCCGCCAAAGGCCCACCGGCTGCGGCTTCCGGTGCCACGTGCAGAACCACCGTGCCATACGCGGTACCGCTCATGCGTGCATCGGAAATGCGCACCATGTCGGTCACGCCTTGGGCCAGCAGCTTGGCCGGCAGGCCCATGTTGCCGACTTCAGCCATGCCCGGATAACCCTTGGGCCCGCAGTTTTTCATGACCAGGATCGAATTGGCATCCACGTCCAGTTCCGGGTCGTTAATGCGCGCCTTGTACATGTCGAAGTTCTCGAACACCACCGCACGCCCGCGGTGGTGCATCAGCTCGGCACTGGCGGCGGAGGGCTTGAGCACCGCGCCCAGTGGTGCCAGGTTGCCGCGCAGTACACAGATCCCGCCGTCGGCGCGGATCGGGTTGTCGAGGGTACGGATCACTTCGTCCTCGCCATAGATCGGCGCGTCCCTGGTGTTCTCGCCGATGGACTTGCCGTTGACGGTCAAGGCGTTCGGGTTCGGGATCAGGTTGGCTTCGCCGAGACGGCGTAGTACCGCTGGCAAGCCACCGGCGTAGTAGAACTCTTCCATCAGGAAACGTCCGGACGGTTGCAGGTCGACGATGGTCGGCATGCCGCGACCGATGCGGGTCCAGTCGTCCAGGTCCAGCTCCACGCCGATGCGACCGGCGATGGCCTTGAGGTGAATTACCGCGTTGGTCGAACCGCCAATGGCGGCGTTGACCCGGATGGCGTTTTCGAAAGCTTCCTTGGTCAGGATCTTCGACAGCTTCAAATCCTCCCGGACCATTTCCACGGCACGCATGCCGGACATGTGCGCCAACACATAACGTCGCGCATCGACAGCGGGAATCGCCGCGTTGTGGGGCAGGGAAGTGCCCAGTGCTTCGGCCATGCAGGCCATGGTCGATGCGGTACCCATGGTGTTGCAGGTACCGGCCGAGCGGGACATGCCGCCCTCGGCCGCAAGGAAGTCATCGATGGTGATGGTGCCGGCCTTGACCTGTTCGCTGAGCTGCCAGACCACGGTACCCGAACCGATGTCCTTGCCTTTGTGCTTGCCGTTGAGCATCGGCCCGCCGGTGACGACTATCGCCGGCACGTCGCAGCTGGCCGCACCCATCAGCAAGGCCGGGGTGGTCTTGTCACAACCGGTCAGCAGCACCACGCCGTCGATGGGGTTGCCGCGAATCGCTTCTTCGACGTCCATGCTCGCCAGGTTGCGGGTGAGCATGGCGGTCGGGCGCAGGTTGGATTCACCGTTGGAGAACACCGGGAACTCCACCGGGAAGCCCCCGGCCTCGATCACTCCGCGCTTGACGTGTTCCGCGATCTGGCGGAAATGCGCGTTGCAGGGGGTCAGTTCCGACCAGGTGTTGCAGATGCCGATGATCGGCTTGCCATGGAACTGGTGGTCGGCGATGCCCTGATTCTTCATCCAGCTGCGATACATGAAGCCGTTCTTGTCGGCGGTGCCAAACCATTGGGCGGAGCGCAGGGTGGGTTTCTTATCAGACATGATCGATTCTCTTATTGTATGACTATATTGTTCGAGCTGAAGCGTAACATAAGCGCAAATTCGTCTGTTTGGAAGTGTTGTTGGGTAAATAGTAATACTATATAGTCGTTTTCAGCGGAGGGATGGCCCTGACGGTTTGCCGTGAGAGGCGTCCCCCGAGGTTCTATAACAACAACAATCGGAGACCGATCTCATGAGCCAGGAACTGCGGCTGATACGTCGCATCACGCTGAAACTGATTCCTTTCCTGATCCTGCTGTACCTGATCGCCTATGTGGATCGCTCCGCCGTAGGTTTCGCCAAGCTGCACATGGGCGCCGACATCGGCCTGGGCGATGCGGCGTACGGGCTGGGCGCAGGGCTGTTCTTCATTGGCTATTTCCTCCTGGAAATCCCCAGCAACCTGATGCTTGACCGCTTTGGCGCGCGGCGCTGGTTCGCGCGGATCATGGTCACCTGGGGCGCCATCACCATCGGCATGGCATTCGTCCAGGGGCCGAACAGCTTCTACCTGATGCGCTTTCTGCTCGGCGCGGCGGAAGCCGGGTTCTTTCCAGGCGTCCTGTACTACATCACCCAGTGGTTCCCGGTACGCCATCGCGGCAAGATCCTGGGCCTGTTCATCCTGTCCCAACCCATCGCGATGATGATCACCGGACCTATATCCGGTGGTTTGCTCGGCATGGAAGGGGTGTTCGGCCTGCATGGCTGGCAGTGGCTGTTCATCGTCATCGGCACCCCGGCGATCCTGCTGACCTGGCCGGTGCTGCGCTGGCTGCCGGATGGTCCGCAACAGGTGAAATGGATGGACCAGGCGGAGAAGGACTGGCTCAGTGGCGAGCTGAAAAAGGACCTGGAGCAGTATGGCCAGACCCGTCACGGCAATCCGCTACACGCCCTGAAGGACAAACGCGTGTTGCTGCTGGCGCTGTTCTACCTGCCGGTGACCCTGAGCATCTATGGCCTGGGCCTGTGGCTGCCGACCTTGATCAAGCAGTTCGGCGGCACTGATCTGGTGACCGGGTTCGTGTCATCGGTGCCGTACATCTTCGGGATCGTTGGTTTGCTGATCATCCCGCGCAGCTCCGATCGATTGAATGATCGGTATGGCCACCTGGCCGCTCTGTACGTGCTCGGTGCCATCGGCCTGTTCTTCAGTGCCTGGCTCTCGGTGCCGGTGTTGCAACTGGCGGCGCTGTGCCTGGTGGCGTTCTCGCTGTTTTCCTGCACGGCGATTTTCTGGACCTTGCCCGGTCGCTTCTTTGCCGGCGCGAGCGCGGCGGCGGGCATTGCCCTGATCAACTCGGTGGGCAACCTCGGCGGCTACATCGGCCCGTTCGTGATCGGCGCGCTCAAGGAGTACACCGGCAACCTCGCGTCGGGGCTGTATTTCCTGTCCTGCGTGATGCTGTTCGGCCTGGTGTTGACCGGCGTGGTGTATCGCCTGCTGGAGCGCAAGCATGTGTTGCCGGTGGATGAGTTTGCCGCCAGTGCGCGTGGGGCTACCCGTACCTGACACAAAAATCTGGCAATCACCCCTACCCCTGTAGGAGCTGGCTTGCCAGCGATGGCGATCTATCTGACACATTGACGGTGAATGTGCCGCCGCTTTCGCTGGCAAGCCAGCTCCTACAGGGGGGGGGCGGTGTTTTCAAGTAAATGGAGAATATTCATGCGTTTGGTTCAGTTCGAATTGAGTAACGGCGAACGCCGCGTAGGCGTGGTCGAGGAAGGTCTGGTCCGTGAAGTGCAAGACGCCCGCACGGTGCGCGACCTGGCCCTGGCGGCGATCGAGGCGGGGTGCAATCTTGAGCAGCAGGTGCAGAGCCTCGGGTTGGGCATCAGCCATGACTACGCCGAGCTGCTGGCGCAACTGCGCATCCTGGCGCCGCTGGATCACCCGGACCCGGCGCATATGCTGGTCAGTGGCACCGGCCTGACTCACCTGGGCAGCGCGTCGGCCCGGGACAAGATGCACCAGCAGGCCGGTGATGAAGCTTCGATGACCGACACCATGCGCATCTTCAAGTGGGGCGTGGAGGGTGGCAAACCCGCGGCAGGCCAGGCGGGCGTGCAGCCGGAGTGGTTCTACAAGGGCGACGGCAGCATTGTCGTACGCCCGGGCCAGCCGTTCCCGCTGCCACCCTTTGCCGAAGACGCCGGTGAAGAGCCTGAACTCAGCGGCCTCTACGTCATCGGTCACGACGGCAAGCCGTACCGCCTCGGTTTTGCCGTGGGCAACGAGTTTTCCGATCACGTCATGGAGCGCAAGAACTACCTGTACCTGGCCCACTCGAAACTGCGCAGTTGCAGCTATGGACCGGAGCTGCGGGTGGGCGAGCTGCCGCAACACCTGGCCGGTACCAGCCGTATCCTGCGCGATGGCCAGGTGCTGTGGCAGAACGAGTTCCTCAGCGGTGAGGCCAACATGTGCCACAGCCTGGCCAACCTCGAGTTCCACCATTTCAAGTACAGCCAGTTCCTGCGTCCGGGCGATGTGCACATCCACTTCTTCGGCACCGCGACCCTGTCTTTTGCCGATGGCATCCGCACGCAACCGGGCGATGTGTTCGAGATCAGCCAGGAAGAATTTGGCGCGCCTTTGATCAATGGCATCGCTCCCGTCGATGCGGCTTTCGAACCCGGCACCGTCGGCTCACTTTAAGGAGTTACCTATGATCCTTGGTCACAACTACATCGGCGGCCAGCGCAGTGCGTTGGGCAGCGTGACATTGCACAGCGTCGACGCCGAAACCGGCGAGGCGTTGCCCCATGCTTTCATCCAGGCCACCCCGGAAGAAGTCGATGCCGCCGCCAAGGCTGCCGCTGCAGCGTACCCGGCTTATCGCACCTTGAGTGCAGAGCGGCGCGCACAATTTCTCGACGCTATCGCCGATGAACTGGATGCGCTGGGGGATGAGTTCGTAAGCGTGGTGTGCCGCGAAACCGCGCTGCCTGCCGCACGGATTATCGGTGAGCGTGGCCGCACCAGCGGCCAGATGCGCCTGTTCGCCGCTGTGCTGCGGCGTGGCGACTTCTACGGCGCGCGCATCGACCAGGCCCTGCCTGAGCGTCAACCGTTGCCGCGTCCGGACCTGCGTCAGTACCGTATCGGGCTCGGACCGGTGGCGGTGTTCGGGGCCAGCAACTTTCCCTTGGCGTTCTCCACCGCCGGTGGCGACACCGCGTCGGCCCTGGCCGCCGGTTGCCCGGTGGTGTTCAAGGCCCATGGCGGCCACATGGCCACGGCCGAGCAGGTGGCCGATGCGATCATTCGCGCGGCACAGAAAACCGCGATGCCGGCCGGCGTGTTCAACATGATCTACGGCGGCGGGGTGGGTGAAGCGCTGGTCAAGCATCCGGCCATCCAGGCGGTGGGCTTTACCGGTTCGCTCAAGGGTGGTCGAGCCTTGAGCGACATGGCCGCCGCGCGTCCGCAACCGATCCCGGTGTTTGCCGAAATGTCCAGCATCAACCCGGTGATCGTGCTGCCCCAGGCGTTGCAGGCGCGCACGGAAACCATCGCCCGTGGCCTGTCGGCTTCGGTGGTCCAGGGTTGCGGCCAGTTCTGCACCAACCCTGGCCTGGTGATCGGCATCCGTTCGCCGCAGTTCACCGCCTTCCTCCAGCTACTGGCCGACATGATGGCCGACCAACCGGCGCAGACCATGCTCAACGCCGGGACCCTGGGCAGCTATGCCAAGGGCTTGCAAACATTGCTCGATCATCCTCGGATCGAACACCTGGCGGGCGATGCGCAACAGGGGCGGCAGGCGCAGCCGCAGCTGTTCAAGGCCGACGTCAACCTGCTGATCGATGGCGACGAGGTGCTGCAAGCGGAAGTGTTCGGCCCCACCACCGTGGTGGTCGAAGTGGCGGATCAGGCACAACTGAGCGCCGCGCTGCACGGCCTGCATGGTCAGCTGACCGCGACCATCATCGGCGAGCAGGCGGATTTCGAGCAGTTCAGCGAGCTGACCGGGTTGCTGGAGCAGAAGGTCGGGCGAATCCTGCTCAATGGTTATCCCACCGGGGTGGAGGTGTGTGATTCGATGGTCCATGGCGGGCCGTATCCGGCGACGTCGGATGCGCGCGGCACGTCGGTGGGCACCCTGGCCATCGACCGTTTCCTGCGCCCGGTGTGTTTCCAGAACTACCCGGACAGTTTGCTGCCGGAGGCGCTGAAAAACAGCAATCCACTGGGTATCCAGCGCCTGGTGGATGGCCAACCGTCCCGCGAGGCGATCTAACAGCCAAATACGATTCCTTGTGGGAGCGGGCTTGCTCGCGAAGGCGGCCGACCAATCAATAAGGATGTCTCTGACCCATCGCTTTCGCGAGCAAGCCCGCTCCCACATTGGTATGAGGCGCAATGAGCTATCATTGCGTCTTTCCCATTCAAAGATTGACTGCCATGACTGCTGCAACCGACACCTTGCTCAACGCCCTCGAACACTGCGGGATGGTGGAAATCGACGGCTACCACGCCTTCGAGTTCTCCCTCGATGAAGACGACAACCTGCACATCGAATGCATGGACGGTCGAAATGCCCTGCACTGGGAATTCACTCCCGCGCAGATTCAGGCGGCAACGTTCGATGCGACCTTGCAAAGCTGGCTGATCAATGACAACAACGGCGAACACCGGCTGGTGTGCCTCGGCGACGTCGTCAGCGGTGACAACGACGACGATGATCAACAGGATGCGTAACCTCTGGCCGCTATTGATCGCCGGTAGCATCGGCGCGATGGGCGTGCAGGTGGCGGCCGCCGACGACTATCAATTGCTCGTGGGTTCCTACACGGCCGGCCAAAGCCAGGGCATCTATCGCCTGGCCTTCGACAGTGCCACCGGCCAGATCGACGCCAAGCCGCTACAGGTGATCAACAGCGAAAATCCGTCCTGGCTGACCCTGTCCAAGGACCAGCAGCGCCTGTTCGTGGTCAATGAAAATGGCCCGGGCCAGGCCGATCCGGTCGGGCGCGTGAGCAGTTATGCCATTGACCCCAAGACCCATGAGTTAAGCCTGATCAACCAGGTACAGAGCCTGGGCAACGAACCGACGCATTCGGGTCTCAGCCTTGATGCCAGCCACTTGTTCGTCAGCAACTACTCGGTATCTGAAGATCCGGGCGGCACCCTGGCGGTGTTGCCGCTGGCGGCCGATGGCACGCTCAAGCCTGTGGTGCAGATGAGCAGCCATCCGGCCAGCCGGGTCAATCCCGAGCGGCAGATGTCGGCGCATGTGCATTCGACGGTCTCCTCGCCTGATGGCAACTACGTGTTTTCCAACGACCTGGGGGCGGACAAGGTGTTTGTCTACCGCTTCGACCCCAAGGCCAATCCCGACTTGCCGTTGACCCCGGCGACTCCCTCGTTCGTTCAGTTGCCACCGGGCAGCGGGCCGCGCCATTTGCTGTTCAGTGCCGATGGCAAGCATGCCTGGCTGACCATGGAAATGAGCGCGCAAGTGGCGGTGTTTGATTACCGCGACGGCAAGCTGGAGCAAACCCAGATGGTCGACCTGGCTGCGGGTCAGCCGGTTTCGGACAAGGCCGCCGCGGCATTGCATGCCTCGAAGGACGGCAAGTTCCTCTATGTCAGCAACCGTGGCACCGCCAACCAGTTGCTGGTGTTCGCCATCGACCCAGCCACCGGCCACCTCAAGGAGCTGCAACGTCGCGCGGTAGAAGGCGACCATCCCCGGGAATTCAGCCTCGATCCGAGTGGCAAGTTCCTGCTGATCGCCAACCAGAAAAGCAACCGGATTGTCGTCGTCGAGCGCGATGCCAAGACTGGCTTGTTGGGTAAGACCGTGCAAAACCTGCCGATGGATGCCCCCAGTGACCTGAAATTCCTGGTGCGTCAATAGGCCGCAGGCCCCGGTTGATGGGGCCTGCATCCTTCTATCGATGAGCGTGATATGTGGAAGTGCTACAAAGCATTTCAAGCGGCTGACCCTCGAGGGTTAAGTTTGCTTCACGGCCCCACCGGCCAGGCAAGCCAACCGACTTCGAGGAACTCCCGCATGAACTTCAATCTCTTCTCCGTGATCGCCGCTTCCGCCATTTCCGCCACCGTTGCCCTGCCAGCCAGCGCCAACGTTGAAATCAGCGACAAAAAATCCCACACCCAAAGCTACACCCAGAAATACTTGCAACAGAGTGCGAACTTCTACGCCGCGCTGGACCACAAAAACCAGCACTGAAATTCCAGCCCTGCCGCCTTTATGCAGGAGCGAAGTCACTTGCCGATCAGAGCCCAGGCCGCGAAAGGCGTTGAAGTGATGTCGCTCCTGCATAACGCGTTTGCGACAAGCCATCCTGTAATGCTTGATATCAGGTGGCCATGCCTCTAAATTTGACGCTGATTTTTTGACTCCTCCTTCATCAGAAAAGGATTGCCAAAATGACCCTGCGTCTCGCCGTCGTACTGCTGTCCCTCTACTCGACCCCCATCCTGTCCGCTGCCGTACCCATTCCCGGCGAACCTGACGCTGCCCGCGAGCGCATGATGAGTTTTATTGAAGACTGAGATAGTCTGGGTTAATGATCAACGAAGTTGATATTTGCTATGCATCAGACTCGTTGGTTACCGGTGCTTTTTTGATTGATTCTGTGGACTCTGAAACATGTCCACGGAGTTCATCATGGCCAGCTCGATCATCACTTCTGCCAAACACGGCGCCTATGTGGCTATCGGTCTTTACCTGGTCATGGTGCTGGTCATCAGTCTTTCGCCGCAGTCACAGCAAAGCGTCGAACCGCCGATTCATGTCGCACACCCTGGCATCCAGTTTGAACATCGCGCACAGCAGGCGATGGTCGATCCGGCGGAACTGGCGGGAGTGGGCGGAGCATGAACCGTTGCAAACTTTTGGTCATCGCTTTCCTGGCCTTCATCACCAACGGATTTTCCTTGCTGGGGATAGGGCAAGGTTCGATAGGCGGCGTAGCCCGGGCCATTGAGGCCAACCACAACATTGCGCGCAACATCGAAACGGCAAAGGCCATGGGCATGCTGGCCGGCAATCCGCCGATCAAGTCCGAGGAAAGTTTTTTCGGACCGTTCCAGGTGGATTGCTCGGCCATTGGCATGTGTGAAGTGTTGGCGTAACAGAGGGGGGGCTATTTCTTCATGATCGATGTGAACAAATCGGACTCCAGAAACCGCTGCAGCCACGCCTGCAGACGTCGATAGGGCGTTTGCGCGAACCACTCGCGGTCGACATGGGCGAATTGCCGTATGAACGGCATCAGCGCCACGTCGGCCAGGCTCGGGTGATCCGTGAGCAGGTAGTCGCGTCCCTCCAGTAACTCATCCAGTTTGCGCAGGAACACCTCGCCCTCGGCGCGATAGAACGCCATCGGTTGCTCAGGATAGCGCTCGGCGTACTTGTAGCGATTGAGGTGCACTTTGAAGTGCTGATCGTTCTCCTCGATCAACGCCTCGATGGCCAACTGTCCTTGCGGATCATCCTTGAGCAACCAGTCCTGCGGGTCATGGCGGGCGACGGCCCAGCGCATGATGTCCAGGCTTTCATCGATGACCTGGGCGTCCACGTCCAGCACCGGCACTGTGCCTTTGCTCGACAGTGCGAGCATCTCGGCGGGTTTGGCCTTGAGGCTGACTTCGACGATGTCCACGGGCACTTCGCAGTAGCGCAGCGCCATGCGTGCGCGCATGGCGTAGGGGCAGCGGCGGAATGAGTAGAGCGTGATCATTTCACCTCCAGGGTGCTCAGGCCGTTGCCCTGGCGGCGGACCTGGATCTGCACCGGAATCCGCTCATGCATTTCCTGCACATGGGAGATCACCGCGACCTTGCGCCCCTGGGCCTGCAGGCCGTCGAGGGCGTCCATCGCCAGTTGCAGGGACTCCGGGTCGAGGCTGCCGAAGCCTTCGTCGATGAACAGCGATTCGATTTTCAGCGTGCTCGAGGCCATCGATGCAAGTCCCAACGCCAGGGCCAGCGACACCAGGAAGGTCTCGCCACCGGACAACGAATGCACCGAACGCAGCTCGTCGCCCATCTCGGTGTCCATCACCAGCAAACCGAGCATGCTGCCGCCGCGTTTCAGGCGATAGCGCCGTACCAGTTGGCGCAATTGCACGTTGGCGTGGTGCACCAGCAGGTCGAGGTTGTAGGCCTGGGCGATCTTGCGGAAGGTGTCGCCGGTGGCCGAACCGATCAACGCGTTCAGGCGTGCCCAGCGCTGGTATTCGCTGTACGCGTCGGCGATCTGTTGCGCGAGGGCCTGATTGGCGTTCTGCCGGCGCTGATCCTCGGCCTGTTCGGCACGCAATTCGGCGCAGAGCTGCTCGCTGACGCCGAACTGGTTTTGTAACTCGGTAAGCGCGTTGGCGAGCTGTTCGTCATCGAGGTTGCCGTTGTGCTGCGCCTGATGATCGAGCAAGCGCTTGTCGCGCTCCTGTAGCAGGACATTGGCCTGTTCGATGGCTTTTTCGCTGTGCTGCAAGCGTTGGCGCAGTTCGCTGACATGGGCGTCGTCGACCCGCAGCAGGTCGTCAAGGCCAGCGTCATCCAGTTCCGGGTGGCGGGCGCGCCAGTCGGCGATTTTGTCGCCGAGCTCGCGCTGTTCGCTTTCCAGGGTGTGCAAACGCTCTTGCTGCGCCTTGAGTTCGGCGGCGATTCGCACGAGCTGCGTGAGTACGTTCTGCAGTTCCGTGGCCGTCGTGGTTTCGGCGTTGCGCGCCTGTTCCACGTCCTGCTCCAGCTGCTGCTGCCACTGTTCGGCACTGGCGTGGGAGGCGAGCAATTGTCCGAGCGCCTGCTGGCTCGCCTGTTGTTGCGCGGCCAGTGCATTGAACTGCTGCTCGGCGGTTTGCAATTGTTGCACACGGGTTTGCTGCCGATCCTGTTCCTTCTCCAGGTGTTGCTGACGCTGTTGCTGCTCGGCAAGTTCTTCCTTTTGCTGATCGAGTTGCGCCAGGCGCTCGGCGATCTGCCGATCGAGCTGCATGAAGGTCGCGGCGGGCTCGAGACGTAGCGCTTCCAGGGTGTCGGCTGGCAACAGGCTGGCAAACGCGCCGAGTTCTTCGTCCAGGCGCTGGCGGTCATTGCCCAGCTCACGCTGTTGATTGTCCAGATGCTGGGCCGCTTGCTGGTGCGCGGTTTCGGCGTGGCGCAATTGCTGGGTCAGGCGCGCGGCGTCCTGTTGCAGGGTGAGCAGGGCGGTTTGCCGTTGTTCGTCCTGGCTGATGCTCTGGTTCAACTGGGTGTTTTGCTGGCTGAGCCAGGCGCCGCGCTTGGCGTAGTCCTGATTGTGCAGGGCGGTGGCCAGCGGATGCGCTTCCAGGCTTGGCGCCAGGGCTTGTTGCTGGGTCGCCAAATGTTCCTGCTGTTGCAGCAGTTCTTTTTGCTGGGCGATCAGTCCGCCCACTTCCGCCCGCAGTTCGGTCAGCTTTTCCTTGAGCTGGTCGACCGCTTTTTGGGCCGTTGCCTGCTCGCTTTCATCATGGCGACCCAGGCTTTGCAACAGGGCTTCGGGTTGATGATAGGGATGCTCGTTGCTGCCGCAGACAGGGCAGGGCTGGTCATCCTGCAACTGCGCGCGCAGTTCCTCGACACTGGCGCTTCGGGCCAGGCGCTGGCGCTCCAGCAGCTCGCGGGTGACGGTCAGGGTCTGCTCGGCGACGGCGAGTTCAGCCTTGGCCTTTACCCCGTCCTGGGTCAGGCGCTCACGTTCCTGTTGCGCAGCGACCTGGCGTTGCTGCAACTCGGCGCCGCGCTTGTCCAGGTCCTGCTGGCTGTCCCACAGCCGCGTCAGGTCTTCGATGGCACGCAATTGCTTGCGGTTGTCCTGCAACAGGCTGCCGAGGATGCCGATCTGCTCGGCGACGGCGTCCGGTTCGGCGCCGGCCTCCTTGAACAGCACCTCCAGTTGCTGTTTCTGCGCAGTGAACGCCTGCGTGGTGCGCACGGCGTTCTGTTCGAGGTTGGCCAGTTCGGCCTGGCCCTTGTTCAGGCGATTGCCGATCAGCATCAGCTGTTGCAGGCGATCGCGGTAAGCGTTCCATGCCTCGCTCAAGGGCGCCAGATGTACGCTCTGTTCCAGCTCGGCCGCCATGCGCTGCAAGTGTTCGCCAGCCCGGGCCTGTTGCTCGTGCAAGGTTTGAATCGCGCTTTGGCCCTGGGTGCAGGCTTGCTCGGCGCTCTGTCTGGCTTCGGCGGCCAGGGCCGTGTCCTTCGCCAGGCGGGCGAGGGTGCTTTGTTCCTCGAAGGCCTGACGCAACAGCGGCGCACATTCGGTTTGCCGTTGTTGCGCTTCACCCAATGCGATCCGGGTCGTGCCAAGGGCCTGTTCCAGTAGCGCCTGACGCTCGCTGAGTTCGCCGTGCTGGCGGGTATGCTGGTCGATTTGCTCGGCCAAGGGCGTGAGTAACGCATCGACCTCGGACTTGCGGGCGAACTGGTGCCGTTGCGGGGCGAGCTGCTCCAGGCGCGTCAGCTGCACGCGCTCGCCGGCCAGGCTTTCCCAGGTTTGGCGGGCGCTGTGCAGTTGTTCGGCAGCAGCCAGTTGCGCGTCATGCAAACGGCGCAGTTCGCTGAGCCAGGTGTGCTGCAGTTCAAGCTGCTTGAGCTGCGCCTGCTGATGTCTAAGCTGCTGTTGCGCGGCCTGGAAGCGCTCGTCGAGCTCGGCGCGGGCCTCAGGCGCCAGGGGCGTGACGCCGCTGGCCTGATCCTGCAGCAATTTGTGGGCTTCGCGGGCTTCCTTGGTCTTGTCGAAGGCCCGCCGGCCCAGCCGGGTGTATAGCGCCGTGTCGGTGAGTTTTTCCAGGAGTTCGCTGCGGTCGTTGTCATCGGCCTTGAGGAAGGCGCTGAACTCGCTCTGCGCCAGCAGCACGGCCCGGGTGAACTGTTCGAAATTCAGGCCCAGTGCGGCTTCGAGCTGGGTCTTGTATTCACCTTTCTGGCTGGCCAGCAGTTGATCCTGATCGAGGTCGCGCAGGCTCTGGCGGCTGGCTTGCAGTTTGCCACCGGCCTTTTCCCGGGCGCGATTGGCTTCCCAGCGTGCGCGATAACGGCGGCCGTCGACGCCGACAAAATCCACTTCGGCATAACCTTCGCCAGTGCCGCGGCGCAACAGGGTGCGCGGGTCGCCGGTGCCGATTTCGCCATCGGCGTCCGGCACCTTGGCGTCGCGCCCGGTGTTGTTCAGCCGCGGCACGGCACCGAACAGGGCCAGGCACAACGCGTCGAGCAGGGTGCTCTTGCCGGCGCCGGTGGGGCCGGTGATGGCGAACAGTCCGGCGTTGGCCAGGGGTTCGGCGGTGAAGTCGATTTCAAACGGCCCGGCCAGTGAGGCGAGGTTTTTCAGGCGGATGGCGAGGATCTTCATGGCTGTTCGTCCTCCATCTGCACGTCTTGCAGCAGCTCGGCAAAGTCCTTTAGGGTTTGCTCATCGACCTCGCTGCCGTAGTTGTCCTGCCAGGCACGGCTGAACAGTTCATGGGGCGTGAGCTGGCCCAGTTCGATCAACCCGGCACCTTCATCGGCACCTTCACGGCTGCCGTTGCCGGCGTATTCGGCGGCGATGCGCACCAGGCGCACGGCCTTGCCTTCCAGGGCGCTTTCCACTTGATGGCGCAAGTCCGGTTGCGGCTCGTCGAGGCGTACCCGCACTTCCAGCCAGGGCTGGCGCTGGTAGTCGGCCAGCAGGTCGATGATCGGCAGGTCGGCCAGTTGCACAAGGATGTCGGCCAGGGGCGCAGGGCCGATACGTTGCAGGTTCACTGAGCGAGGAATCAGTTTCGGTTCGACGCTGACCAGGGTTTCGCCGTCGAGTGTGATGACGAGAACCTGATGCTGGTAGCCGATCTCCGAGAACGACAACGGAATGGGCGAGCCGCTGTAGCGAATGCGCTCCTCGCCGTTGACCTTCTGTGGCTTGTGCAAATGCCCCAGGGCGACGTAGCTGATGGTCGGTCCGAACAGGCTGGCGGGCAGCGCTTCGGCGTTGCCGATGATCAGGCTGCGTTCGGAGTCTTCCGACACCGAACCACCGGCCATGTGCGCATGGCTGATGGCGATCAGTGCCTGTCCGGTCTGCCGTTTGGCATTGGCCGCTTCAATCAGCCATTCGTGAACCTGGCCGATGCCGCGCAAATAGTTGTCGCCCAGATGGGCGCCGGTGACTTCGGCCGGGCGCAGGAACGGTAGCGCCAGGCACCAGGCAGCAATGTCGCCTTGGGCATTTGGCAGTGGCAGCAACAGGCGTTCGGCGTCCAGTTGCCCGTCATCCAGCCACAGCACGCGGCCCAGGGCATGGGTGCGCAAGCGGCGCATCAAGGGCGCGGGCAGTTCGATGCGTGAGCCGGAATCGTGGTTGCCGGCGATCATCACGATGGTCAGCAAGGGTTGCTGCTCATGGGCGCTGACGATGAAGTCGTAAAGGCGTTCCTGGGCTTTGACCGGCGGGTTGACCGTGTCGAAGATGTCGCCGGCGATCAGCAGCACATCCGGCTGATCCAGCTTGAGCTGGCGCAGCAGCCAGTCGAGAAAACAGCCGTGCTCGAAATCACGATCCTGGCCGTGCAGGTTCTGCCCGAGGTGCCAGTCGGAGGTGTGGAACAGACGCAAGGGCAACTCCGCTACAAAAAAGGTGATGGCCGCGAAGACAAATGATGGCGGCGAAAGGGGAGAGAGTTTACTGGCAAAAGACTGTTGTTGCAGAACACCTTTAAAGGTCAAGACGTCTGCATTCGGTGTTGAAAACCTGCGACCGTCTGTCCCCACTGTCAGATCTGTCAGTAGGCGCCAGGGCGAGCCGGGTATTCAATGGATTCGAGCATGGAGCCTTACAGTGCAAGCGACAGGGTGTGCTTTCCAATAGAAGGGAGGCGAGGCAGGTCGGACAGTAGCTGATGTGGTTAGGGCGTTACATGTGATTCCAGGGTTATCGAAGTTACTACGATTGTTAATGGAGAAATACTATGTCACAGGGTCGTCCGAACTCTATCAGTAGAAGCAACAATGCGCGTCATGGCCACGTTTTTTCTCCCTCTTCACGGGCACATTTTGAGTGGCTTGCGGGGAGACTCGACTTAGGGGCTCTGAACCAACGCGAGTCCGGCAAGTTTTTTCCTCTGACTGCCGGCGGGCTCAGGGATACTTTTGCCAAAGATGACGACGCCAACGTCCCGCCGCCTCCAGATGGAAAAATTGCCAGTGCCAATCAACTGACCGGTGCACAACTGGACGAACCAGGGAGTCATTGGAAAAAACATGATGTGCGAAGTGGCGAAACGCTGGACATTTCCTGGCGTTTCAGCGCGAAGCACGCGACCCGGCGCTGGAACTATTTCATGACCAGGGAAGGTTGGGATCCTGACAAGGTCCTGTCGCGCGACCAGTTTGAAGCGGAGCCGTTTTACACAGTGCAAATCAACCTGCAACCGCATTGGTCCCATGGCGAGCAAATGTTGCCCGCTTCACCCACCACCCATGGTGTCCCACTACCGGAACGGGACGGGTACCACGCATTGCTGGCCGTCTGGGAAGTGGCCAACACTTCCATGGCTTTTTACCAAGTGATTGATCTGAATTTCGTGCCACCGGAAGGCGGCGGTGAACGGCCGGATCCACCGACTGGACTGGCTGCTGTCAAGGTCACTGACAAGCAGGTACTGTTGAATTGGAATGCAGGAACCGGTCCCTTTCCGATCGCCTCCTACCGCATTTCGCGTAACGGAAGATTTTTGGTTGATGTAGACGCTCCGAATCTTGCTTTTGCCGATAACAGCGTGGCGCCTGAAACCCAGTACACATATGCCATCAGCGCGGTCGACGATCGCAGCCATATCTCTGCGCCCAGCCGGCCGATTCAAGTGCACACCTTGCCAGAAGGTGGCGCGGGGCCTACCGCTCCGACGAACCTGCACAGCATGGGCCAGACCACACAAAGTGTCAGCCTGATGTGGGGGGCATCCACCGGCACGGACCCACTAGTCGACTATCTGATCTATCGGGACGATATTCATATCAAAACCGTGAGCGTCACTCAGACCTCTTTTGTCGACTCTGGCCTCACACCAGACACCCCATACCGTTACGCGGTGAAAGCGCGCGACCTGAACAACAAGCTTTCGTCGTCCAGTAACGTTCTGAGCGTCAGCACTGAGAGTGGCGGGGGCGAGTATCCGGCATGGAAACTGAACACTCAGTATGCAAAAGACCAGCGAGTGAGACACGCTGCAAAGAACTGGTCCTGCCTTCAGGCACACACCTCCTACGTAGAAGACTGGGCCCCTGGGGTGGGCGACAATGTGCTTTGGGTCAAACTGGCCTGACCTTTGACGGACTCATTGTGCTTTGCTGAAAGGCCTTGATGATCGCAGCCTGCGGCAGCCTTGGAGGGGCTGCCGCAGGCTGCGATCTTTTGATTTTATTTCGGATAAAGCGGCGGCAACCCACTGTCCCCAACCGGATCCTGAACCCGTTCGGCAATCGGAATCGTCCGGATCGCCCGCCACAAATCTTCCCCTTGCCAATGCTGGCCGGTTTCGCTGTACAGCGCGCCGTTCAAACCGTCGAGGGCGTCGGACAGCGGGACGAAGCGGGCGGCCATGTCGGCCAGGGTTTCCGGTTGCTGGCGGGCCCAGGCGTCGAGCGCCTGGCGGGTGGCGTGGGAATCGTTGGCCTGGCAGGCACGCTTGAGGTCGTCGAGCACCGTGCGTGGGCTCGGGCCGGTTTGTGCCGCCCGCAGGATTGCCGGTTGCCAGCGTGCCCGCCACCAGAGGCCGAACCCCAGTAGGGTGGTGCAGGCGAGGATCAGGGTGCTGAGTTTCCAGCGCCAGAGGGTTTCGTTGCTGGCACTGCTGTCCATTGGTGTGGCGCCGGCCGGAGTATCGACCAGCAGGCTCGGATTGGCCGCCACCTGCAGGGTCCGGGCGGGCAGGCTGCTGTGCTCCAGATGGTCTTCGAAGGTGTTCCACCAGACCACCTCGACCGACGGCAAGTCGATGGCGCCGCTGCGCGAAGGCACCAGCGCTTCGCGATCTTCGCGACTACCCACCAGGCCTCGTTCGGTATTCTGGTTACCCAGCACCGGTTGATCGGGATAGCGCCGCAGGCCACTGACCTCGGTGCCGGGCAGGGGCGGCAGTTGCGAACTGGCCAGGCCTTCGGCCTTGACCGTCAGGCTGCGGGTGAGCGAATCGCCGACCTGGACGTGTTCCGGCTCTGGATTCCAGCTTTCGCTCAGGGTCAGGCTGCGAGCCGGTAGCCAGGGCAGGTCGGCGGGATAGGTGATGGGTTTGGCCTTGACCGTCAGCAGGATCTCGCCGGAGCTGACGCGCATCAACTTGCCGGATTTCGGCGCCTGGGCGCTGGCGTCCTGCACGGGCTGCGCCTCCACCAGTGCGGCATTGAATATCTGCGCCGGGATGATCAGTTCACCGCTGTGTTGCGGGTAGATCGCGTAGCGCATCTCGATCACGCCATGGCGAATGCCGTTGATGTCTTTCTCGTAGGTGCGTGACTCGCCGAGCTGTTCGATGCGCGCGTCGGGAATTTGCAAGGGCGGCAGGCTGCTGTCGTCGTACAGGGACACCGAATGGTAGATGCGCAAGGTCAGGATCG
Organism: Pseudomonas putida; assembly: GCF_028682635.1. Lineage (GTDB taxonomy): Bacteria > Pseudomonadota > Gammaproteobacteria > Pseudomonadales > Pseudomonadaceae > Aquipseudomonas > Aquipseudomonas putida_AE. The sequence goes on along the minus strand of NZ_JANHLK010000024.1, from coordinate 43,869 downwards.
CCTGGGCCTGCACGTACACGGTGGTTTGATCGAGGCTGGCGTCGATGAACACAGCTGCCTGCTTGTTCGGGCTCGCCTGGGTGTCGCTCTCGACCACTTGCACCGTGATCGGCTGGCTCTGCACGTCGCCCAGCGCGAGCGGGGGGATCACCAGGGTGCCGTTGTGCAAGGGCAGCAGGGTGACGATCCAGCGGGTGGTGGCCTGGTTGTCGCCATTGAGGGTGTTCAACTGGTTGACCTGGCGGGTGCCACGCACTTCGAACAGGGGCTCCAGTGGCGTCAGGTCCGGCTTGCCGAACTGGGTCACGTCGTTGGATTCCAGGGTCAGTTCGATGGTCTCGCCGGAGTTCAGGCGAGCCCGGTCGACACTGGCGACCAGCTCGGCTGCCTGGGCCTGCACGACACAGAGCAGCAAGGCGGGCAGCGGGGCGAGCATGAAGGCGGTGAAGCGGGTCATCGAGTTTTTCCCTGATCCTGATGTTGTTGCTGTTCGTACCAGAATTTGCGTCTGAGCAATTCACCCGGGTCGTCCGGGATCTGCCTGAGCCATTGCTCCAGCGCCTGCTGCTGCTCGGCATCGAGACTGTCGCTGGTCGGGGGCATGGGGGCAATGGTGTGCTGTTCATCTCCCAGTTCGCTGCCCGGGACCTCGTTGGCGCCGGGGCGCGGCGGTGTTGTGGCGGACGGCTCGGTGGCGGCTTGGGTCGGTTCGCCAGCGGTTTGCGGCTCACCCGTTGTCGACGGCTGCGCAACGCTACTGGGTGGTGTTTCCTGCGCCGAATCGGCGGCCTCCTCATTGGCGGCTTTGTCAGGGGCGGGCGCGGTGGCTTGCTGCTTGAGCAGGCTTTCCACCAGGGCCTTGTTGGTCAGGGCCGGGCGCAGATCCGGTTGGCGTTCGAGGGCCTGTTCATAAGCATCCACGGCCGCCTCCAGCTCGCCGCTTTTGGCCAGGGCGTTGCCACGATTGTAGTGGGCGTGGGCGTCGTTGCCCTCGGCGAACCGCTGGGCGGCGCCCGTGTAGTCGCCGGCTTCGTAGAGAGCCACGCCTTGCCACTGGTGATCTTCGAAGTGCCGGGCCGCCTCGGCCGGGCGTTTCTGCTTGAGCAAGTGCTGGCCCTGCTGGTCGGGGCGCAGCCACAGGTCCTGGAAGTCGAAGGCATAGCCCGGTTGCGGCAGCATGAAAAATAGCGGCAGGCAGAACAACCAACCGCGACGACCGGCGCAGGCGGCCAGCAACAGCAGCGGCAACAGCAGCCAGTAGCCCTGGTCGGCCCAGGTGTCGAGGCGCAGGGTCTGGCCGTCGTTGCGCAGGTTGCGCGGCCCGTCGAGCAGGCCGAGGGCGCGCAGATCGCCATCGCTCAGGCGCGCGTGGCGGTAGTGTCCGTCCAGCTCGTTGATGAAGGCCTTCAGGCCGGGCTCATCCAGGCGCGACACCAGGATCGCTCCCTGTTCGTCCTTGAGGAAACTGCCATCCTCCTGGGTGATTGGGGCGCCGTCGGCGGTGCCGATGCCAAGCATGAGCAATTGCGTCGACTTGCCGCTCAAGGCGCGGCTGATGCCCAGGCGCTCCGGTTCGCTCAGGGAAGTGCCGATCAACAGGATCCGACCGTCGCCCAGTGCGGCCTGTTCCAGCAAGGCCAGGGCCTTGACCACCGCCAGATCGGCACGCTGGCCGGCTTCGGGCATCAACGACGGCTTGAGCGCATCGAGCAGGTTGCGGCTGGTGGACAGGTCGTCCGACAGCGGCACCAGGGTGTGGGCGCTGCCGGCGTAGACGACGATTGCAGTCTGCGCGTCGTTGCGGCTTTGCAGCAGGTCGAAGAGTTTGCGCCGGGCCTGTTCCAGGCGGTTTGGCTGAACGTCGGTGGCGAGCATTTGCGGGGTCAGCTCAAGGATTACCACCAGCGGGTCAGCGGGTTTCTGGCTGATCTGCTCGACGCGGGAAAAGCTCGGTCCGATCAATGCGACGACAGCGATCGACCAGGCCAGGCCCAGGGCGATCCACGGCAGTTTGCTTTCGCGTCCGCTGCCGCCACTGAGCAACGCCGCATGGAACGCCGGCGGCAGGATCATCTGCCAGCGCCCCGCGCGCTTCTGCCGATGCCACAGTTTCCAGAGCAACCAGCCAAGCAGCGGCAGCGACAGCAGCCACCAGGGGCGGAAAAAGTACGGCCAGAGTGCGCTCATCGGCGCCTCCGCAGGCGCAGGCGTTTGAGGCGCTGGCGCCAGTCAGGCAATGGCGATTGCAAGAACAGGTCCTTGGTGAAAAATCGTTGCAGCGGGTTGTCCGGCCACAGCTCGCGCACCACCAGCAGCATGCTCAGCCACAACGCCAGCGCCAGCGGCCAGTGGTACAACGCCTGGGCCGGACGGGCCTGGGTCGGTTGCTGGGTCACGGGCTCCAGTTTGTCGAGGGTGCCCTTGATCGCTTGCAGTTCCTGGCCATCGCGAGCGCGGAAGTACTGGCCGCCGGTGGCGTCGGCGATCGCCTTCAAGGTGGGTTCGTCAAGATCCAGGCTCGGATTGATCCCCAGGAAACCGGGGGTGCCGCTTTCTTCCGGGTCGGCGCCGATACCGATCGGGTAGATTTTCACCCCTTCCTTGGCCGCCAGGCGCGCGGCGGTCAGCGGATCGATTTCGCCGCCGTTGTTGGCGCCATCGGTGACCAGAATCAACACGCGGCTTTGCGCCGGGCGTTGTCGCAGGCGCTTGAGGGCCAGGCCGATGGCGTCACCGATGGCGGTGTTCTTGCCGGCGATGCCGATACGCGCTTCGTCGAGCCAGACGCGCACGGTATGCCGGTCAAACGTCAGGGGTGCCTGCACGTACGCCCGGCTGCCGAACAGGATCAGCCCGACCCGGTCGCCGTCGCGACTTTCGAGGAAATCGCCGAGCAAATGCTGGACCAGGGTGAGGCGGCTGACGTCATCGTCCTGCCACTGCATATCGGGAAAGTCCATCGAACCGGACACGTCCACCGCCACCAGCAGGTCGCGCCCGCTGGCTGCAATCGGCAACGGCTCGCCGAGCCATTGCGGGCGCGCGGCGGCGCTCAGCAGCAGCAACCAGAGCAGCAAAAACGGCGCCTGCTGACGCCAGGCGGGCAAGTTGGCCCGGGCGCGGCGTTTGGCCAGGCCTTCGAGGTCAGCGAGAAAACTGACCTTGAGTGCCGGTTCGCCACTGTCGGCCACCGGCAACAGCACACGCATCAACCAGGGCAGCGGCAGCAGGGCGAACATCCACGGCCAGGCGAACTCAAACATGTTTGCGAATCCAGGTGTCGACCGCCTGGGTCAGGCCGGCGATGGCCTTGTCGTCCAGCTTGCATTCGGGCTTGTAGGCGCCTTCGACCAGCACCATCCAGCGGGTCAGGCCGGCAGCGGGGCAGCGGTTGTCGAGAAAAGCCAGCCATTTGCGGCCATTGAGGGTATGGCTCTGGCTGTAGGGGTAATGGTTGCGGCACAGACGCTTGAGCAGGCCATTGAGTTGCTGCAGCCAGGCACCGGCGGGCGCGCCGTCGTAAGGTTTGGGCATGCGCGCCAGTTCCGCCAGTGCGGCCACGCGCACCGGGTCCAGCGGTTGTTCGACGGGGGCTACCGGTTGCTGGCGAGTCAATAGGTGCCGCAGCTTCCACAGGCCAAAGCCGATGGCCGGCAGTAACAGCAGCAGCAACCACCAGCCCGGTGCCGGCGGCCAGAACTCCACGGGGGGCGGAGAAATCAGTGGCTGCAACTGCTCGAGACTGCTCATCGACCTTTCCCCGGCTGCTGTGGGTTGAGGTACTCGCGCAGTTGCTCGACCATTTCACTTTGCGTGCTCAGCGGCATCAACAACACTCGAAGCTTCTGTGCCAGCAGCTCCCAGCGGGCGATGCGCGCTTCGGCCTGGGCGCGGTAGGTCTGGCGCAGGTCGAAGTTGAGCGTGTCGAGTTCCAGTTGTGCGCCACGCTCGGCGAAGCGCAACAGTCCGGCGGCAGGCAGGGCATGATCCAGCGGATCGGACAATGGCAGCAGCAACAGGTCGCAATGGCGCGACAACAGGCTCAGCTGTTGTTCGGCGCTTTCGGACAAGGCGCGCTCGTCGCAGATCACGATCGCCAGGCTGCCGGGCCGCAACACCTCCCGCGCGCGGCGCAAGGCAATGCCGAACGCATCGCGATCGGGCTCGCTTTCGGTGTGCAGCGACTGGTTGACCCGCACCAGGCGGTTGAGCAACTGCAGCAGGCTCTGTTTGCTGCGCCTTGGCTTGATTTCGTAATGCTCATTGTCGCCGAACACCAGGCCTCCGACCCGGTCGTTATGCCCCAGCGCGGCCCAGCCGATCAGGCTCGCGGCCTGGGCGGCGAGCACCGACTTGAACATCAGCCCCGAGCCGAAGAACAACCGACGACTCTGCTCGACCATGATGAAGATCGGCCGCTCGCGTTCTTCGTGAAACAGCTTGGTGTGGGGTTCCTGGGTGCGGGCGGTGACGCGCCAGTCGATGCTGCGCACGTCGTCGCCGGCTTGATAAACCCGCACCTGATCGAAATCCACGCCACGGCCCCGCAGCTTGGAGTGGTGCAGGCCGATCAGCGGGCTGCGCTGGCTCGGCGTGGAAAACAGCTGCACTTCACGCACGCGATGACGCATCTCGATCAACTCGGCGAGGCTGACACGGATGCCCGGTTCGGGCGGCAGGATGGCGTTCATCGGGGTCAAGCGACGGCTACGACGTCGAGAATCCGCTGGACCACCCGGTCCTGGTCGATACCGGCGGCTTCGGCTTCAAAGGAAAGAATGATGCGGTGGCGCAATACATCGAACAGTACCGCCTGGATGTCTTCGGGGCTGACGAAGTCGCGCCCGGCTAGCCAGGCGTGCGCCCGGGCGCAGCGATCCAGGGCAATCGAACCGCGGGGGCTGGCGCCGTAGGCGATCCATTCGGCCATTTCCGGATCGAACTTGGCCGGGGTGCGCGTGGCCATGACCAGTTGCACCAGGTATTCCTCCACGGCGTCGGCAATGTACAGGCCGAGAATCTCCTTGCGTGCGGCGAAGATCGCCTGCTGGCTGACCCGGCGTTCGGGCTTGGTTTCGCCGTTCAAGGCTTCGCCACGGGCTTGTTGCAGGATGCGGCGTTCGACAGCAGCGTCCGGAAAACCGATTTTCACGTGCATCAGGAAACGGTCCAGCTGCGCTTCGGGCAGCGGGTAGGTGCCTTCCTGCTCGATCGGGTTTTGCGTGGCCATCACCAGGAACAACGGCGAAAGCTCATAGGTGCTGCGTCCGACACTGACCTGGCGCTCACCCATGGCTTCGAGCAATGCCGATTGAACCTTGGCCGGGGCACGGTTGATTTCGTCCGCCAGCACCAGGTTGTGGAAGATCGGGCCCTGCTGGAACACGAAGCTGCCGGTTTCCGGCCGATAGATCTCGGTACCGGTGATGTCGGCAGGCAACAGGTCGGGTGTGAACTGGATGCGATGGAACTGCGCTTCGATGCCTTCTGCCAGTTCCTTGATGGCCTTGGTCTTGGCCAGGCCAGGGGCCCCTTCAACCAGCATGTGGCCGTCGGCAAGCAGGGCGATGAGCAAGCGCTCGATGAGTTTTTCCTGGCCGAGAATCTGCGTTGAAAGAAAGGTTCGCAGCGCTAGCAGCGCTTCACGATGTTCCATCGATGACTGTTCCTGGAGAGGGTGACCGAAGACGTTCGTATAACGCCAGGGCTGGGGGCGTTACTTTAATCCATCGCGGGGGGCGGCGACTAACGGCATTTTGTGCAAAATGCGGGAAATGGTTGGGGATTTGCTGGTTTTTGCAGGGCGACAGTCCTGAGGTGACTGTCAGGGCCTCATCGCTGGCAAGTCGAATCGTCGCGCCGCAGTCCTGCAGTTATTGGCGGTGTGGATGCTATCAGTGCAACACATCGGTCACTGTAGGAGCTGGCTTGCCAGCGATAGGGCCGGTTCAGACACATCAAATCTGACTGATAAAGGTCCCGGTACCGTCAAGGATATTCTTCAGGGTTTCCTGAACCTCCGCCAGATCCACCATGTCCGGGTTAAAAGTGATCTCCAGCACATCATCCCCATTCAACGCATCGGCATCCGCCGCGGCGATCTCGATCTTCAGCAGGGTAGGGCTGAGGGTAACCTTCACGCCATCCAGGGTCGAAGGCTCGCCATCGAGGGTGATCTCAAGCTCATCCTCATCCGGATACCGACTCATGAGAAACATCTCACCCTTTTCGCTATGGCAGCACAGCATCGCCATGTCGTCTTCTTCTTCATCGCAAGGGTTGACGATCAAGAGGGCGGTGGTCATTTGCATGGGGAATTCCTGGCTCGGCGAGCGTGATGAACGTAAAAAAATGCAATTCTGCCAGTCCACGGATATTTCTGCTGCCTCAGGTTGCTGACGTGGCGGGAAAACACCGATTTCCATTATCACTCTGATGTATCGAAAAGCCGTTATAACTAGACCCTGTGAATGATGAAGGGTACTTCTCACGGACTTTTCCTAACTTGCCATAGGAAATTTCCGATCCTGTTGCAGGAGGTTTGCGAGCCCTGAAAATAACGCCAGGAAGCAGGTTTTTTACTTGTCTTTGCGCATTTCAATCCCTTAGCGTGATCGCCCAGACGCAAAGGATTGCGCAGTCAATCATGTAAAAAGGACCTCTTTCGATGAGTCAGTATTTCGAACGGGCAGATGAGATCAAGCACCTGTCCGAGGAACAAATCGAGCAACTGTACCAGCGCTATCTGGACGGTGAAAAAAGTGCCGACCTGAAAATCGAGTTCAACATTGCGCCTGAAGTCCGCAGTCTGTTGAAGATATTGCCGCCGATCATCAGCAAGGACCTGACCTGCCCCTACTGCGACCTGCCCATGTGGGTGCGCCGGCACGCCAAGGGTACCCCTGTCTCACTTCGTAACCCTTTCAAGTGCGTGCGTTGCGAGCACTATCACCATGAGCCTGGCCACCAAGGGCGAATCAAGCGCTGTACCTGCAATGAGTGCTACAAGCTGCGCCAGCAGGAAATCGCCGCCCAGGCGCAGCGCGATCGTCTCGAGCTGCAGAAACGCTACGCCACGCCGCGTCCGTCGGTGCCTTATGCATCGCTGGGCTTCGTCCAGAAACTGGCACTGCTCGCCTTGCTCGACGACGGCCAGGTCGACGGAGGCGAGCGCATTGCCTCGCTCGCCACCGGGGTCAGGAGCGAACCTCTGGCACCCACTGATGAGGCCAGTGAAGCGCTGGTGAGGAACCTGCACGAGACCGGAGCGCTGGACGTCGACCTGGATGGCGACATCAAGGCCTTCGATCGGGCGTCCGGCTACCAGATCAAAGACTTCTGCTCCGTGCGCTGGCTACCCAATGTCGCATTGGAACCCGGCATACGCGGCACTCGCGACGCACTGTACGGCGCTTTGTATCAAGAGCTGTCAGGCAGTGTTCAGCCCGCCTGGAAAAGCGAATTGTACGCCTTGATGTTGAGCCTGGCTCGGGACGAGTCGCTTCAGTACATCCAGATCCTGGCCAGTGAAGTGAGTTTTGTATTCAGTGCCCAAGGGCGCGCCGAAACCGTTGTCGGCCAGCTTCTGCAGGACTTTTCGGTGAGCCACATCTACTACTTTGCGCGGTTGGCGGTGAAGAATGCCGCGCATTTCTACGCCACCGGCAATTCCAAGGGCCGTAACCACGCTTGCAACACCATCCCGGGCAACATGTTGGGCACGGCGCAGGATGCAAAGGCGCGAAACTGGCGCAAAACCGCCTATCGCGATTCGCGAGTGCCGCAGTCGGCCTTGCACCGAATCCTGTATGACGTGGTACTCAAGGACAGCGGAGCAGGTTTCTCCAAGTCCCCGGGCCTCTACTGGCGTGACGAACTGGTGCCACGGTTTTTCTCTGGCAATGGCTGCACGACGGACCAGGCCGGGCATCTGCAGCTGTTCTGTCGTGAATGTGATTCGACCAACGTCGATGCCAGCATGGACAAGAAGACGATTCAAATGCTCTGTTACGACTGCGCGACAGTGAGCCGATTTCAGGCGTTCGATGACTTGATCGACTGAATCGGTCGAGGTTCCTTCAATGAGCAGCATTAGCGTCCATGGTCGGTTCGGCGATCATGGATGTTGTCAATTTCTGGTTGGGGCGGGGAGGGCGCGTCCCGACCTGCCGTTCTGGTACGGTTGTCCCGCAAAAACTGTGCAATCAGCCCCGAAATCGCCTTCGGCTGCTAGTGTTGTTCAAGGCGCGCCTGCAGAGCAGCGTACCGTTGACCGAATATGTCGCAGCACCGCAAGCATGGGTCTTGCCGCACTCGTTAAGCTGCGCAACGGATGAGCACCCGTAAAGGCATTGCGCTGCACGCAGCCCAGTCGCTTTTGCAGATGCCCATTCACGGAAGGTGAATGTGACCCGAGTGTCTCGTTTAGCTTCACCCTCCTGTCGCCCTGTTTCCTCTGCCCGAGAATCAGGAGCAGGGTGACGGGTAGCTTTGAAACATAGCCCCGAACAGGGGTGTTACGCGCGACGCTTTCATCAATAACAAGCCCAAGCGGAGTACCACAGATGGCGTTCTTCACCGCAGCCAGCAAAGCCGACTTCCAGCACCAACTGCAAGCGGCACTGGCGCAGCACATCAGTGAACAGGCACTGCCACAAGTGGCGCTGTTCGCTGAACAATTCTTCGGCATCATTTCCCTGGATGAACTGACCCAACGTCGGTTGTCTGACCTCGCTGGCTGTACTCTTTCTGCGTGGCGCCTGCTTGAGCGCTTCGATCACGCGCAACCGCAAGTGCGCGTCTACAACCCCGATTACGAACGCCACGGCTGGCAGTCGACCCACACCGCGGTCGAAGTGCTGCACCACGACCTGCCATTCCTGGTGGACTCGGTGCGCACCGAGCTGAACCGTCGCGGCTACAGCATCCACACCCTGCAGACCACCGTGCTGAGCGTGCGTCGTGGCAGCAAGGGCGAGTTGCTGGAAATCCTGCCAAAAGGCACCCAGGGCGACGACGTGCTGCAAGAGTCGTTGATGTACCTGGAAATCGACCGTTGCGCCAATAACGCCGAACTGAACGTGCTGGCCAAAGAGCTGGAGCAAGTGCTCGCTGAAGTGCGCGTGGCGGTGGGCGATTTCGAGCCGATGAAAGCCAAGGTCCAGGAAATCCTCACCAACCTGGACAACAGCCAGTTCGCCGTCGATGCCGACGAAAAGAGCGAAATCAAGAGTTTCCTGGAATGGCTGGTGGGCAACCACTTCACCTTCCTCGGCTACGAAGAGTTCGTGGTCAGCGATGAAGCCGATGGCGGTCACATCGTCTATGACAAGGACTCCTTCCTCGGCCTGACCAAACTGCTGCGCGCCGGCCTGAGCTACGATGACCTGCGCATCGAAGACTACGCCGTCAACTACCTGCGCGAACCGACCCTGCTGTCGTTCGCCAAGGCGGCGCACCCAAGCCGTGTACACCGTCCGGCTTACCCGGACTACGTGTCGATCCGTGAAATCGACGCCAACGGCAAGGTCATCAAGGAATGCCGTTTCATGGGCCTCTACACCTCCTCGGTGTATGGCGAGAGCGTGCGGGTCATCCCGTACATCCGCCGCAAGGTCGCGGAAATCGAACGCCGTTCCGGCTTCCAGGCCAAGGCTCACCTGGGCAAGGAACTGGCCCAGGTGCTCGAAGTGCTGCCGCGCGACGACCTGTTCCAGACGCCGGTGGACGAGCTGTTCAGCACCGTGATGTCAATCGTGCAGATCCAGGAGCGCAACAAGATCCGCGTGTTCCTGCGCAAGGACCCGTACGGTCGTTTCTGCTACTGCCTGGCCTACGTGCCGCGTGATATCTACTCCACCGAAGTACGGCAGAAGATCCAGCAAGTGCTGATGGATCGCCTGAAAGCCTCGGATTGCGAGTTCTGGACCTTCTTCTCCGAGTCCGTGCTGGCCCGTGTGCAGCTGATCCTGCGCGTCGACCCGAAAAACCGCATTGACATCGACCCGCAGCAGCTGGAAAACGAAGTGATCCAGGCCTGCCGCAGCTGGCAGGACGATTACTCGGCGCTGACCGTCGAAAGCTTCGGCGAGGCCCAGGGCACCAACGTGCTGGCCGACTTCCCGAAAGGCTTCCCGGCCGGTTACCGCGAGCGTTTCGCCGCGCATTCGGCTGTGGTCGACATGCAGCACCTGCTGAGCCTCAACGACAAGAACCCGCTGGTGATGAGCTTCTACCAGCCGCTGGGCCAGGTCGGCCAGCGGGAGCTGCATTGCAAGCTGTACCACGCCGACACCCCGTTGGCGCTGTCCGACGTCCTGCCGATCCTGGAAAACCTCGGCCTGCGCGTGCTGGGTGAATTCCCGTACCGCCTGCGTCACACCAATGGCCGCGAGTTCTGGATCCACGACTTCGCCTTCACCGCAGCCGAAGGCCTGGACCTGGACATCCAGCAACTCAACGACACCCTGCAGGACGCGTTCGTCCATATCGTGCGCGGCGATGCCGAGAACGATGCGTTCAACCGCCTGGTCCTGACCGCCGGCCTGCCTTGGCGTGACGTGGCGCTGCTGCGTGCCTACGCCCGTTACCTCAAGCAGATCCGCCTGGGCTTCGACCTGGGCTACATCGCCAGCACCCTGAACAACCACACCGACATCGCTCGCGAACTGACCCGGTTGTTCAAGACCCGTTTCTACCTGGCGCGCAAGCTGAGCAGCGACGATCTCGAGCAGCGTCTGGAACATGCGATCCTGACCGCGCTGGACGACGTCCAGGTGCTCAACGAAGACCGCATCCTGCGTCGCTACCTGGACCTGATCAAGGCCACCCTGCGCACCAACTTCTACCAGACCGACGCCAACGGCCATAACAAGTCGTACTTCAGCTTCAAGTTCAACCCGCACTTGATCCCTGAACTGCCGAAACCGGTGCCGAAGTTCGAGATCTTCGTCTACTCGCCACGCGTCGAAGGCGTGCACCTGCGCTTCGGCAACGTCGCCCGTGGCGGCCTGCGCTGGTCCGACCGTGAAGAAGACTTCCGTACCGAAGTCCTGGGCCTGGTAAAAGCCCAGCAAGTGAAGAACTCGGTGATCGTGCCGGTGGGTGCGAAGGGCGGCTTCCTGCCGCGTCGCCTGCCACTGGGCGGCAGCCGTGACGAGATCGCGGCCGAGGGCATCGCCTGCTACCGCATCTTCATTTCGGGCCTGTTGGACATTACCGACAACCTGAAGGACGGCGCCCTGGTGCCGCCGACCAACGTCGTGCGCCATGACAACGATGACCCGTACCTGGTCGTCGCCGCGGACAAGGGCACCGCGACCTTCTCCGACATCGCCAACGGCATCGCCATCGACTACGGCTTCTGGCTGGGTGACGCGTTCGCCTCCGGTGGTTCGGCCGGTTACGACCACAAGAAAATGGGCATCACCGCCAAGGGCGCGTGGGTCGGCGTACAACGCCACTTCCGCGAGCGCGGCATCAATGTCCAGGAAGACAGCATCACTGTGGTGGGCGTCGGCGACATGGCCGGTGACGTGTTCGGTAACGGCTTGCTGATGTCCGACAAACTGCAACTGGTCGCGGCATTCAACCACCTGCACATCTTCATCGACCCGAACCCGAATCCGGCGACCAGCTTCGCCGAGCGTCAGCGCCTGTTCGACCTGCCGCGTTCGGCCTGGTCGGATTACGACACCAGCATCATGTCCGAAGGCGGCGGTATCTTCTCCCGTAGCGCCAAGAGCATCGCGATTTCCCCGCAGATGCAGGAACGCTTCGACATCCAGGCCGACAAGCTGACCCCGACCGAACTGCTCAATGCCTTGCTCAAGGCACCGGTGGACCTGTTGTGGAATGGCGGTATCGGTACTTACGTCAAGGCCAGCAGCGAAAGCCACGCCGATGTCGGCGACAAGGCCAACGATGCGCTGCGCGTGAACGGCAACGAACTGCGCTGCAAAGTGGTGGGCGAGGGCGGTAACCTGGGCATGACCCAGCTGGGGCGCGTCGAGTTCGGCCTCAATGGCGGCGGTTCCAACACCGACTTCATCGACAACGCCGGTGGCGTGGACTGCTCCGACCACGAAGTGAACATCAAGATCCTGCTGAACGAAGTGGTTCAGGCCGGCGACATGACCGACAAGCAGCGTAACCAGTTGCTGGCGAGCATGACCGACGAAGTCGGTGGCCTGGTCTTGGGCAACAACTACAAGCAGACCCAGGCCCTGTCCCTGGCGGCCCGTCGCGCCTTGCCGCGGATTGCCGAATACAAGCGCCTGATGAACGATCTGGAAGGCCGCGGCAAGCTGGATCGCGCCATCGAGTTCCTGCCGAACGAAGAGGCGATCAACGAGCGCATCGCCGAAGGCCATGGCCTGACCCGTGCCGAGTTGTCGGTGCTGATCTCCTACAGCAAGATCGACCTCAAGGAGCAGCTGCTGGGCTCCCTGGTGCCGGATGACGACTACCTGACCCGCGACATGGAAACCGCTTTCCCGCCAACCCTGGTGAGCAAGTTCTCCGCAGCGATGCGTCGTCACCGTCTGAAGCGCGAAATCGTCAGCACCCAGATCGCCAACGATCTGGTGAACCACATGGGCATCACCTTCGTTCAGCGACTCAAGGAGTCGACCGGCATGAGCCCGGCGAACGTGGCCGGTGCCTACGTGATCGTGCGTGACATTTTCCATCTCCCGCACTGGTTCCGTCAGATTGAAAACCTGGACTACCAGGTGTCCGCCGACGTGCAACTGGAGCTGATGGACGAGCTGATGCGCCTGGGCCGTCGCGCCACGCGCTGGTTCCTGCGTGCCCGTCGCAACGAGCAGAACGCTGCCCGTGACGTCGCGCACTTCGGTCCGCACCTGAAGGAGTTGGGCCTCAAGCTCGACGAACTGCTCAGTGGCGAGATCCGCGAGAACTGGCAGTCGCGCTACCAGGCATACGTCGAAGCCGGTGTACCGGAGTTGCTGGCGCGCATGGTGGCGGGTACTTCGCACCTGTACACCCTGCTGCCGATCATCGAGGCCTCCGACGTGACCGGCCAGAACCCTGCGGACGTGGCCAAGGCCTACTTTGCCGTGGGCAGCGCGCTGGACATCACCTGGTACCTACAACAGATCAGTGCCTTGCCGGTTGAAAACAATTGGCAGGCCCTGGCCCGTGAAGCGTTCCGCGATGACGTCGACTGGCAGCAACGTGCGATCACCATCTCGGTCCTGCAACAGGGCGACGGCACCCAGGACGTGGAAACACGCCTGTCGCTGTGGATGGCACAGCACGGCAGCATGATCGAACGTTGGCGCGCCATGCTGGTGGAAATCCGTGCCGCCAGCGGTACGGACTACGCCATGTACGCGGTAGCCAACCGCGAACTGCTGGACCTGGCCTTGAGCGGGCAAGCGGTGGTGACTACCCCCGCACCAGCCAGCGAAGTGCTTGAGCCGGCGGCCTGATCAGGCGTTGATTGAAAAAGCCCCGCATTGAGAGATGCGGGGCTTTTTTTCGCCCAGGTTTTTATAGCGTCAATTCTGGCCCCTTCGCGGGCAAGCCCGCTCCTACAGTGGTACGCGGCTAACCTGTAGGAGCGGGCTTGCCCGCGAAGAGGCCCTATCTTTTAATACAACTTATGACCTTGTTTATTATCAACCATCGACACCTTATCTGTCGGCCTGGTCAATAAATTACTGAGCGACTGGTCAAACTTCTGCAGTGCCCTTACTTGCACATTCTGCTGTTCATTAATATCGGCAACGATCTCTTCACTGCGTTTATAGTCGGCCCACACCGGGCTCAGTGCTACGGCGTCATGGCCTCTTGCAGTGCCGATATAGTTGAAGTTGCGATCGTAGAAGTCGGCACTGACATTGGCCTCGACGTCCGAACTGCGCGAGGTGATCAACTGGCTGCGGCTGTCGACGATGGCGACCACGTCCGGTTTCGCCGCCTTGAGGCTCTGCATGTCCGGATACACCGTGACCGAACCGAACTGCCGTTGCAGCGAGGCCTTGACCCAGTCCACCGCCAGGTCGGGCTTGGACGTGGCGACATAGGCATCGTGAATCGGTTGAACCAGCAGGCTCTGGCCGAAGCCGGTGCCGGCATTGGCCTGGTACTCCTGCAGGTAGGCGCGATTGGCCTGGGTATTGCGGCTGTAGACCACGCCCAGGGAAACGTCATGGCCGTTGGGAATGCTGGAGGCGCTACTGCGACCTACGGGGGTGGTGAAGATGCCGTCCAGCGAAGACACCGCGGAAGGTGCCGTGGGAATCGAGCAGCCGGTTAACAGGGCCGTTATTGTCAACGTACTGACAAGTGCAAGTTTCATGGTGTTTCTCCACTGAAACAACATCAGTCGGAAAGTTAAGTTGCCGGGCGTGGCCGGCAGTGACTTCAGACTAAACCGGGAGTCACTGAATGAAATAGCCAATATCCGCTATTATCCGGTGATCAATAGTTTTATTTGGTTTAAAGAAGTGCGGTTAAGTGCCCTGGGAAATAAAAAGACCCCAATCGCAGATTAAAGCCTTTTTATTTATGGCTGTTCGTTCAGCGATCAGTCTTTCAAGGGGACCAGGACTTTTTCGTCCGGCGACAACACCATGAACACCAACAGTTTTGCAGGTTGGGTTGCGCTGGCGTTTTTCGAGACCAGATGTTCCGAGCCAGCGGGTTCGTACCAATACTCACCGGCCTTGTACGTGATCTCTTTTTCGCCCTTCACCTGAGAAGTGATCGACCCCGAAAGCACATAGGCCATGGCCGTGCCGTCATGTTTGTGGGCGATCGACGCTTGGCCTGGCTTATAGTCGACCTCGATCATCAAAGCCTTTTTGCCTGGGGCGTTTTTCAGCATCTGGTCCTGCAACACCGTGACCTTTTCTGAAGGATCACCGGCCTCATGGGCAAACGCCGAGGCGCAAACGGTCAAGGCAAGGGCAGCGAGAGAGAAGCGCAAAACGTTCATGGTTGATCACCTGCAGTGGTTAGTCGTCAGGGACCAATCTATGGCGTCGGTGGGAACAAACAAACAGCCAATTTTCGGGAAGGCCAGGGGACCAATGTGCGGCGATTGAACGAAAAAGATCGCAGTCCCCGACCACGTTTGCAGAGGTACCCATACTCTGCAAGCGCGACCAGGGACTGCGATCTTAACCGTGTTTATCTGATCGGAAAGCTGTTGAAGTCGACGGCGTTGGCCAACTGGCAATCGATCAGGTCGATGAAGCCTTGCACCTGGGGACTGTTGAAATGCGATTGCATGGCCGTTTCCGATTGCCAGTGGGCGCTGACGGTCCAACGGTTACTGTCCTCAGGGCAGCGGTCGACCATATAGGATTCACAGCCCGGTAGTTCGCGCAGGGTATCGACAATTTTTTGCAATTGCTGACCCAGTTCATCCGAGCGGCCGGCGACGGCCTGCACCTTTACGGTATTGATCACGTTGTAGGACATTGGCACACACTCCTGAATCAGGCCGGACGAATCCTGCTCATTGAGGGATAACGCCTATGCAGGATAGGCCTGCACCTCCGGACCACCAATAGCCAATCGCT
Organism: Pseudomonas putida; assembly: GCF_028682635.1. Lineage (GTDB taxonomy): Bacteria > Pseudomonadota > Gammaproteobacteria > Pseudomonadales > Pseudomonadaceae > Aquipseudomonas > Aquipseudomonas putida_AE. Next base: position 28,315 of record NZ_JANHLK010000024.1, on the reverse strand, counting down.
TAATAAAGCCGCAGACCAATCCGTCAGGCAACCTGCTGCAAAATGTCCCGAAAACGATCCAGGGCGATGTCAATGTCCAGGGTCTCGATAGCGCCGAAACCGAGGAAAAACCCGGCCTGGGGCGCTTGCTGATAGAAAAAGCTGTCGATGGCATAGAGCCCGACTTCAACTTTTTTCGCCAGCTCGATCACCAGTGCCACATCCACCGGCACCTTGCACAGCACCACCATGTGAAAACCCGCCGTGGTCGGCACCGCCTCGAGCCAGGGTGAGAGATCGCCGGCCATGCGCGCCAGGATCCGTTCGCGCCGGCCCGCATAGATCGTGTGGCAGCGACGAATGTGCTTGAGCAGGCAGCCTTCGGCGATGAATTTTGCCAGTGCCCATTGGGGCAGGGTGGAGGTGTGCAGGTCGGTGAGCTGTTTGGCGCGCACCACCGCCTCGAGAATCGCCGGTGGCAGGATCGCGTACCCCAGGCGCAGCTCCGGCAGCAGGGTTTTCGAGAAGGTCCCGACATAGGCGACGATCCCGCGTTCATCCATGCTTTGCAGCGAGTCCGTGGGGCGGCCTTCGTAGCGGAATTCGCTGTCGTAGTCGTCCTCGATGATGATCGCGCCCAGTTCATGGGCCTTGGCCAGCAAGGCGATTCGCCGCTCCTGGCTCATGGGCATGCCCAAGGGGAACTGGTGGGACGGGGTGACGTAGATCAGCCGCGTTCCGCGGGGGATTTGCTCCACCACAATGCCTTCGGCGTCCACCGGCACGCCCATCACCGTGGCGCCGTGGGTGCCGAACAACAGGCGCGCCGGTGGATAACCGGGGTCTTCCATGGCCACGATGCTGCCAGGGCGGGTCAGCACCCGGGAAATCAGGTCCAGGGCCTGTTGCGCTCCGTTGCACACCACCACGTCCTCATCCCGGCAATTGACCCCGCGAGAAAAGGCGATGTGTTGCGCGATGGCATTACGCAGGGCCGGCAGGCCTTCAGGCAGGCTGTAGAAACCCTTGGACCCGGCAATCTGGCGCAACGCATGGGACGTGCAGCGTCGCCAGTCGTCCTGGGGGAACTGGCCCTTGCTGGTGGCGCCGCCAATGAAGTCGTAACGCAGCGACCCTTCCAACGTCGGGTGGCGCAGAAATACCGGAAGTTTGCGCCAGGACTCGATCACCTCAAAGCCGGCGAGCTCGTCAGGGCTCTGCTTGCGCTCGACTTTCGTGGCCCGGGCGTTGACGTAGGTGCCTTTGCCGATCACCCCGGTGAGGAAGTTTTCATAGGTCAGCTGGGCATAGGTATCGGAAATGGTCTTGCGTGAAATGCCCAGTTGCTCGGCCAGCAGCCGGCTTGGCGGCAGTTGCGAACCGGCTGCCAGGCGGCCTGATTCGATAGCGCTGCGCAGTTGCTTGTACAACTGGCCCGCCAGGTCCTTGCGCCCGTTAATGACGACGTGTAGTTCCATACCGGCAAGGCTCCAGGGCAATTGAGGCGCGTGTGCATCGCGCCAGATTAACCGTAACTTGTGTTTATACATAAGTTGCGTGCAGGAAAAACCGCCGATTGGTCTGCGACCCGGTGGTCCACGGAAAATTCGCCCAATTGGATCTGTAACGCCGCGTTATCAACGACTACCTTGGGGGCACATCGTCGCTACCTGAGATCGCGCCATGAAGCCCCGCCTGGATTACTACAGCGCCTCGCCCAAGGCGATGAAAGCGATGATCGCCATGGAAGCCCTGAGCAGTAGCCTGAGCATCGAGATGGCGCTGCTGCACCTGGTCAAGATCCGTGCCTCGCAGCTCAACGGCTGTGCATTCTGCACCGACATGCACTCGGTGGACGCCCGGCGCCTGGGCGAGACCGATCGCCGCCTGTATTCGATTGTGGTCTGGCGCGACAGCAACTTCTTCAATCCGCGCGAGCGCGCGGCCCTGGCCTGGACCGAGGCGGTGACGCTGCTGTCGCAGAACCATGTGCCGGATGAAGTCTACGAGCAGGCCCGGGCGCAATTCAGCGAAGGAGAGCTGGTCGATTTGACAATAGCTGTCACCACCATCAACAGCTGGAATCGGCTGGCCGTGAGTTTTCGCCAGACGCCCAGCGCCTGAGCGCCTGTCACACGTCTTTCATGCACGATGTGCAAGATGGAGCTCCCGGTGAAAGACCGACAGGGAGTCATCGATGTCATTCATGGAAACCCGCAGTGCTCAGCCTGTAGCGCAATATCGCGCAGCCCTCGATAAAACCACGTCCTGGCGCACCCGCGCGGCGCAGATCGATCCGCTGCTGGCGCAGTGCTTCAGCGTCACCGCCCGCTGCGGCTGCTTCATGCAGGCGGCTCGCCGCCTCAACATCAAGGCGACCCGGTTGCGCCAGCAATTGGCGCAGCTTGAAAGGCAGTTGCAGTGTTCGCTGTTCAGCGCTTCGGAGAACGGCCTGGTGCTCAGCCGTGACGGCCTGCAACTGCACAGGCAGCTGACCGCGCTGGCGCACGAACGCGACTTGCCGGTGATCGAGCAACCCAGGGTGCGCCTGGCCGTCGCCGAGACCATCCTGCACGACATCCTCGGCCGCGACCTGGTGGCGTTGCTGCGACGCAATGCCAGTGCGCGTCTGGACATCATCAGCCTCGACAGCGAATTGTCCCTGCAGGCTGTCAGTGCCGATGTCGTGGTGTGGCTGGCGGGGCCCGATTCGCCGATGCCGGGACCGAGTTTCGCCGTCAGCGAACCGCGATGCCTGGCGCGACTCGACTACGTGCCGCACATCGCCAAGCGTTATTCCCGGGTCGCCGCGCGGCCGGAAGGCCTCGATGACCTCGCCGACTTCATGCTGGTGCAATGGCAGCATGATCGGCAGATCGACAGTTTTCGGCCATGGAACGACCTGGTCGACCAGCGCCTGGCCGGGGTCGTGCAGTCGCATTCCTACGAATTGATGCTGGAGATGGTCCGTTGCAGCGCCTGCATCGGCCTGTTGCCCGGCTACATGAGCCACTTTGATCGTGGCTTGATCGGTTTGCCGGGGTTGTTCGGCCAGCCGATGCAGCGCCAGGTGTGGATGGCGGTGAATGCCGAGTCCCTGGGTGAGGTGCAGGTGCAGACGATTGTCGAGTTGATCCAGAATACCTTCGAAGAGCGGCGGGAGTGGTTCGAAGGTTAGACAAGGCGAATAACCCAGTCGCCGGGATTTTTCCTGGGGACTGGGCTTGGCAGGTTTTGACTAGGACGTTTTGAAGCCAGGTTTGCCATTGGCGGCTCGCCATTCTTTTACTTTAGCCACAATAGCTTCCGGGGTGGATTCTTCATCGGATGCGGCGTAGTAAATCAAGTCAGACCCATCTGGATGCTCTGCGATAGCTTCGAACTCCAAAACCGCGGCCACTTGTTCTTTTTCCGTTTTGTAGGTCGATTCACAGATCATTTTAACAAACAGCAGAAACTCTGCTTCTGTGTGCTCTTCAAATTTTCTAATGCTCATATTGATTTCTTCTCATTATGTATCTGGCCGTGTAGCTTCGGAGTGACTATGCGAATGTTATCGACGTCGAAAACCTTTCCTTCTTTCGATAGGTATGTTACATGATGAAGCTCAAATTTGACTTGCCCTCCGACTCTATCTCCTTTTTTAACGAACGGTGCGCGACCGCTCTTCATCTCGAAAATGTTGTTGCTCCGGAATTGTTTCGTTAGCTCCGGGTCATTTGCCACCGTTTTCCAAAGCTGTTCTCGAAACGATCTGAAGTTCCTGAATTCTCTACCTCTCAACTGATCGGCAATGTGCGTCGGAATTGGCACTCCTTCACCTTGCGACGATGTTTCTAACCACACACCCGACACGTTTTGCCCAGTACCCGTTGCAACCCCTGCATCCTCCCGCGGATCCCTGAACACAACATAAATCGGTGGTAGACCCGAGTCTGCCGGGAATACGGTGATGAAGTCATCAAAGCCAGCTTCCGCAACCGCTGGAAAGGTGTCAATCCTCCCCTCAACAGGCGTAACCGATGCACCAGTGTAAACCGGTGGAGCAGGCAACTCAGCAGGCGAAGTGGTTGAGCTGTTTCCTGGATTGACGATGGGAGTCCACGTCAAGGTTCTCGGTGGCGTGTCTGTAGTCTGGACGCTGTAGACATTCTGCTCAGAGTTAAAAGTAGCAGTCACGACCCGCACGTTTGCCGGAACGCTCACGCCATCGGTCAAGGCGACAAATACTTCTGACAGATCCTCCGCCGTTGATTTCGAACTGATACGAACGGGCAAAACAACGCTACCACCAGCGGCGGCAATTGCTGACAGATCTTGCCCTTGATCAGGCGCCAGATCTGCGAGGGGAATACTCAATGCGTAACGCCCGGGCAGTTCCCCATTCGCCAGCTTGGGCGAATAGATCAATGCAGAAACGCCAACAAATAGACCCGCAGCGGTGCTGGCCACAAAACTGGTCAACGCAGCAATGGCGGAACGGATGGCCGCCTGCAGGGTAAGTGCCGTCTCTATGGCCGCTATGTTTCCCGCCGAAGTCAATACAACCGGGCCTGTGGATGAAAGTGGCCCAGATGCATGGAACGTATTGGCGCTACGGATAGCCTCCTCTAGCTGACGGGCCTGTTCTGCTGCCAACCGCTGAGCCTCTGCCTCAGCGGCAATCCGCGCTTGTTCTTCAGCGATGCGCTTGGCTTCCGCCAGTGCGGCAATTCGCGCCTGTTCAGCAGCTTCGGCAGCGAGTCTTTGCGCCTCTGCTTCAGCAGTGAGTCGAGCCTGTTCCGCTGCTTCGGCCGCCAGGCGCTGTGCTTCGGCCTCAGCAACGAGACGAGCCTGTTCCGCTGCTTCGGCCGCCAGGCGCTGTGCTTCGGCCTCAGCAATGAGACGTGCCCGTTCTGCCTCTTCAACGGCCATCAATTCGGCAACGATATCGGTTAGACGGTCATTGAGGATTTTCGCTTCCGAATTCAATAGGCGAGCGCTCAATGCCGCCTTGTAGGATTTAATCCAGTCCTGCGCGAATATGTAGTATTCGATGGGTGGCCAATTTCCAGGGCGCATCCTGAATCCAGTCGTCGGATCCGCTCCGTCGTACGATTGGGCGATAGCCAGTTGGGCTTGGTAATCTCTTGCCTTGTGCGCAATAAGCGCCTTGATTGCTGTTATTTGTAATGCCAGTTTTCCACTGGGTGTTGAATCCTTGATGGCCGCCTCAGCGGCAATTGCGGAAAGCTCCGCCACACTTTTTTGGATCGTTGAGTTTGCGCTTGCCTCATATTCATTTTTTGCTGCCTGGCTTCCCTCAAAGAGTAGTTTGTCAGTTCTTCTTATAATTTCTCCATGGACACTTGCTGTCCATCCAGGTACGGGTGGAGGTCCATATCCACCGCCAAACCCATCGATTGAATAATCCTGTTCTGTATCGGGAGTAATGACAATGGGGCCAATATCTAATTGTTTGAACATAACCTTTCCTTGGTTAGGGGGTATCAAAACAATAAAGCAAAATATAACGTGGGTGCACGGTTCAGTATCCAGCTGCCTGGTACTCGTGCAAGTAGTAAATTAATACATTTGTAACGAGCTCTGGTCTCTTGAGGAGATTCGCAATAAGCATAGGTTGTTTGTTTTAAAAATGAATCTACGAATACCACCACGGATTTTTTGCCGCTACAGCACTGCTAATTGGCGTACTCTTCTTAAATTCCCGCCCAGTGCAAAGCGGTATAGAGTAACTGGCCATGCCTGTCTCAAGGATGAATCACCCATGACCGCCACCGACGCTGTCATCACCCTCGAACGCCTCAACGATTCCCACGTTGAAGGCATCACCGCGCTTTACCGCGAACCGCTGGTTGCCCGTCAAACGCTGCAAATGCCGTTTCCGTCCTCCGAAACCTGGCACAGACGCCTGGCGACGGACAACGAGCGGGTTTTTCAACTGGTGGCCGTGCACCAAGGGACGGTTATCGGCAGCATCACCCTGGAACAGTTTTCCCGTATCCGTCGCAGCCATGTCGGCAACTTCGGCATGGGCGTAGCCCCTGCGTGGCAGGGCAAGGGCGTGGGTTCGACACTGTTGGCGGCGGCGCTGGATATCGCGGACAACTGGATGAACCTGCGGCGGGTCGAGCTGAGCGTGTATGCCGACAACGAAGCCGCCATCGGCCTGTACCGCAAGTTCGGTTTCGAAAACGAAGGCCTGTTTCGCGACTATGCGGTGCGTGACGGTGCCTTCGTCGATACCTTGAGCATGGCGCGCCTGCGCCGCATGCCCGGAGCCGATTGATCGCTCGCCAGGGGTAAACGCCACCGCTCGTACGTTTAGTCGTACGTCGGTGGCGCGCATCTGCCATGCTCAATGTCCGCAGCACTGCTCCAACCATAGGAACACCGCAATGGACGATGTACAGCAACTGGGTGAGATGCTTCGCCACTACGCAGAAAGCGAAGCGCACAAGAAGCAGCTGTTCGAGACGCAATCGAGCGAGTGGGCGGCGCGCATTGGTGAGCTGTTCGACCAGATCCAGCAATGGCTGGAGCCGGTCAAGGCGCCCCATTTGCTGGAGGTCAGCCGCGAGGCGTATGTCGCGTCGGGGCCGAGCGTGCCGGTGGAGAGCTCCACCTTCAAGACTGAAAAGCTGAGCATCCTGATCGCCGGCAAACCGGTGGAGTTCGTGCCCGACGTGATGGGTGTCGGCGGTCAGATTTCACTGGCGGTGATGGGGTTTACCGCGGCGCGTTATGGCAGCGTATCGCTGGTCTGCCTGCCGCCGTCCACGAGCTGGCAGTGGCGCAAGACCAATGGCTTGAAAGACCCCGATACCTTTGCCTTCGACGGGAATTTCCTCGCCCAGCAGTTGCAGAGCCTGATTCCTCGCGAACGCGGCTGATCCAAGACCGCGATGGCTGGCTAGCCAGCTCCTACACGGGTTGTACGGTCCCTGTAGGAGCTGGCTTGCCAGCGATGGCGTCCTCAGCTTCACCTCAAACCTCCAGATTTCCCCAACCCTTTCGAGGCTCTTGCGGCGCCACCGCATTGATGGTCTTGCCCGTCGCGGCTTCCACCCGCCGCGCAACCTCCGGATCATCGGCAAACGGAATCAAACTGGCATCGTCCAGGCTTTCAGCCGTCTGATGGCGCAGGCAGTACTCGATGGCGACCCACCCAAACACCACCCCCAGGATATTCAACAGGATCTCGGCCATCAGGCTATCTGCGCCTCACGTTCAGCCATCGCCACGTCAGCCACCCGCACCGTGCGCCACAGGTTGTATGCCATCACCAGCATGCCGGTGAGGAACAGCACACCCCCGGCAAAACGCACCACGAACCCCGGGTGGCTGGCCTGCAAGGCCTCGACGAAGGAATAGGTCAGCGTGCCGTCGTCGTTGATCGCGCGCCACATCAGGCCCTGGGTGATGCCGTTGACCCACATCGAGGCGATGTACAGCACGGTGCCGATGGTCGCCAGCCAGAAGTGCAGGTTGATCAGCGGTGTGCTGAACATCTGCGCGCGGCCGAAGACTTTCGGCACCATGTGGTAGGTCGCGCCGAAGGTGATCATCGCCACCCAGCCGAGGGCACCGGCGTGCACGTGGCCGATGGTCCAGTCGGTGTAGTGGGAGAGGGCGTTGACCGTCTTGATCGCCATCATCGGCCCTTCGAAGGTCGACATGCCGTAGAAGGCCAGGGACAGCACCAGGAAACGCAGGATCGGGTCGTTGCGCAACTTATGCCAGGCCCCCGAGAGGGTCATCATGCCGTTGATCATCCCGCCCCAGCTGGGTGCCAGCAGGATCAGCGACATGGCCATGCCCAGCGACTGCGCCCAGTCCGGCAGCGCGGTGTAGTGCAGATGGTGAGGGCCGGCCCAGATGTACAGGGTGATCAGCGCCCAGAAATGCACGATCGACAGACGATACGAATACACCGGCCGGCCCACTTGCTTGGGCACGAAGTAATACATCATCCCGAGGAAGCCGGTGGTGAGGAAAAAGCCCACGGCGTTGTGCCCGTACCACCACTGGACCATGGCGTCGGTGGCCCCCGAATACACCGGGTAGGACTTGAACCAGTCCACCGGGATCGACAGGTGATTGACCACGTGCAGCATCGCAATCACCACGATGAACGCGCCGAAGAACCAGTTGCCGACGTAGATGTGCCGGGTCTTGCGCTGCACCACGGTGGTGAAGAACACGATGGCGTAGGCGACCCAGACCAGGGTCATCCACACCGCGCCGGAGAATTCGATCTCGGCGTATTCCTTGGTGGTGGTGTAGCCCAATGGCAAGGTGATGAGCATCACCACAATCACCGATTGCCAGCCCCAGAACGTGAAGGCGGCGAGTTTGTCCGAGAACAGCCGCACCTGGCAGGTACGCTGCACGGCGTAATAGCTGGCGGCGAATTGCGCGCTGCCGGCGAAACCGAAAATCACCAGGCTGGTGTGCAACGGACGCAAGCGCCCGAATGTGGTCCAGGGCAAGTCCAGGTTCATCTGCGGCCACACCAGTTGCGAGGCGATCCACACGCCCATCGCCATCCCCACGACGCCCCAGACCACGGTGGCCACGATGAATTGGCGGACCACCTTGTAGTTATAAGCCTGTCCGATAGTTGTTGTGCTCATGATCAATGCTTCCACGGTTGCAATGCCATGCACTGTAGAAACCGTGGCGAAAACAAAACAGGCTCAGGAATATTTCATTTGTGCGGATCAGAACCAGCATGACGTGAATGCGCGGGGTATTTCTCTGATATGGTTTTTTCACATATGGCTGAATCTGTTACGAAGATTAGCATCGGTTCATAGTCATATGCCTCTGCAGGAGCGAGCTTGCTCGCGAAAAAAACCGAGAGCGCCACGGTTCTGCCGCGTCGTGAAGTGGCGGCGGTGAGTCAAGTTGTTCATTGGCAGGGCTGACGTTTTCGCGAGCAAGCCCGCTCCCACATTTGATCTTCAGAGTTCACAAAATCTGTGACCCGAACAGATCCAATGTGGGAGCGGGCTTGCTCGCGAAGGGGCCTTGGGATCAGCCACCAATCACTTCAGCGCCGGATCTCCCATGTTCATTTTCTTCCAGCCCTGCAACAGCACCTGGGCCTTGGGTTCCTGGCCGTTATCCAGGTAGTACTGGATCAACGACAGCCGGGCATTACGGTTGGCAGGCTGCACTTTCAACAGCCGTTCCAGCTCCTCACACGCCGCATCGACCTTGCCGCTGTCATGCAGGGCCACGGCCAGCACGTAGCCGTACTGCGCACTCTGCGGCTCCAGTTGCGCGGCCTTGCGCAGGAACGGCATGGCCTGTTCGGCTTTGCCGGCGCGCACCAGTGACAAGCCCTGGGTGTGTTGCAGCAGTGCTGCATCCGGGTGTTCCTTCAGGCTTTGCGCCATCAGCGCCTGGGCTTCCTGGCTGCGACCATTGGCCTCCAGCCACTGCACCAGGGTCACCAGCGCCGGGTAGAAGTCCGGGTCGCGCTGCAGTGATGTGCGCAACAAGCCTTCGACCTCGCCGCTACGGCCGCTGGCTTGATACAGCATGGCCAGGTTGAGGTTGGCTTCGGCGCGTTCGGCCAGGCTCTTTTGCACGGCTTCGTATTCGCCGATGGCAGACTCCCAGTTGCCCTGGGCGCTGCCCAGGCCATTGCGGGCGACGCTGAGCAAATCGCGGGCCGCCGCGATGCGCACGGCCTTCACCGGGTCGCTCAACAGGGGCGTCAACAGTGGCGCACGCTCTGGCGGCGGCAGGAATGCGCTAATGGCACGGATGGCGCTTTCGCGCACTTGCGGTGCCGGGTTGGCCAGGTCCTTGGTCGCCAGTTTCAGCGCCTGCTCACTGGGGTACAGCGGCAACTCCGTCAACAGCGTCGCCCGTTGGATCGCCGGCAGGTTGCTGCGTTGCAGTTGCTCGTACAAGGCTTGCGCGGCGCCGGGCTGGCCGTTGCGAATCAGCCACAGGCTTTCATCGTAGCGTGGGGCTTGCAAGGCGCTGGCGTTGGCGGTGTTCCAGAGCTTGAACTGCTCGGTGACCTTGTCGCTGGCCTTGCCCTGGTGGCAGGTCAGGCAGGCGTCCGGCGTGCCGAGTTTTTTCGCGCGCTCGGGGTTGGGGATGCTGAAACTGTGGTCATGCCGAAAGTCATTGCCCATGTAGAACTTGCCGGGCATATGGCAATCCACGCACTGCGAACCCGGCTGGCCCATGGTGTGGCGGGTATGTTCGATGGAGTCGTAGTTCTTGGCTTGCAGGCCTTTGCCGTCGACGGTTGCCACCGGTGTCTTGCCGGCGGTGTTGTGGCATTGCAGGCAGACGCCGTTACCCGGTGCCTTGAGTTCGCTGCTGTGGGGGTTGTGGCAGTTGCTGCAACGCACCCCCTTGTCGAACATTTTGCTCTGGGCGAAGGAGCCGTGCTCGAACACTTCGTCCTTGATCTTGCCGTCCAGGGCGTACAGCTCGCGGGTCAGGGCGCTTGGCAGGTAATCATCCATCAGGCGCTTGCCGACGGTGAAGCCATCGCCCAGCGGCGCGCGGCGCGAGTGACAGCGGGCGCAGGTTTCGATTTCGACGGTGGCGTTCTTGTCCTTGAGGTCGACGGCGAACCCTGCGTGGATCAGGTCGGTCTTTTTCGCCGTCCATTCCAGGTGATTGGAGGCCGGGCCGTGGCAGGCCTGGCAGCCGACGCCGAGGCTGTTCCACTGGCCGTCGAAGGTGTTTTTCGCGGCATCGAAATTGCGTTTGTAACCGGTGGTGTGGCACTCGACGCACATGAAGTTGGCGTTCTGGCTGGGTTTGCTCCAGTGCAGCGGGTCCTTGAAGGTCACGCCCTGGCCCGGATAGAGATGAAACCAGCGGTGCTTCTCGGTATCCCAGGCGATGCCCAGGGCTTGCAAGCGACCTTCGCCGACTTCGATCAGGTACTGCTGCAACGGTGCGATGCCAAAGGTGTAGGCGACCTTGAAATCGGTGTTCTTGCCATCGATGCCGGGGGTGTTGACCCAGAATCCGTCGTCCTTGCGCGAGAACCGGGTGGTTTCATTTTCGGCTTTGAAAGTGACGTTGTTGAAGTCGCCGAGCATGGTCTCGGCGTTGGCTTCCTGCATTGCCAATTGGTGATGGGAACCTTGCCAGTCCTTGACCTGGGCGCTGTGGCAGCCCTGGCATTGTTGTTCGTCGACCATTTTCGCCGGTGCCACGGCAATGGGTTGCGGTTGTGGTTTGGCGGGCTGTGCGACAGGTGCGCTGACCGGCGCAGGGGGCACGGGGGCCGGTTGGCTGCTGAACAGGAACCAGCCGATGCCCGCGACCGCCAGCAGCAGGATGCCGATGGTGACGGGGAACAGGTAACGATTGATCAGGTTCGGTTGCGAATCAGGGTTTGGCTTTGCTGCGTTATTTTTATGTGTCGGCATTACGACTTCCGTAGTCCAGGTGCGTTTGCCGTCAGGCGCGCGTTGAGGCTCGAGGCAGCTTTGCCGGAAGGGCGGCGTGTGTCAAATGATGGTTTTGGTGAAGCGGATGGCCCCTTCGCGAGCAAGCCCGCTCCCACAGGGGAACGCATTCCAATGTGGGAGCGAGCTTGCTCGCGATAGCGATCTGTCATTCCCCGACAAACCAGCGGAAATACGGATTCCCGCCATCCCCGCGCATCACCTCGCGCACATCCCTGGCCCAGGCATCCCGATCGCCGTCATAGGCATGCAGGCTTGCCCGATAAAACTGCATCAGGCGTTGCCGATGAGCATTCATGCGCTCATTGAACCCGGCATCGGCATTCACCAGCGGCGGCGCAACGTGCAAGTCCAGCAGGGCTGGCAGCACCCGGCTGATTTCCTTGGCCCGCACCCACGGCGCGTATTCGATGCGCGGCTGATCGTCCGTCACCGCGGGGGCGTCAGCGGCGAAGCGCTCAAGGCCGGTGCGATCGGTCACCCAGGTCGCGAGCAGCGCGGCGGCCGAGCCGATGCCGACGTCCTGCAAGGTACTGCGCACGCTTTCCTGTTGGAAGCGCTGGCTGATTTTCGCGGCATCCAGCTCGATCGGTTCCAGCGAGCCCACCAGCAGCATCTCGTGGAACTCGCTGGTCCACAGCGTGGCGTAGGGGAAGACATCCAGAAAGCTGCGTACCAGCGAACGCGCGTCGTCGATGTTCTGCGTGGGCAATGGCAGCCACTGGGCGACCAGGCCCTGTTTCTGCAGGCGACTGGCGGCCAGTTGATAGAAATCCCGGGAATACAGGTTGACCACGCCGGCAGCGGAGGGCGGTGGCGGTTCCAGGGTGATCAGGTCGTAGGGCTGCGGGTTGCGCAGCAGTTCCTGGCGACCGTCGCGCAGGCGCACGTCGATACTCGGATCGGCGGCGGCATTGAAGTTGCCCTTGAACAAGGGCGCCGCCTTGACCACCGAAGGCAGCAGCTCGGCGACCACCCGGTGTTCCAGGCCCGGATAGCGGGTGAGGGCACCCGCCGTGATGCCCGTACCGAAACCGATCACCAGCGCCGAACGCGGTTCGCCGTTGTGGATCAACAGCGGCAACAGCGCCTGAATCCGCATGTAGCGCAGCGAAGGCATGGCATCGCCGGTATTGGACACGCCCTGGATATACAGGCGCTGGAACGCCCGCTGGCCCTTGCCCTGGGTGACCACGGCCACGGTGCCGCCGCGTCCTTCCTCGTAGAACGCCAGGGTACCGTTGCGCGCGCCGGGCAGCAGGCTGGCCAGTTTGTCCACCGGAGTCAGCAGCGCCAGCGCCAGCGAGACCAGGCCGACCGCGATCACACCCTGGCGCCGGCCTTTCTTCACGCCATGACCCTTGCGCACCGCGAAGTAGCCGATTCCGGCGGCGATGATCGCCAGCAATCCCAAGGTTCGTACCAGCCCTAGCAGCGGGATCAGCACAAAACCGCAGAGCATCACCCCGACGATGCCGCCCAGGGTATTGAACGCTACCACCTCACCGACATTTCGCCCGACATGCTCGCGCCCGACGCTGAGGCGCAGGGCCACGGGAAACGCCGCGCCGAGCAGCACGGTCGGCACGAACACGATGCTCAATGCGGCCACCGCAAAGCGTACGCTCATGCCCAGCAATTCACTGGCACCCCATGACAACACCCAGGCTTCGGCCACGCTTTGCGCGAGCACCAGCCAGCGCCCCAGCAGGGCAATTTCCAGCAAGGCGATCAAGCCGGCACCGGCGATCAGCAGGCCGAACACCCCCCAGGGATCGCGCAGGCGATCGACCCGGCGGGCGAGCAGGGCGCTGCCGAGGAACAGCCCGGTGAGGTAGGTCGCCAACACCACGGCAAACGCGTAGGTGCGGGTACTCATGAACTGCACGATGGATTGCGACCAGACCACTTCGTAACCCAGGGCCACCCCACCGGCAATCGAGTACAGCCACAGGGCCAGGCGATCCGGCGCCTTGTTGGCGTGGTGCTTGACCGGTGCCTCAACGGCGGGCGAACGATGGCGCTGGAACCACAGGGCGCCCGCGGCCGCCAGCAGGTTGAGTATCGCGGCGGCCAGGGCACTGCCGCGCACGCCGAGGGTGGCGATCAGCACGAACGCAGCGAGCAGCGTGCCGGCGATGGCGCCGGCGGTGTTGGCCGCGTACAGGTGGCCGCCGGCCTTGCCCAACTGCTGCGGGTCGCTGGCCAGGGAGCGAACCAGTACCGGCAACGTACCGCCCATCAGCAGCGCCGGAACGCCCACCAGCACAAACGGCAGCACCCAGGCCAGCAGGCCGATGTGTTGTTCCAGCCAGGCGAAAGGGCTGGCCGCGACGCTCATGGCGAAGGTCGCGCCGACACCCAGCACCGCCACCAGCACTTCCAGCCCGGCGTACAGCAGCACCGGTTGCTGCAGGCGGTCCGCCCAGCGGCCGAACAGCAATCCACCCAGGGCCAAGCCAGCGAAAAATGCGCTGATTCCGGTGGTGATGGCGTACACCTCGACGCCCACCACCAGCGACAGCTGCTTGATCCACAGCACCTGGTACACCAGCGCCGCGGCGCCGGAGACGAACAGCAGCAGGGCGGGGATCAACAGCGCCGGGGAGGCGACGTGGGGGGCGGGTATGGCCGACGACTTGCTGGCGACACGTGAGGACATTGCGGATTGCCTTGTTCCGGTTCAAGAACACCTGTGACTGTGCCGTCCCTTTCGCGAGCAAGCCCGCTCCCACATTTGGAACGCGGCCCCCTGTGGGAGCGGGCTTGCTCGCGAAGGGGCCGATGCGGTCCCAAGTCGAAAATAAGTCCGCTCGCCGGTGAAGGCGAGCGGCGGTCAAGCGGTCTTACTGTGCAGCTTTCATTTTTTCAGCAATTTTCGCATCTACCGCAGCACGGATCTGGTCAACGCTGAAGCTGGCCGGTTTCTGGCTTGGTGGGTAATCGATGAACGTTTGCAGGAACGCAGCCGACTTCATGACTGCCATTTCAGTCAGGTAAACGTTCTTGGTGGTCCAATCGTAGTATTGGTCGGAAACGATGTCGGCCCTTTCGTACGGGTCCATCCGCAGGTTGAAGATTTTCGGTACGCGCAGGCATACGAACGGTTCGCTCCAGACTTTGAAGCCGCCAGGTGCGCGCTGCTCGCAGAATACCGCCTTCCAGTTATCGAAGCGCATCGACACCAGCACGCCGTCGTCGTTGAAGTAGTAGAACTCCTTGCGCTCGCTTTTAGGCTGTTGGCCGGTCAGGTAAGGCAGCTGGTTGTAACCGTCCAGGTGCACCTTGAAGTTGTTACCGCCCGAAGTCGGTGCCCAGCCTTTGAGCAGCTTGTTTTTTACGTCAGGCTCACCCACGGCAGCCAGCAAGGTCGGGAACCAGTCCAGGCCCGAGAACATCTCGTTGGACACTTCACCCGGTTTGATTTTGCCTGGCCAGCGAATCATGGCTGGAACCCGGTAGGCGCCTTCCCAGTTGGAGTTCTTCTCGTTGCGGAACGGCGTGGTCGCGGCGTCCGGCCAGGAGAACTGGTTCGGGCCGTTGTCAGTGGTGTAGACGACGATGGTGTTGTCGGTGATTTTCAGGTCATCGAGGGTTTTCAGCAGCTTGCCGACGTCGCCGTCATGTTCGAGCATGCCGTCCGCATAGTCGTTGCCGGGCATGCCGCTCTGGCCTTTCATCGACTCGCGTACGTGGGTGAACAAGTGCATGCGGGTGGTGTTCATCCAGACGAAGAACGGCTTGTCGGCCTTGGCCTGTTTCTCGATGAACGCTTGCGCCGCCGCCGTGGTTTCGTCGTCGATGGTTTCCATGCGCTTGGTGGTCAGCGCACCGGTGTCTTCGATCTTGCCGTCGGCGAAGCTGTGGATCACGCCCCGGGGTGACACGGCCTTGACGAACTCGGGGTCGTCCTTGGGCCAGTACGGACGCTCGGGTTCTTCTTCGGCGTTGAGGTGGTAGAGGTTGCCGAAGAACTCGTCGAAACCGTGGTTGGTCGGCAGGTATTCATCCTTGTCGCCCAAGTGGTTCTTGCCGAACTGACCGGTCGCATAGCCCTGGGATTTCAGCGCCTGGGCAATGGTGATGTCACGCTTTTGCAGGCCGACCGGTGCACCCGGTACGCCGACTTTGGATAAGCCGGTACGCAGAGGCGTCTGCCCGGTAATGAATGACGAACGTCCTGCCGTGCAACTGTTCTCCGCGTAATAGTCAGTGAACATCATGCCTTCCTTGGCGATGCGGTCGATGTTCGGCGTCTTGTAGCCGACCACGCCCATGGAATAGGCACTGATGTTGGTCTGGCCGATGTCGTCGCCAAAAATCACCAAAATGTTGGGTTTATCGGCAGCCCCGGCCGTTGCCGAGATTGCCATCACCGACGTCGCGACCAGGGCGAGTTTGGGTAGCCACTTGCGTATGCGAGTCATAAGACTTGCTCCTTTTTGCTCATTGGCGTCGCTTGAATACGACAAACGTTTATTGCAGTCCTGCGTTACGCTTTCTTATTGCACTTGCCCGGTTGTGGCGGCATCGAACGGATAGATCCGGCGCCATTCGGCGGCCATGTCGACGACGGTCCAGCCACGTTTGTTTGCTTCGTCCAGCGCCTTGTCCAGCCGACCGATCTGCGATTGGCGGTCATAAGCCCATTCGCGTTTGGCGTCGGTGTGGTGCACCAGCCCCATGAATCGTTTGCCCGACCCGGCCGCGGTCCACTGCAGCATCTGCAGGTCGCCGTCGGAGTTGCCGAAGGCGAGAATCGGTCGACGGCCGATCACGGCGTCGATGCTCACCGGTTTGCCCGGCCCGTCATCGTTGTGCGCCAGTTTCGGGGTGCGCAGGATCGACGCCTGGCCATCCTTGTACTCAAACGTGGTGACGAATGTGGTGCCGATCACCTGCTCGGGCGGGATGCCGTAGACCTTCTCGGCGAAGGCGCGCATGAAGCCGGTGTCGCCCCCGGAAACGATGTAGGTCTTGAAGTTCTGGCTGCGCAGGTAGTCGAGCATTTCCAGCATCGGCTGGAAGATCATCTCGGTGTAGGGCTTGCCGGTTTTCGGATGGCGGGCCTGGGTCAGCCAGGTCTTGGCGTAGTCGTCGAAGGCTTCGGTGGTCATGCCGGTGTGGGTCGCACCGAAGATTTTCATCATGCCGTCGAGGCCGCTGGCGGCGAGGGCCTTGTGATCGTTTTCCAGCACGGCCTGGAACGGCTGGGTGGTTTTCCACTCCGGGTGCTGCGCTGCGGTGCGCTTGACCTCTTCCAGGGCGAACAGAAACTCGAAGTACATCGGCTGCTCGCTCCACAGGGTGCCGTCGTTATCGAACACGGCGATACGGTCCTCGGGTTTGACGAAGTCCTTGCTGCCCTGATCGGTCACCGCTTGCACGAATTCGATGATGTTCTTTTTTGACGGACCATCATTCCAGGAAGGCAACGGCTCAGCGGCCTGCACCAGCAATGGCAGGCTCAGGGCAAGGGTCAATAGAAACCGGAAACCGTGCAGTTGGCGCAGCGATACGGAGCTCATCATGGGACATCCTTCTCGTGAACGGGGTTGAGTGGTCGCAGTGCGGTAGCGAGTGATTCCTGCTTGTGTTCGTCCAGACTATGCAGCGTAGTCAAGGATTCCTTGAGTTGGTGCAGCGCCTGATCCTTGGTCGGCTGGCGGCCGTAGCACGCACGCAGGAAGGCTTGCAGGCGCGGGCCGAAGCCGGTCAGCTTCAGGCCGTTGCGGCTGCGGCGGGTCCACAGGTACAGGGCGCCCAGTTGTGGCGGTTGGCCATCCAGTTGCGCCGGGATCTGGCGCCAGGCGTAGTCGGGCGATTGCAGCCACGCCGCGTGGCGGGCACGGCGGCGGGCCTGCCAGGCGAGGTGCGCGCGGTGCACATACGGGCGGGCAAACCAGGCGAGCAAAATCACGCCCGACAGCAACGCCAGCAGGCTCAGGGCAACACCCGAGAGGTGCAGGCGATTGCCCTGACCGAGTTTTTTCAGGTCTTCGGTAATCGAGAACACGGGCTTGTAAGCGCTGTTGGCGGCGGCGTCGATGCTTACGGCCGGGACCTGGGCGATGCGGGTCTGCTGGCTGCTGGCGTCAAACCATTTCAGCTCGATGGCCGGCAGGTTGTATTGGCCTTGTTTGTCGATGCGGTAGGTCACGCTGTCGATGCGCTGGCCGCCGGTGAAGTTGCCGCGCCCGTCGTCCAGATTGCTGATTTGCGGGGTTTTCGGGTATCGGCTCAGACCGCTGACATCGCCCAGTGAAGGTGTCGGCAGCGACATGGCCAGGGCACCGTCAGCCTGAAGCGTAAGCTCTCGGGTGAGGCTGTCGCCAACTTTGGGCGGCGAGGACGAATCAACGATCTTCTGGCTGAACTGCAGCCCTTGCGCAACCAGCACCGGCTCGCCGGGCTGGAAACCTGGCGGTCGCGTCGCGGTGAAGTGCAGTGGTTGGCTTTGCGCGCTGAGCTCGCTGGTGGCTTGGCCCGGGGTGACCCGCACTGTCAGCGGTGGGATGTCGAAGGCCTGGGCCAGGTTTGGCGTGATCAGGTAGGTGTAGCGCATGCCGTTGAAGGATTTGCCGTCGAACGTCTGGTTCAGGTGCTCGGCGTGGCCATCGGACGGCATCACCAGTGCACCGGGCAGTTTCAGGTCGGGCAGGGTGGGGGCGCTGGTGAACCAGGTGTCGGTGAGTACGTCCAGGCGCAATTCGACGAGGCTGCCGACCATGGCGGTGTCGGCGGGTTGCAGGGTGGCCTGGACGCGCAGGTCGGGTTCGGCGGCGAGGGTGGTGGTGCTGATCAGGCAAAGGAGCAGGGCGCTGAGTTTTGTGATGACTGGACGGGCGCCATCGCTGGCAAGCCAGCTCCTACAGTTGGGCGGGGCGACACGGTCTCTCAGACTGATCATGGCCTGCCTCCCACCTGATCCTGCAAACTGAACTTCTGCTTCAGGAACTTCGCCGGCGATGTCGTCAGGTTCTGCAACCACTGGGCATCCGACGCCGCCTGTTCGGTTTGCACCTGTTTGCTCTGGCCCTTGCCCGGTGCCTTGTCCATCTTGATTTCGTCGGGTTTGACCTCAGGGGCGTTTTTCTCGGCGTCTTCGGTGTCTTTCTGCAGGGCGATGGCCAGGGCCAGGTTGGCCGTGGCTTCGGGGAACTGCGGCTGCAACTTCAGCGCCTGGTTGTAGGCCGCGATGGCCTGGTCGAACTTGAAGCGGCGCACGTAGATGTTGCCCAGGTAGAAATACGCCTGGGGCGTTTCCAGGCGCGCGAAACTGGCCAGGGCCAGGTCGAAATCGGCGGCGTTGTAGGCGGCGATGCCTTTCCAGTACGGGTCGACGAAATGCGCGGCGGCCTGGGGGAAGTGTTCGTGCTCGAAGGCCCAGCGACCTTGCTGGTCCGGGGTGAAAAATGCATCGGTCAACGCATTGGCTTGTGCCGGTGCCGGTTGATAGCCGATACCGATGGCCAATAAAAGACCGGCCATCCAATTCACACTCCAGCCCTTGCGCACACTGAAAAACGCCAGCAACAACAGCGGCCAGCACAACCAGTAACCGGCATCCTTCCAGTGCAGCTCGCGCTGTTCATCGCTGGCACTCTGGAAATGTTGCTGGGCGTGAAGATCAATCCAATCCAGGTCGTCGTCATTGAGTGTCAGACTGCCCAGGGGCGCATCCAGGGCTGACGCCAGTTGCTTGAGGGCGGCCTGATCGAAACTGCCCAGCGCCGGGCGACCATTGCTGTCGGTGCGCGGCTGGCCGTTGGCATCGCGGATGATTCCGCCGTCTTGGCTGCCGACCGCGAGGATCAGCACTTGCAGCGCGCTGTCTGCCAGTTGTTTGTCCAGGCCGGCCAGCGCCGAGGTGTCGGCGCCGTCGGTGATCAGCAACAAGGTGCCTGGAGTTTTTTCCGCTACCAGCAGACGCTTGGCCTGCTCGATCACCGCGCCGACGTTTTTCCCCGGTTTGCCGATCAGTTCGGTGCCCAGCGCCTGGATGAAGGTGTCGAGCAGGGCCGGATCGTCCGTCGGCGGCAACACCAGATGGGCGCTGCCCGCATAGGCGATCAAAGCATTGCGCGCACCGGCGCGACGCTGGATCAGGTCATGCAGCTTGTGTTTCGCGGCTTCCAGACGGGTCGGTGGTACGTCGTTGGCATCCATGGACGGCGACAAGTCAACGGCGATGATCAATGGCGCCCGGTTCTCCAGGAAGTCCGGGCGATCCTGTTCCCAGGTCGGCCCGGCGGCGGCAACCGCACCGATCATCAACAGTGCGCAGACCAGGTGCACCGGACGCAGCCATTGCTGATCCTGCGGGGTAATCAGCAAGTGCGGCAGCAGGTGTTCGGCGATGTTGCCGCGCAAACGCCGCTGCAAGTCGCGGCTGCGGCGCCAGAGCAGTGGCAACAACGCGGCAAAAGGCAGCAGCAACAGCCAGAGTGGGCGCAGGAAGTGGAAGTCGCTGAGGTTGATCTCCATCTCAGGCCTCCTGCCGCTGGCGTGCGATGGACAATCGAGGAGATAGCATGGCGATCACGTGATAGAGCGCGAGCAGGGCAATCGCCGCCCCGAGCGGCCACCAGAACAGATCTCGTTTGGGTTGATGGCTGAGGGTTTTCACCTGATGCGGGGTGAGCTGGTCGAGGGTGCTGTAGACCTGATCGAGGGCGTTGCGGTCTTCGGCACGGAAGAACTTGCCACCGGTGGCCGTGGCGATCTGCTGCAATCCCTGCAAGTTGACCTTGGCTTCACCGGAAGCCTCGGGGTCGCCAATGCCGATGGTGTGGATCACCACGCCTTTGGCCGCGGCCATTTCGGCTGCGTGATCCGGGGTGATGGCGCTGCTGGTGTCGTTGCCGTCGGTGAGCAAAATCAGCACTTTTTCCTGCTCATGAGCCTGATCGAGCAGTTTCAGGCTCAGGCCAATGGCATCGCCGATCGCCGTGTTGGGGCCGGCCATGCCGATGCCGGTGTCGTCCAGCAACAGCGACAGGCTGGCGTGATCGAGGGTCAAGGGCGCTTGCGGGTACGCGCCGCTGCCGAACACGATCAGGCCCAGGCGATCCTCTTTGCGTTTGTCGATAAAGCCATGCACCACTTCCTTGACCGCGGCCAGGCGATTGATCTGCTGGCCGTTGGCGTCGGTGAAATCGGTGGTCTCCATGGACTGGGAAATGTCGATGGCCAGCATCAGGTCGCGCACCGGTTGCTGGCGCTCGATGGGTTGTTCCACGTACACCGGCCGGGACGCGGCCAGCAGCAACAGCGCCCACACCAACAGGTTCAGCAGCAACTGCCAGTGATTGGTGCGCGTACCGGCCTGACACGGCGCCTGGCCGACCGCGCGGCTCATGGCTGCGAAAAACGGCACACGCACCGCGCTGCGCGCCTCACGGTAATCGGGCAAGAAGCGATAGCCCAGCCATGGCAAGGGCAAAAGCAGTAACAGCCAGGGGTAATCAAGCTGCCACATGATGATGCTCCACCCAGTGTTTGCAGGTGTTGAACAGTTGCTGGCGCTGCTCGTTGGGCATGGCGCGTAACACGGCATCGGGTGCATAGGCCAGTTGTGCAAGCTGTTGGCTGAAATCTGCGGGCAGGAGGGCTTTACTGTGCCGTTGCAGGAAGGCCTGCCAATCCGCATTCCCAAGCGCACCGGGACCCTGTAGGAGCTGGCTTGCCAGCGAAGGCGGCCGCCAGAACACTGCACGCCTCAAGGCCCCCTTCGCTGGCAAGCCAGTTCCTACAGGGGATGTGTTCGGCATGGAGATGGCGGTGCGTTTGAGCAATTCTGGAAGCTCGCGCAACGCATTCAGATCGTCACTGCGCTTTTGCAGCTGCGCCAAGCGCACCAGGGCCTCACGGCGATAACTATCACGTCGCCATTGCACATAGCGCCGCGCGCTCAGCAGCACAACCGCCACCACCAACACAGCCAACAACACCCACCAACCCCAGGTCTGCGGCGCGTAGCTGACCGGCGCGGGCAGGGCGATTTCCTTGAGTTGCTCGATGCTCGGCACATTCGGGTTCACCGCCGTGCTCCCGCTCGTTTGCCCAGCTCGGCGCGCAGTTGTTCGTGAGCTTCGGTGGCGGTGCTGAACATCATCAACGGCACCTGGCTGCGTCGCAGCAGCGTGGCCACGTCCTTGAGTCGACCGCTGAGGAAATCACCCAACGGTTGGTGCACCTGGCGACGCTCCACCGCCAGTTCAACCTGCAACTGGCCCTGGGTGATCAGCAGGCGGCCGTTCCTGGGCAGGTTCAGCGCCAGCGGATCGTAGACCTGCATGGCGATCACATCGTTGTGCGCCGCCAGCTGCCGCATCAGCTGCAAGGTGCGCTCGCCCGCGCCGGCAAAGTCGCTGACGATGCAGATCAGATGATCATGCCCGGCCAGCGCCAGGCACTGCTGCAAAACCTTGTCCAACTGGTCTTCGCCTTCGGCGTCGGCATTGGCCGCGTTGAGTTCCTGATTCTGCTGGGCGATGCGGCTGCACAAGGCTTCGATGCGCTTGCGGCTGCGCAGGGGCGCGATGCTGTCGATGCGCTGATCGTTGAACACCAGCCCGCCGACCCGATCCCCCGCGTTGAAGACCATCCACGCCGCCAGTGCGCCGAGTTCGGCGGCGACGGCGGATTTGAAGCTGCGTTGCGAGCCGAAAAACATCGACATGCGCTGGTCGACGACGATCAACGCCGGGCGGTCCCGTTCTTCGGTAAAGGTGCGCACCACCGGTTTGCCGGTGCGCAGCGACGCCCGCCAGTCCAGATGACGCAAATCGTCCCCCGGCTGATAGCGGCGCAATTCATCGAAATTCAGGCCACGGCCACGCAGGCGCGACGCATGGTTGCCGGCCAGGATGCTGCCTTGAGGTTGGCGGGCAGCAAAACTCAGGTCACGGGCCTTGAACTCCAGCGCCATCAATTGCGCCAGAGAGACATAGACCAGACCGTCGACATTCATGCCGCAATCGCGACTTTGTCGAGCAGACGGTCGAGCACCTGATCGGCCGTTACGCCGTCAGCCACCGCGTCGTAGCTCAGTTGCAGGCGATGGCGCAGCACCGGGTGCACCACGGCGCGCACGTTGTCCGGCGAGACGAAGTCCTGGCCTTGCAGCCAGGCATCGGCGCGGGCGCAGCGATCCAGGCCGATACCGCCGCGCGGGCTGGCACCGATGTTGATCCAGCGCCCGAGGTCGGCGTCGTAATCGGCCGGGTGGCGGGTGGCATTGATGATGTCGATCAGGTAGCGGTCGATGGCGGGGGACACATGCACCGCACTGACTTCCCGGCGCGCGGCGAAGATCACGTCCTGGGACAGCTCGAAGCCTTGTACCGGCGCAGTCTTGGCACCCAACGCCACTTCTTCCTCGCGCAGCAGGCGCAGCACCTGGCTCTCGTTTTCCGCGCTCGGGTAATCCAGCAGCACCTTCATCAGGAAGCGGTCCATCTGCGCTTCAGGCAGCGGGTAGGTGCCTTCCTGTTCAATGGGGTTTTGCGTTGCGACGACGATGAACAGTTCCGGCAGCGCATGGCTGTTGCCGGCCACGGTGATCTGCCGTTCTTCCATGGCTTCGAGCAGCGCGGCCTGGACCTTGGCCGGGGCGCGGTTGATTTCGTCGGCCAGGATCAGGTTGCCGAACAGCGGCCCCGGCTGGAAGCGGATCTCGTTCTTGCCCTCGACCTGGTGCAGCACCTCGGCGCCGGTAATGTCCGACGGCAGCAGGTCCGGGGTGAACTGGATGCGACTCATCTTCGCGTCCAGGTGTTTGGCCAGCGCCTTCACCGTACGGGTCTTGGCCAGCCCCGGCAGGCTTTCCAGCAGCAGGTGCCCGTTGGCCAGCAGGCCGACGAGAATCTGCCGGATCACCTGGTCCTGGCCGAGCACCGCTTCGGCGATGCTCGCTTGCAGGGCGTTAAGGTCGTTGAGTGCGCTCATGTCTGCTCCTAGAAAAACGCCAGGGTCATGTTGGCGGCGACGCCGTTGCCTTCAGGGCGGTTCTTGGTGTCGAACTCCGGCACCCAACGCAGGCTGAAGTTGGCCTGGGCATCGGCGAACTTGCCGGTCCAGCCAATCACCGGGCCGGCACCGACCGAACGCCCGCGAAAGCCACTGCTGGCGCCCGACCCGGAGTCATCGTTGATCTGCTGGATGTAACCGGCCGCCATGCCGGCCGCCCAGCCATTGCCGAAACCGTGGGTCCACAGCAAGTCCAGGGTGAAGAGATCGCCGTTCTGATAATCCGTGTCGTCGTTCTCGGTATAGAACTCCAGCCCGCTGGACAGGGTGAACTCGCCGCCCTTGCCGTCGAGATGGGTGAAGGCCACGGTGGGCATGAAGGTGTAGGTGTTCTGTCCGGCGTTGGCCAGGCGATCGACGTCGTAGGCGCCTGTGGGCACGTAGATCGGCAGCGAGAACGAGATGTGGTTGACCTCGTCGAAGTGATAACCGGCGGCGATCGGCGTTACCAGCATGTCGGCGAACTGGGTGGCCGTGTCCTCGGTGCCCAGGGTGCGGCCTCGGGGGCCGGTGATGCTCGCGGTAACGTCGGTGTACTGCACCGGCACGCCGATGGCCGAGGCGTAGTTCCAGCGACCCTTGCCGGTGTCCCAGACATGGGTGAAGTTGGCCATGGTGTAGGACACCTTCATGTCCAGGTCGGTACTGATTGCGCCGCCTATCGGTATCTGCGAGTTGCCCTTGAGATCACCGTCGTACCAGATGCTGGTCAGGGACATCACCCAGCCCGGTTCCGGCGGCACGATCCCGGCATTGGAAAACACTTGTTGCCCGGTGATTGGCCGGCCAACGCCACCCTCGACTGCGAGCACCAGCGGACTACTGCCGACCAGGCACAGCGCTAACAACGAGCGCACTACGTAAGGCTTGATCATGACTTGCTCCGCTTACTGGCTTCGATGCCGATTTTCGCGAAACGCCCGAGCAGGTCTTTTTCCACGTCCTGGGGCGGGGCGAACGACAGCATGAAATTCAGGTATCGAAACAGGTCCGGGGTGTCGCTCATGGTCGGCGTGGGTTTCGGCCAATCGACCTTCGGCGCGGCAGGCGGCGCTTTTTGCTTGTCGTAGTGGCTGAGGGTTTCAACCTTGTAGCCCTTCTGGATCTGCTTGACCTTGGCCAGGTCCTTGTCATCGAACAACTGCGTGCGATACAGCGCATAGGCGATGTTGCTTTCGCTGCGCAGCAGGCGGTCGATGTTCAGCGGCTGCCGGCCTTGCCAATTGGGGCCGGCAATCATGAAATGGCCGCCGTTGTTGCCGGTGCTGCGGGTGCCCAGGTAGGCGAAGTTCTGCGTGTAGGCGTCAATCAATTGCACCGAGTAATAGCGATGCTCTTCGATGGGCGGCAGGGTCAGCACCACCGGCTCGGCGCGCAGGTCCATCCAGACGAAGGAGTAGGGGGTGTCTGCATTCGGCGTGACGAACGCGGTGTCCCTGGCGGTGAGCGCCTTGGCGGTGTTGCCGATCTGGTTGAACGGCGCCTTGAAGTTCGGGCTCTGCTTGTCCACGGCCTGGGTGTAGAGGGTCTTGTACATCTCCACCACCGGGAAACCGTACAGGTAGGCCTCCTTGGCGATGCCCCGGGCTTCTTCCGGGGTGGCGGTGAAATCGGCCCAGGCACTGCTGCTCAAGGTGAGTACAAGGGCGGATAACAGAATGCGGTTATTCATGACACTTCCTTAATGAACACGCGGCGTCATTCCACGGCCGTGATGTCGTCGAGTTTCCAGCTCTTGTCGAAGTAGGCCAGGGTCGGGGCATACAGGCGGAAATAACTGAACCAGTGTTTGCCCGGCAGGGTTTGTACCCAGTTGCTCTCGAAGCCTTTTGGCGGGGTGGGGCCGAAGTACAGGTCTACCGAACCATCGGCGTTCTTTTTCAGATCCTGGCGCGACGACAGGTCGGCCTTGCGCTGCGGGTTGTCGATCAGGCAGCGGCTGTAGATGTCATACACCGTCATCGACCAGAACTGCTTGGCCGGCGGGTTGGCGCCGACGTGCAGGCGATAGCTCTTGGCACCGTCGAGCCAGTTGCCCTTGGCGTCGGTGTAGGCGCCGAGGTAGGTCTGGCCCAGGCCCGGGGTTTTCGAAACCATGCCCTTGGTGTTGGTGACCGCCTCGTAGAACCAGGCACTGCGTTCCCACAGTTGGTCGTAGTAAGCGACGCGCTGGGAAGGGTCGGCGATGTTCAACACCGTGTCCCACTGCCGGTCCGGCCAGTACTGGGCACCGGGAAAGCGCTTGGCGAAGG
The DNA here is from genome assembly GCF_028682635.1 of Pseudomonas putida. GTDB lineage: Bacteria > Pseudomonadota > Gammaproteobacteria > Pseudomonadales > Pseudomonadaceae > Aquipseudomonas > Aquipseudomonas putida_AE. The sequence goes on along the minus strand of NZ_JANHLK010000024.1, from coordinate 2,595 downwards.
TGTTGGCCTTGGCAATCAGCTCGCCGACTTGTGCACCTTGTTCCAGGGCCTTGCGCTGGACATCGGTCGGGTTGAACGGTTTGCCCTTCTCGATGCCAAGGCTCGCGAGCATGGCCATGTAGAAGCGATCACGTTCGTTGACCGGTTCTTTCTGGATGATCTGGTGCAAGCGCGCCCAGTACGCCATGCCCCGTGGCTGGGTGCCGGACCAGGCTTTGCCGCCGGGGGAGAGCAGTTTGGTCTGGCTGGGCTCCGCACGCTTGGCGTAGGGGTACATCCGGAATTGCTCGACCAGTGCCTTGCCCTTGGCCGGGTCGGGGTCGAGCACGCGAAAACCTACCAGCACGTTCATGGTTTGTGACCTGGCCAGGTAATACTGGCCTGCATCGGCCGGTGGTTCGGCACCCGGTGGCAGCACCAGGTATTTGCCGCCCTTGCCTTTGTCCGGGCCGGTCTGGCCCATGTCGATGATCGCCCGTTGCCAGAAATCGCCAATACCACCCGCAGTGGGGCCAGGGGGCAGTTCGATCACCAGCGGCCCGGTTTCATTCAGATCGACGAAACCCAGGATGTAGGGTGTGGTGGCGTTGGCGGTGATGACGCCAAGCTTGTCTTCATAACTGTCGAGCACCATCAGGTCGCCATTGTGGGCGCCCAGCTTGTCGCGGAATTGTTCCTGCCATTGTGCGTAGGACACCAGCGGCAAGGCCCACAGATAACTCTGGGTCGCCTGCTGGAAGTCCAGTTCGGCATAGAGTTTGGCAATGGCGTCATGGGCGGGCAGTTCGCCTTCCATGGCGATCTTGCCGATCCGGGTGTCCAGTTCCTGGGCACCCACTCCGCAACTGACGAACATCGTCATCAGGCTGAAACCGGCTGCGCGAATAGCACCGTGCATAGGCGGGGGATTCCTTATTTACCGAAAGTGGCGTTGAGGCCGACGAACAGGGTGAATTGCGGCATGCCATCGCCTTTTTTCTCGACGGTCCATTGCGGTTCGATGAAGGCGTTGAGGATATTGGACCCGTCCTTCCACACTTTGCCACCACCCAAACCGAGTGGGATGTAGTGGGTGTCGTTCTTCAGGTCGAAGGTCCAGATGCCGGTGGAGCGCAGGTACCAGCCCTTTTCCAGGTTATGGATGATGAAGGGCTGCATCGTTGCGCTTTCGACGTTGGGCCGGTCGTGGTCGCCGGCGAACGAGCTCTGGTATTGCACCAGCGCGCCCAACAGGCCGCGGGGTGAAGAGTCGATCGCAACCGCGGCCAGACCGGCTTGCCATTTGCCGGTACCGAGCTCGTCCTGGTCGGCAGTGGGGGCGGTGATCATCGGGCCGATGCCCAACTGCACGCCTTCGGTCTTCACCAGGAAAATATCGAACAGGTTCAGGTCACCTTCGCCGGTGCTGTAGCCACTGTTCGGGTCCGGGTGGGTACTGATCGGCGCCGTGGCGCGTATCAACTGCGGCACGCTAATGTAGTCGTTGGGCGCAATCGGCAGGGTGCCGCGTATCAGCAGGTCATTGGTATGGATGTTGGTGTCGTAGTACTTCGGGGTGTAGTAGTCCTGAGCGCTCATGCCCGGGGCGAAATTCAGCGGGTTGTTGCTTTTGTTGGCGGTCTCGGCGTTATCCGCCTGGGCGCAAACAACAGGCGCAAGCAAGGTCGCCAAAAAAAAGGCGCGCGTCCCCGGTTTGTTCAACATGATTCCCCGATTCCTTGGTGGCTCATTTGGATGACTCGGCACTTGGCGGCCGTTACTGCGTAAGCTCTTTCCTATCAGCCTGTAGGATATGTCTGTAGACGCTAGCAGTTAACCAGCGATTCGCTAGTCGAAGGGGTTAATTCTTTGGTTTTGTGTGCGGGTTCGTATTAATTTTGTGTACTAAAAGGTTGATACGAATCAGGGGGTTGCGGGGAGTAATTAGAAGCTGGCGTATTGGGGCGCGCTTTGGTGGCAAGGCTCGCGCCTGCAAGAGGTTGCTACCTGCAGGCGCGAGGCGTCTGGGTATTTGCTGTAACCTTCAGCTCTTTTTCCCCTGCCCGAACGCCCGCTCTTCCTGCTCGCGCAACTCCGGTGTCAACTCTTCGCCGAAATCCTCCAATTCGAATACCTGGCGAATCTCGATCTCGGCTTCGGTGCCTGGCATCGGGTTGGGGCAACGCTTGACCCATTCGATGGCTTCTTCTTTCGACTTCACTTGCCACAGCCAGAAACCGGCGATCAGCTCCTTGGTTTCGGCGAAGGGGCCGTCGATTACCGTGCGTTTGTCACCGGAGAAACGCACGCGGGCGCCTTTGCTGCTCGGTTGCAGGCCTTCGCCGGCGAGGAGGATGCCGGCCTTGGCCAGTTCCTCGTTGTAGTTGCCCATGGCGGTCAGCAGTTCGGTGCCGGGCATGATGCCGGCTTCGGAATCCTGGCTGGCCTTGATGATGATCATGAAACGCATGGTGTAGTCTCCGCTGGATTTGGATGGTTCATTTATAGTCGAACGATCACCGGCCAAATCGACAGCGGTATTGCGATAAACTTATGAATACCCAGCTCCCAAATGTGATCGGGGCGCATACAAGTTCAATGCAAGGCAAGGAACCT
>NZ_JANHLK010000023.1 GCF_028682635.1 Pseudomonas putida | reverse complement strand
CTGTAGGAGCCGGCTTGCTGGCGATGCGGTGGTGGCCGTTATGCCGCCATCGCTGCGATGCGGCGACCCGACAAGCCGCTCCTACAGGGGATCGAATACAGCCGTGAGAGATTGGTCGACCTTGAGGCCGTCTTCGCTGGCAAGCCAGCTCCTACAGTGGATCGGGTACGGCCGTGGAAGATGGGTCGGCTGCCAGGCCGCCTTCAGCGACGACCCGAGAAGCCAGAGCATTAGTAAGGACGTTTCGCCGGCCCGGACTTGTTCAGCACCGTGCCGATCAGGTTGGCCCTGCCCAGGTGATGCAGGCTTTCCTCGATCTCTTTCTTGGTGTTCATGCCATTGGCGACCACCAGCAGCACGCAGTCGAACTTGGGCAGGATGGTAATCACATCGTCCGAACTGAGCACCGGCGGCAAGTCGAAGATCACGACGCGAGAGCTGTAGCGATCGCGCAAATCCATGATCAATTCCCCCACCGCCGGCGACGACAGCACCTCGGTGGACAGCGGGACCGGTTCGCGTGTTGGCAGGACCACAAAACGCGGCAAGGTCGGATTGACCAGGACCTCCTGCAGTTCCGCTTCGTTGGTCAGCAATTCATTGAGCGATTTTTCCATCGGCAGCCCCAGGTAGTTACCCACCTTGGGACAACGCAAATCGAAATCCACCAGCAGCGCTGTCTTGGTCGTGTGGTGCGCGATACTCATGGCAAGGTTGATCGCCAACACCGACTTGCCCGCCTCCGGAGTCGGCGAGGTGATGGCGAGCGTGCGCCAGCCATTTTCCTCCATGGCCTTGAGGACCTGGGTACGCAGCAGGTCGAACGCCCAGCCCATGTTCGAATTCTTGTTGTAGGCGACAATGCGATGGCGCTCCAGGTGCTCTGCCCGCAGCGGTACAACCCTGGTTTGCACGTAACTGAGCGCATTGACCGGTGCAGGCTGCCCGGATGATGAGATCACCAGGCCTGACGAAGGCGATTGTTCGCCCTTACCCAGAGGTGGCTTAATAATTTCCATCGCAATATTCCTTATTCAAACCGCGCCAGAGCTTTGAACATCAGCAGATCCAGTGGCATGTAGAGGAAGTGCAGGAGCACCAGGGAGACCACGATCGACACGACGCCACAGAGCACCAGTATCGTTCGCCACTGTTTGCGACGATCCAGTTCCGCCTGGGTATGAATATAGGGAATGGCAACCAGTACGCGCCTGCCCAGTACACTGGTCAGCGCGTCGACACCACGTACCCGCTGGCTCAGCATCTCGAGCAGCATCACCAGTGCACCCGCCCCTACCGGCGCGAGCACAAAGCCCAGGGCCACGACTTTCTTGCGGTTCGGCCGCACTGGTTTTTCCGGCATCAGCGGCGCCTCGAGCAGCACAAAACGCTCGGCCTTGTTTTCCTGCTCGAGGCTTTCGGTAATCTTCGCACTCATCTCCTTGGTGCGAATTTCCTCGTATTTCTTGCGGGCGTTTTCATGGTCGCGCATCAGCGTGACCAGGCCGCGCTCCACTTGCGGCGCCTCGAGAATCTGGCTCTCCAGGGTCGCGATCTTGTTGAGCAGTTCCTGCTTCTGCGAAGCCAGCGAGCGCATGCGCTGTTCCGAGCCGGCGATGCGCGCCTGCACCCTGGCCACGTCCAGGCTGACCGGGGTGACGGAACTGCCGCGGCCCTGGGTTGCCTGCATGGCGGCAATCTTGCGTTTGACCGCCCGTACATCCGGGTGGGCATCCGTATACATCGCCTGCAACCGGGCGTACTCGGCCTTGAGGCTGGCCAGGTCCTGCACGGGTTCAGCCACCGCACCCGCCGTAGCCGCCCTGGTCGCCAGACCGGCATGGGCCGCCGACAGTTCCAGGTCCTGGAAGCGCAACTCTTCGTTGGCCGCCTTGTAGTCGCGGTCGATATCCTTGAGTTCGAGTTCGGAGCGCGACAACATGTTCATGCGCAGCTCCTGATGCTCGGGCAGCGCGTTGCCGTGGGCCTGCTTGAAGTCCGCCAGCTTGTTCTCCAGCACTTCCAGCTCGGTGCGCAGCTTGTTCGCTTCCTGGGTCAGGAACTCGGTGGTTTCACTGGCGCGCTCGGTGCGCTGCTTGATGTTCTCGTTGAGGAACAGCGTCACCAGTTCCTTGGCCACTTCGTTGGCCACTTCCGGCTCCCGGTGCTCGAAGGCCAGGCGAAAGGCAATCGTCACTTCGCCTCGCCCCTTGACCGCCGCACTGACCAGGGCGACGGAAATCGCATTGCGCATCTCTTCGATCTTTTCGGTCAGGGTCAGTCGCCGGCTGCCCGTTTCGAAAAGATTGTACTTGTTGATGATCGCCTCCAGATGCTCGCGGGTCATCACGCGCTGGCGGATGACCTCGATGCGCTCGTCAGCAAAGGTATTGTTGTTCCCCGCCACCAGGTCCGGTGATATCTGCTGCGACTCGACCAGGATAGTCCCGGACGACTGATAGATCGGTGGCATGGACGTCGCCACCAATACACTCGCCCCGATTATCACGGCCACAGTCACAATCAACAGCACGGCCCGGTGTTTGATTACTGCAATGTAGTCGTTGACCGACATTTCGTATTCAGAGGACATAAATACCACGCTGCTGAAGGTCAGAAGTCGGGGTGACTATAGATCAAGGTCATCCCTATGATGTTGGCATCGGCGTTTGGCAAGCCGTCTCGCTCGCGCTCTTTGTAGGTGAAGGATAGGCGTGCAAGCCAAAAAGGCGAGAGTTCGCGACTCACATAGGCGCCGTATGTGCGAAAGGTACTGGGCGCATCCCCTTTGGTTTCCTGCCAGGAGCCATCAACACCGACACGACTGGTCTCGTCGAGCAGATAACTCACATTACCCCGTAGCTCATCGGATTCGACCAGGCCGTCCTCGCCGTTGGCGATCGTGCTACGACTGGCTTCGACGAAGGACTCGAAACGCTCACCGGTGTAACGCAGGTTCACGCCACCCTGGCCCGTGGGGCCACTGTCGCTGTCGGAAACCTTGTTGACGCCGCCGTACACCGATCCCGTGAACCGCTCCGAGATCTGGTAGTTCACGCCGACCACCGGGGTGTAGCTGTTCGAGGAGCCAAGGGTAGTCTCGTCCTTGGGCTCATAGCGCGTCGCTTCGAAACGGGTGAACAGTTCGGTCCGCTCATTCCATTGATAAAGCCAGCTGAAACGGTTGGTCAGCTCATCGTAGTTGGTAAGCGAATCGGTGTCGTATTCGACATGGGTGAGGTCGATTTCGTTGACCAGGGTACTGCGCTCGGTCACCGCACTTCGCCAGTTACCGCCGATGTTCGAGAGCTTCTGCGTGCCGTCGGTCGAGTCTGTTACACCGGTCTGCTGGACTTCCGTGGAAAGCGTCGAACTCTCGATGTATCGCGCCGTGAGTCCATAGCTACCCTTTTCGGTCTCACGCTGCCAGCCAAACGACAGCCTCGGATCTTCTCGATTGGACACGACGTCGGTGTCGGACGAGCGCTCGACATTGACACCCAGGCCAAACTTCCACTGATCCCGATCAAAATTACCCACCAGCGTGTAATCGGGGGCAATGATCGTTCGAGTCACCGCTTTCTCGTCACTCGTCAAGAGCAATGGATTGCTGTCGTGCTCGACTGTCATGGGCAGCGCAACTTCCGACTGCCAGGTGCCGGCGTAGGTCATGCCGGAACATGGCAAAGTCAATATTGCCATCACCACTCCGGTTGTTTGCAATGAACGCAAGTTAATCCTTAATGCATCGCGCAATGTCAGGGAACGACCAGCGTATCGCCGGCCTTAAGTTCGTAGTTAGTGGACATGTCACTCCCGGAAATGAGAGCGCTGTAATCAACGGGCATTACTTTCTGGATTTTCCCTTCGCGCCGCAAGAGCTTGATTTCGTCCTTGTCCGCAAACTTGTCGAGGGGCCCGGTTTCACCCAATAGTTGCAGGACATCGGTATCACCGGCCAACTGCACCTTGCCAGGCTTGAGTACTTTGCCCTGGACATAGACGACATTGCCCTTGGCCTCGGTGACAACAACGCTGACCACCGGATCGGGATAATATTTGGTGAGTTTGTCAGTGATTATCTTTTCAGCTTGAGACGTATCAAGCCCTTTGACCTTGACCGGCCCTGCCAGCTTCAAAGTGATGTAGCCATTGGGCAGCACATCGACGCGCTCTAATTTCTCCACTGGCTCGCCCCAGATGGACACTTCAACCTTATCTCCAGAATTCAGGAGATAGGGGCTGTCTTCGGCGGCACGGGCCACGCTGGGCACAATAGCCAGCGCACACAGTGCAGGTAACAGTAAACGCAGCATCTGAATTCCTCCGCCTGGTTAGCACATCTAATGAGGATCAACCGTAACAATCAGCGTCCTCTTTAAAGCTGTAACACCTGGAAAAACCTGTCTCGTAAAACTGGCACCTAGATCTTGCGCCGGTTGGCAACAACGATGAATCCCAATAGTGCGGAAGAGAATAACCATACAACCGCAGATACCGGCAGTGCATTGGGTTGAGTGTCGTGGAACGCCGATTCTCCGGTCAGTCCCTTGTCCTGGACTGGATCGATCGCGAATGCCTGCGTGGCAACTTTCGCCATTAAACCGTCGCACGCTGAAGTATTGACGGAAGCATTTGCTCCAGACTTGGATCCAGAATCAGCGCTCGCAAGTTGAGCACTTTGGGTATCTGGCGAAGAGCCACCAAGGTCTGTGCCAAGGCTGGCAGTGGCAGCAGTGGCAGCCCCTGTCGAAGCCACGGCGGCTTGAGCCCGTGCCCCTTCGCAAGCACTGCTTATGCGACTAATTTCATTGGGCAAATTGGCCGCGTGGGCAATGGAAGCGGCTACTCCATTCAGAGTCGCAAATAACACCATCAACTTAATGAAAACTGTCGTCCGCATATAACCGCCTCCCTGCGCTGAGGGTTTGCAATTGGTCGGTTGAAGAAATCTGAATCAGGCTAAATGGAGCCTATAAGCAGATAGCCAGTACGTCAATAGCACGTCACAATAATAAATAGAAATATAAAACGCCGCCGAATAACGTCAAAAAAACGCCGCAATGGATCCAAGCAACGTGCCAGAGACAGCAAGTGATTCTGTGCGCAGCAGCCTCGCAAAAAAACGCTGTCAAACGCACGACGTTCACTTAAATGAATGCAATGAAGATGCCGTCGAGTGATACGTTGATCGCTTCGTATGGAACAAGCGACGCCCTCGCGTTAAAACAGGCGCGCGCCTGCAGCCACGTACAGTTGGCGGTAGGAATCCACCAGTTGCTCAAGGGTAAAGGCGCGATTTCGCCCACTGGGATTGGGCAGGACCCAGACCGCGGCATTGCCAAAGGTTTTCGGCTGCGGCCCCCAGGCAAAGTCGCGCTGGGCGGACAAGGCGCAGTACGCCGCCTTGCCGAGAAATGCCACGAAACGTGGCGCAAACCTGCTTATCTTTTGTTCGAAGGCCGCCGCGGCCGCGACAAATTCATCGGTCGACAGCTGATCCGCCCGCGCCGTCGGTCGCTCGACCACCGCGGTCAAACCACAGCGATATTCGAGGATGGACCTGTCTCGTTCCGGTAACAGTTGCTGTGACGTAAAACCGGCGAGGTACAGGGTGCGCCAGAAGCGATTGCCGCGCCCGGCAAAATGGTGCCCCTGGGCCGCGGCCGTCAAGCCGGGGTTGATGCCACAAAACACCACGTCCAGTTGCTGCGCCAATATATCGTCGAGCCCCTCACCCACCGCAGATCACATCGACCGCATTAGATGCGAGCGCCGTCAGTTCTGCCCGGGACTTGCCCGCCCGCGCACGGATCGAAATGCTGTGCAGCAGCGATGAAGCCAGTACGGCCAGCGCCCCTGCATCGACATCGCTGTTCAATTCGCCGGCTTCAATGGCGGTGCGCAGGCGCGCCTCCAGGTCGGCATCCAGCCTGCCCAGGCGATCGCCCAGCACCTCACGGATCTGCGAGTCCTCGACGGCCTCGGTCGTTGCCGTGCCAATCGCGAAACAGCCGCGTGGCTGGCCCTCGCCCGAGAAGTAGATCGACAGCTGCCCCTCATAGAAACGCATCAGTGCCTGGCGCAAGGTCAGTGCGCTGTCACTCAGCGCGGCCTGCATGTCGGCGGCGGCAAATTCCCAGTACTGCTCGAGCGCCTTGATGTAGAGGGAATGCTTGTCACCGAAGGCCGCATAGAGGCTGGGGCGATTCATTCCGGCCGCCGTGGCGATGCTGTCCAGGGAGGCGCCGGAATAGCCGGTGCTCCAGAACACACCAAGGGCTTGTTGCAGCGCTGTCTGCGGGTCATACGCGCGGGGCCGGCCGCGGCCTTTGCCCTCTGCCACTTTATTTTGTGCCATATCGTACAAAATCCTTGCAGGAAGGTGGATGAGGGGATATTTTTACACCATCGCACAAAAATAAGGAACCACGAATTCCTTGATCCATGTTTGTTCAAGCGAAGTGCTGTTTCGCCTCGACCCCAAGCCTCTGCAGATCACGATCGAGCGTGCCCAGGCGCAATTGAGTGTGGCGCTGCGGCGCATCGATGGGCTCAAGGCCATCTGCCGTCAACAGCAGGTTGAACGGCAATCGGCCAAGGAGTCGGCGGACTTCGACCAGAAGGGATTTTGCCCGCAAGAAAACCTTGGTCGCCACCGAGTTCGGTCCCGGGCCATTCATGAGCGCGGGCCGGCCTCAAGGCACGCACCCTGGTACGGGTATTGCCGCAATTTCATTTTGAAGAGTTGAATCTGTTTGCGATCTACCCTTCACGAAAATTCGTCGATGCAAAAATAAAAACCTGGGTGGAGTTTCTCAAGGACTACCTGCCCGGGTTGCTGGCTGCCGATGACAAAATTGCCCGCTCTTCAAAAAAAACCAAAAACCTCTGAGGATAGAGTGTCGACCCAACCGGGTTGGTTCATTCGGTAGAGACGATGCTAGGGGTTTAGCCCGGCGCCAAACAGCGCAGCGCCGGACAAACACTGTTAACAAAATGAGGGGGAATGCCCCAACGATGGCGCGCCTTAAGCCTGTGCAGAAGCCAACGAAGCCACACGCACCCCACTCGATTCCGATTCACGGCGCTCAATTCCCGGCAAAACCTCTGCCGCAGGCGTCCACGCCGGCACACTCGGCATCTCCTTGCGCAAGCTGTGAATCAGGGTGTACGACATCACCAGCAGCAACATGGCGATCGGCAATCCGGCGGCGATACTCGCCATCTGAATGGCCTTGAGTCCCCCGGCGAGCAGCAGGCCCGCCGCAATCGCCCCTTCCAGAATGCACCACAGCAACCGGATCCAGTTGGGCGGATTGGTGCTGCCCAGGGCACACAAGGTGCACAACACCTGGGTTCCGGCATCTGCCGTGGTGACAAAGTGCACACCCAGCAACACGCACACCAGTATCGAGAGAACGGCGCCAACAGTAGGGCCATCCAGTGACTGGACCAGCGTGAACATCGCCGCCGTGGTTTCTTTCTTGGTGGCAAGCAGCACCGTGCCGCCTTCGAACTTCGGTTGCTCCTGACCCACAACCTGGCTGGCAACGGAAGCCTGATAAGCCTGGCGATCCTGCTGTTCGTTTTTCAGCGCAGCACCACCGAACACCGACATCCACAGGATGGTCACCATGGTCGGTACCACCAGCGCCCCGATCACCAGCTCACGGATGGTCCGGCCTTTGGAAATCCGCGCAATGAACAGGCCGACAAAAGGACCCCAGGTCATCCACCATGGCCAGTAGAACGCCGTCCACCAGTTTTGCCATTCGCTGTCTTTCTGCGCGTCCATCCAGAAGCTGAGGCCGACGATGTTTTGTACATAGTCGCCGGTGGATTCGAACATCAAGTTGAGGATGTAGCGAGTTGGCCCGATAGCCAGTACCGCCAACATCAAAATAAATGACAGGTACATATTAAGCGTGGAAATACGCTTCATACCCTTTGACAGCCCGGCAAGTAGCGAAATGCAGGCAATAATACTCACAACCAGAATGATCGATAACTGCAACCCGATACTGACCGGAATACCGAATACCTGATGCAGCCCGGTATTGATCTGCGCAACGCCCAGACCGAGGGACTGCGAAACACCAAAGGCCGTAATGACGACACCCATGATATCGACAACATGGCCGATCCAGCCGTAGATACGGTCGCCAATCAGCGGGTAAAGCAGCGAACGCAGGGCCAGCGGCAAGCCTTTGCGGTAGGCAAAGTAGGCCAGGCTCAGGCCGATCATGGAGAAGATCGCCCATGGGTGCAGGCCCCAGTGGAACAGGGTGATGCGCATCGCCAGGGTGGCCGACTCGTCCGTCAGGCCCTTGGAAAACGGGTTGTCGGCATAGTGCAGCATGGGTTCGGCCACGGACCAGAAAATCAGGCCGATGCCCATGCCCGCACTGAACAGCATGGCAATCCATGAAGCGAAACTGAACTCGGGCCGATCGTGCTCGGTGCCCAGTTTGAGATTGCCGAAACGGCTGACGGAGATATACAGCAGCAAACCGAGTACGCCACTGATCAGGGCGATGTAATACCACTTAAAGTTATGCAGGATAAACACCGAAGCCATTTCAAAGGCCTTGGCTGCCTGCTCGTCTTTAAATGCACAAAACAGAACAAATGAGATCACCGCCAATATCGAAGCGACTGTCACATTCGGATTCAAGCCTTTTAACACGCCTGATTGCGCACGCATTGTTTTCCCCTTTTGTTTTTGTTTAAGGGTTTTAGAGAGTATTCCGCAAGATACTGACCCCTTGATATCGAATGACATCAGGGCGCTGTATATCTTCAGATTAATTCCGGTCTAACTCGGTTTTGGCAGCATCGCCAAGATGATTGAAACCTGACCATCGTTCAAACCATTTTTAATCACCGACTCATGAGTAAAACGCATCAATAAATCCGGCTCGCCCTCCTCCACTTAACGCCCGTCGACGCACTCACCCACAGGGTCAGCCACCGAAACCAGGTTAGAGCTGGCAATCCCGTTTGGCGTCACCGGATGATGCAGTGGCGCATCCTTTTGCAGGTGCTTACCCGTGACTTTCGCCTGGCCTACGCACAGTGCGAGCAACGCGGCGCTGCCGGCATAGAAAAAGTAGAAGCTTGAGGTGCCGAAGAACTCCATCAGCACACCCGCAATCAGCGGGCCGATGCAGGCGCCGACACCAAAGGTGATCAACAACATGCCCGACAGCGAAACGCGCAGTTGCGGCTCCATGTTGTCGTTGGCCAACGCCACGCCCAACGGGTAGAGGCAGAACTGCAGGAAGCCGATCGCCGAGCCGAACCACAGCAGAGTCACGAATGCAGGCGCTTGATTGAAGCCCAGCGGCAGGCTGATGAGCACCAGCAAGACCGCCACCGCGCGGATCAGACTTGCCCGAGGCAGACGATCCGAGAGCCAGCCCAACGGCAACTGCGCCAACAGCCCGGCACCGATGGTCAACGCCATGAGCTGGCCGACCTGTGCTGTTTCCAGTCCCTGTTTGCTGGCATAGATCGCCGCCAGCCCGTAGAAGCTTCCATTGATCATGCCGGACACCAGAATCGTCACCAGGGATTGCGGAATGCGCCGCACAAACAATCGCAGGTCGATCGAAGCCGCGGGCACCGCCGTCGGATGGGCGCTGCGAGTGAGCGCCACCGGCACCGAGCACAGCGCAAACACCATCGCCACACCCAACAGCGCACGGATTCCCAACCCCTCGTCGAGACTCAAGGCCAACTGACCAAGCATCATGCCGACGTAGCTGGCGACCATGTACAGCGCCAGCACGCTGCCGCGCTGCTCGGTCCGGGCCTGGTCGTTGAGCCAGCTTTCCAGCACCATCAGCTGGCACATCATGGCCAGCCCGACCAGCCCCCGCAGCACCAGCCAGAATGGCAGGGACGTGCTGAACTCATGCGCCAGAACCGCTGCCGCAATCAGTCCGGCACAGGCCGCATAGGTTCGAATATGCCCGACCTGTGCGATCAGGCTGCGCCCGACCCAGCCACCCAGCACCATCCCCAGGGCATTGGCGGCCATCAACGCACCACCTGCCGTTTCACTCGCCCCCATCGCATTGAGGCGCAGTGCCAGATAGGTCATCAGCAAAGTCGATCCCAGCTGCATCAACAGGCTGGCCAGATAAAGAGCACCGAAGGTTTTTGTCAGTCTTATCACCGTGCGATCCCCGAGAATTGCGCTTCAAGCCAAGCCGTGTATTTGCTTCCAGTTGCCGGGGTGAACCACATACCCGAACAACGCATGCCCGCCATAAACCAGTTCGGTGCCTTCGGGAATCCACAGCAACTGCCCGGGCGTGACCTCAAAAAGCTCGTCACCAACGCGCAATTCGAAGCAACCCTCGATCACGAAAATCACCTCGTCGTACAGCACCGTCCAGGCCACTTGCGCACCTTCCCAGCGGGCAAAACCCACGCCGATGTTCGGCGAGATTTCGTTGCTGAGGGCTCGCGCCACGTACGCGGCGCCTGGCGGGCCGCCGCGAAAGGTGAAGTCCAGGTCCTGATGGTCGATGCGCAGCACCCGGCGGTTGCCGTTATCCGCCTGGCTCATAGCTCACTCCGGCTGTTCCAGGCCGCCAGGCGAATGCGCGAGCGAACGCCCAGGCCGAGAAAAGGCTCCGGTGGGTTGAGCGAGGGCATGCCGGTCACCGCGCGGATATCGTTGAGCTGTACCGAATCGGCACCCACCGCCAGATCGGCCAGCATCGTCCCGGAGATGGTGCCCCAGGCCGCGCCGACGCCGTTGTCGCACGCCGATGCGTAGACACCGTTTTCCAGTTCGCCAAAAAAGTTGGTGAAGTTGCGCGAGATGGCGTAGACGCCGCCCCAGGTATGGCTGAAAGGCACCCCGGCCAGTTGCGGGAAACGCGCCAGGAAAGCCTTGCGGTGCGAGTCCTGTATTTTCGAACGCATGGCATCGCTGGTGCTGCGGCCGTATTTGGGCACGTGCTTGTAGGTGTTGCGGATGATCAGGCGGCGGTCCTGGGTCATGCGCACCGTCGTGCCGGCGTGATCCGCCGGGGTCAGTCCCCAGTCCAGTTGGCCGCCATAGGTGGCCAGTTCCGCATCGGTCAACGGGCGGGTCCAGCTGGCAAAGGTCATGACCGGCAACAGGCGATTGCGCAGATAGCCGAACTCCTGGGTGAAGATACTCGTGCCCAGGAGCAGCTGCGGGGTACGGATCTGCCCTGCCGTGCCGTGCAGGATCCAGCCGCCACGGCCGTCGCGCTCCAGGCGCTGGATCGGTGATTCTTCCAGCAACTCGACATTGGCCGGCAAGGTCCGGGCCAGCCCCGTGACCAGCGCCGCCGGTTGCATCAGGTAGCAGCCGGGGGTGTAGATCGCGCCACTGTAATGACCGGTGCCCAGCACCTTGGCCAGCTCGGCGCTATCGGCCCGGCGGAACGGTTCGCCAAGGTCGCTCATCAGGCGTTCGAAATGCTCCAGGTAGGCCAGGCCACGTTCGCCGACGGCGCCCTGGTACTTGCCGGCATGGGACCATTGGCAATCGATCCCACGGGTTTGCACCAGGCCTTGCAACTGCGCAATCGCGGCGCGGTTGAGCGACAGCAACCGCTGTTTGTGCGCGGGGTCCGGATGCTCCAGCGCGAACTTGTGCGGCAGGTCGATCACAAAGCCCGAGTTGCGCCCGGAAGCCCCATGGGCGACCCGTTGCGCATCCACCAACAGGATACGGGCTTGCGGATGATGTTCGGCCAGGCGACGGGCCGCGGCCAGGCCGGCAAAGCCTGCGCCGATCACGGCGTAGTCGGCACGCTGTTCGCCGGACAGGCGCTTGCAGGCCGGTTGTTCGGGCAGCGCTGCATACCAGCCGCAACTCGCATCGTCATAAGGCAGGTTGATCGTGTTTTTCATGGGTCTGGCCTCAGGCGACAGCCTGCTGGGTGTGCTGACAGGATTGCAGCAATGCGCTGCGTTGCGTTTGCGCTTGGCGACCGAGCAGGACAAAGCCGTTGAGCTGGTCCTGGGCGTCATAAAAACCGGCGCACAAGCCATCCTCGGTCGGCGTGCAGCGCCATTCGCCTTCGCAAGCGATGGCAGGCGCCAACAGGCACAGCGGCGCGGCCGGAGTCTTGACCGTGACGGGCATCAAGGGGTAGTCGACGGCGGTCGGTTGGCCGAGCAGGGTTTTGCTCAGCGCCTGGATGCCCTGGTTGATCGGCGCCAGGTAAGGCAGCAGCTGCCCGCCAATCTCGATGCAGTCACCCAGGGCGTAGATGCCCGGCACAGAGGTTTGCAGCTGCGCATTCACTTGAATGCCTCGTCCAACCGCCACGCCGGCACTTTCGGCCAGGCTCAGGTCGGGGCGCAGACCGACGGCGGACAACACCAGGTCGGCCTCCAGGGTGCGACCATCGGCGAGTGTCAGGCGATAGCCCTGCTCGCTGGCGTCGATGGCGTGCAGCGTGTTCTGCAGATGCCAGGTCACTCCCAGTTCACCCAGCGCGTGCTGCAACATCTGCCCGGCGTCGACTGGCAACAGGCGCTCCATCGGCCAGCGGCCCAGACCGATGACATCGACGTCAAAACCGTTGTGGGCCAGGTCGTTGGCAAACTCGCAGCCGATCAGGCCGTCCCCGAGGATGGCGACACGTCGCACGCCGCCCAGGCGTTCACGGAAGCCGTGATAGTCCTGCAGATTATTGACGCTGATCAGCGCTGAAGTATCGCCCTGGATCGGCAAGCGGATCGGTTGCGCACCGCTGGCGAGGACCAACTGGCCGTACTCCATGTCACCGAAGCTGGTGCGCAGGCGCCGCGCCGAACTGTCGATGCCCAGTACCTTGCAGTGCGGATAGACACGCAGGTTCAGACGCTGCTCGATGGCCAGCGGCGATTCGCCGGACAAAGCCTCGGCGCTTTTGCCTTGGGACAGCCCGATCGAGAGCGCGGGTTTGGAGTACAGGTGACCGGACTCCTGGGTCAGCACGCGGATCTCGACCTTGGGGTCAGCCTTGCGCAACGCCTGGGCCAGGCCGTAACCGGCATAACCGCTGCCGATGATGACGATCGGCTGACGCGGCGACGGTGCGGCGACAGGCAGCGGCGGCGCGCTGAGCGGCACGCTGGCGACAGCGGCCGCCTGGGTGTACTCACTGATATCGAGCATCTCGAAATCGGCCTTGCCCACGTGGCATTCGGGGCACATCCAGTCTTCGGGGACATCTTCCCAACGGGTGCCGGCGGCGATGCCGTCCTGGGGCCAGCCCAGGGCCTCGTCGTAGATCAGGCCACACACGATGCAAAGCCAGGTCTTGAACATACTATTCACTCCCCCGCCACCCGGATGGCTACGTTCTTGGTGCGCACGTAGCTGTACAAGGCTTCCTGGCCCTTTTCCCGACCAAAGCCCGACAGACCGACGCCGCCAAACGGTGTTTCAATGCCGCCGGCATACCATTCGTTGACGAACACCTGGCCGGATTTCAAGCGGCGGGTGCAGCGCATCGCGCGGCTGATGTCCTGGGTGAACACCCCGGCCACCAGGCCGAATTCAGTGCCGTTGGCGATGGCAATCGCCTCGTCTTCGGTGTCGAACGGCATGATGGCCAATACCGGCCCGAACACCTCTTCCTGGGCAATGCACATCTGCGGGGTCACGTCGCGGAACACGGTCGGGCGCATGAAATGCCCGGCCCGATCAGCGAAGGCTTCACCACCGGTGACCGCTATCGCGCCGTCTTCCACTGCGCGACGGCACAAGTCTTCGATGCCCGCCAGTTGCCCGGCGCTGACCACGGGAGTGAGGTCGGCATCGTCCTGACCCAGGCCGACGCTGAGCCCCTGGGTCATGGCGACGACGGCCTCGACCACCTCCTCATAAATCTCGCGCTGCACCAGCAGCCGCGACATCGCCGAACAGACCTGGCCGGCATTGAAGAAGATGCCCGACTGGACGCTGGCCAGCAGCTGCTCGCGGTCCGCATCGGCGAAGGCGATCGCCGCGGACTTGCCGCCCAGTTCCATCACGCTGGGAATCGCATGCTGGGCGGCATCGCGCAGGATCGACTGGCCGGTCGGTACGGAACCGGTGAACACGATCTGATCGACAGCGCGATGGCTGACCAGATACGCACCGACTTCGCGACCGCGGCCGCAAATCAGGTTGACCGCGCCGTCGGGCAAGCCGGCCTTGGCAATGGCGCGGATCAGCACGCACACGCCCAGCGGTGAAAGCTCGGGGGACTTGATAACCACCGCATTGCCCGCCGCCAGGGCCGGGGCCAGCGAACGGGCGCAGATCGACACCGGGAAATTCCACGGCACGATCTGGGCCGAAACGCCCATCGGGTCGTACAGGGTAAAGTCCATGTAGCCATTGCCCAGCGGGATCGACGTGCCCTCGATCTTGTCGGCCATGCCGGCGTAATACTCGAAGTAGCGCGCCGCCTCGATGAACTCGTCCCGGGCATCGCAAAGACGCTTGCCGTTTTCCTGGCACAGCACCCAGGCGCCCTCATCGGCCACAGCGCGAATTTCCTCGGCAATGCGCAGCAGCCAGGTGACCCGCTGCGCAGGACGCGCACGGGTCAGCTCAGCGCTGTCGGCACAGCGGCGGGCAGCCAGCAACGCCTGCTCGGCATCGGCAACACTGGCCTGGGCAATGGTCGCAACCGGCTCGGCCGTTCCCGGGTTGTGCACCGCCAGATGCTGGTCGCTGTCGCGCCATTGACCGTCGATGTAATTGAGCCAGTGGGAGGCTATCGGATACATGGGACCTCCTCAGGCAGACGGTGTGGTGGCGAGCAGCTGACGCGCGGCCCACTGGTGGAAGAAGTGCGTCGGGATGTCCATTTCCGGAGAGAACGCCCCGCCCTTGTAGCCTGGGGAATGACGGCCTTTCTGCATGCCTTCGACCGAGCTGATGTCCTCGGCGAACACCACTTTCCAGGACTCAAGGATCGCCTCGCGGCAAGCGCTGAACTCATCGCTGCCGGCCGCGTCGTCGCCCACATAGAACAGGCGCAGGTGTTCGATGGTGCGTCCCGGCGAGACCGGCTCCAGCTGCATGGCGAAGGCATGGTCGGCCTGGATGCCGAGCAGCACGTTGGGGAAGAATGCGACATATTCGGCGTTGCGCAGGCGATCCAGCGGCCAGGCCGGGAATTTCGGCAGATGCGTGCCGGCAACGTCCGACAGGTTGTAGGCGTAGCTGCCCTGGCCGGCGAAATGCTGGTCAAAAATGATGTTGTAGTGGTCTTCCAGGCGCGAGTACGAGTTCAGGCTCGGGTGCACCCACGGCAGGTGGTAGGCTTCGCAGTAGTTTTCCACGGCCAGCTTCCAGTTGCAGTTGATGTCCAGCGTGGTGGCGTCATGTCCCGGACGACGGCGCAGCAGGCTCATGCCATCCTCGCCGAGAAACTGCGTCCAGCGTGTGGTCAAGGGCGCCAGCATGTCTTCGAGCGGTTGTGCGTCGCCGGAGAGGTTGATGAACACCATGTCCATCCAGATCGCGCTGCGGATCGCTTTCAAGCCATGTTTTTCACAGGCGAAGCGATCGTCCTTGTGCTGGTCGATGCCGCCGACATGGGGAGTGCCGCGCAGCCCGCCATTGAGGTCGTAGGTCCAGGAATGGTAAGGGCAACGAATGACGCCCTGCACCTCACCGGCCTCCTCCACCAGCTTCATGCCGCGGTGGCTGCAAACGTTATGGAACACCTGCACCAGGCCTTCGCGGTTGCGCATCAGCAGCAAAGGCAAGCCCATGAAATCGACAGGTTTGACCGAACCGGCCTTGCCCAGATCACTCGCGAAACCGACACAGGCCCAGGTTTTACCCATGACCTGATCGCGCTCAAGCTCGAAGTAGCGTTGCTCGGTATAGAACTCGTTGCCGAGGCCGGTCGCTTCGTGGATCGGATTGAGGACGGTTTCAAGCTGATGCACAGGAATTTGCTGGATGCTGCTCATTATTGTTTTCCCCTGCTGGGCACGGTATTGGAAGGTCGGCAGGCGCATTGGCCAAGGTCCGCTGGCAGCCAGTTTGGGAAAACAGGGGGTGTCACGACAAACGATATTTGCGGCGCGACTCATGACTTTTTGTCATAAATATACGCATGCGAAAGTGGCCGCTCGGCATTAAAAATACCGAGGGCTCGAGATATGAGACTTAGAGTGATTCAGTGGGTCTGAATGACAGCCATGGCAACTTCGTTACTCGTCGTCCTGCGGCGCTGGAAGTTGATTCATCAGCCAGGTGCGAAAGCGTTTTACACTTTGCCGCATGCCAGAACGCGTCAAGGGTTCCAGCAAACAGAACTGGGCGTCTGTGCGTAACACGGTGTCGAGCGGTCGTACCAGGGCACCCTTGTGCAGGTGATCATCGACCAGATTCGACCAGGCCAGCGCAATACCCTGTCCGCCGATAGCCGACTGGATCAGCATCGAGTAGCTATTGATATTGATCCGGCGCTTGGGCTCGACGTTTTTCAAGCCCAGGCTGCGGAACCATTCGGGCCAGCCGATCCAGTCCCGCTGCGGGTCGTCGAGGAACAGCCAGGTGCAGGCTGCCAGGTCCTCAGGCTTGCTCAGGTCTGGATGCTTGGCCAGGTAAGCGGGGCTGCACACCGGGAAGACCTCTTCGGAAAACAACGGCGTGACCTGCATGTCCCTGGGCGGCGTCCGGCAGTAATACAGGGCCAGGTCACAATCCAGGCGAGAGAAATCCTTGACCTGGTCATGGGCGATGATCCGCAGGTCGATCTCTTCGTTTTCCCGTTGGAATTCACTCACTTTAGGCAACAGCCAAAGTGAAGCCATCGCGGTACTGGTGGCGACCGTCACTTGCCCGGCGCCCTGCCAATGGCGAATTTCACCCGTGGCCTGGGCCACCTGCAGCAATGACGCACGGACCGTTTCATAATATTGGCTGGCTGCCGGGGTCAGGTGAATCGTGCGGGTGGTGCGTTCGAACAGAACCTTGCCCAAATAGTCTTCAAGCAGTCGAACCTGTCGACTGATTGCCCCTTGGGTGACGTTCAATTCCTGCGCAGCCAGGGTAAAACTCAAATGCCGCGCTGCCGCTTCAAACGCGACCAGGCTGTTGAGTGGCGGTAAAGGGTGGATTTTCATACAAGGCAGGTCACGTCGTTATTATGTTTTATCGCGGCAGTCTAGCCCCTGCCGTAGCGGGTGGACAGCGGCATCGATAGCTCGCTGCCGGATGCTTCAGACGCAGACCTGGATTGGGTAAATAGCCATTATTGCAGGCGCTGGCGATGCTCTTCCCTGAACTGTCGCCAGGACCTTTTTCAAATCAAACGAGATTGACCGTGACGTTGATGTTGTTGCGGGTGGCTTTGGAGTACGGGCAGTACTTGTGGCCGGTATCCACGAGTTTTTGCGCGGTTTCGCGATCCAGGCCCGGCAGGCTCACATTCAGCCGTGCCTGCAGCAGGTAGCCGCCTTCATTGGTGCCCAGGTCGACTTCGGTGTCGACGGCAACGTCCTTGGGCAGTGCAACTTTCAGTTCCTTGGCGGCGACACCCATCGCGCCAATGAAACAGGCTGACCAACCGGCGGCGAACAGTTGCTCCGGGTTGGTGCCGCCGCCACCGGCGCCAGGCGACGATAGCTTGATATCGAGAATGCCGTCGGAACTGCGCGATGCGCCATCCCGGCCGCCGGTGGTGTGGGTTTTTGCGGTGTACAGGACTTTGTCGAGCTGGGTCATGATGATCTCCTGATTGAATTGAGGTTCATGCAATGTCAGGTGAATCGGCCTTCCGGCTGGGTGCCAGGCATTCAATATAGACGGCGTTGCCCGACCCGGCGCCCGATCCGACAAAGGCCATAAAATCAAAAGATCGCAGCCTGCGGCAGCTCCTACAGGCCACGGTATTGTAGAAGCTGCCGCAGGCTGCGATCTCTTGATCTTACTTACGCGCCAACTTGTACTTCAAACAATCATCATAAAAACTCTGCCGAACCGCCGCCGGTTTGATCCGCGTCGGGCTGTCGTAAGTTTGTTCGGTAATGCCCATTGCCATCATCCGCATCCACGACTTGGCGAACTTGTACGACTGGATTTTTTGCCGCGCCGCATACAGCGAAACCCCGGACAACTTGAGTTCCTGGGCTCTTGCCGCGGTGCCCGCGCCCCAACTGCACATATAAGTATCACCGGGCTTCAGTTCCTTGGCCTGGGCAGAAACCGTAAGACCCGCGACGCCGAAAGAGATCAGCACGACCCAGACATTGCGCATTTGCATTCCACCTAACCGCCTGAAAATGAAGCGATTCTGGCGACAAGCGGAGAACATGGGGGCCAGCATAATGCCTTCTGTGCAATTCCTTGACCTGCATCAGTAAACGAAAGTCATTTTCTTGCGACATTTCAAAACTTTGCTATAGCTAAGCTCTCTCCGCCAACTAAAGAGGCAACGGAATGTCAGTCGCAAAGAAAATGAGTGTGGGGCAACTGACGATGTTGACCGCAGTCAACATGTTGGGCTCAGGGATCATTCTACTTCCCTCTAAACTCGCGGAAGTCGGGGGAATTTCGATACTTTCCTGGCTGATCACTGCCACCGGTTCACTGGCATTGGCCTATGCCTTTGCACGATGCGGGATGCTCAGCCGAAAAACGGGGGGCATGGGCGGATACGCCGAGTACACCTTCGGCAAGGCCGGTAACTACATCACCAACTACACCTATGGCCTCTCGCTGTTGATTGCCAACGTGGCGATCAGCATTACCGCGGTCGGCTATATCCAGGAGCTTTTCCACATTCAACTGGATTCGCTGCAAGTGGGCCTGGCGACCATTGCGCTGCTGTGGATCACCACGTTCGCCAACTTTGGCGGTGCGCGGATTACCGGCCGGATTGGCGCAGTCACCGTCTGGGGCGTGATTGCGCCGGTGGTGCTGGTGTCCACCGTGGGCTGGTTCTGGTTCGACAGCAGCGTGTACGCCGCTGGCTGGAACCCGCACAACATGGGCTGGCTCGACGCCGCGGGGGCCTCGGTAGCGATCACCTTGTGGGCCTTCCTCGGCCTGGAATCGGCGTGCGCCAACACCGATGCGGTGGAGAACCCCGAAAAGAACGTACCGATCGCGGTTCTCGGCGGCACCCTCGGCGCGGCGGTGATCTACATCGTGTCCACCAACGTCATCGCCGGCATCGTCGACAACCCGGAACTGGCCGCCTCTACCGCTCCGTTCGGCCTGGTCTTCGCCAAGATGTTCACCCCCCTGGTGGGCGACATCGTGATGGCCGCGATGGTGCTGGCCTGCATCGGCTCGCTGCTGGGCTGGCAGTTCACCATTGCCCAGGTCTACAAAAGCTCGGCGGACACCGGTTACTTCCTGTCGATCTTCGCCAAGTCCAACAAGGCCGGAACCCCGATCGTCGGCATGCTGGTGCTGCTGGCCGCGCAAACGGCGCTGGGTTTCCTCACCATCAGCCCGGACCTCAGTAAACAGTTCGACACCCTGGTCAACCTCGCGGTGGTCACCAACCTGGTGCCCTACATCCTCTCCATGGCCGCGCTGATGACCATGCAGAAGGTGTCCAACGTACCGGCCGGCAAGGCGCTGGCCACCAACATCATTGCCTGGGTGGCCGCGGCCTACAGCTACCTGGCGCTCTACAGTTCGGGCGAGCAGGCGCTGATGCTCGGCGGCGTGGCGACCATCTTCGGCTACACGCTCTTCGGCTTCGTCAACAACCGCCTGATTCGCCTCGAAGCGCTCAACAACAGCGTGCCGACGCAAACTGTCAGCGCGCAGCACCTCACTGGCAAACCGGTGCCGGTGAACAGCCTGAATAAAGCCACTCTGGAGGTTAACGCATGACGGACTATAAACATTCACTCGGGATGCTCGCGCTATTGGTCAGCGACCCGGCGGACAAGCGCACAGTGTTTGGCCGCGCCCTGGATCAGTTGGTCAGCGACGTAGAGGGTCGTGGCGTCAGCGTACTGGCCTCGGAAAGCCTCAGCGATGCGGCGTCGATCCTGCGTTCGGACCCGGCCGTGCAATGCGTGCTGATCAGTTGGGAAATGGACACCAGCAAAGATCACGAAGACTGCATCAAATTGCTGGTCAAACTGCGCGAACGCAACACCCGCGTGCCGGTGTTCCTGATCAGCGACCGGACCACCGCGTCGAGCATTCCTTTATTGGTCATGCAACACGCCGACGACTTCATCTGGCTGCCCGAAGACACCAGCCGCTTCCTCAGCGGACGTATCATGGCGGCCATCGAGCGCTATCGCCAGGCCGCCCTGCCGCCGATGTTCGGGGCGCTGGTGAAGTTTGCCAGGTCCTACGAATATTCCTGGCACACCCCCGGTCACGCCGGTGGCACGGCGTTTCTCAAAAGCACTGCGGGCCGGGCGTTCTACGAGTTCTTCGGGGAAAACCTGCTGCGTTCCGACCTGTCGATCTCGGTCGGTGAACTGGGTTCGCTGCTCGATCACAGTGGCCCCATTGGCCAGGGCGAGCGCTACGCGGCCAAGGTGTTCGGCGCCCATCGCACCTACTACGTCACCAACGGCTCGTCGATGTCCAACCGCGTGATCCTCATGGCCAGCGTCACGCGCAACCAGATCGCCCTGTGCGACCGCAATTGCCACAAGTCCGCCGAGCACGCGATGACCCTGTCGGGGGCGCTGCCGACCTACCTGGTGCCGACGCGCAACCGCTACGGCATCATCGGCCCGATCCTCCCGCAAACCCTGAGCGCCGAAGGCGTGAAAGCGGCCATTGCCAACAACCCGATGGTCAAGGACGGCATCGACCCGACGCCGGTCCACGCGATCATCACCAACTCCACCTACGACGGCCTGACCTACAACGTCACCCGCGTCGAAGAGCTGCTGGGCCAGAGCGTCGACCGCCTGCATTTCGACGAAGCCTGGTACGGCTACGCGCGTTTCAACCCGCTGTACCGCGACCGCCACGCCATGCACGGCAGCCCGGACGATCACGATGCGTCGAAGCCGACCGTGTTCGCCACCCAGTCGACCCACAAGTTGCTGGCGGCCCTGTCCCAGGCCTCGATGATTCACGTGCGCAACGGCCGTAATCCGATCGAACACGGGCGTTTCAACGAGTCGTACATGATGCACGCCTCGACTTCGCCGAACTACGCGATCATGGCCTCCTGCGACGTCAGCTCGGCGATGATGGAAGCGCCCAGCGGGCAGATCCTCACCAGCGAATCCATCGAGGAAGCCGTGTCTTTCCGCCAGGTCATCTCGCGCATGCACCACGAGATGCTGAGCAAGGACGACTGGTTCTTCACCTGCTGGCAGCCGCCGACCGTGCAGGTGGGCAATGCCACGGTGCCGTTCCACGAAGTCGATCCTGTGTTGCTCAAAACCGAGCCGAACTGCTGGGTACTTCACCCCAACGAGGTGTGGCACGGTTTCGGTGACATCGAGGAAGGCTACTGCATGCTGGACCCGATCAAGGTCTCGGTGCTCAGCCCCGGCATGGGTGATGACGGCAATCTACTCCCGACCGGCATCCCGGCGTGCGTGCTGACCGCGTACCTGGGGCGCCAGGGCATCGTCGTCGAGAAAACCACCGACTTCACCATCCTGTTCCTGTTCTCCATCGGCATCACCAAGGGCAAGTGGGGCACCCTGGTCAACGCGCTGCTGGACTTCAAGCGCGACTATGACGACAACGTCGAACTGGAGCTGTGCCTGCCGGATCTGCTGGCCGGTAACCAGACCCGCTACGCCGGCATGGGCCTCAAGGACCTGGCTGACGAAATCTTTGCCGCCATGAAGCAACACAAGACCACCTCGGCCATGTCCCAGGCATTCGGCACGTTGCCGCAAGCAGTGTTCAGCCCGGTGGAGGCCTACGAGAAACTGGTGCGCAACGAGATCGAACTGGTCACCCTGGAACAGGCGGCCGGGCGCATCGCCGCCACCGGTATCGTGCCGTATCCGCCGGGCATTCCGTTGCTGATGCCGGGTGAGAACGCCGGGGCTGCCGACGGTCCGTTGCTGGCCTATCTCAAGGCGCTGGAAGCCTTCGACAAATCCTTCCCGGGGTTCACCCATGACACCCACGGGATTGAAGCCGAGGCCGGGGTTTATCGGATGCTGGTACTGAAGTAGACAAGCCAATGTGGGAGCTAGCCTGCTAGCGATGGAGTGTCAGTCGACATCAATGTGGATGACCCACCATCGCCAGCAGGCTAGCTCCCACAGGGGGTCTCATTCCACATCTGGATCTACGTCGGTCCAAATGCCTATGGGCAAATTCAATCACAGCGCCAACCCTGCCCGCCCGGCGCCTCCTATCTCAAGGCGCTGGAGGCTTTCGACAGGTCCTTCCCGGGGTTCACCCATGACGCCCACGGGATCGAAGCCGAGGCCGGGGTTTATCGGATGCTGGTACTGAAGTAGACAAGCCAATGTGGGAGCTAGCCTGCTAGCGATGGAGTGTCAGTCGACATCAATGTGGATGACCCACCATCGCCAGCAGGCTAGCTCCCACAGGGGGTCTCATTCCACATCTGGATCTACGTCGGTCCAAATGCCTATGGGCAAATTCAATCACAGCGCCAACCCTGCCCGCCCGGCGCCTCCTATCTCAAGGCGCTGGAGGCTTTCGACAGGTCCTTCCCGGGGTTCACCCATGACGCCCACGGGATCGAAGCCGAGGCCGGGGTTTATCGGATGCTGGTACTGAAGTAGACAAGCCAATGTGGGAGCTAGCCTGCTAGCGATGGAGTGTCAGTCGACATCAATGTGGATGACCCACCATCGCCAGCAGGCTAGCTCCCACAGGGGGTCTCATTCCACATTTGGATTAACGTCGGTCCAAATGCCTATGGGCAAATTCAATCACAGCGCTCTATGATTGAACCCCATGACCACCTCCGCTCCGATCCGCCAACCCTGCCCGCCCGGTGCCTGCGACTGCGGGCGTGACCCGCTGCTGGAAACACCCGGCGCGGACCTGCGCATCCTGTTTTTGACCCGCACCGAAGAAAAACGCCTGGTCGACCGCCTGGAAAACCTGCAAAGCCTCCAGGACCTCGAGCACCTGCAACGGCGGATGTTCGAGCAGTTGGGTATCCGCGTGGACATCGTGCCCAGCTTCAACGAAGTGCGGACCATGCGCGGCATCGGCATCCAGGTCGGTGAACTGCCGGGGCTGTGCCGCAAGACCCGCGCCTCGATCCCTGCCGCGATTCGTCGCGCCATGGAAAAACGCCCGGAAATCGCCTACGACCTGCTCAACGCCAACGACCTGTTGCGCGATACCTGACACCCCGAACAAGATCGACGGTCGTACGTGAAGTGCGCGGCGCTGCTATGCCTTCTCAAGGGAGCAAGCGTTTCAGGCCAGGCAGGATGACCCTGGCAAGGCAAACGTGACCGAGGTCCCGGCGCCAACCCGGTGCGCGCAGACACACAGGTGCCAATCCCTGGAAGGAGGTGGCAGATGTTATTCATCGTCAGCTGGAAAATCAGTACGGCCAATCGCAACAGTACGATCGAACGCTTTCTCAAGACCGGCGGCGCGCCACCAGACGGCGTCAAGATGCTCGGGCGCTGGCACGCCGTCGGCGGCGCGGCCGGTTTTGGCATTGCAGAGGCCAACGACGCGGTACCGATCCAGCAGTGGGTACTGCAATGGAGCGACCTGATGACCATGAAGGTCCAGGCGGCACTGACCGACGAACAGGTGGCGCCTCTACTGGCAGCCACTGCCGGCAGGTAATGGCATCGAGGCGGCGAGGCAATCTCGCCGCCTTGACTCGGGGAGACGGGAGCTGGCGGTTTAACTTACCCAATGACTGGATTTTTCAGCATAAATACCTACGCTCTTTCGCGAGTGATCCAAAATCCTGGGGCCGTCACGGGACTTCTTCCAGGGGATTAACGCCAGTACATCATGGTCATTTGCGCAGGTGATCCCATGCAGGTAAAAACATCCGCCCTGCCCGCCGTCACCCTGTTAGCACTGTGCTGCCAGCAGGCCCACGCCGGCGGCATCATGCTTTACGAAATCGGCACCGATAACGCAGGCCTGGCCAACGCCGGTGCCGCTGCCCGAGCCCAGGGTCCCTCGACGATCGCCAGCAATCCGGCGGGCATGAGCTATCTGCCGGGCACGCAAATCACCGGTGGTCTGCAGGTGCTTTACGGCAATCTCGAATTCAATCGCGACGGCGACACCAATGTCCCGGGCAGTGGCAGTGGTAACGCCCTCGATCCGATTCCCGGCGGCAGCTTCTTCATCACCCATGAACTGGACGACCACTGGAGCATCGGCTTTGGCCAGTACGCCGACTTTGGCCTGGCGGTCAATTACGACAACGATTGGTCCGGGCGCTACTTCTCGCAGAACGCCAGCCTCGGTGGTCTGTCTCTGGTGCCAAGCGTGGCTTACCGGTTCAACGAGCAATGGTCGGTAGGCGTCGGCGTCAAGGCCATGTACGGCATGCTGCAGGCCCAGACTGCCATCGACCGCTCGCCATTCGGCTTCACCGATCGCGGCGACGGCCAGTTCAAGTACAAGGACGAGGATTGGGGTTTTGGCGCGAACGTGGGGGTGATCTACGCCCCGCAAACCGGCACGCGAATTGGCCTGACCTACACCAGCAAGGTCGATCTGGACTTCGAAGACGGGCTGGACATCAAAGGCAATGGCCCGGCATTGGACAGGCTCAATGGCCTGAACACCCAGCTCGATCTGACGGTGCCACAAACCGTGACCCTGAGCCTTTTCCAGCAACTGGATCGGCAGTGGGCCCTGCTCGCCTCGGTCAACTGGCAGGACTGGTCGGAGTTCGGCGAGGTCGGCGTGCAGGTCGACACCACGTCCATCGATGCGCGCTCGACTACAATCGACGCCAACTACAAGGACACCTGGCAACTGGCGCTCGGCGCGCAGTACCAGGCCACGCCGCAACTGCTGTGGAACGTCGGCGTGGCATACGACAGCAGTCCCGTTTCGGACAGCGACCGCACGTTGACCGTGCCAATGGCCGAATCCTGGCGCATTGCCACAGGAGCCACCTATGCTGTGAACAAGGACACCGACGTCAACGTCAGTTGGGCCATGGTCTATCTTGGGGATATGCCGGTAGACCAGACCAAATCCACGTCGGGCAATCGAGTTTCCGGTCAGTTCGACACTGCCTGGATTTCGGCCCTGACCGGCAACATGACCTGGCGTTTCTGATAGTTAAAAAAAAAACGATTTTAACCAAGGAGTAAACAGCACTATGAACCTGACCCGCAAATTGCTTGTCGGCACTGCCCTGGCCGGGCTCATGCTCGGTGGTTGTACGTCGAAAGTCACCGAGAAGGAGCAGTACTCCGGCTACCTGTCCACCTACAACAACCTGCAGGAAGTCGAGACGCCCAGCGGCGGTACAGCGATGCGTTGGGTGAGCCCGTCATTCAACCCGAATGCCTATGACACCGTGGCCTTCACCCGTCTGGAAATGTACCCGGCGCCCAAACCCAATGAGCGGGTCAACCAGCAGACGCTGAGCGAAATCCAGAACTACATGACCAACAAGGCCAAGACCACGCTGGGGCAGAAGTACCGGGTCGTTTCCAGCCCGGCCGCCGCGCCGGCCGGTTCGAAGACCCTGGTCATGCGTGCAGCGATCACCGGGGTCAGTGCCTCTCCCGAAGGCATGCACTGGTATGAAGTGGTGCCTATCGCAGCGGTCGTGGGCGGTGTGTCCGCAGCGACCGGTATCCGCGATGAAAACACCGAATTGTATATCGAGGCCGAGTTCATCGACGCCAAGAACAATCAGTCCGTAGGCCGGGTCGTGCGCAAGGTCTTTGGCACCACGCTGGAAAATGACAAACAGAAAATCACCGCCCAGGATTTCAAGACGGCGATCGACAAGTTGGGTAGCGACTTCCAGGCGTTCATCAACAAATAACCCGCGGCCTTTGTAGGAGCTGCCGCAGGCTGCGATCTTTTGATTTTGATTTTGATTTTTAAGATCAAGATCAAAAGATCGCAGCCTGCGGCAGCTCCTACAGGGGTGTACAGGGGTATCAGTTTTTTTTCATTCCGACCCGCCGGCGCATCTCGGCCGTAATCGTCTGCCGGGTTTTCTTCAGGTCCGCCCAAGGCTCATCGCCCACTTCGGCCAGGCGTTCATGCGCGTTGTGAATGTTCCATTGGTTGCCGCCCTTGAGTTCTTCCACCTCTTCACGAAAGATCGGCATCGACACCGGCAACCCTTCCCGGGTACGCACGGCGTAGGCGCAGATGGTGGTCGCGCCCAACCCGTTGCGCAGGTAATCGATGAAGATCCGCCCCACCCGGTTCTTCGGCCCCGACACCGCGGAAAAACGCTCCGGCAGCATTTTGGCCATGTGGCTGACAATCGCATGGCTGAAGTCCTTGACCTCATCCCAGCCGAGCTTGCGGGTCAGTGGCACCACCAGGTGAATGCCCTTGCCGCCGCTGGTCTTGAGGAACGCCTTGAGCCCCAGTTCATCGAGCACCGTCAGGGTCAACTGGGTGGCCTCGACCATGCGTTTCCACGGCAGCGCCGGGTCCGGGTCGAGGTCGAGGACGAAGCGGTCTGGTTTGTCGAGGTGGTCCGAGGTGGCGTTCCAGGTGTGGAGCTCGACGGTGCTCATCTGCACCGCGCCGATCAAGGCTTCGGCGTTGTTGATGACCATCATCGGCTGGCCTGTGAGTTTCTGGTCGAGGGTGGTGATGCCGGGGATGGCCAGGCGCTCGGCGTTTTTCTGGAAAAACAGTTCGCCGCCGATGCCATCCGGCGCCCGCACCAACGCCACGGGGCGATCCTTGAGCTGCGGCAGAATCCACTCGGCGACGCTGGCGTAATACTCCGCCAGTTGCACTTTGGTCGCGCCACTGCTGGCGTCGATGACCCGGTCCGGGTGGGTGATGCGCACCTTGCCCTGGTCAAGGCCGATCTGCGACGGCGCGGGTTCGGCTTTCTTCTTCGCGGCGGATGCCTTGTCGGGGGAAGGCTTGGCGGTGGCGGTTTTTTTCCCAGGGGCAGTTTTCACGGCAGTCGGACGCTCCTCGGTGATGTCTTTGGCAGGTTTGTCGTTACGCAGGCCATGGAACACCGCATGGCGCACCGAACCGTCCTTGGTCATTTCGGCAAAGGCCACTTCCGCCAGCAGGCTGGGTTTGAGCCAGTGCACGGCCTTGAACTCGGCACCGCTGGGCGGGTTG
The DNA here is from genome assembly GCF_028682635.1 of Pseudomonas putida. Lineage (GTDB taxonomy): Bacteria > Pseudomonadota > Gammaproteobacteria > Pseudomonadales > Pseudomonadaceae > Aquipseudomonas > Aquipseudomonas putida_AE. Next base: position 74,325 of record NZ_JANHLK010000023.1, on the reverse strand, counting down.
ACCACAGCGGGTTTCTTTGTCTTCAGGGGTTTGAGTTGTTCATGGATGCTGTTGAGGGTCGCCTCGGTAAACCCGGTGCCGACCTTGCCGGCGTAGCGCAACTCACCGCTGTCCTTGTCATGCAACCCCAGGAGCAGTGCACCGAAGGCACTGCGTGAACCTTTGGGGTCGGTGAAGCCGACGATGACGAATTCCTGCCGATGCTTGCACTTGAGCTTGACCCAGTCACTGCTGCGCCTTGAGACATAGGGTGAACCCAGGCGTTTGCCGATCAGGCCTTCCATTTGCATCTGGCAGGCGCTGTTGAGCAAGGCCTCCGGGTCTTCACCGAAGGACTCGGAGAAGCGCAGCAACGGGTCCTTGCTGGTCTTGAGCACCGTCGAAAGCGCAGCCCGGCGTTCCTCGACGGGCACCTCGCGCAGGTCCACGCCATTGAGATAGGGCATATCGAACAGGTAGTAGAGAATGTTGCCACTGCGCCCGGCCTCAAAGGCGTTTTGCAAGGCCTGGAAGTCCGGCACGCCCTGCTCGTCGGCCACCACCATTTCGCCGTCGAGCCAAGCCGATTCCAGGCCCAGGCCGGCCAGCGCCTTGGCCTGGCCGGGCAGCTTGTGGGTCCAGTCGTGGCCGTTGCGGGTGAAGAGCTTGACCTCGTCGTGGTCGATGCGCGCCATGATCCGGTAGCCGTCGAACTTGACCTCATAACTCCACTCGCCACCCGGGGCCTTTTCCACCAGCGTCGCCAGTTCCGGTTTGATCTGGTCCGGCAGCTTGGCCTTGTGTGCGCCGGTCAGTGGTGCGGATTTTTCCTTGCGCGGCTCTTTATGCTTTGGCGCAGCGGGCTGCTTGACGGCCTTGGGTTTGGCCGCCTTGGGTGTTTTGGCAATGAGGGTCCGTTCGCTGAGCACGCTGTCGGGCTCGGCGGCCACCACGTCGTAATCGCTTTGCGGCCGGGCGGCACCGTCCTGATGCTTGATCAGGAACCACTGCTCCTGCTTGCCCGGCATGTGCGTGCGCACCAGGTTCCACAGTCCGGCGAGCTTCTCGCCTTGCAGTTCGAACTTGAGCCTACCCTTGGCGTAGGCCTTGGCCGGATCCTCTTGGGGAATCCACACGCCTCGGTCCCAGACGATGACATCACCGGCACCGTAGTGGCCTTCGGGGATGCTACCTTCAAAGGTAGCGTAATCCAGCGGATGGTCTTCGACATGCACCGCCAGGCGCTTGACCTTGGGGTCCAGCGACGGTCCCTTGGGCACCGCCCAGCTTTTGAGCGTACCGTCGAGCTCCAGCCTGAAGTCGTAATGCAGCCGGGTTGCATCGTGCTTCTGGATGCAGAAAAGCAGCGCATGGGCCTTGCCCTTTCGACCGCGAGACCTGGAAACACCGGAAGGCTCGGGGCTTTTGTCGAAGTCCCGCATGTCGTTGTATTTTTCGAGCGGCTTGTCCATGGCGCCTCCGCCGGGTTCATGACTTGAGTCAAACCGTTATTGTCATGAGACCCCGGATGAGTGCGCGAAGGTTCAGTCCTTTTTCGCTGGAGATTTGCCATGTTGGCAGTCACGCTGATCAATACGCTGGTGGTCATCATCACCGTGGTGATCCATTACGAATGTTTGCTGCGCATGAATGACTGGCTGCCACGGCTCAAGTTGTGGAGCCGCTTCAGAATTGTCGTCGGGGTATTCGGCGCCCTCCTGGCCCACGCGATAGAGGTCTGGTGCTTTGCCCTGGTCTATTACCTGATGGTGCATTCCGGCAAATGGGGCAGCCTGACAGGCAACTTCGACGGCTCGCTGATGGACTGCGTCTACTTCTCCTTCACCACGTATACGACGATCGGCTTCGGCGATATTTCGCCTGTCGGCGACCTCAAGTACTTGACCGGTCTGCAAGCCCTTACCGGGCTGGTGCTCATCTCATGGACCGCGTCCTTTCTGTTCCTGGAAATGCAGAAGTACTGGAAGGGCAAATAAGCCTACAATCGGCAGGTGCCGTCTCATCTGCGGAGAGTAATCATGCGCACGGTCCATGTCCTCCAGGCCCCACCGGCATCGGTCAATGTCGTGGGCGAAACGATCACTGTCCTGGCCGGCGGCGATCTGAGCAAACCCTTTGAAATGCATATCCAGGAAGGCGTGCAAGGTGGCGGCCCGCCCCCGCACTTTCACCCGTGGGACGAGGCGTTCTATGTGGTGGAGGGGCAGGTCGAAGTGACCGTCGAAGGCACATCCAGCATCGTCTCGGCCGGGGGCTATGTGCACATTCCTGCCGGGGCGATCCATGCCTACAAGAACGTCAGCCCCACCGCGAAGATGATCGGCGTGGTATCCGATCCCCGGGGCGGGCAGTTTTTCACGGCGATGGATCAGTTCAAGGTACCCGAGGACCTGCCGCGGATATACGAAGTGGCCGAGCGCTTTGGCGTGACGTTCCTGGTGCCAAACCCCCCGAATTCGTGATCGTCGCCCCTGTAGGAGCTGCCGAAGGCTGCGATCTTTTGATTTTAAAGAATCAAGATCAAAAGATCGCAGCCTTCGGCAGCTCCTACAGGGTTCTCGTCAGGCTGTGCCGTGGGCCTGCTGTTCCAGATGCACTTGCAGATCCGGCTCGATGCCCAGTGCCGCTGCCAGTTCATCCAGGTAACTACGTTCGGCATCCTGCTGATCATCCACCAGCATCACGCTGGCCAGGTACATCTCCGCAGCCATGCCGGAATCCGTTGCCGACTGTGCCACTTCGCAAGGGTCAAGCGGTTTGGCGACTTCGTCATCCAGCCATTGCTGAAGCTCTGGGTCGTCGGTGTGACGGCCGATTTCCTTGCTGATCATCAGCGTTTCGGCCTCGTCGATCCGGCCATCGGCCTTGGCCGCCGCTATCAATGCACGCAGGATCGCATGGCTGTGCTCCTCGACTTCCGGCCCGGCCAGCATGTCCACCGTGCGCATCGCCTGTTGCGGCGCCTGCTGTTGCTGCGTGGCCTGGCTGCGTTGCCAGGCCTGGTAAGCCTGGAAGGCCATCATCCCCAGCGAGGCCAGCGCTGCATAATTGGCACCACCCCCGGAGCGCGATTGCGGCGCACCGCCCATTCGCGAGCCTCCACCCAGCAAACCGCCGAGCAATCCGCCCAGGCCGCCCATGCCGCCTGCCCCGGCGCTGCTTGCGCCACCACCGCCCAACAGGCCGCCGAGCAGTCCGCCCAGGTCACCCAGGCCACCTTGAGCCGACGCCCCACCGCCGCCCTGTTGCGCCCTCGAGCCCTGGCCGGCCCGCAGTAATTGTTCGAGCAGATCGCTGGTGTTCATGACGACGTCCTCATCGAAGGGAGTGATCCAGTCAGACAACGATAGCCTTCGCGGGTGAATGTGCTACCACCGTCTGGCTGACACAGCGCCGTTTTATCCGCAGTGTTTTCTTGTGGCGCAGCTAAGATTCATAGGGGGTGAACCTTATTCCCGGATACCCGGTCGATACCTGCAACCCCACCCGGTTTGCCGCCGCCCGCCAGAAGAGGGCGATGACTGGCTTGCTGCACTTTCTGGAGAGCGCCCCCGTGATATCAACCCTACACATCGCCAGGCTCAAAGCCTGGGGTGCCCATGGTTTTACCGCTACCGGCGTGGTCACCGCCTTCCTCGCCACCCTCGCCCTGCTCGAAAACCAGCCGACCCGTTGCCTGCTGTGGCTGGGCGTGGCCCTGATCGTCGATGGCCTGGACGGCGCACTGGCGCGCAAGGTCAATGTGCAGACGGTACTGCCGAGTTTCGACGGCTCGATTCTCGACCTGGTGATCGATTACCTGACCTATGTGTTCATCCCGGCACTGTTCATCTATCGCTATATCCCGCTGCCGGACTACACGCTGCTGCTGACCGTGTCGCTGATCCTGGTGTCGTCGCTGTTCTGCTTCTGCAACGTCAATATGAAAAGCAAGGATAACTACTTCCAGGGCTTCCCCGCGGCGTGGAACGTGGTTGCCCTGTGCCTGTACATCATTGCGCCGTCGCCCTGGATCACCTTCCTCACCGTGATCGGCCTGGCGCTGCTGACGCTGACCCGCATGAAATTCCTGCATCCGTTCCGGGTGCGCCGCTTCATGCCGATCAACATTGCCGTGACCGCGATCTGGCTGCTGTGCAGCCTGTCCCTGGTGATCAACCACCCGGTGATCAATCCCCTGGTCATGGGGCTTTGGCTGCTGATGTCGGCGTATTTTCTGGGGATCTGTTTCTGGCGCACGGCGCTTGAGTGGTTCGGCGAGTCGCGGCTCAAATAACGCCATGCCTATCCATATCGTACGACTCGGCTCCCCGCGCAAACCGGGGCGGAGGTTGTCCCGCCGTACCCGATTTACTGTAGGAGCTGGCTTGTCGGGTCGCCGCATCGCAGCGAAGGCGTCCTGCCAGACGCCCCATCTACCGCGGCCGTACCCGATCTACTGTGGGAGCGAGCCTGCTCGCGATGGAGATCAACGATGACGCGGGCCCCCTGATACACCGCGGTGCTCTCAGGTTTTTCGCGAGCAATCGAGCGTCGACCGGCTGCTCCTACAGGGGGCCCGCCGCCATCGGCCATCCGTGGCCGAGAGGGCTCAACGCCTCGTAATCACCACCTCAAGGTATTCACTGGGCACCACCATCGACTTGTCCCCCGCCCGGTTCAGGCGGTTGAGCAGTTCGGTCAGGTCGTCTTCCAGGGCCTTGGCGCCATCGGGGGGCAGTGCCGCGAAAGCCTTGTGGATCGGACCGTACCAGCTGCGGAAGGTGTCGATGAAATGCTCGGCCGAGCGATAGCGGAAGTTGAAGGTCCGGCGAGTGACCTGCAGCAGGAAGTCGTGCTCGTCGAAGTGCTTGCGCAGCCAGGCTTCGGTACCCCACAGCGACGGCGGTTGCGCGCCGGGGGGTGGCGGCATGTGCTGCCCCAGGGTCTTGAAAATCTGGCCGACGAAACCTTCCGGCGTCCAGTTGGCCAGGCCGATCCGCCCGCCCGGGCGACACACCCGCGCCAGCTCCGCGGCGGCCTTGGCCTGGTCGGGGGCAAACATTACGCCGAAGGTTGAAAGCACGGCGTCGAAACTGCCATCGGCGAAAGGCAGCGCCTCGGCGTCAGCCACCTGGAAGGTCACGTTCAGGCGTTCCGCACGGGCGCGGTCTTCGCCGCGTTCGAGCAGTGCGGCGACATAGTCGGTGGACGTAACCCGGCAACCGCGACGCGCAGCGGCCAGGGTCGCATTGCCGTTGCCGGCGGCGACGTCCAGCACCTGCTCATCGCACAGCAGGTCGCAGGCCTCGGCCAGTTGCTCGCCGACGATCTGCAGGGTGGTGCCGATCACGGCGTAGTCGCCACTGGCCCACGCGGCCATTTGACGGGTTTTCAAGGCAGCAAGATCAATAGGTGTACTCATGGAGACAATCTCTGGTTTGGAACAGGATCGGGCGCACGCTCACTCAGCCGTGGTCGGATCGATGATGTTCATGACCTGGGAAATGCGATTGGCCGGGAAGCCGCCCTGCCTGGCGTGCTCCCTGATGAGCTCTTCGTTAGGCGCGATGTACACGCAATAGAGCTTGTCGCCCGTGACATAACTCTGCAGCCATTGCACCTCTGGCAACTCGCGCAACACCCTGCAGGATTTTTGCGAGACGGCTTTCAAATCCCTTTCTGACAGTGCTCCGGCGCCTGGAATCTCGCGTTCAATGACGAACTTGGGCATGGCAACCTCACTTTATTGTTATTGATGACAGGACCCGGTGGCCCTGTGTGCGAACTATCTCTCCGCCGCTGACTGGCGTCCTGTCCGATCGTCGGCCAACACTGCCCGATCGTCCGGAGAATTCACGTTAAGCCGTGACGCGTTCACAATCGGAAACCCCCACACGGGAAAAACGCCCATGGACGCCCTGTCACAGACCCTGCGTGTCGTCCGCCTGGTCGGCGCGATCTTCATCAACGCCAGGTTCACCGCGCCCTGGTGCTATCAGTCGCCCAGCGCAGACACGGCGGCGCCGTTCCTGGAGCCTGGCGCCGAACGGGTGGTGATCTTTCACCTGATCACCGAGGGCGAGTGCTACGTCGAACTGGGGGATGATCCGCCGCTGCTGCTCAACCCCGGCGACGTGGTGATATTCCCCCAGGGACACGCCCATCGCATGAGTTCGCGCCCCGGGTTGACGCCCGCCAGCGGTGCGCGGCTCGACGAGGTACTGGCGCGGCGCCCGCGCCAGTTGAGTTATGGCGGTGGCGGCGCGGTGACGCGCCTGGTGTGCGGCTACCTGGCCTGCGACACGCGTCTGGCCGGCATGTTGCTGGCAGGGCTGCCGCCCGTGGTCAGGGTCAATGTGCGTGGCTCGAACGCCGGCATCTGGCTGGAATCTTCGGTGCGTTATGCCTTGGCCGAAGCGCGCTCGCCAAGGCCTGGCGGCGAAGGCGTGCTGGCGAAACTGGCCGAGGTGCTGTTCATCGAAGTGCTGCGCCTGTACATGCACGAACACGGCGAGGGTCGTACCGGTTGGCTGGCCGGCGTGAGCGACCGGATCGTCGGTGCGGCCCTCAACGCCCTGCACAAGAAACCCTGCCACGCCTGGACCCTGGATGAACTGGCGCGCACGGCCGGCACCTCGAGATCGGTCCTGGCAGAACGCTTTGCGCAACTGGTGGGGGTTTCGCCGATGCAGTACCTGACGCAATGGCGCATGTTGCTGGCCGCCAACCTGTTACGCAGCAGTAACAGTTCGTTGATACGCATCGCCGAAGAGGTGGGTTACCAGACCGACACGGCGTTCAGTCGGGCCTTCCGTCGTGAGTATGGTGCGCCGCCAGCCGCGTGGCGGCGCAGTCAGGAGAAACGCACAATGGCCCACGGTGAGGTGAGCCATTGATGCGGTCCTTTGATCTCAAGCCGCTGGAGCAGCGGCCTTCGCCTCTTCCAGCAACTGCTGGATCACCTTCTCCTGAGTCTCATAGCTGCCCTCGCCAAAGTGGGTATAACGCACCTGCCCCTTGGCATCGATCAGGTAGTGAGCCGGCCAGTACTGGTTGTCGAAGTTGCGCCAGATCGCATAGTTGTTGTCGATCGCGACCGGGTAGGTGATGCCGTATTCCTTCACCTTGTCCTTGACGTTGTCGATGATGCGCTCGAACCCGTACTCGGGGGTGTGTACGCCGATCACCACCAGGCCGTCCTTCTCGTACTTCTTCGCCCAGTCCTTGACGTACGGCAGGGTGTGCTTGCAGTTGATGCAGTCGAAGGTCCAGAAGTCCACCAGCACCACTTTGCCCTTGAGCGATTCGTTGGTCAGCGCTGGCGAGTTGATCCACTCCACCGCACCGGTCAGGGACGGCATGGCTCCCTGGGCGTTGTCCATGGACTCGGCCTTGACCTTGCTGACGAAGTAATCGACGACCTTCGGCACGTTTTCCAGCAAGCCTTTCTCGACACTGCTGACCCCTTGCGACGAGGTATTGGCCAGCAGTACATCGTTGGTGCCGGTGGCAATCACCGCCGCCCCGGCCAACACCGCCACACCGGCCCCCCGACGCAACCAGCCAGTGACCGGGATCGACGGCTTCAGGCGATTGACCAGGCCACGACCGGCGAAGATCAAGGTGCCCAGGGACAATGCGCTACCCAGGCCGTAGGCCACCAGCAACAGACTGGTCCCGGCGTTGGCGCCTTGCAGCATGGCGCTGGTCAGAATCACCCCGAGGATCGGCCCGGCGCACGGCGCCCAGAGCAGCCCGGTCGCCACGCCGATCATCACCGAACTCAGCGGGCCGGACATCTTGCGGCTGTTGGGGTCGATGCGATTACCCAGGGCAACGAACGGGCGCGCCAACCAGTCGCCGACCCGTGCGGAAATGAGCGACAGGGCGAACAGCACCATCACGATCAGGGCCACATGGCGCCCGGTGTTGCTGGCTTGGATCACCCATTCACTGCTGACCACGGCCAGGCTGGAGATCAGGGCAAACGTCAGGACCATGCCGCCGAGGGTCAGCATGATCGACGAGCGCGTACGGTCGGCACCGGCGAACAGGAAGGGTACGACCGGGAGGATACAGGGGCTGAGGACGGTCAATATGCCGCCCAGGAAAGCGATGAGTAACATGGGGGTCACCATTGAAAATTTTGGGTAGCATGGACCGCCCCCTGTAGGAGCTGGCTTGCCAGCGAAAGCGGTCTAACAGCCACAACCCGGGTTGTATGGGCTGCCGCCTTCGCTGGCAAGTCAGCTCCTACAGGGGATCGGCGTGGTATTCGGAAATCAGGCCGTCTGGCCTTCCAGCAACTTGCCTTGCGGTGTACGGCTGGAACCGTTCTCGGCGAGTAAGGCATCACCGCCCTTCTCGGCCACCGGCGTCAGCTGAAAGCAGGTGCTGCGGCCACAAGCGTTCTGTTCTACAGCGGCGTTGGCATGGGCCGCGGCGCCGGCAACGGAGAAAGCAAAAGCGGTCAAAAAGCGGGTAACGTTGTTCATGATGTTCTTCCTGGCGTGAGTGGAATGCGCTAAGCGTGATCGCTGGACTCAGTTGTCCGAGCTGCAGTTGTCAGCCAATTTGCGGTAGTCCAGGACCTGGGTCTTGCTCTGGGAATCCAGGTAGGTCAGCTGTGCATTCACCACGCCGCAGGAGGGCGAGGCATCCTGTTTCAACGACACCACTTTCTTGATGTCCAGGTGCGTGCCGTAGCTGTAGCTCATCGGGGTCACATCCGCTTCGGCGCGGGCCGACAAGGTGCAGATGTTCAGGGCGGCAAACAGGCAAGCGGCGTAGATGGCTTTGGTGTTCATGGTGGTTTCCTCAAGGTTCGACAGGTAGATCGTTGGTTGGGTAGAGGCGCTGTGGTCTGCCTCGATGGAACCTATTAGAAGCCCGCGAGGTATCCCGCATGTGTCGGGAACCGGCGCGGGTAAATCGGAAAGTATCTGGACCGGGCCGGGATACAGAGGGATACAAAACCCCGGGAAATGCCTGTTTTTGCGTCGGTGTGTATCCGCCCACAGGCCAGATACACTGCAATACAAAGGGCGACGGGCGAGCGGGCCAAGGCTCGATAGACTGTGCGACATCCCCCACTGACAGAGGCAAATCCCATGGAGCACGTCTATCACATTCTCATCGTTGACGATGACCGCGAGATACGAGAGTTGGTGGGCAACTACCTGAAGAAAAACGGCCTGCGCACCACAGTCGTGGCCGATGGCCGGCAGATGCGCAGCTTCCTCGAATCCACGCCGGTGGACCTGATCGTGTTGGACATCATGATGCCCGGCGACGATGGCCTGATGCTCTGCCGCGAGCTGCGCACGGGCAAACACAAGGCCACCCCGGTATTGATGCTCACCGCGCGCAACGATGAAACCGACCGCATCATCGGCCTGGAAATGGGTGCCGACGACTACCTGGTCAAGCCCTTCGCCGCCCGCGAACTGTTGGCCCGGATCAACGCCGTGCTGCGCCGCACACGCATGCTGCCACCGAACCTGGTGGTGACCGAATCCAGCCGCCTGCTGGCCTTCGGTCGTTGGCGCCTGGACACTTCCGCCCGACACCTGCTCGATGGCGACGGCACCATGGTCGCCCTCAGCGGCGCCGAGTACCGGTTGCTGCGGGTGTTCCTCGATCACCCGCAGCGGGTGCTCAATCGCGACCAGTTGCTCAACCTGACCCAGGGCCGCGACGCCGACCTGTTCGATCGCTCCATCGACCTGCTGGTCAGTCGCCTGCGCCAGCGCCTGCTGGACGATGCTCGCGAACCGGCCTATATCAAGACCGTGCGCAGCGAGGGCTATGTGTTTTCCCTGCCGGTGGAAATCGTCGGTGCGCCAGCATGAACCGCACGCTTCGCTGGCCCCGCACCCTGGCGTCAAGGCTGTCGCTGATCTTCCTGGTCGGCCTGATCCTCGCCCAGGCGCTGTCCTTCGGTGCGCAGTACTACGAGCGCTATGAAATCTCGAAAAACACCATGCTCGGCAACCTGGAAACCGACGTCTCGACCTCCATCGCCATCCTCGATCGCCTGCCGGCCGAAGAACGCGCCAGTTGGCTGCAACAACTGGACCGGCGCAATTATCGCTATCTGTTGAGTGAAGGCTCGCCCGGTACCTCCATGGACACGGACATGCCCGAAGCACCGATTGCCATGACCTCGATCAAGAATTCCATCGGCAAGGACTACCCGATGACCTTCACCGACATTCCAGGGCCGGTGAAACACTTCCAGGTGCACCTGAAACTGGCGGACGGTAGCCCGCTGACCATCGACGTGCGGCCTTCGATGGTGCCGCTGTCGCCCTGGCTGCCCTTCATGCTGCTCGGGCAACTGGCGCTGATGATTGCCTGCACCTGGCTGGCCGTGCGAATCGCCATCCGCCCCCTGACACGCCTCGCCGAAGCCGTGGACAGCCTCGACCCCAACACCCACCCGGTGCTGCTGGACGAAAAAGGTCCGACCGAAGTGGCCCACGCCGCCAAGGCCTTCAACGCCATGCAGGCGCGCATCGCCGCCTACCTGAAGGAACGCATGCAACTGCTGGCGGCGATCTCCCATGACCTGCAAACGCCGATCACGCGGATGAAACTGCGCGCCGAATTCATGGACGACTCGGTGGAGAAAGACAAGCTGTGGAACGACCTCGGCGAGATGGAACACCTGGTGCGCGAAGGCGTGGCGTATGCCCGCAGCGTCCATGGCGCCACTGAAGAAAGCCGGCGCACCGACCTGGACTCGTTCCTCGACAGCCTGGTGTTCGATTATCAGGACATGGGCAAGCAAGTGCAGCTGAGCGGCAAAAGCACCACCGTCATCGACACCCGCCCCCACGCCTTGCGGCGAGTGCTGGTGAACCTGACGGACAACGCCCTCAAGTTCGCCGGAGCAGCGGAACTGCTGGTGGAAAAGCAAACCGATGGCAGCGTGTCGGTGAAGGTCATGGACCGCGGCCCGGGGATTGCCGAAGCGGAACTGAGCCAGGTCATGCAACCGTTCTACCGCGTGGAAAATTCGCGTAACCGCAGCACGGGTGGCACCGGGTTGGGACTGGCGATTGCGCAGCAGCTGGCGTTGGCGATCGGGGGATCGTTGACATTGAGCAATCGTGAGGGTGGTGGGTTGTGTGCGGAGCTGAAATTGCGCGGGTGATACTGTTGATCGTTCCCACGCATGTGGGAACGATCCATGTTCGTTCAAGCAATGACGCCCTCCTCCTGCATCTGCCGCAACAACCCCAGACCGCTTTCAATAAACTCCACAGACTCCGTCATCCCCGCCTCCGCCGCCAACCCCTGCAGATGTGCACGTCCGGTCTGCCCGGGAAATTCCTCGATGCGCTGCAACAAACGAAACGCCAACGGGCTCAACTCGGAAAACTTCACGCTGAAATCCAGGTCCCGGCGCACCAGCAACAGCGTCGGCTGATCCGGCGGTGTATCAGGCTGATAATCCGGCCCGACCAGTTGCACTGGCCAGGCATACGCCAAGGGCCAGGCCAATGGCGAAACCTGTAAAGGTCGATCCAGCAAGCCATCGGCATCGCCGCCGGACAAAGGCTCGGCCTCGGATTGTTGCAGGGCCATTTCCACCCATTCGTAATGCGCCAGCTCGACCATGAACGGCGGCCAGGGCCCATCGATCAACGCCTCAGGCTCGGAAGCCAGAAACTCGAGAAACTCCTCGGCGATTTCACCGAATTTCGGAGTATGGGCGCGGTAGTCGCGAAGGAAGATTCGCACCAATATCCGCCAGTGCTCATCCCCGAGAATCTTCACCAGTACCGGAAAGGTGCCGCTGATCAACGACGACAGGTTGGCGAACACCAGGTCGCGATATACCTCGGCCCGCGCCGGGTCCATTTCCGCCGGCGGCGCGTAGCGCTCGGGATCGCGCAAGTACAGGCCCATGCTGTTTTGCTGGTCGTGCAGCGTGCGCTTAGCCACGGTTCACCTCCTCGGTTTGCAAGCGGCGAATGGTCTGCAACTCGACAACCAGCTCGGAAAACGCCGGAAAGTTGAAATCCCTTTCCAGCAAGGTCGGTTGCGCGCCGAATCGGCCGTAGGCGTCGGCCAGCAGCGACCAAACCGCGGGTTTGACCGAGGCGCCATGGGTGTCGATTTTCAGGGTATCGGACTCATCGAAGTGCCCGGCGATGTGCATGGCCACCACCCGGTTCGCGTCGATCCCGGCCAGGAAGGTACGCGGATCGAACCCGTGGTTGATCGAGTTGACGTACACGTTGTTGACGTCCAGCAACAGGTCGCAATCGGCTTCGCGCAGCACGGCGTTGGTGAACGTCACCTCGTCCATGTCCTGCTGCGGGGCGGCGTAGTAAGAGACGTTTTCCACCGCCAGGCGACGGCCGAGAATGTCCTGGGCCTGGCGGATGCGCGCGGCGACGTGATGCACTGCTTCTTCGGTGAAGGGCAATGGCAACAGGTCATACAGGTGGCCGTCATCGCTGCAGTAACTGAGGTGCTCGCTGTACAGGGGCACCTGGTGGTGATCGAGGAAGACCCGCACCTCCCGCAGGAATTCGACGTCCAGTGGCGAGGGGCCGCCCAGGGACAGGGACAAGCCATGACAGGACAACGGATAGCGCTCGGCCAGGGTCCGCAGCGCCGCGCCGTGGGCGCCGCCGATGCCGATCCAGTTCTCCGGTGCGACTTCGAGAAAGTCGAAATGGCCGGCCGGGGCGGCCAGCAGGTCCTTGATCAAGCCGCGACGCAGGCCGAGCCCGGCGCTGGCCCTGGTTGATGTGATGGAGGTATGCATGATGTCGATTCCAAGGTTGTCAGAACGTCATCACAGTTAATCGAAGGGATGTATCGGGTCTGTGTGGCGTGCTGACAGAAAACCGCAAAGCGTGTATCGGCAGTGGGTCTGTATACACTCTGATACAGACCCGCTGCCCGGCTTTACGCCAGGTCGTATTTCTCGCGCACCAGATCACCGATGCCCATGGAGTCGAGCACGTCCATCGGGCACAGGAAGGTCACGCGCACGGTACCGGGCAGGCGACTGATGTCGATGGAGCCGGTGATGGTGGCGCGATTGAGCACTCCGTCATAGGGCAGGCCGGTGACCGCGGCGGCGCGGGTCAAGCCGTTCTCCACCGCCAGGTTGAGGTTCTCGCCGCTGCCGATGAAGGTGATCGGGCCGCTCTGTTCGATCTCGTGTTGCCCCCAACGCTCGCCCAGCTCACGGACTTTCGCGCGCTGCCCGGCATTCATCGGCCGCGCCATCGGTGGCAGGTCATCGAGGTTTTGCAGGAGGATCGGCCCTTCCAGCGTCAGGTTTTTCACCACTTGCACCACCACCTCGGTTTCCCCGGAGCAATCGGTGGCGTGGCCGGCGATCTCGCCGTTGCCTTGCTGCGCATGCATGTCACCCATGTACACCCCGGCCCCCGGCACTTTCACCGGGCAGATCAGCACACAGCCTTCGCGGATCGAATTGGTGTCCATGTGGCCGTCGGTCTTGGCCGCGTGCAACTCCTCGCGGCTCATGCCGAAACGGTGCGGGGCGTTGATCAGGTACTGGCCGAAGTCGGCGCAGTTGTGCGAGTCGGGAATATCCCGGGACGGCAGGGTGCCGATGTTGCCGAGGAACGGGCGCATGTGCGCGGCGACGCCGGGGATGTCGGCGCGGGCCAGGGACAGGATCGAATGCTGCGCGGCGAACTCCGGCAGCGCCGACATCTCGGAGGCCTTGCCGGCCAGTTGATTGGCGATGTCCTGGTTGACCGTCAGGCTGACCTGATTCTGCGCGTCGAACACAATCACATAGCCGTGGCTGAAGCGAAAGGCGCTGACCTCGGCGCCGCAGTGGTTACAGCGGATCGCGTCCTCGCCAATGCCTTCGACATGGCTGGCCGGATGCTCGGTGCCGCACTTGGAGCAGAATTTGGCGACGAACGGATCGCCGTTGTAGCGCCCCTCGACGAAGCTCATGACCCCGGACGAAGTGGCCAGCGACGTGACCCGCATGCTTTTGATGGTGATCGCCACGGCATCGCCGATCTGCGCCCCGGCGATGGCCACCGGCTGCGTCACTTCATGGCCGCCCTCGAAAGCTGGCGTGATCATCGGCCCCCAGCAACCTGGCGGCGTCCCGGTGATCAGCGTGCCGCCGTCGGCCAGCGGGCCGAGCATCGGCTGGCTCGGGCCGATGATGCCGTTGGTGTAGCGATCGACCCGCAGGCGATTGACCGGCGTGGCGTTGAGAGTGGGTTGAGGCACAAGCGTTGTCATGGTGATCCTCTACGGTGTCAGGCGCGAATAGTCCTCACAGTTCAGCGCAGGTTTGTATCTGGTCTGTGTTCGGCAATAACCAGCAATAGAGCGGGACTGTATCGAGGGGCCAGTTAGATACAGTGGGATACACACACAGGCACTGCTGACCAATACCCCTGTAGGAGCTGGCTTGCCAGCGAAGAGGCCGGCAGATCCAGCCTATTTGTAGACTGACACACCGCTATCGCGAGCAAGCCCGCTCCCACAGGGGGTCGGTATCGGTCAGGGGACTTTCGTCGCTCCAGGCCACTCTGCACGGTATGCAAACTAAACTTAATGCACACAGGAGCTGCTCAGCGTCCTGTTCATTCCCACGACCACCGCCCGGACAGACAAAGCCTCCGGACCGTGATCCTTGCAAAGGAGCACACGTGATGGACGAGGCCAGACTCAACGATTTCATGGGCAAACTGGTGGGCGACATGGGCGGCGCGGCGATGCTGGCCAACGTCATCCTCGGCGAAGAACTCGGCCTGTACCGGGCCATGGCCGACAGCCAGCCGATCAGCCCCCAAGCGCTCGCCGACAAGACCGGCTGCAACCCCCGCCTGGTGCGCGAATGGCTGAGCGCCCACGCCGCCTCCGGCTACATGGAACACCGCGACGGCCAGTTCCGCCTGCCCGAAGAGCAAGCCCTGGCGCTGGCCATCGAAGACTCTCCGGTCTACATCGCCGGTGGCATCGGTGTGGTTGCATCGTTTTTCCATGACAAGGACAAACTGGTCAAGGCCATGCGCGGCGACGGCGCCCTGGCGTGGGGCGATCACCATCCGTGCATGTTCAGCGGCACCGAACGCTTCTTCCGGCCCGGCTACAAGGCGCACCTGATCGCCGAATGGTTGCCGGCCCTGGACGGCGTGGTGGCCAAGCTGGAGGAAGGCGCCAAGGTCGCCGACATCGGCTGCGGCCATGGCGCGTCGACGGTGATCATGGCCCAGGCGTACCCGAACTCGCGGTTCGTCGGCTTCGACTACCACGCGCCGTCCGTCACGGTCGCCACCCAGCGCGCCGAAGAAGGTGGCGTGTCCAGCCGCGCGCAGTTCTTCCAGGGCACGGCCAAGAACTACCCCGGCGACGACTATGACCTGGTCTGCTATTTCGACTGCCTGCACGACATGGGCGACCCGGTGGGCGCGGCCAAACACGCCTACGAGTCGTTGAAGCCGGACGGCACGGTATTGCTGGTGGAACCTTTCGCCAACGACTCGCTGGACGACAACATCACCCCGGTCGGCCGGCTGTTCTACGCCGCCTCGACCTTCATCTGCACGCCCAACTCGCTGTCCCAGGAAGTCGGCCTCGGCCTCGGCGCCCAGGCAGGCGAGGCGCGATTGCGCAAGGTGTTCAGCGAGGCCGGGTTCTCGAGTTTCCGCCGGGCCACGGAAACGCCGTTCAACCTGATCCTTGAAGCACGCAAGTAACCCGCCCGCACCCTGTAGGAGCTGCCGCAGGCTGCGATCTTTTGATTTTGATGTTAAAAAGCAAGATCAAAAGATCGCAGCCTGCGGCAGCTCCTACATGCGTTCGTCCGTGGCCCCCGGAGTGTTGAAGATGCTCGACCACCAGATCCACGAACAACTCGATCGCCTCCAGCACCTGATGGCCGACGAGCCGTTCGCGGTCCTGACCGGCGCCGGCATCAGCACGCCGTCGGGCATTCCCGACTATCGCGACAACCAGGGCGTGCGGCGCGGCCGCCAGCCGATGATGTACCAGGAATTTCTCTCGGCGCCCGAATCCCGGCGGCGTTACTGGGCGCGAGCGATGCTGGGCTGGCCGCGGGTGCGTCAGGCACAACCGAACGTGGCCCACGACACCCTCGCCCGCTTGCAGAGCACCCGGTGGATCAGCGGCTTGATCACCCAGAACGTCGATACCCTGCACGACCAGGCCGGCAGTCATGACGTGATCGAACTGCATGGCAGCCTGCACCGGGTGCTGTGCCTGGACTGCGGAAAACGCAGTGAGCGCGATTCGATCCAGCAATTGATGGAAACGCAAAACCCATATTTGGCCGGCGTCGACGCGGTGCAGGCCCCGGACGGCGATACCCTGCTGGATGCAGCCTTCGAAGCACGCTTCCAGGTCCCGCGTTGCCCGCATTGCGCGGGTGAGAGGATGAAACCGGACGTGGTGTTCTTTGGTGAGAACGTCGCACAAGCCACCGCGGCGAAAGCGATGGCCACGGTGGAAAAGGCGGCCGGGTTGCTGGTGGTCGGCTCGTCGTTGATGGCGTACTCGGCGTTTCGCCTGTGCCGGGCGGTGGTGGATCAGGGCAAGCCGCTGCTGGCGATCAACCTGGGCAAGACCCGGGCGGATGAAATCCTGGATTTGAAGATAGAAATGTCCTGCGAACAGCTATTGCCATTATTGGCACAGCGCCTGAACACCTGACACAACCCAATCCCTCTGTGGGAGCCAGCCTGCTGGCGATGAGGCCGACACATTCAACATCTCCCGCGCCTGATACACCGCCATCGCCAGCAGGCTGGCTCCCACAGGGGGGACTTGAGATCAGCTCATGAAAACTCGCTCGCCGAGGTTTTCTTCTTTGAGCACATCAAACAACGCCTGCGCCGCCGCCGACAACTCCCCGCCCGGCAACGTCAGTACCCCAAGCGCCCGCTCCACCACCGGATCACGCAAGGTGATGCAGCGCGCCCCCAGTTCACGCATCTGCCCGGCGCACAGTGCCGGAACGGCGCTTACGCCCAGCCCGCTGGCAACCATCCGCCCCACCGTCGCCAGTTGATGGCTTTCGAACTCCACCGGCAACTTCATGCCCCGGGCCTGCAAGTGTTCCTCCAGCATCACTCGCACCGTCGACGGTCGCTGCAAGGTGATGAACGGTTCCTTGAGCAAGGTCGGCCAGTCGACTACCTCCAGTTCGACCAACGGCGAATCAGCGGGCACCACCGCCACGAAGCGATCGATGTACAACGGCGTGAATTGCAGCGACGAGCTCTGGGTCGGCTCGAACGCCACGCCCAGTTCCACCTGGCGGTCACGGACCATTTCCAGCACTTGCTCGTTGATCACGTCGTTGACCGTGACGTTGACTTTTGGATACCGCGCGCGGAAGGTCTTGAGGATCGGCGGCAGCAGGTTGCCGGCGAACGATGGCATGGCCGCCAGGGTCACGCGCCCGCGCTGCAGGGTGAAACGCTGGCGCAGATCATCCTCGGCATTGTCCCAATCGGCGATCAGGCGGCGCGCCAGCGGCACCAGGGCTTCGCCTTCGGCGGTCAACGCCACATTACGTGTGTTGCGAGTGAACAGGCGCCCGCCCAGGCTTTCTTCCAGGGCCTTGATGGTCAGGCTCAGGGCCGATTGCGACAGGTGCAGGCGCTCGCAGGCCACCGCGAAACTCAGGCTCTGGGCCACGGCCAGGAAGGCGCGGATCTGCTTGATGGTCATGGTCGCTTTGCTCCAGTTGTAAGCTGCAAGCTTCAAGCGGCAAGATTGAAGCAGCGGTTTAATGAGCTTTATCAATCAATCAAGCCAAAAAAACAACTTAACAAATGAATCTCGTGCGGCGACACTCAATCCCATTCGGCTAGCCAGCCGCCCACAAAGAATAAAAGAGGTGCATATGGCAGGTTTCGACAAGCGCGTGAGTTCCTACGAGGAAGCCCTGGCCGGTCTTGAAGACGGCATGACCGTGATCGCTGGCGGCTTCGGCCTGTGCGGTATCCCGGAAAACCTGATCAACGAGATCAAGCGCAAGGGCACCCGCGACCTCACCGTGGTTTCCAACAACTGCGGCGTCGACGGTTTCGGCCTCGGCGTTCTGCTGACCGACCGCCAGATCAGCAAAGTGGTGGCCTCCTACGTCGGCGAAAACAAGCTGTTCGAAGAGCAACTGCTCAAGGGCGAAATCGAAGTCGTGCTGACTCCGCAAGGCACCCTCGCCGAAAAAATGCGCGCAGGCGGCGCCGGCATCCCGGCCTTCTTCACCGCCACCGGCGTTGGCACCCCGGTTGCCGATGGCAAGGAAGTGCGCGAATTCCATGGCCGCAAGTACCTGATGGAAGAATCCATCACCGGCGACTTCGCCATCGTCAAAGGCTGGAAAGCCGACCATTTCGGTAACGTGATCTATCGCCACACCGCCCAGAACTTCAACCCGCTGGCCGCCACCGCCGGCAAGATCACCGTGGTCGAAGTCGAAGAAATCGTCGAACCCGGCGAGCTGGACCCGGCGCAGATCCACACCCCTGGCATCTACGTCGACCGGATCATCTGCGGCACGTTCGAGAAGCGCATCGAACAGCGCACCGTACGCAAGTGATCCCCTGCCCCCGGACCGAATGAAGGAATAACAACAATGGCACTTTCCCGCGAACAAATGGCTCAACGCGTCGCCCGCGAAATGCAGGACGGCTTCTACGTGAACCTGGGCATCGGCATTCCGACCCTGGTCGCCAACTACATTCCCGAAGGCATGGAAGTCATGCTGCAGTCGGAAAACGGCCTGCTGGGCATGGGTCCGTTCCCGACCGAAGAAACCATCGATGCCGACATGATCAACGCCGGCAAACAGACCGTGACCGCTCGTACCGGCGCGTCGATCTTTTCCTCGGCCGAGTCCTTCGCGATGATCCGCGGTGGCCATGTCGACCTCACCGTGCTGGGCGCCTTTGAAGTCGACGTGCAAGGCAACATCGCCTCGTGGATGATCCCCGGCAAACTGGTCAAGGGCATGGGCGGCGCCATGGACCTGGTGGCTGGCGCAGACAACATCATCGTCATCATGACCCACGCCTCCAAGGACGGTGAGTCCAAGCTGCTGGACCACTGCAGCCTGCCGCTGACCGGTGCCGGTTGCATCAAGCGCGTACTGACCGACCTGGCTTACCTGGAAATCGAAAACGGTGCGTTCATTTTGAAAGAGCGTGCACCGGGTGTCAGCGTCGAGGAAATCGTCGCCAAAACCGCTGGTAAACTGATCGTGCCGGACCACGTTCCAGAAATGCAGTTCGCCGACCAGTGAGGAATCATTCCATGCAAGAAGTCGTCATTGTTGCCGCCACGCGCACCGCGATCGGCAGTTTCCAGGGTTCCCTGGCAAACGTCTCCGCCGTTGACCTGGGCGCGGCGGTGATCCGTCAGTTGCTGGCGCAAACCGGCCTGGACCCGGCCGAAGTCGATGAAGTGATCATGGGCCAGGTGCTGACCGCCGGCGCCGGGCAAAACCCTGCGCGCCAGGCGTCGATCAAGGCCGGCCTGCCGTTCGCCGTGCCGGCCATGACCCTGAACAAGGTCTGCGGTTCGGGCCTCAAGGCCCTGCACTTGGGCGCCCAGGCGATCCGTTGCGGCGACGCCGAAGTGATCATCGCCGGCGGCCAGGAAAACATGAGCCTGGCCAACTATGTCTTGCCGGGTGCCCGCACCGGCCTGCGCATGGGTAACGCACAAATCGTCGACACCATGATCAGCGACGGCCTGTGGGACGCATTCAACGATTACCACATGGGCATCACCGCCGAGAATCTGGTCGAGAAGTACAACCTGACCCGTGAGCAACAGGACGCTTTCGCCGCCGCCTCGCAGCAGAAAGCCGTGGCGGCCATCGAAGGTGGACGCTTTGTTGATGAAATCACGCCGATCCTGATCCCCCAGCGCAAGGGCGATCCACTGTCCTTCGCCACCGACGAGCAGCCACGGGCCGGCACCACCGCCGAATCCCTGGGCAAGCTCAAGCCGGCCTTCAAGAAGGACGGTTCGGTGACCGCGGGTAACGCTTCGTCGCTGAACGATGGCGCCGCCGCCGTGATCCTGATGAGCGCCGAAAAAGCCAAGGCCCTGGGCCTGCCGGTACTGGCAAAAATCGCTGCCTACGCCAACGCCGGTGTCGACCCGGCGATCATGGGCATCGGCCCGGTGTCGGCTACTCGCCGCTGCCTGGACAAGGCCGGCTGGTCCATCGACCAGCTTGACCTGATCGAAGCCAACGAAGCTTTCGCCGCACAATCGCTGGCCGTGGCCAAGGACCTGGAATGGGACCTGGACAAGGTCAACGTCAACGGCGGCGCTATCGCCCTCGGCCACCCGATCGGTGCCTCGGGCTGCCGCGTGCTGGTGACCCTGCTGCATGAAATGATCAAGCGCGACGCCAAAAAAGGCCTCGCCACCCTGTGCATCGGTGGTGGTCAGGGCGTGGCATTGGCGCTCGAACGCGCTTAAGCCAACAGCGTTTAACAGACGGCGCGGGGACCCACGAAGATCCACGACCGCCTGGCAAAACACCCGGTACGACTCACGTCGTACCGGGTTCTTTTTTTTGGTCCCTGTAGGAGCGAGCTTGCTCGCGAAAAAATCTGAAAACGCTGCGGGGTGTCAGAACTTCCACGTAATCGTTGACGACCTTCGCGAGCAAGCTCGCTCCTACAAGGTATATGTCGCCCTCATTGGCGCCTCGCATCGAATGCCGGGTTTTGTATACAAAACCCGCCCATCTATAGAGCAAATCATCCCGCAAAATGCTACCGTTGCTGCCACTCACAGGACGGAGAAGTGCGCGTGTTGATGCTTAAACTGCTGGTGATTCCAGGCTTTCTGCTGCTGATTTCCCTGGCCGGCAAACGCTGGGGGCCAAGCGTGGCGGGATGGTTGTCGGGGTTGCCGGTGGTGGTCGGGCCGATTCTGTTTTTCCTCGCCATCGAACAGGGCCAGGCATTCGCCGCCCAATCGGCCATGGCCGCGCTGTCGGCGATGTTCGCCATGATTGCCTTCTGCGTGACCTATGCCCAGGTCGCGCAACGGGCAAAATGGCCACTGGCACTGACGATCTCGTTGCTGGTCTGGGCCCTGCTCGCCGTGATCCTGTCCTTGCTCCCGCCGTCGCTGCCGATCTCGGTGATCGCCGCCGCCATCGCACTGCTGGCCGCGCCGTACCTGTTCCCGGCTGTGCAGCCGATCGTTTCCGGCCCGGCGCCAAAGTCCGACAAACTGCTGCTGCGTATGGTCGCCGGCGCCTTGCTGACCCTCGCCGTCACTTGGCTCGCCAGCACCGTCGGCGATCGCTGGAGCGGCCTGCTCGCCGTGTTCCCGGTGCTTGGTAGCGTGATGGCGGTGTTCTCCCAGCAAACCCGGGGCCCGGCGTTTACCGCGGCGTTGCTGCGGGCGACGGCCACCGGGATGTATTCATTTTCGGCCTTTTGCCTGGTCGTGACCCTGACCGTGCCCAGCCTGGGCCTGATGGGCTTCGGCGTTGGCGTCGCCGTCTCGGTGGCCATGCTCGGCGTCACCCGGCGGTTGCTGGCAAAACCCGCGCCCCAGGCAACACGTTCAACTATTTCGAACGAGTAGCGCAAGAAATCGAGCCTATTTCCTACATGTTTTTCCGGTTGGCCGTCAGACGTCAAGTTGTTACGATTTATCGATGAAGTCAACACCCGGCGCCATTGGAAGGGATGTACTTCATCCAGACAACCGCTGGTTCCGAGCCAAGGTACAGGCAGCCCTGGATGATCCGCGCCCAAACATCCCGCATGATCAAGTGATGGCCGAAATGCGCGCCCTCCTGCAGTCAAAGCGCAACCAGCGCGATGCGGGTTGAGTGGCATCCGGAGGACGGTCCGATCTATCGAAAATCCTGAATTATCTTGGCGACCATAACCTCGTAGCGGCTCTGGAGCTCCATCAGGCTATAGAAACGGTTACATCAGCCCTCCCTGAATATCCCTACCTCTATCGATGTGGCCGACTTCCCGGTACACGAGAAATTGTTGTGCATCCCAATTACCTGGTGGTCTATCAAGTGACGGATCAAATCCAGATCCTGAGTGTGTTACATGCCCGGCAGGAATACCCCTGATTCCGAAGCATCAACGACCGTCCGTTAGCCCATGCTGGAACATCTCGCAGCCCCCATGGGATGATCACGCCCCACCGCGCGACCATCCCTGGAGATTTTGATGTCACTGTTGAGTAAAAAAGCCGTTGTCCTGTTGCTGGCGGCGGCTGCCAGCCTGGGGGCTTTGAATGTGCAGGCGGCCAAGGCCCCTGCAAAGGAGACGGTGCAGGGCCAGAAAGTCTCGATGCTCGACGGCAAGTTCACCTTCACCCTGCCCAAGGGTTTCGTGGCCAACCCGTTGCCCGCCAGCCCCACCGGTGCGAGCGGCACCATGTATTCCAACGAAACCACCAAGACCGTGGTGATCGCCGCGCAGAACAACCTGCCCGAAGGGGTCAAGGTCAAGGACAACGACGGCGAGTTCCTCGACGGCACGGCGGCCGACTTCGACGCGGCGCAACACAAGGCCCTGGCGGACTACAACAAGCTCAGCGAAAAAAGCCTGACCCTGAAGAAAACAGGCCTGGGCGTGCGCCAGGTCGACAGCACCGCCACCCAGGGCGGTGGCATGACCCTCAACACCACGTTGATGGCGGCTTCGGGCAACCACATGACGGTGATTCAGGTCATTTCCCGCCCCGGCGACATGGCTGCCCACGAAACCCTGATCAAGCAGATAGTCAGCGGCAAATGAGCCTCAGGGGTTACGACGCTGCAACCAGGCGCTCAAATCCTGCAATTCTTCGGCACTGATGCTGTGGCCGACACCCTGGTAAGCGTGGAACTCGGGTTCCAGTGACACGCTCTGCAACAGGCTGTTGGCCTCGGTGCCATCGCTGAAGGGAAGACGCTGGTCCGCCGTGCCATGGCCGATGAAAATCGCCAGCGACTGGCGTTTTTCATCCGGTTTCAACTCAGACTTGAGCACCGGCAGAATCCGCCCGCTCAACGCGGCTATCCCGCCCACCGCCTCGGGATGGCGCAGGGCGACTTCGTAGGACATGATCGCCCCCTGGCTGAAACCCACCAGGAACACCTTCTCCGGTTGTGTGTGATATTTCTTCGTCGCCTGTACGACGAAATCCAGCAACAACTGGCCGCTGGACTTCAGGTCATCGGTTTCGCCGTTGTAGGCACCCTCGCCTTTTTTGCGAAACCACTGGTAACTCCCCTCTTGCATCACCATCGGCGCCCGCACAGACAGGTAGTTGTACGCGCTGGGTAACTCATCCTTGATGCCGAACAGATCCTGCTCGTTACTGCCGTAGCCGTGGAGAAAAATCACCAGCGGCTGCTCGCGGGAATCGGCGTTGGCCTGCTCCAGGTACTTGAGCGGCAGATCGGTTTGCAGGGGGGATTGAGCGTGGACAGTGGCGGATGCCAGCAACGTGAACAGAGCGAGAAACTTCAGCATAAACCTTCCTTCACCGTGCGCAGGATTCGGATAGAGCCTAACACCTTCGTCCCAGCGACTCCCACCACCGGCCCGATTACGGAATCAGCCTACAGCAGACAAGGAAAGGTCTTATTTACGCCTGACGCCCTCGCATAGAACCCTGAGCGCGGCATTTTGCCATGCGGATGTGTATCCGCTGCATGTGTTCTACAGGGAACGGGGGTTGGAGGCGCTGAAGGATTGCCTGGCTTCAAGAAAGAATATTTATGGGAGTGGTCAGCATCCGGTGCTGTGGCCGATCGGAGAGGAAACACTAAAATTCGGAATTGACCATGATGGTCAGTTCGATGGCTCCGTCGATGACGGACGCACTATTGGTTTTGGCAACAACCCCGTTGCCAACCTGGCCGATATCAACCAACGCATGCCCTTCGTGCTCAGGGCGGCGCAGCAGTTTGATAATCTGCTGCAGGGCGACCCGCGCGAGCAGATTGAGCGATCCATTCGGGATATCGCCTGGGGTGGAGGCGTGCGATGAGGCTGATGCATCGCATCGGGCGGCGACGCGGCGTGTTGGCACTGGCGGTCGCTGCCTTCCTTACGTGGACAGCGATTGAGGCGCTATCGGATGAACCGGAAATTTCGCTGGTAATTGGCGAGCCGTACGAAGCCATGCGCCAGCGCTCCAGCGCAAGAATCGATCCCGTGATACCAGGGCACTCCTGGTTCAATGTTCCCAAGTCTGATGCCCGACTGCGTTTTGCAGATCCTGAGTATGGTTTTGTGACTCCACTGGCCCGCTTCTTCACAGTGGGTTTTGGACGTAATGAACGGATCGACGGTGTCCGCATGTCCCCACAAATCGAACCACTATTGCTCGACGACACCCTCAAGGTCGTACTGGATCTGCAGGAGCAATGGCGCAACGCTGGCTGGGTACCCATCCGGGTCAATGACTTCCCTTCGTTCGCCGACACCCCGCAATGGCGGGCCCAATTGCGCGATGCAAAAAAAGGCGGGACGGCTTACTGGCGAGCAGGTGACAAGTACCAACTGATGCTGGTGGTCAATCGCTTCAAGTACGACAAGCGCCCCACAGAGGAGCGCTACCTCATCACATTAGGCATCCACCGATCACGGGGGGTGCAATGACCCTCCCCCTCCTCAATCGTTAATCAACTTCCCAACCCGAATCGGCTCGCGCCCGGCCACCTTCGCCTGCCAGGTGCCCGGTTGCGTGTAGCGCCCGCGATCAAGCGCGAACAGCACGCCACTGGTGCCCGCGCGTACGGTGGTGAGCTTGTCGTTCAACGGGTCGACCACTTCGAACAGCGCATCGCCCTGCTCCACCCATTCACCGGCATCGCGAAGGAAGCTGATAACGCCGTGATGCGGTGCGAACAGGTATTGGGTGCCTTCGAACGGCATGCCCTCGCAGCACTCACTCGGTGCCGCCGGCCAGGTGCCCTTGATGAAACCCTGTTCGGCGAGAAAGCCCAGGATCGCCTCGCAATTGGCCCGGGCCTGATCGACCCGGGTGTCGCCCATGCTGCCAAGCTCAAGTGTGGTCGCCAGGTTGGCCGGTGGAATGGCGGCTTCGGGGAAAGCCCGGGCAAGGCGTAACCATGGCGAAGAGCAGGACTCGTCAAAGGAACTGCCACCGGAATCTTCGCACAGCAACGCCACCCCGGCTTTCAAGCGCGCCGCCAGCGA
The DNA here is from genome assembly GCF_028682635.1 of Pseudomonas putida. GTDB lineage: Bacteria > Pseudomonadota > Gammaproteobacteria > Pseudomonadales > Pseudomonadaceae > Aquipseudomonas > Aquipseudomonas putida_AE. The sequence continues at coordinate 49,132 of NZ_JANHLK010000023.1, read as the reverse complement.
TTGCCACTGCGGCCAGTGCTGCGGCAAGGCGTAGAGGTGAATCGCCGCGTCGAAGTCGCAATGCAGGTCGAGGGTGATGTCGGCGTCGCAGGCGTGACGCAGCAACAGGCGATGCATCGCTTCCAGCTGCGACGCCGGGGCCGGCAGGTCGTCGAGCACCTGGCCCATGGCCTGGCGAATCAGGGCGATGTTGGCCTCGGCATCGCTGCCCAGACGATCACCCACCCGCTGCGCGACCGGAGCGCTCAGTTCGACGAACGCGCGGTTGAAGTTCTTGCCGCTGCCCAGTTCGAAGCGGCCCATGTGGCTGCCCTGCAGGTGCTGGTCGAGACCGATGGGGTTGGCCACTGGCACCAGTTCGATCACGCCTTGCAATTGGCCCTGGCTTTCGAGTTCAGCCAGGCGCTGCTTGAGCTCCCAGGCGGTGCGCATGCCCGGCAGCTCGTCGGCGTGCAGGCTGGCCTGGATGTAGACCTTGCGAGTGCCCGCGCCATAACGGAATACGCTGAGGGTGCGCTCGGTTCCCAGGTGGCTCCAGGGCAGCAAATGGTCGATGCGTTGCATGGCAGAACTCCGATTTCTCTGTAGGAGCTGCCGCAGGCTGCGATCTTTTGATTTTGATTTTTTAAAAGCAAGATCAAAAGATCGCAGCCTGCGGCAGCTCCTACAGGGGGGGAATGTGATTGCAGGATAAATCATGAGCGAAAAAAAATGGCCACCGCGTCAACGGGGCCACTTTTTTGAACGGCTCGATTACTCGCCGTAGACGTCAAACTTGAAGTACTTGTCCTGCACCTGCTTGTACTTGCCGTTGGCGCGGATTTCGGTAATGGCTTTGTTGAATTGCTCGGCCAGGGCGGTATCGCCCTTGCGCACGGCAATCCCGGCACCACCGCCGAAGTATTTCGGATCGTTGTATTCAGGCCCCACGAACGCGAAACCCTTACCGGCGTCGGTCTTGAGGAAACCGTCGTCCAGGTTGACCGAGTCGGCCAGCAGCGCGTCAACGCGACCGGACACCATGTCCAGATTGGCTTCCTGCTGGGAGCCGTAGCGCACCAGGACAATCCCCGCCGGTTGCAGCACTTCGGTGGCAAAACGGTCATGGGTGCTGGCGCGCAGTACACCGACTTTCTTGCCCTTGAGTTCGGTCAACGGGTCCTTGACGTCGGAACCTTCCTTCATCACGAAACGTGCCGGGGTGTGGTAGTACTTGATGGTGAAATCAACGTTCTTCTTGCGATCGTCGGTGATGGTCATGGACGACAGGATGGCGTCGATCTTCTTGACCTTCAGTGCCGGAATCAGGCCGTCGAACTCTTGCTCGACCCAGGTGCACTTGACCTGCATCTGCTCGCACAGGGCGTCGCCAATGTCCACGTCGAAGCCGGTGAGCTTGCCGTCAGCGGTTTTCATCGAGAATGGCGGGTAACCGGCTTCGATACCGATGCGGATCGGCTTGGCATCCGCGGCCAAGGCGGTCAGGGACAACATCGACAGTGCCAGGGCACCGAACATCACTAGCTTCTTCATTTATAACTCCTGTGTGCGGAGACTTTTATTGGCAGCTTTCGGTCGTTGGCTTGTGGCCGGGGGGACCGAAGTGGCCGGCAGTCTAGAGCGGCTATCACAGGGTAAATTATTTCGAGGCGACAAATAGTTATAGAAAGTGGCCGGCAAGCGGCAGACATGCCGGCGAAGGCGGACTTGAACATTGCGTTGGTCTTTCGGGCCTCATCGCCAGCAAGCCGGCGCCTACAGGATTTGTGGGCTTATGTTGAATCTGTGGCATTACGCGAATCTGTAGGAGCCGGCTTGCTGGCGATGCGATGGTGGCCGTTTCGCCGCCAACGCTGCGATGCGCCGACCCGACAGGCCAGCGTTTACAGGGGGGTCAGCAGGCGCAGCCAATAGCGGCATTCGCCGCACTCAACTCGAACCCTTCATCCAGCCACCCGGTCACACCGCCAATCATTTCCTTCACCGGGTAACCCAGCGCCGCCAGCTTCACCGCCGCCTTGTTCGCGCCATTACAGTGGGGACCTGCGCAATAGACCACAAACAGACTGGTTTTCGGGTAACCGCGCAAGCCTTCAGCGGTGAGCAGTCGCCCCGGAATGTTGATCGCACCCGGCACATGCCCCCGATCAAAGGCCAACGGCCCCCGCACATCCACCAGAATGAAATCGACTTCCCCCGCCTGTTGGCTGGCGTAAACATCGGAACAATCGGTTTCGAATGTCAGGCGGTTGCTGAAATGCATCAAGGCAATGGCCGAAGGGGCGGCGGGAATTTCGCGAACGAGGCTGGTCATGGGCAAGGCTCCGGGATGTCGGTGGGTGTGAACAGACTTTATCTGCCCACCATCAACGGCTAAAGTGGCGCACAAGACACTCACCGGGAACTTTCCGCCAAATGCATTTTTCTCCAGGACTGGTCGCGATCCTCGCCTACGATGGCCTGTGTACCTTCGAATTCGGCATCGCCGTGGAGATCTTTGGCCTGGCCCGGCCGGAGTTCGACTTCCCTTGGTACAGCCATCAGATCGCGGCCGTCGATCAAGGCCCGATGCGCGCCATGGGTGGCATCCAGGTACTGGCCGATGGCGGCCTGGAACTGCTGCAAGAGGCGCGGACCATCATCATTCCCGGCTGGCGCGATCGCCAGGCTGCAGTACCCGAGGAGCTGCTGACCGCCCTGCGCCAGGCCCATGCCCGGGGCGCGCGGTTGCTGTCGATCTGCTCGGGGGTGTTCGTGCTGGCCGCCACCGGTTTGCTCGACGGTCGCGGCGCCACCACGCACTGGCGCTACACAACGGAACTGGCCGAACGCTTCCCGAACATCCTGGTGGACCCGGACGTGCTCTATGTCGATTCGGGTCAATTGATCACCTCGGCCGGCAGCGCAGCCGGCATCGACGCCTGCCTGCATCTGGTGGCGCGGGACTTCGGCACCCAGGTCGCCAACTCGGTGGCGCGGCGCCTGGTGATGTCACCGCAACGCACCGGGGGCCAGGCGCAGTTCATTCCGACGCCGGTCAGTGCGACTCCGCGCAGTGATCTTTCCCGCGTCATGCAGTGGGCACGGGAGCGTTTGCACGAACCGCTGGAGGTTCGCGACCTGGCCAGCGAAGCCGCCATGAGCGAGCGCACCTTCCTGCGCCGTTTCACCGAAGCCAGCGGCCAGTCGCCCAAGACCTGGTTGCAACATGAACGTCTGGGCCGCGCCCGGGAATTGCTGGAAAGCACCGACCAGCACACCGAGCAGATCGCCCATCACTGCGGTTATCGGTCGGTGGAAAGCTTCCGCGTGGCCTTTCGCAACGTGGTCGGCGTGCCGCCGTCGGTGTACCGGGAACGGTTTGGGCGCACCCGTGCTTCAGGGCTTGCGCAATAGATAAGTGTCCATGATCCAGCCATTGGCCTGCCGGGCCGCCTTGCGTACCCGCTCGATCTGCTGCGCCACCTCCCCGAGCTTGCCGCTGATGAGGATTTCATCCGGCGTCCCCAGATAGGCCCCCCAGTAGATCTGCGTCTGCTGATCCGCCACATGCTGGTAGGCATCCTGGGCATCGAGCATCACCACCAGGCTGTGGGCATCGCTCACCTGCCCCGCTGCCAAGCGCCGGCCGGTGGTGATCTCGACCGAACGGCCGATCTGATTGAGGGGCACCTTGTGCTGCGCGGCCAGGGCCTGGACGCTGGTGATGCCGGGGATCACCTCGAACTCGAAAGTACAGGTGCCTGAAGCCAGGATCGCCTGCAGGATACGAATGGTGCTGTCGTACAGCGCCGGGTCGCCCCACACCAGGAAACCGCCGCACTGGTCATCCGCCAGCTCCTCATTGATCAGGCGCTCGAAGGTCCGCTGCTTGGCCAGGTTCAACTCATCGACGCTGGTCTTGTAGTCCACCTCGCCACGCTCGCGCTCCGGGCTCCGTGCCTCGACAAAGCGGTAGTGCGGATCGTTGATGTGGCGCTCGCATAGCTCGCGGCGCAGGTCGATCAACTTGTCCTTGTCCTGGCCCTTGTCCATGATGAAAAACACATCGACCCGATTCAGCGCCTTCACGGCCTGCAGGGTGATGTAGTCGGGGTTGCCGGCACCGATGCCGATGACCAATAGTGTTTTCATCAGGACATGCCCTCGTTATCGCTGCACGGCAGCCGCAGCCGCCAGCAACCATGAAACTGCAGATCTATCGTCGACAGCGGCTCGACATCGATCAGGTTGAAGGCCGCCCCCTGCAGCACATGCATCAACGCGGCACGCAGGATGAATGGATGGGTCACGGCAAGCACATAGCCGGGCAACGCTTCCAGGGTTTTCAACCAGGCGGCGACGCGCTCGCCGACTTGCACCACCGACTCGCCGCCGTGGGGCGCTGAGCGCGGGTCGGCGAGCCAGTCCTTTAGTGATTCGGCCTGGTTTTTCTGCAGGTCGTTGATGCGTTTACCGCGCCAATCGCCGAAGTCACAATCGCGCAGGTCTGCGACGACTTCCACTGGTTTGCCGAACAGCTCGGCAGTCTGTCGGGTGCGCAACTCCGGCCCGCACAACAAGCGCGAGGCCTCCTTGAAGCGTGCCCCTCGGGAACCCCGCGCCGCTTGCCAATCCATCTCCAGGGGTTCGTCCACGGGAAAGCGTGCCTGTTTCTGTGCAAGGGTTCGAGCGTGGCAGATCAGGGTCAATCGGGTCGCCTGCACGAAAAAAAATCACTCTGTTGGATAGAAAGGAAAATCGGCACCTGGCCGTAAGTCATTGCCCAATTGTGCCGTAAGAAAGTTCGTCAGGGGTTGTCATTTCAACGATTCGAACACGCTTCAAGGGCGACGCCCTACACGATTCTTCAACATCCCCTTCATCCGCCGCTGACAGCTATTTCCCGCCTGTTCGACCTTGGAAAAGTCCCGTCAAAATTAACTAGACATGTAGTGCGCTCTATACAAATACTGTTTTCAACGGATTAACGAAACACCTCATCCAGCAGGAGCCGGGATGCCCTCATGCGAAGGCCGGTCGCCGAGCTCTTTGATACAGGAGTGCACCCATGCTGGTCTTGCGCACCGTGCAACCCACTGACCTGCCCCAATTGCAGCGTTTGGCCCGCGAAAGCCTGGTGGGCGTCACGTCCTTGCCCGATGACAGCGCCCGATTGCGTGACAGGATTGTCGACGCCTGCACATCGCTGGATCAAAACGCCGAGTGTCCCGGCCCGCAAAATTACTTTTTTGTCCTGGAAAACCAGGCGGACGGGCGCCTGGTGGGCTGCTCGGAAATCGTCGCCACGGCCGGTTTCAGCGAACCCTTCTACAGCCTGCGCAACCGCCCTTTCACCAGCGCCTCGCGCGAGCTGAACATCGAGCACGGCGTGCCTGCCCTGTCGCTGTGCCACGACCTCAACGGCCACACCTTGCTGCGCGGCTTCCATATCGATTCGGCGCTGGTGCGCACGCCCCACTCCGAACTGTTGTCGCGGGCACGCCTGCTGTTCATTGCGGCCCATGCACAACGCTTTGCCGACGCGGTGATCAGCGAAATCGTCGGCTTCAGCAGCGATGACGGCCAGTCACCCTTCTGGGATGCCGTGGGCAAGCACTTCTTCGACCTGCCCTACGTCGAGGCCGAGCGGCTCTGCGGCCTGGAAAGCCGGTCGTTCCTCGCCCATCTGATGCCGCAATACCCGATCTACGTGCCGATGCTGCCCCAGGCCGCGCAAGACTGCATCGGGCGCATCCACCCCGATGGCCAGGAAGCCTTCGATATCCTTGAACGCGAGGGGTTCGAGACCACCAGCTACGTCGACCTGTTCGATGGCGGCCCGACCCTGCAGGCACGCACCGGCGACATTCGCTCGATTGCGCAGAGCCAGACCGCGCTGGTCTCGCCCGTTTCATCCATCGATGCCCGCGGCCGGTATCTGGTCAGCAACGATGCGCTTGGGCACTATCGCGCCATCGTCGCCGATCTCGACTACCGCGCCGGTCAACCCGTGGGGCTGGACTGCGAGATGTGCCAGGCGCTGCAGGTGACTGAAGGCAGCAACGTCCGGCTGATCGCGCTGTGAGTAACAAACGCCAGGATTCCCGTCGACAACTCCCGAACGGGCTCGCACAAGGCACGCCCGCATGATCCTGCGCCCGGTCCAGGTGACCGACCTGCCCGCCTTGCTGGCGCTGAGCCGCCTGGCCGGTCGCGACTTGACGCCCCTGGTCAATGAAGAGCGCCTGACCCACCGCTTGCGCTGGGTCCAAAGAACCTTCGCCGAGCAGGTCGAACGCGCCGACGCCGATTACCTGTTTGTCCTTGAAGACGACGACCAGCAGGTGCTCGGCGTCAGCGCCATGACCGGCGCGGTTGGCCTGCGCGAGCCTTGGTACAACTATCGGCTCGGGCTGACGGTCAGTTCTTCACCCGCGTTGGGTATTTCGCGGCAAATCCCGACCCTGTTCCTCAATAATGAAATGACCGGTCAATCGGTACTTTGCTCGCTGTTCCTGCGCCCCGACCAGCGCCGGGGCAGCAACGGCCGCCTGCTCACGCTGGGACGCCTGTTGCTGGCGGCGGAGTTCCCGCACCTGTTCGGCGAGAAAATGATCGCCGAGCTGCGCGGCAGTGCCGACGAAAAAGGTTGTTCACCGTTCTGGGACAGTGTGGGCCGGCACTTTTTCAAGATGGATTTCAGTCATGCCGAGCATTTGTCGGGGCTGGGCAACAAATCGTTCATCGCCGAGCTGATGCCACGGCAACCGCTCTACACCTGCCTGCTCACCGAACGGGCCCAAGCCGTGATCGGCAAGCCGCATCACGATGCCGAGCCGGCACTGAGAATCCTCACGGCCGAAGGATTCTCCCACCAGGGCTTCATCGACATCTTCGACGCGGGCCCGGTCATCGAAGCGCCGGTTTCGGCCATTCGCACCGTGCGCGACAGCCGACTCCTGGCATTGGCGATCGGCACCCCGGACGACCAGGCACCGACCTGGCTGATACACAATCGTCGCCTGGAAAACTGCCGCATCACCGCCGCCCCGGCGCAATTGAGGGGCGACATCCTGCTGGTCGACCGCCTCACCGCCAAACGCCTGCAGCTGCAACCCGGCGACTCGGTGCGAGCAGTGGCGCTGCCCAACCGACAGCAGCAGGCCGTGGCGGCGTAAATGCGCCCTGCCTCGCCACAAGATTGACGCCTGTGGCCGGAAAACCGCTAAATTCGTCATCATTCCTGACCTGCCCCCGTGATAGCCTTTCACATCTTCGGCGTTGACACTTTTGCTCAAGCCCTTCCATTTCCATTGGTGGAACTCATATGTCCAGGCTTTCTCATCAAGATTTGCGCCGCAATTTTCGTCAACTGTTCGCGTCCAACACCTGCTATCACACCGCATCGGTCTTCGACCCGATGTCGGCACGCATCGCCGCAGACCTCGGGTTCGAGGTGGGGATCCTCGGTGGCTCGGTCGCGTCATTGCAGGTACTGGGCGCCCCGGATTTTGCCCTGATCACCCTCAGCGAGTTCGCCGAACAGGCCACCCGTATCGGCCGCGTCGCCCAATTGCCGGTGATCGCCGACGCCGACCACGGCTACGGCAACGCACTCAACGTCATGCGCACCATCGTCGAGCTGGAGCGGGCCGGCGTGGCCGCCCTGACCATCGAAGACACCCTGTTGCCAGCCCAATTTGGCCGCAAGTCCACGGACCTGATCACGGTCGCCGAAGGTGTCGGCAAGATTCGTGCGGCACTGGAAGCCCGGTGTGACCGGGAAATGGCCATCATCGCCCGCACCCACGCGGGCATTCTGCCGGTCCAGGAGATCATCAGCCGCACCAAGCAGTACCAGGCCGCCGGTGCGGATGGCATCTGCATGGTGGGGGTGAAGGATTTCGACCATCTGGAACAAATCGCCGAGCACCTGAGCGTGCCGCTGATGCTGGTGACCTACGGCAATCCATTGCTGCGTGACGACAAACGCCTGGCCGAACTGGGCGTGCGCGTCGTCATCGACGGCCACGGTGCCTACTTCGCCGCCATCAAGGCGACGTACGACAGCCTGCGCGAACAGCGTCAGATCTTTACCCAGGCATCGGACCTGAGCGCGACTGAACTGACGCATACCTACACCCAGCCGGAGGAATACATCCGTTGGGCGGAAGAGTTCATGCACGTCAAAGAGTAATCGCACCCAAAAAACCTGTAGGAGCTGGCTTGCCAGCGATGACGCCAGCACAGCCAACACCTCCGTCGCCTGACACACCGCCTTCGCTGGCAAGCCAGCTCCTACAAGGGATCACCGCCAGGCACAAATCCCGGCAACATCCAAAAAACCTGTAGGAGCTGGCTTGCCAGCGAGACGCCAGCACAGCCAACACCTCCGTCGCCTGACACACCGTCATCGCTGGCAAGCCAGCTCCTACAAGGGATCACCGCCAGGCACAAATCCCGGCAACACCCAAAAAACCTGTAGGAGCTGGCTTGCCAGCGATGACGCCAGCACAGCCAACACCTCCGTCGCCTGACACACCGTCTTCGCTGGCAAGCCAGCTCCTACAAGGGATCACCGCCAGGCACAAATCCCGGCAACACCCAAAAAACCTGAGCTGGCTTGCCAGCGAGACGCCAGCACAGCCAACACCTCCGTCGCCTGACTCACCGTCTTCGCTGGCAAGCCAGCTCCTACAAGGGATCACCGCCAGGCACAAATCCCGGCAACACCCAAAAACCTGTAGGAGCTGGCTTGCCAGCGATGACGCCAGCACAGCCAACACCTCCGTCGCCTGACTCACCGCCTTCGCTGGCAAGCCAGCTCCTACAAGGATCACCGCCAGGCACAAATTCCGGCAACATCCAAAAAACCTGTAGGAGCTGGCTTGCCAGCGATGACGCCAGCACAGCCAACACCTCCGTCGCCTGACTCACCGCCTTCACTGGCAAGCCAGCTCCTACAAGGGATCACCGCCAGGCACAAATCCCGGCAACACCCAAAAAACCTGTAGGAGCTGGCTTGCCAGCGAGACGCCAGCACAGCCTACACCTCCGTCGCCTGACACACCGTCTTCGCTGGCAAGCCAGCTCCTACAGGGGATCACCGCCAGGCACAAATCCCGGCAACACCCAAAAACCTGTAGGAGCTGGCTTGCCAGCGATGACGCCAGCACAGCCAACACCTCCGTCGCCTGACTCACCGCCTTCGCTGGCAAGCCAGCTCCTACAAGGATCACCGCCAGGCACAAATTCCGGCAACATCCAAAAAACCTGTAGGAGCTGGCTTGCCAGCGATGACGCCAGCACAGCCAACACCTCCGTCGCCTGACTCACCGCCTTCACTGGCAAGCCAGCTCCTACAAGGGATCACCGCCAGGCACAAATCCCGGCAACACCCAAAAAACCTGTAGGAGCTGGCTTGCCAGCGAGACGCCAGCACAGCCTACACCTCCGTCGCCTGACACACCGCCTTCGCTGGCAAGCCAGCTCCTACAAGGGATCACCGCCAGTCACAAATCCCGGCAACATCCAAAAAACCTGTAGGAGCTGGCTTGCCAGCGATGTCGCCAGCACAGCCAACACCTCCGTCGCCTGACTCACCGTCTTCGCTGGCAAGCCAGCACAACAACTGTCGCGAAGACGCCTATTTGCTGGCCAACTCCATAATCATCCGCGACAGCAAATAGATCCGTGGCGCGACGCTGTCGATTTCGGCGTATTCCTCTGGCGTATGAATATTGCCGCCGACAATTCCGAAGCCATCCAGCGTCGGCGTGCCGACGCTGGCCGAGAGACTGGCATCAGCCGCGCCTCCGCTGCCCTCCTCCGTCAACTTGCGGCCGATTTCACCGTAGATGCCTTGGGCCATGGCCATCAGTCGATCGGATTCGGCGGTTTGTGGCATCGGTGGCAATCCACGCTTTAGCGTCGTGGTGACCTCTGTATCGGCAATCAGCTTGTCCTGGGAAACCCGTGCCAGATCTTTCTCGATCCGGTCGAATTCCTCCGGCACTGCTGCGCGCACGTCCGCCGCGGCCGTTGCCTGATCAGGAATCACGTTCTTGCGGTCGCCGGCATTGAGCACGGTGAAGTTGATGGTGGTTTTCTTCGCTTCATCGCCCAGTTTGCCCAGCTGCAGGATCTGGTGCGCCACTTCCATGGCCGCGTTGCGCCCCAGTTCCGGCGCAACACCGGCATGAGAGGCCTTGCCTTTGACTTCGACCAACGCCGTGGCACTGCCTTTGCGCCACACCACAAGACCGTCCGCCGGGCGACCGGGTTCGAGGTTGAGGGTTACGTCGTGGGCCTTGGCCGTTTTCTTGATCAGATCAGTGGCGATGTCCGAGCCGGTTTCTTCGCTGGCGTCGAGCAGGAATGTGATCTGCGCATAGTCCTTGAAATCGATATTTTTCAGCACTTTCAGGGCATAGATGCCGGCTACGATGCCGCCCTTGTCATCCATCACGCCCGGCCCGTAGGCGCGACCGTCCTTGATATGAAACGGACGTTCGGCAGCGGAGCCTTGCTTGAACACGGTGTCCATGTGCGCCATCAGCAGGATTTTCGCCTTGCCGGTACCTTTGAGGGTCGCGATGACATGGCTGCTTTTGTCCGGGGTATTGGGTACTCGCTCAATGGTCGCGCCGAGCTTTTTCAACTCTTCGATGGCGATGTCGCCGACCTGGGTCAAGCCGGGTTCGTAGCCGGAACCGGAGTCGATATTCACCAACCGTTCCAGCAGCTTCAAGGCTTCCCCCTTGTATTGCTCGGCGTGGGCCAGGACTTGTTCGTGAGGGTCGGCGAATACCCCGGGGGCGAAGGTACCGAGGGCCAGGGCCAGGCTGGCGGCCAGCAGCGAACGAGACAGTTTTAGCGTCATGATCGGGTCCTTGATGCGTGTCGGGACAGGAACCCTACCTGACCAGGCGCCACAGCTCCATCCCGAAAGGAACACACATGAGCCTGGGTATCGATACTGAATGCTACGGCCCCTTCGCGAGCAGGCTCCCACAGAGATTGCGGTGTCGGTCAGACCGAATCGAGCAATTCGTGCTGAGGCCGGTCATTGCTGCAGCAGATAACCCGATTTCGCCCCGTGGTCTTGGCCTCGTACAGCGCCTGGTCAGCGTCGTTGAGCCACAGGGTCGCGTCGCTGTGGCGGGTGTTGAAGGCCGCCAGGCCGATGCTCAGGCTGACTTTCAGGGCCGGGTTCTGCTCGTAGCCCAGGGTTGCGAAGCGGTCACGCAGGGCGTCCATGGCCGCGGCAGCGCTGTTCAGGGGCAGGTCGGGAAGGATCACGCAGAACTCGTCGCCGCCATAACGCCCGGCCACATCGGTAGCCCGCAGGTTCTGCTTGAGCATCTTGCTCAGCTGGCGCAGCACGAGGTCACCGGCCACGTGGCCGTAGGTGTCATTGATGCTCTTGAAGTGGTCGATGTCGATCAGCGCGATAGCGCCGCCCTGATGCTGACGTTGGCAGCGCTGGAACTCGATTTCCAGCTGATCCTTCCAGGCGCCGTGATTGAGCAGGCCGGTCAGGCTGTCGGTGCGGCTCAGGGCCAGCAGTTCACGCTTTTGCTGGCCGAGGGTATGCGCCTGGCGAAAGCAGATCAGGCCCAGCGCCAGCGGGTAAAAACACATCAGGGGCAAGCAGGCGTAGAGCTGCAGCTGGGATGTTTCAGGGATGAACAGCGGCGTGAAGATCAACCAGCCGACACCAATCCCGAGCACCTGCGCGACCGTGCCCGCCAGCAGAAAACGCAGTCCGCCGATGGCCACGTTGTTCATCGCCATCATGGAAATGGTCGTTGCACTGGGCAGCGGATTGAACTGCATCGCGGCGACCCAGAAGCCGCCCATGAACGCGTCGACCAGCAGGTTGCGGTGTTCGGCGTGGTAGGGTCTCTCGCGCCGACGCGCCCATTGATAGGCCAGGTGCGGCCAGAGCAGGCCGTTGAACAACATGAGCCCCCATACCCAGGTTGCCGGGTTCAGCGGGTACATCGCCACAGCCACGCATATCAGCCCCAATACCAGGCCGAGGACGCGCGATGTGTAGAGCCTCCTGGCCAGTGAAAGTCCTTTTCCTCCCTTCTTTCCCATTGGGACCTCTGCACCACAGAACGAAACCTGTTCACACCGGGATAGCAGGTGTGCCCGAAGTCTAACAGGGTAACGTCAAATAGCCATCACCGGCTGGCGGGGCGAACTCCCCTCTCCTGCAAATTCGTTACGCCTGCAGAAACGGCTATACATGAAGATAAGGATTGATTCACGACGCTGAACAGGAGGCCCATGCAGACCTTTCAAGTACTGATCATCGGCAGCGGTTTTGGCGGCCAGTGCGCGGCGGTCAATTTGCTCAAGGCCGGCATCACCGACTTTCGCCTGCTGGAACGAAGGGATTTCTTCGGCGGCACCTGGTGCCAGAACACCTACCCGGGCGCCGCGGTCGACGTGCCCTCGCCGCTCTATTCGCTGTCGTTCGCTCCTTACCGCTGGACGCAGATGTTCGCCGAACAGGCTGAACTGCACCGCTACACCCGCTACGTGATGGAGCACTTCGACCTGCGGGACCGGGTGGAACTGCAAGCCAATGTCGAGCGCGTCGAATGGGACGACGTGCATAAACAATGGGCGGTGCACAGCGCCAAGGGCACCTTTCATGCGCAATTCCTGATCAATGCCACCGGGCCCCTGAGCCAACCGGTGGTCCCGCACTTCGAAGGCCGGGAACGCTTTCAGGGCAAGAGCTTTCACACCAACAACTGGGATCATTCATACGATTACCGACAAAAGCGCGTGGCCATCGTCGGCAGTGGCGCCAGTGCTGCCCAGGTGATACCGGCGATAGCTCCGCACGTCGAGCAGCTGCATGTGTTCCAGCGCACGCCGCATTGGGTGCTGCCACGGGCCGACCGCACCTTCGGCCGCTTCCAGCGCTGGCTGCTCGGGCTCAAACCGGCCTACAAGCTGCTGCGCTGGCTGATCTACTGGCAATTTGAAACCCGGGTAATTGCCTTCAAATACTCGAAACCGGCCATCCGCGTGGTGCAACATCAGGCCCTGCGCTTCCTCAAGCGCCAGGTGCCGGACGCCGAACTGCGGCGAAAACTGACACCGGACTACACCATTGGCTGTAAGCGAGTGATTCTGTCGAGTACGCTTTATCCTGCGCTGGGCCGCCCTAACGTGACATTGCACAGCCGCGAACAGGGCATCAAAGCCATCGATGAAAGCGGCATCGTCATGCAGGACGGCCAGCACATCGACCTGGACCTGATCGTCTGGTCCACCGGTTACGACGCCACCGACGGGGTGATTTCCTACCCCGTCAGCGGAAAAAACGGCATCCGTCTCAGAGACGTCTGGGCGCAGTACCCCAGGGCCTACCTCGGCACCAGCCTGCCGGCCTTTCCCAACCTGTTTATCGTCACCGGCCCGAACACCGGTATCGGCCACACATCGGCGCTGTTCATCATCGAATCGCAGATGAATTACATCCTCGATTGCATTCGCACGTTAAAAGCACGCGGTTTGCGCAGCATAGAAGTACGCCCCGAGGCAGAACGTACCTACACTGAAATGATCCATAGAGAAATGCAGCGCACGGTGTGGAAGTCCGGAGGCTGCCACAGTTGGTATCAAAGCAAGAGCGGTCATGTGATTGCCATGTTTCCAGGGTTCAGTTTCAGCTTTCACCGTTTGACCCGAACCCTGAAACCGGCCGATCACATCGTGTCCTGATCAGATAGAAGGAAGGCGCCTGATGCTTTTACTGGTTGTCGCTATCGCGGTGTTCGCCGCCTGGAGCTGGCTGAGCTACCCGGCCATCGGGTACTGGCTGTATGACTTGAGCGTGGCCGTCGAGGCCAAGTTGTACAAACTGCACAAGATCGTCGTGCCCATCCCCGAGATGACTGTCTCGACCTGGCAAGGCGGGCCGTATGAGGCGTCCAGCAATGTGTTGATGCTGCACGGCTTCAGTGCCGACAAGAACCTGTGGCTGCGTTTTGCCCGGCACTTTGTCGGCAACTACCGGGTGATCATTCCCGACATCGCCGGGCATGGCGAAACCGGCTTCAAGGCCGGTGGCGGCTATGACATCCCGCTGCAGGCCAAGCGGATGATCCAGTTGCTCGACGTCTGCGGGGTCGACAAGGTGCATGTCATCGGCAACTCGATGGGCGGCTACATCGCCGCCTGGCTGGCGGCCAACTATCCGGAACGCATTGCCTCGCTCGCCCTGTTCGACCCTGCCGGGGTGACCTCGCCGGAACCCAGTGACCTGGAGCGGCATCTGGCCAAGGGCCACAACCCGTTCCTGATTCACTCGCGGGAAGAGTTCAAATATTTCTATGGCATGACCATGGCCGAACCACCGTGGGTGCCGCGCGTGGTACTCGACGCCATCGCCCATCGCTATCAACAGTCGCGCGACGAACTGGAAGAAATCTTTCGCGATTTTCGCGCCAGCCCGCCCATGGAACCGAAACTGCCGGCGATCAAGGCGCCAGCGCTGTTGCTGTGGGGGCGCAAGGATCGCTTGATCGATGTCAGCAGCGTGGCCATCTGGAGCAAAGGTCTGGCGGATCTGCGGGTGGAAATATGGGAAGGCATCGGGCACATGCCGATGGTCGAAGCGCCTGCCGGTTCGGCCCACCTGTATCGGGAGTTTTTGGCATCGCTGCGTTCGGAAAGCCCGCAGGATCAACGACTGCACTGAGCTGGCAGTCCTTTGCAGAATGAAGTCCGTCAGAAACTTCGTTTGCCGGCGTCGCTGAAGGCTGCGATCTTTTCTCCCATCCTTCACGTCCACGCGCCAGGAATTGTATTCATGAGCCACCCGAGCTTCGTCAGCCCCGACCTGATCCGCCAACGCTTTTCCAAAGCGATGTCCGACATGTACCGCGAAGAAGTGCCACTGTACGGCGCGTTGATGGAACTGGTGGAACAGACCAACCGCCATGTGCTGGACAACGACCCGCAAGTGGCCCGACAGCTGAACAGCACCGGGGAAATCGAGCGCCTCGACCTTGAGCGCCACGGGGCTATCCGGGTCGGTACCGCCGCTGAGCTGGCCACCCTCGCTCGCCTGTTCGCGGTCATGGGCATGCAGCCGGTGGGTTATTACGACCTGACCCCGGCCGGGGTGCCGGTGCATTCCACCGCTTTCCGTGCGGTGCATGAGGCGTCGCTGCAGGTCAGCCCGTTCCGGGTGTTCACCTCGCTGTTGCGCCTGGAGCTGATCGAAGACCTCGAGCTGCGGGCCTTTGCCCTGTCGGTGCTGGACAAGCGTTCGATCTTCACCCCCACTGCCCTCGCCCTCATCGACCGCGCCGAAACCCAGGGAGGCCTGAGCGAAAAAGAGGCCGACGAGTTCGTCGAACAGGCCCTGGAAACCTTCCGCTGGCACCACAGCGCCACGGTCACCGCCGGGCAATACCAGCAACTCAGCGC
Organism: Pseudomonas putida; assembly: GCF_028682635.1. Lineage (GTDB taxonomy): Bacteria > Pseudomonadota > Gammaproteobacteria > Pseudomonadales > Pseudomonadaceae > Aquipseudomonas > Aquipseudomonas putida_AE. The sequence goes on along the minus strand of NZ_JANHLK010000023.1, from coordinate 33,688 downwards.
CCAGCATCGGCTGATTGCCGATGTGGTGGCGTTCAAGGGACCGCACATCAATCACCTGACGCCGCGCACCCTGGACATCGACATCGTGCAGGCGCAAATGCCGGCTCACGGCATCACCCCCAAAGCGGTGATCGAAGGTCCGCCCCGCCGTCAGTGCCCTATCCTGCTGCGCCAGACCAGTTTCAAGGCACTGGACGAGCCAATCGCGTTCACCGATCAATCCGACACGCGCGGCAGCCACAGCGCCCGGTTCGGGGAAATCGAACAACGCGGCGCGGCCCTGACACCCAAGGGCCGGGCGCTGTACGACCGTTTGCTCAATGCCGCCCGGGACGAACTCAAGGACTTCCCCAACGAAGCCAACGCCACCCGCTACAACGAATTGATGGCCCAGCACTTCAGCGAATTTCCTGACACCCATGAGGGCATGCGCCAGCAGGAACTGGCGTTCTTTCGCTACTTTGTGACGGAAAAAGGGCTGGCTGCGGCTGACCTGAAAACCTTGGGCCTCGAAGACCTGGTCAGCGGCGGGTATCTGCGAGTTGAGCCGTTGGTGTACGAGGACTTCCTGCCGGTCAGTGCGGCGGGGATTTTCCAGTCAAACCTGGGGGATGCCGCGCAAAGCCACTATGGCGAGCACTCCAACCAGCAGGCGTTCGAAAAAGCCCTGGGGCGTTCGACCATTGACGAACTGCAGTTGTACGCACAAACCCAACAGCGCTCGATCGAGCAGTGTCTTGCCACATTGGTTAATTGAACAACACCCCCCCTGTAGGAGCCGGCTTGCCGGCGAATGCGTCCGCGAGACTTACGCAATGTTCGAAGACGCCTTCGCCGGCAAGCCGGCTCCTACAAAGTGATCATTTCAATTTTGCCAACAGCGCTTCAGCCGTGGCCTGTGAAGACGCCGGATTCTGCCCCGTCAGCAGCAGCCCATCGGTTCGCACGTAGCTCGCCCAATCAGGCCCCTTGGAAAAAATCCCGCCCTTGGCCTGGAGCTCGTCCTCCACCAGGAACGGCACGACCTTGGTCAGTTGCACCGCTTCTTCTTCGCTGTTGGTGAACCCCGTCACCTGCTTGCCCTTGACCAATGGCTGGCCGTCGGCGCCCTTGGCATGACGCAGCACACCCGGCGCATGGCAAACGGCGGCGACCGGTTTGCCGGCGTTGTAGAAGGCTTCGATAAGCGCAATCGAATGACGGTCTTCAGCCAGGTCCCAGAGCGGTCCATGGCCACCTGGATAGAAGATCGCATCAAAGTCCCCGGCCTTCACCGTACCCAGCACGACGGTCGAAGCCAATGCGGATTGCGCCGCAGGGTCCTGGCGAAAGCGTTCGGTGGCCTCGGTTTGCGCGTCCGGCTCGTCGCTTTTCGGATCCAGCGGTGGCTGGCCGCCCTTGGGCGAGGCCAGGGTCAGTTGTGCGCCGGCATCCTTGAAGGCGTAATAGGGTGCAGCGAATTCTTCCAGCCAGAAGCCGGTTTTCTTGCCGGTGTTACCCAATTGATCGTGGGACGTTAAAACCATCAGGATTTTCATGTCGTCGTCACTCCATCTCGGGGCTGCAGGCAAACAGATAACTATCAGTTACAAGTTTAAACCCGGGGGAAATATTGCAGAGCAACAACTGCGCCTTTCATTCGATTGAAAATGCAGTCGTCTGTCGAGAAAAGAGTTCGCCCAGTGCTATGGCCTCGGCAATCCATGCACTGGTAAAGAACCCTGACACTGGGCGAACGGGGTGTATTTTAATTGATGTTTATGGATATGTCCGTGCTTGAAACATGAAATTTGTTGATACGAACTTTTATAATATTTCACCTGAAATACAATTCGGAACCAACAACTTAAACCCACCAGTTCGACCAAAGTAGTTGATTGTTCCTATACAAAAGTTGTACAGGAACAATCAATGGATAGAACACTCAACTTTTGGCTTTGGTCGTCACTTGCAGAACGTCGGTGTATGTCACGAAGACACTTTGCCCCACTTTCAGGTCCTTGAGCTTGGCTTGAACTTTCGGATCTTCGACAGTGATGGTCTTGGTCTGCCCCTGCGGGTTTTTGAAGGACACCTGGTTTTTCTTCAGGTCGATGTCGGTAATTTGCAGCTGGACTTGTACCTGACGATAGGCTTCGCCGCCAGGGACGTTCCCGGGTGCGTTGCGGGCTTCACCGGCTCGCTCCGAGCTGCCCGGCAAGCCTTTGTCGACGTCGGTATCGAGGTAGGCCGCGACGGAGCGGGTGACTTTGATGTCGACCTGGTCGCCGGCCTTGAGGTTGTCGAGGTTTTTCGCCTTGTCGGTCAGTTGCACATGGACCTGACGACCTTCCGGCCCTTCAAGCACCACTTGGTGTTTGGCGGCATCGACCGAAACGACTTTGGTGCTGATCTGATCAGCTTCCACAACGGCGGACAACGGAATGTCTTCCGCAACAGCGCTAAAGCTGGCGGCAGACAGCAAGGTGGCGAGGGTGATGGCTTTGGTCAGTGCGTTGAGTTTCATAGGCAGAACATTCCCTGTGATGGAGGATGACAAACGGCGTTGAAGCGAAGGTTCAACGCCGTTTGAGGGATGAGCATAGACGCTGATCAGGGATTCTTCGCAGTTTCTTGCGCAGTGGATTCGCCGCTGGTCGTCCCTTTGCCGCTTTCCTTGCGCCGGGTCGGATCGGTGGGGCGCAGGGCGTCATTGTCGCGCTCGGTTTCTCCGGGTGGCCGTGGCTCGTCGGGGTTTTCGCTATCAGGGGTGGGTTTCATGGGGTGCTCCTCAGGCTTCGGGATCGTCGAGCTCCCGGGCAACGTTGATCGCCGGGGAGTCTTTGTGGGATTGCTCCGCCCGGGCTTTGAGCGCCTGCCATTGTTCGAGATCGATGGCGCCCTGCCCCAACAGATCGTCGGCCAGACGCTGCAAATCCATGTAATAGGAGTCGGGGGACTGCTGCCAGTACGCCTCGTCTTCGAACAGGCGCTGCCACGCGTCAAGGTCGGGCGGTGTGAGGTCTTCGCGCATGGCGGGCTCCATCAGAGGCATTCGTACGGTAGAGGGGTGGACGCCGCGTGGAGTTCCGGTTGATTGGGAGAAGACGAAAGATGTCGCAGGCTGCGATCTTTTGATTCTAATAACCGGTCATTTCCAGATACCCCTGCCCGCCATGGCTGCCGCTCAAACGCACCGGCCCTTCCCAGTAGGGAATACGCAAATCCATCCAGGCATTGGGATTCAGCGCACTGATGACGATGTCGAGGTGTTTGCCGGGGATCTGGATCGACCAGCGCACGGGCATCGAACGCCCGGCCACCTGGGCGCTGTCCTGTGGGGTGAGGCGGATCTCGTCGGCATTGAGCATTTCGGTCTGGCCCCGAGCGTCGATCCAGGTGCCGGTCAGGTACGGTTCGCCGTGCTTTTGCCGCATGCGATAGAGCATCACCTGCTCGCCGCTGTCCAGGTGCAGGGAAAACCAGTCCCAACCGCTCTGGTCGGCGGTCAGGGGCTGGCTGCTCCATTCCCGGTCGAGCCATGCGGGGCCGCTGACCTGAAAGCGCTGGCCGTCGATCTCGAGGGTGCCGCTGGCCTGGAAAAACGGCTGGCTGTAGTAATAGGACGCCTGGCCCTGTTCGGATTTCTGACTGAAACCCTTGTCGCCCTGGAGCACCAGCGGTCGGTTCGCGGTCAGCCGCAGTTGATAGCTGAATGCCTTGTCGCGGGCGCTGAGTTGCAGGTCGGCCAGGGGATCGGCGCCCGTTGCCTGACTGCTGAAACGCCAGTCGTCGATCCACGCGTTGAACGGCGTCAGGCTCACCCCGGCCTGTCCCACGCCGCCACGGGCATAACGCTCGGCGGCGTGATGCACCGAGGCCGAGGTCACCGCCGCGTGGCCCAGCCATAACGTCTGGTTGCTCCAGCCGGACGCCTCGGGCGTGGCTTTCAAGGCACTGCGAAACAGCGTCCACTGCGCGCCGAACTCGCGGCCCTGCTCATCCTTGAGGTTGGCGGTGACGTACCACCATTCGATGCGAAAACCGTCGTGCGGGCCATGATCCGCCGGGAAGCTGAACACCCGACCAGGCATGACGGGCGTAAACGCGGCCGCTTGATTGCCGAGGCCGGCGAAGCCCTTTTCATCTGGCGCCGGCTGATCGCAACCGGCGAGCAGCGCTGCGGCCAGGCAGAGCCCGAGCTTAATCCTCATGGGCAAAGGTCCTCAGCAGGTCCGCCGGTTGCGTGCGATACAGCGAATACAGCGGCCACGCCGACGCCAGCAAGGTCGCCAGCAACGCCAGCGCCATCAACTGCAGCAATTGCAGGGGAAACACCTGCAGCGGCAGGCGCCAACCGAAGGCCTGGACGTTGATCACCGCGTCCAGGCACCAGGCCAGCGCGATGCCCAAGGGCAACGCCAGCACCAGGGTCAGCAGCGCCAGCAGCCAGGTTTGCCCGAGGTTGAGCAGCATCAGTTGCCGGCGCGTCACGCCCAGCGCCCACAGCGGCGCCAGTTGCGCGAGACGGCTCTGGCTTTGCGTCAGCAGGCTGATGAACAGCGCCACGCCGGCCACGCAAAGGGTCAGGCTATTGAGCGCGGCGGTGGCGGCGAAGGTGCGCTCGAACACTTGCGTCGACCAGCCCTTGAGCCGGGCCTGATCGACGATGCGGCTGTCCTCCAGGGCGAAGCGTGCCTGCAGCGCGGTCACGAACGGCGTTATCAATGCCGGCTCGATGCGCAGGTTGAAGCGGTTCGGCGTCAGTTGCGGCCAGCCGCGCAACAAGTGATCGACGTTGACCAGCAGGTGGCCCTTGGGATTGCCGTAGTCGGCGTAGACCCCGACGATGCGCGGCGACCATGGGCCGTTGGGCGTGGCGATCGTCAGGTGATCGCCGAGCTTGACCTTCAAGCGCCGCGCCAGTTGCTCGCTGAGCATCAGCGTATCGTCCGCTGCCAGGCGATCCCAGGGCTTGTCGTCCAGGGCTTCAAGCAACGGCCAGTGCTGGCGATAGGTCGGGTGATCGATCACGCCAAAGACATCCGCCGGCCAGCCTTGCAGTTGAATCGAGACCTGCCAGTTGGGCAACACCGCCGTCGGCTGCGGTTGTTGCTTGAGCCAGTCGTACATCTCCCGAGCCTGGGCCGGGTTTTGGGGATTGAGGTAGAGCTCGGCGGTCAGCCGTTGTTCGAGCCAGTTGCTGAAGGTCTGGCGGAAACCGGCGGTCATGCTGCCGGCGCCGATGTTGGCCGCCAGGGCCAGCAGCAGCGCCATCAGCGCCAGGCTCAAGGCCGGCAGTTGCTGCCGGCAATCGGCGACGAACCACTGGCCGAGCACCGAAGAACTGCGGTGGGTCAGCCCATTGAGCACGGCATTGAGGACCACCGGCAACGCCAGCGCGGCCCCCAGCAATAACGCGGCCATGAGCACAAAACCGCTGGCCAGGCTATCTCCGCGCAGCAAGGCCAGCAACGCAATGGCCAAGGCCAGCGCCGCCACCCAGCCCTGACGACGCAACCAGCGCGCATGGGCCTGATGCCAAGCCTGCGGATCGGCCAGGGCGAGCAACGGCAAGCGCGCTGCACGCCACAGACTGTTGGCACCGGCGAGTGCCGCGCCGAACAGGCTGAGGCCGACGCCGCTGAGCCACCACAACGGGCTCAGGCTCAACTGCCCCGCCACTTCGGCGCCGTACAAGCCGCGCAGGCTGGCGGCGACGTCCGGCAGCAGCACGCTGGCCAGCAGATAACCGCTGACGACCCCGGCCACACCGCCGATCAGGGCCAGTCCCCCCAGTTCGACGGCCAGGCAGGTGATCAGCATCCGCGCGCTGACCCCGCAGGCGCGCAGGGTCCGCAGCAAACCGCGACGCTGTTCCAGCGCCAGCCCTATCGCGGCATGCACGATAAACAGACCGACCACGAACGACAGGAATCCCAAGGCGTCCAGGTTCAGGTGAAAGCTCTCGGTGAGGCGCGCCAGATTGTTTTCTTCGCCGCTGCTCTTGAGCTGAAGTTGCCCCTTGAACGGATCGGGCAGCGTCGCGGTGAAATCCCTGGGCAGCAGCAGACGTGACAACTGATCCGGCAAACCGAGAATCTGCTGGGCAAACCCGATGTCCACCAGCAACACCCCCGGCGCCATATCCGCTTGAGCGTGCAGCGGCGGCAGGGCCTGGCCGTTCAAGGCCAACGGCCGCTCCCCTTCCGTCAGCCCCAGGCTCTGCAAGGTCTGCGGTGAAATCCAGGTGCTGCCCGGCGCCGTGAAAAACTCGACAACCTGCTCGATGGCCAATGCCCGCCCCGCCACCTCGGACCCGGTCGGCAACGAAACGGGCTCGATGCCCATCAGTTGCAGGCGCTGGTCCTCATGGCCCTTGAGCGTCAGCCGGCCCTGCAACACCGGCGACACCGGCCAACCGGCGCGGCGCAGGTCGACAAACCACTGCTGCGGGAAAGTCCCGCCAGCGGGCGCACTCAGGCTGGCCTGGGGTTCGCCGCCGATCAGCTGACTGGCCCGGGCATAGCTGTCCCGCGCCTGGCTGTTCAACGCTTGCACCCCCGTGAGCAGGCTGGTGGCCAGCCACAGCCCGGTCAGCACGCTGAAAAACTGCACCGGGTGCTGTCGCCAATGACTGAGCAGCGCGCGCAGGGTTTCGCGAAAAATGCGCATCTCAGCGTTCGTCCACAGTCGCCAGCCGACCGCCGTGCAGCACCACCTTTTCGGCCATTCGCGCCGCCACGCTGGGGCTGTGGGTGACCATCAGCAGGGTCGTCGGACTGTCGTCGAGCAGCTCCAGCAGCAACTTCAGCACTTCGTCGCTGGTGCCTTCATCGAGGCTGCCGGTGGGCTCGTCGGCCAACAGCAACTTCGGTTGCGAGGCCAGGGCCCGGCCCAAGGCGACCCGTTGTTGCTGGCCGCCGGAGAGCTGTTCGGGATAGCGCCGCAGCAAATCGCCCAAGCCCAGGCGCTGCACCAGATGCGCCTGCCAGCGCGGATCATGGCGGCCGGCAAGGCGCGCCTGAAACGCCAGGTTGTCCTCCACCCGCAAGCTGCCGATCAGGTTGAACTGCTGGAACACCAGGCCGATTTCACTGCGCCGCCAGCTCGCCAGTTGCCCTTCGTTCATCTGCTCCAGCCGGTGTTCACCGCTGCGGATGCTGCCGCGATCGACCTTGTCCAACCCGGCGATCAGGTGCAGCAAGGTGCTTTTGCCACTGCCCGACTCGCCCATCAACGCCAGGCTGCTGCCGGGTTTGAGGGTCAGGTCGACACCTTGCAACACCGGCAAGGGGCCTTGCGGGGTGGCGTAGCTTTTGAAGACACCCTGGACTTCAAGCATGGGAGAACCCGTTCGATGAGCGTGGGCCAAGAATAGCGGCCCGGAATGGTTTTTGTCCGTTACCGATTGTGGCACTGCCCGGCCACCGCCCTACCCTCGAAGCTGGTCTAACCATAACGATAAAAAACGGAGACGCCATGCCTCGTTTCACTTTGAGCCCCCGCGGCCTGTTGGCCTGCCTGATCACTGCGTGCCTCGCGCAATCGGTTTATGCCGCCGATGCACCTGTGGCGGCCAGCGCGCAAACTGCCGCCAGCAACAGCGCCGTGCTGCAACAACTGCCCTTCAGCGATCGCACTGATTTCGAGTCGGCCGGCAAGGGCTTGATCGCGCCGTTCAAGGGCCAGGTCAAGGACGCGGCCGGCAAGGTCATCTGGGACGTCCAGGCCTATGACTTCCTGCTCAAGGACCAGGCCCCCGACTCGGTCAACCCGAGCCTCTGGCGCCTGGCCCAGCTCAGTGCCCATGCCGGGTTGTTCGAAGTCAGCCCACGGCTGTATCAGGTGCGCGGCCTGGATCTGGCCAACATGACCATCATCGAAGGTGACGACGGGCTGATCATCATCGACCCGCTGACCATGGCCGAAACCGCCAAGGCGGCACTCGACCTGTATTACCGGAATCGCCCGCGCAAACCCGTGGTGGCGGTGATCTACAGCCACACCCACGTCGACCACTTCGGCGGCGTGCGCGGGGTGATCGACGAGGCCGACGTCAAGGCCGGCAAGGTCAAGGTGTTCGCGCCGACCGGGTTCATGGAACACGTGATGAGCGAGAACGTGTTCGCCGGCAACGCCATGAGCCGCCGGGCGCAATACCAGTTCGGCAGCCTGCTGCCCCGTGGCGAACGAGGCCAGGTGGACGCTGGTCTGGGCAAGAGCACGCCAAGCGGTGGCACCATCACCCTGATCCCGCCCACCGACCTGATCGAAAAAGAACTGGAAACCCGCACCATTGCCGGTCTGGACGTGGAGTTCCAATTGACCCCGGGCACCGAAGCCCCGGCGGAAATGAACCTCTACCTGCCACAGTTGCGTGCCCTGTGCATGGCGGAAAATGCCACGCAAATGATGCACAACATCCTCACCCCGCGCGGTGCGCAAGTGCGTGACGCCAAGGCCTGGGCGCAGTACCTGGACAGCAGCCTGGCACGTTACGGCGACAAGAGCGACGTGCTGTTCGCCCAGCATAACTGGCCGACCTGGGGCGGCGAGCGGATTCGCACCTTCCTGGCCGACCAGCGCGACATGTACGCCTTCCTCAACGACCGCACCCTGCACCTGCTGAACCAGGGCCTGACGCCGCTGGAAGTCGCCGACGCCATCAAGAAATTGCCGGGGACGCTGGACCAGAAGTGGTACACCCGTGGTTACTACGGCTCCCTGAGTTTCAACGTACGGGCGGTGTACCAGCGCTACCTGGGGTTCTACGACGGCAACCCGGCCAACCTCAATCCGCTACCGCCGGTGGAGACAGCCAAGCGCAGCGTCGAGGCCATGGGTGGCGGCGCGGCCGTGCTGGAGAAGATGCGCGCCGCCATGGCAAAGGGTGACTACCGCTGGGCCGCGCAATTGGGCAATCAGTTGCTGTTCAGCGAGCCGGACAACGGCGACGCGCGCAAGGCGCAGGCCGAGTCCCTGGAGCAACTGGGTTATCAGAGCGAAAACGCCACCTGGCGCAACATGTACCTGACCGGGGCGATGGAGCTGCGCAATGGCGTGCCGCAACATGCCGGCACCTCGGTGTCGGTGGACATGGTGCGCGCGATGACCCCGGAAATGTTCTTCGACTTCCTGGCGATTCGCCTGGACAGCGACAAGGCCGTCGGCCATGACATGACGGTGAACTGGAGCTTCGAAGAACCGAACAGGGACTTCAACCTGACCCTGCGCAATGGCGTACTCACCCACCGCACTGGGCTCAACCCTGAGGCCGATGCCGGGGTCAGCATGAGCAAGGCGACGCTTGAACAGATCAGCCTCAAGCAGCTGGATTTCCCGACAGCGATACAGAAGGGCCTGGTCAAGTTGCAAGGGAATGGCAAGAAGCTTGGGGAGTTGATGGGCAGCCTCGACACCTTTGGGCCGCAGTTCAATATCGTTACGCCGTAAACCGCGTCGCGCCCTTCGCGAGCAAGCCCGCTCCCACACACGATCCGGTGAATGAAACAGGTCCAATGTGGGAGCGGGCTTGCTCGCGAAAGCGGTCTATCGGATTATACAGAAACCGCTGCAACCACAGGCATCTGCCACTGCTGCTCGATCACCTGCCGCTCAGGCCCGTACAACCGCAGGACCAGGGTAAACGCCCCACTCGCCGGCGTCGGCAACCAGTTGCTCTGTTCCTGCGGGGCTGAGGTCTGCATCAACAACGTCAACCCACCATCGCCATCCACCTGCAAGCGATCCCGACTGCTCAAGCAATAACGATCGATCGGATTGGCCACCAACTGCCGGTCCGGCAAGTCGTACAATGTCAACGACCAGAACTCGCTGGCCGGTGGCAGTTGCCCCGGCGCGAAACGCAGTCGATAACGCCGCCCACCCTGCAATGGCTGCCCCTGACTGTCCTGGCGGGTGCCGGTATAGAACGCCTCTTCGACACTGTTGCCGTAGATGCCGACATGGGCCGCGACGGCGCGGTTGAGGTAATTGCCCCGCATCGCCTCGCGGTTGCCAAACAGGCCGACAGTGCTACGCACCCGCGCCACTGCCGCTTGCAGTTGAGCCTGGGCATCCTGGATGCCGGCGATCAGTGCCTGACGCTCATCCGCGGCTAAGACCGAGAGATCAAAACCCTGGCCGGGCACGATGCCGATCCGCGCGAAACGTGCGCGCAAAGCCTGTTCGGACGGTTGCTTCGGGCACAGCGTAAGGAGGTGATTGAGCACCGCGATAAAGTCCGGTCCCAACCCGGTTTTACTGTCCCACGCCGGCCAGACAATCGCCGGCGCCACAGCGGGCGAGGGTCCGCCGGTGTATTCGTGCAAGGCGCGCAATCGATACTGCTTTTGCAACGCGCGCACCTCGGGCAAGTCGTCGGCGCTTCGCAGCCCGGTGCGCCCGAGCACCATGACGATCGCGGTTTCGCTGCGCAGCACCGCCTTGATCCCGGCCGGTGTCGGCCCCTGCCAATCCGGCCCGGCGATCAGGTAGTCCCCTGCCCCGCGACCGGTGCTGAGCACGCCGACATAGGCAAAATTGTGGGTGTACTGGTCGACCAACTGATGCACGTAGTAGCGGTTGTCGGCGACCGCCGGCACGCTCAACACCTGCGGTTCGCTACGCAGGTCGAGCCAGGTCCAGGAATAAGGCGTGTCGTTGTTCGGGGTGACGATTTCGCGGTTGTTCGGCGTGTACAGCTCGCTGTAGTGACGGAAGCGATTGAAGCCGCCGACGTACTCCGGCGCCGCGGGGTTTAGCAGTTGTTTTTCCAGCGTCTGGTAGTGCATGAGCATCGGGTAGGCGTAGATCCACGCCTCCCGGGCAATGCCCCGCAGGTCCTCGGAATCGGCGGCGAACAGTCCCCGTGGCAACATCAGGCTGCCGCCCAGTACGCCCATGCAGCCCAACAAACGGCGACGGGTGAAGATCCCGTTCATGGCTCGACCCTCACGATGGTGGGTAAGTGATAACTGCCATCGAGCGCTCCGGCCTTGGGCAGGTACAGGCGCAACAGCAAATTGAACGGACCTTCCGGCGTCGGTAGCCAGTTGCCCTGCTGCGCCGCCTCAGGTGCGTGGGTTTGCAGGAGCAGGGTCAATCCGCCATCGGCGTCATGGCGCAGGTCGGGGCTGCGATCGCCCAGGGCGTAACGCTGGATCGCATTGGCTGCGAGCAACTGGGTCTTGCCGTCATACAAGGTCAGCGACCAGAAGGCATTCACCGGCGGCAATTGCCCGGCCGGGAAATGCAGGCGATAGACATGGCGGCCGTCCAGTACCTGGCCTTGCACATCGTGCAGCGCCATCGGGTACACCGCTTCCACGGCATCGTTGGCGTAGATGTAGCGCCAGGCCACCGCCGCCCGGGTCAGGTCGTCGTCACCGAATTTGCCGACGTTGGTCGGTGAGCGAAACCAGCCTTGTTGCTCTACCGAGAGCTGGCTGGACGCGGCGCGCACCTGTTCGCGGCCGGCTTCGGCGCCTTGGGCGATCGCTGCGCCGAGTCCTGCCGGCGCCTCGAACGCCGCACCGGGCACGATGCCGATGGCGGCAAAGCGCGCGAGTTTTTCCTGTTCGCGGGCGGTCCATCGGTGCAATGGCGCCAGGGCATTGAAGGTGTTGAACAGAGCAGCGGCCGGACCTTGCTTGCTGTCCTGATAAGCCGGCAGTTGCAGCGCTGGCAGCACCTCGGGAGCGTTTGCGGCGATCACTTTTGAAAGCGGCTGCAAGGCATAACCGGTCAGCACTTTTGCTGCCTCTTGCTGGTCGGCCTCGCCCTTGACTTCGGTGCGCCCGAGCAAAAATACGAGGCGACTCGGCGAGCGAATTACGCCGCTGAAACCGGCCGGCACATCGCCCTGCCAGTCCGGCCCCGCGATCAGGTAGCGCCCGGCCTGGTTGCCGGTGGCGCGGGTGCCGATGTAGTCGAGGTTGTCGGTGCGCATGTCGATCAACTGAAAACTGTAGTAGCGCCCCTGCACCGCCGGCACTTGCAGCACCTGCGGTTCGCCGCGCAGGTCGAGCAAGGCGCGGGAATAGAAGGTGTCGTTGTTGGGCGACACCACTTTGTTGTCCTGCGGGCCGAGCAGGCGCGGCTCGCTGTAGAGCCGGTTGAACGGCAGTTTGGCGGCGATGGCGCTGAGCACCTTGTCGTGCTCGACGGTGGCGAAGGCAAACACATAAGCCTCCTGCGCCAGCGCCTTGGCCTGCGGTTGATCGAGGATCGCAGCGTGAACGGTGCCCAGGCTTGCGCCCAGGGCGAGTGCGGATATCCAGTGGCGCACGGTAGGTCTCCTTGCAGATAAACGACAGCAAACACCATTCCCTTGTGGGAGCGGGCTTGCTCGCGAAATCGGTGTGTCAGACAACATCGCAGTCGACTGACACTCCCTCTTCGCGAGCAAGCCCGCTCCCACATTGGGTTTGCGGTGACTTCGGGTTATTTGGCCCAGCGGCGCAGATCCGACGGGGTGTAGTCGTCGGTCTTGGCAGCGAAGCCGACGCGCATCGGTTCGGTTTCTTCGTTGGCCAGGCCACCGGCGTAATAGCGCCCGGAGATCAGGTCATAGGAAGTTTCCAGCACGTTGTAGGTGAAGCCGTGGTCGTACTGCTGGATCGCATGCAGCTCACCGCTGCGCCACAGCTCGCCGCGACTGTCGTACTGGTCCGACTGGGCGATCTGCCAACTGTCCTCGTCCACGTAGAACCGGCGCTTGGCGTAGATGTGCCGGGCGCCCGGCTTGAGCGTGGCCTCCACCACCCACACCCGATGCTTCTCGTAGCGGGCCAGGTCCTGGTTGACGTGGTTGGGCTTGATCACATCGTCGTACTTGAGGTCACGGCTGCCGATCTTGTAGCTGTTGTAAGGGATGAACAGCTCCTGCTTGCCCACCAGCTTCCAGTCGAAACGATCCGGCGCGCCGTTGTAGCCGTCGATGTTGTCTGCGGTGATCAGGCCGTTGCTGTAGCGGGCACTGTTGTCGTAGGCGATCATCGGCGCGCGACGCACACGGCGCTGGCCCGGCAGGTATTGCCACGCCGAACGCGGCTCGGCCACCTGGTCGATCGGTTCATGCACCAGCACCGCTTCACCGGACAGGCGCGCCGGTTCCAGCACCCGGCTCTTGAACATGAACAGAATGTTCGAGCCCGATTCCAGACCCCCCACGGTGTCGGCGAAGTTGATCAGCGACTGGTTGCGCACGTAGCTGGTGGCGCCGTTTTCACGCACCAGTGCGGCGCTGCTGATGCGCTCGTAGCTGCCGCCGCGATAACGGGTCATGTGGTTCCACATCACCTCCAGGCCTTCGGTGGGCAGCGGAAACGGAATGCCCCGCGCATAGTCGTGCAAGCCATTGCCGCCGTCGGCCATGCTGGTTTTGGCGACGTTGTCGCGGCTGGCCGCCAGCACTTCCTTGGGCAGGTTGGCGCTGCGATGGCTGGGGTAGATGTTCATCTTGTAGCTGTCGGGAAAGCGCTTGAACAAGGCGATTTGCCCGGGGCTGAGAAACTTCTGGTACTGCGCCAGGTTCTGCGCGGTGATGGTGAACAACGGCTTTTCGGCGGCGTAGGGATCGCTGTAGCCGCCCTTGCTGTCGACCGTCCCGGCGTTGCTCGCCAGGCCACCGCTCCAGGCCGGAATACTGCCGTCGGCATTGGCCGCCATTTCCGAGCCCATGGGCGTCAGGTTTTTGCCCAGGGCAGCCGAATCGGTGCCTTTGGCCTGGGCCAGGCCGACGCTGCAGGCCAGGGCCAGCACGCACAATTGCATACGCATAACGGTTCTCCTTAGAAGTCTGCCTTGAAGCTGACGGATGCGAAGTCGCGGTCGTCGAGGGTGCTGTAGTCGTTGGAACCGAAGAAGGCGTTGTAGGCCAGTTCCACGCTGTAATCGTTCATGTAGACGCCGGTCAGGCTCACGCCCAGGGCTTGCTGGCCTTCCTGGAACGGCCCTTGCGGATCGTAGGAATACCCCTCGACGTCATGCCGCCAGTTGAGTGCCGGGATCAGGTTGATGCCGGGCAGCACGTCGCTGTATTCCAGGCTCGCGCGCAGGCGATAGCCCCACGACCAGTCGGTGGCAAAGCCCTTGTCGGTGCAGTACTGGTTGGTCACACCCGAGGCCACGGTGTTGCACGGTGTGCCGTTGCGCGTCGAGCTGCGACCGAACGCGGCGCTGCGACCCAGGCGCTCATCACCGAGGTCGTCGATGTGCACCACGCCGGCCTCGCCGAACAGGTTCAGGCGCGTGGCACCCAGCACGTTATCGATGGCCTGGGTCGCCGAAGCGGTCATCTGCCACACGCCTTTGCGCTCCCACGCGTCAAAACGATCGCCTCGGTTGACGTTGAACCCGGCTGGCAACTCCACCCAGGAACTGCCTGCCGCACCGGAAATCACCGCGACATTGACGTCCGGCGCGTTGATCGACAGCGGCATGTTCGGCCGATAGCTCACCTCGCCGGCCAGGGAAATCCCGCTGATCGGTTCGACGCCGTTGAGGCTGATGCCGTACAGGCGAATGTCCTCCGGAAACGCCGCCGCATAACTCGGCGCCTGGATGCCGCCGGGGAATGTCCCCCGCGCACCGATGTTCTTCGCGTCGAGGGTGAAGTACGGCAGCCGCGAGTGATAATTGATGAAGTAGATCGCCGCTTCGGCATCGTTCAGCGCCGGGATCATCTGGCGCAGGGCGAAACCGAACTGGCCGTTGTCCGACGCTGATTCATTGCCCCGGGAGGTGGCGTACAAACCGGCGGCCTGCATCTGCTGGTCGGTCAGGGTCTGGCTCAGGTACAACGGCCCGCAGCCCTTCTGGATCACGTCGCTGGCAGCGAAAAACGTGCCGCAACCATCGAACACGCTGGGCCTCCAGTTGTACTGGTAGAAGCCTTCGAGGTTGGTGGTATCGGTCAGGCCGAAACTGAAGGAGACCATTTCCACCGGCAACTGGCCTTCCTTGATTTCCACCCCGGGGCGGTTGAAGGCCGAGATGTCCAGCGGGTTGATCACATTGATGCCGTTCTGGATCAGCAGCGACTCGCCCCAGGACAACACCTGGTTGCCGACCTTCACGCTCAGGGGGTGTTCGGCCACCTGGAAGTCCTTCCAGACATAGGCGTCGAGCATCTCGAAGCCCTTGAACTTCGACAGGTCGTCCCAACCTGAATCGTCAAAATCCTTGAACCGCGCCTGGCGGGTTTCGTAGGCGTGGTCGTACCAGTATTTGAAGCGCAGGAACGCGCCCTGGCCCTGGCCATCGAGACTGAAATCGGTCAGGCCCTTGAAGACCTGCGAGATGGGGTCGCCCTTCTCGAAGTTCAGCCGGTTATCGTCGGCGCTGACGCTGGTGCCGTTGGCCTGCACCCCCTGGGCCCGAAAGGCGTTGGCGCGGGTCATGAGGCTCTTGTCGGGGTTTTGCGTCGACCAGCTGCTGCCCAGGCTCAGGGCAGTCTTGGTCGACAGGCTCCAGTCTTCGTTGATCTCGAAGGTGGTCGCGGATGCAGGCCCCGCCAGTACGGCAAGGATAGCCAGCGCAAGGGGTTGCGGGCGGGGGTGGCCAGGCCGGGTCAGTCGTTGGCGGACTGTGGCTGTGGCCGAGCGTTTTCTTATCATTATTAGGCTCCGGTCAGGATTACTCAGCCTGGTCACGGTGCCTGAGCCTTATCGTCCACACGCAAGCGATGACTGACAAAAAGCAATCATCGGCTGTATCCGATCTACTGTGGGAGCCGGCCTGCCGGCGATGACGGCCTCACAACCGCCGCATGCCCCAAGGCCGCACCCGATCCACTGTAGGAGCTGGCTTGCCAGCGAAGGCGGCCGAAAGCAGAGCCCTCGCCAGGTCGGATCGCCTCACCGCGAGCCCCTACAACCCCAACCGAAACTGCTTCGGCGTAATCCCGAACTGCTTGCGAAATGCCCTTATGAAATTACTTGGCTGCCGATAGCCAAGGCGTTCGGCAATCCGCTCTATGGGCTGATCCCCCGCCGTCAGCCAATGCCGCGCCAGCTCCAGACTGTCGCTGCGGACATGTTGCGCGGCTTCAGTCTGCCAGTGTCGCAACATGCTCTGGTGCAGGAACGGATTGGCGCCCAGCAGGGGTTCGTCGAGAATGGCCAGCGGAACATCAAGGCGCGGATGCGATCCCTGTGAGACTTCGATGCCGACACTGCGCAACCACTCACCGGCCGCCTGCTGCGGGGTCAAGGTCACACCCAGGAACACCTCGCCCGGTGCCCGCCCGAGTCGGCGGGCGATGTTGCGCACGAGGGTCAAGGTGGCCGCATCCAGTCCGAAAAAATGCGGCAATTGCTGAGCAGCGCGCAGGTGCAAGCGAGCCTGTCCGTCAACCTCCTCCAGTTGCGCCTGCACGTGGTTGGTCACACGGGGCAGGAACTCGGTGAAGCAGGCGAGGCTGGCGCGCAGGGTCGTGGCGGAATCGAGCAGTATGTTCAAGCCTTGCAGGCTGGTGGTGGCCATGCCGTTGACCAGTTCACAGCCAAAAGTGGCCCCGGCGCCCTGGCGCTCGCATTCGTGCCACAGCTGTTCGACCAGGTGCGCGGGAACGCGCAAGCCTTGCCCCTCCAGCAGAGACAGACAGATCCCGGCCCGTTGCAGCAGCTGTTCCTGGCACAGGCCGGAACGCTGGGCATGGCTGAGAATGGTGCGGGTGAATGCACTGGAGGCGAAGGTTTCAGTGGTCATGGCGCACGGAATCTGAAAGGCAGGCGTGTACTTATGCCAGTCTCTGTGATATCGATCCAATGCATTAAAAGTATCCGCTGAATGCAGGAGACGCATGATGGACCTTCGACAACTTCGCCACCTCGTCGCACTGGCCGACTACCGAAGTTTTGGTCGCGCCGCCGAAGCGATCAACCTCAGCCAGCCGGCCTTCAGCCGCAGCATCCAGACCCTGGAACGGGACCTCGATTGCGCACTGGTGGAGCGCAGCAGTCGCGAATTTCGCCTGACCGGCCAGGGCCAACTGGTGCTGCAGCACGCACGGCGTCTACTTGCCGGTAGCCAGGCGTTGCACAACGAACTGACCCAATACAACGGTCTGACCGGCGGCGAACTGCACTTCGGCAGTGGCCCTTACCCGGCGCAACTGCTGGTGCCCGAAGCCCTGGCTCAATTCATCCAGGCGCACCCGGCGATCCGCACCCGTTTTCATCTCGGCGACTGGGAGCAATTGGCGGTGTGGTTGCGCGAGCAGCAGATCGAGTTCCTGGTCGCCGATTCGCGCTACTTCACCGGTGATCCGCAATACCAGGTCCAACTGCTGCGGCCACGACGCGGACGCTTCTTTTGTCGCATCGATCACCCCCTGGCCAACCGCCAGGACCTGTCGCTGCGTGCCCTGCTCGACTATGCCGTGGTCGGTACGCGCATCCCGCCGATGATCCGCAAGATCCTCGCCGACGTGCAGGGCGAACCCGACTTCAACCCCAGCGTCGAATGCGCGCAATTCGACGCCATCTGCCGCGTGGTCAGGCGCTCCGACGCGGTGGGCATCGCCACCATGGAAGCCCTCGCCGAACAGGTCGACCAGGGGCTGATTCGGCTGCTGGACTTTGTCGACGTGCCCAGCGACGACCCCGGGTTGCTCCTGCATTACGGCATCGTCAGTCGCGTCGGCTATTCCCTGACGCCGGCGGCGCTGGCGATGGTCGAGGCGATCATGCAGGTCGACGAGCGTTTGCTGGCGGCGGTTTCGGGGTAAATCGCATCAGGCACGGCGCGACAACGCCAGCTGCGCCTGCACCGCCCGCGGCTCACCCAAGGCCCGCAGCAGGCAATGCACCGCCTCCTCGCGACTGCGTTCGAAGCGATAGCGCGATTCGATGTACAACGCCAGTTTCAGCTCCACCGGTTCCTCCAGCGGCAACGGCACTTGCTGCAAGCCCAGTGCACTGGCAACGCGGCTCGGCAGACTCATGCCGAACGGCTGGCGATCGGTTATCAGGCGCGCGGCCAGGGTACTTTGCGTACTCATCGCCAGGGTCCGGCGCATACCTTTCAAGCCCAGCCGCAGGTCCACCGGGCTGAGGCCGTCGCGGCGGCTGGACACCTGGATCTGCGGTTGTTGGAGATAGGCCTCGAGGGTGCGGGGCGGGTCCTTGAGGGCGGCGCCAAAGGCGAACACATAATGATCGGCGGGCAGCACTTGCTTGTGCAGGCCGGCCAGCCCGGCCAGCGGTTGGTCGAGGTCGATCAGGATGTCGAGTTTGCCGCTCGCCAGCTCCTGCAAGGCATCGCGCCGCCGCGGCTGGAAGTACCGCACTTGCCAATCGGCATGGGGCGACTCGAGCAGTGCATCGAGCAGCACCGGTTGCAGGCAATCGAGGCAGCTGATGCGCAGCAGCGGATTGTTTTGCCGCGCCGCGGGGATCATGCGCAAGCCCTCGCGCAAGGACTCCAGGGCGGCGCGCACGAAGTCGGCCAGGCGGTGCGCGACCAGCGTCGGGGTCACGCCCAGGCGACTCTTGATGAACAGCGGATCGCCACACAACTCACGCAGGCGGCGCAATGCGTTGCTCATGGCCGGTTGCGACAGGCACATCACCTCGGCGGCACGGGTGACACTGCGCTGCTGGTAGATCGCATCGAAGGCGAGCAGCAGGTTCAGGTCGAGCTGGCGTAAATCAAGCATGGTCTTGCTCCGGCAAATCGCTTAACGTCAGGCAGCCTAACCAGTGACTTGATTCAAGCTGTGAGCCCTACATGACAAAAAGCGATCAGCCATTGCAGCCTCAGTCTTTGCCCAATGCGTTCTATGCCCCGACCCTGCTGCCGGCCATCGAAGAACTGCTGGCACGCGGCGTTGCCCGGGAGGCTATCGAAGGCCTGTTCCGGCGCAGCCTGTTCGAGTTGCGCACGCCGTTCATGCAAGTGCCGCTGTTCCTGTCGCGGCGCTTCTGGGCGTTTGCACTGGAGCAGACCGGCGACCCGCTGATCGGCCTGGCGGCGGGTCGACGCTTCGTGTCCACCGCCACCAACGGCCTGACTTACCTGTTCGACGTCGCGGCGTCCCTGGACAGCGCCTGCCAATATTTCGTGCGGTTCTTTCCGTTTTTCAACGGGCATTTCCAAGCACAGGTGGTACGCGACAAGGACGGCGTCGAGCTGCGCCTGCTCGAGGCCGGCAGCGTCAAGGCCAGTGCGGCGACCGCCGACTACATCCTCATCAGCTTGTGCAGCATGCTGCGTCGAAAATTCCTCGCCAGCGGCCTGGCGCGTGACCCGATCCTCGCGGTCAGCCTGGTCGGCGCCTGTCCGGCCAACGCCCAGGACCACGAGCAAGCGTTCCGGGTAGCGGTACGCTGGGGGATGGCACAGTATGCGATTCACCTCGATCCACAGCTGTTCGTCACCGCGCTCACCCCCGGTAACCATGAGCTGGAACAGACCCTCGTGGAATTGCTGGAGCAAACCCGGCGCAACAGTGAGCCGACCCTGCTCGAGCAGGTCAGCGACTACGTGATCGCTGAACTCGCCGTCGCCCACTGGCAGCAGTTCTGCACCCGCCAGCACATGCTCGAACGCACCGCGGCCCGGCGCTTGAAGTCCCTGGGCTGGAGTTTTTCCGAGTTGCTGGACGAGTACCGCCGCTGCCGCGCCGAAGATTTCCTACAGGAGGCGGACCTGGAACTGGTCGAGATTTCCGACCGGTTGGGCTACAGCGACGTGCAGAGCTTCAACCGGGCGTGCTTGCGGTGGCTGGGGTGTGCGCCTGGGGTCTATCGCGGGCGGCTGGGGTTGTGTCGCAATGACTGAGCGTAACTAGCAAAAGATCAGAAACCCGCTATTACGTTAGTAGCCACTTCATTCATTGCAGATCGTCACAGGTGCGCCCCACGATGCGAAATCCACTGCAGCATTCGAGCGTTCGTTATGGCTTTTTACTGTGCGTTATCACAATGGGGCTGACCGCTTGTACCAGCGACGAGAAGTACAATGCACCTAAGGAAATCACTCGCCCCCCTATCGATGACAGCGAGACTTCGTCTGTGCGAGTCACGACCAGTTGGCTACAACATTCACTGACTCAAGCTGGCTGTCTGCAGCACGCCAGGGCGGCGCTTGCAAAAGCGAGATATTTTGTTGAAGCAGGAGAAAGATCAGTCTACGGGTTGCGTGAAGGCATGACTTTTTCGATTCGCTGCGACTACGAAGGCGTTGCTTTTTTTGCAGTGGCTTACCGCCAAAGGCCAAGTACTCAAACCCAGGATCGGATCTTGAATGAGATCACCCGGCTATTTTAAGGACTGCAAACACACCAGACGACATTTCTCCTGTTTCTCCCTTGCGGGCCCCTGAGAGGGCCACTTTCCACTGCTATGCTGACAAGACCTGTTTCTGCACTTGAGACGAGCAGCATGGCAGCACAAGGGAAGCCTTCCCCGTTCACGTTCAAGGTCATGGCCGGCTCGGCCGGAATTTTCCTTGTCGCCTGGGCCGCCATGAAGCTGCTCGACACTCACTTCGACCTGACGTTGCTGGCCGATACCACGGGCTGGCTGCCAGTTTTTTGGGAATGGCTATGGCTGGAAACGCCAATACCGAACTGGTCGCTGCTGATGATTATCGCGATTTTGATCAGCACTCTGTCTGTTGCGATTTACTACGCCCGCATCACTGATGGAGCTTACGGTGAGTTACACGAGTTAGAGCGAAGAATTTACAAAAAGAACAACCCTCAGTTCCCCCAGTTGACAGATGACCAAACGATTCTGATGGAAGCTTTGGCCTATCACGCGAGCTTCAGAAAAATTGCGAACCTGAGCTCGGTTTGCAAACTTGTCTCACTCAGTACGTCGGAAGTTGAAACCGGTCTAAAGCAACTCCAGGTCAAAGGTCTTGTGAGGCAAAAAGTGACACGGGGTACGTTCGGCACCACCACTTTTGAACTGACCCTGGCCGGGAAGGATTATGCGTTGGACCGGCTGGAGCTCACGTAGGAGCTGCCGCAGGCTGCGATCTTTTGACTTTGCTTTTTAACAGCAAGATCAAAAGATCGCAGCCTGCGGCAGCTCCTACAGGTGGATGGGGCGGCTGTCAGGCCCCCACCGCCGCCGTGTTGCGTTTTTGTAAAGCGCGCACCACCGACGTTCGCCCACGGGAACGCTATAGTTAATGACCTTGGGGAAACGCGCGAAAACCGATGCCGCAGGTGCTGCCATGAACACAACCGTACCCACGCTGTTACTTGCCCTGTGCCTGGCTGCCAGCAGCGCCCAGGCGGATGACAGTGCGATGCAAACCGAAGAATCCAGCAGTGAATTCAACTACTACGGCGCGGACCAGCCCTTTGCCCATCCGGCGCCTCCGTCCCTGAGCACGGTGCCGCCGGGATCGTACATCCCGACATCGCCCCAGACCTTCACCCCGGTGTCGAGCGAGCACGTATTCTCCGATTCCCGATTGCCAACGGTCGCCGATACCACCGTGCGCGTGTTCATTCGCACCTACGACGCCGAACACGGCGTCTACGTGAACCAGGAGGTCCTCGACCCGACCTGCATGCTCGCCTGCCTCAGCAACCCGAGCCCGGCCTTGTAACAAGGCCGCCCCTGACTTGCAGCTTGAGGCTGCAAACTGACAGCTGCTCCTCTACCACTGACGCTTGTCCGGCCGCGCCAGGCCAAGCTTCTCGATCCGGTAGCGCAGCATGTCGCGGCTCAGGCCCAAAAGCCGCGCGGACTTTGTGACGTTCCAGTCGGTCTTGTCGAGCATCTTGCGCACCATGTCGCGCTCCACTTCCGGCAGGTTCATCGATTCGTTGCCGTTATAGGCCGCGCGCGGTTCGCTCGGTGGCAGCTCATGGGTAAACATCGCCGGCTCGTCCACCAGGCTCAGGCAGACGTTCAACTGGTGGGCGGCAATGGTGTCGTGTTGCGCCAGCAAGACGGTCTGCTCGAGCATGTTGCGCAGTTCGCGCACGTTGCCCGGCCAGGTGTAGTTGAGCAGCAGTTCCTCGGCCTGCTCGCTAAACCGCAGGTGCGGCTTGCCGTAGCGTTTGCCATGGGTCGCCAGGAAGTGCCGGGCCAGCAGCAGGATGTCTTCGCCACGGGCATACAGGCGCGGCACCTTGATCGAAATGATGCGCAGGCGGAAGAACAGGTCGCGGCGGAACTTGCCCTGCTGGACCATTTGCTCGAGGTTGCAGTTGGTGGCGCTGATCACCCGCAGGTCGACCTTGCGCTCTTTCACCGAACCGACCCGGCGGATGGTCCGGTCTTCCAGCAGCTTCAGCAGTTTGGCTTGGAGAATCAGGTCCATTTCGCCGATTTCATCGAGAAACAGGGTGCCGCCGTCGGCCGCTTCCACCAGCCCCAGGCGACGGTCCTTGGCATCGGTGAAGGCGCCCTTCTCGTGGCCGAAAAGCTCCGACTCCACCAGGTTGGAAGGAATCGAGGCGCAGTTGAACTCGATGAACGGGCCTTTGCTGCGCGGACCGTCGAAATGCAGCGCCCGCGCCACCAGTTCCTTGCCGGTACCGGTCTCGCCTTCCACCAGCACCGGCGGCAAATCGGTGTTGGCCATGCGCCGCTCAGCGTCAAGCAACTGTGCGATGGTGCCCTTGAGGTAGACCATCGGTGCCGATTCGCCGATCAATGCCTGCACCCCTGATTTCTGCGCCTCGCGCTCCTGGTAGAACGACAGTGTGCGCTCCATCCGGTCGGTGGCCAGGGCCTTGTCCAGCAGCAGCTTGAGCTCCGGCAGCGCCACCGGTTTGGTCACGTAGTGAAACGCGCCCTCTTTCATCGCCACCACGGCGTCTTCGACGTTGCCGTAGCCGGTCATCATGATCACTTTCAGATCCGGCGCGCTGATGCGCAGCTTCTGGATCAGGTCGTGAC
The DNA here is from genome assembly GCF_028682635.1 of Pseudomonas putida. Taxonomy (GTDB): domain Bacteria; phylum Pseudomonadota; class Gammaproteobacteria; order Pseudomonadales; family Pseudomonadaceae; genus Aquipseudomonas; species Aquipseudomonas putida_AE. Next base: position 10,832 of record NZ_JANHLK010000023.1, on the reverse strand, counting down.
CACTCATGCCCGGCAACGAGTTGTCGGTCAGCACCACATCCGGAAGAAAGGTGCTCAACTGCGACAGCGCGTCTTCGGCCGAGTGGCAGACGGTCACTTCGAAGTCCTTGCGCTCCAGGTAAGTCTGGATATTCTCCGCGAGCAGCTCATCATCCTCGACCAGCAGTATGCTGTGCTCCATATTCCCCTCCCGTTGCCACTTTGAAATTGAGACAGACGCGGGTTCCTTCCTGCTCTTGGCTGGTCAGTTCGACCGAGCCTTCGAAGCGCTCCATTATTCTTTTGACCAGGGCCAGGCCCACGCCCAACCCTCCCTGTTTGGTGGTGAAGAACGGCTTGAAGACCATTTTCTGTTGCTGCCTGGTCATGCCCTTGCCGGTGTCGTTGAGGACCATGCACACCTGATCGGGGGCCGGTGTTTCGATGTCGATACTCAGTACGCCGCCCTTGGGCATGGCTTCCAGCGCGTTGGCGAACAGACTATTGAGAATCTGTGTGAGCAACACCTGTTGGCTGACGACCGGTGGCACCGTCCTGGGCGTGAAGCGCACCTCGACGTTCGAGCGCTGGATCTGTGGGGCGAAGGCGCTCAAGGTGTCGTCGATGGCCAGCACCAGGTCGACGCTTTCCTGATCGTCGTTGACCGGGCGCAAGGACACCAGCAACTCACGGACCCAGCGTGACATGCGATCGACCTGGCCGATGATGTCGCCGATGTTCTTCTGCGCGGGCTGGCTGGCGATTTCCTGGGCCATTTCGGCGCTGGAACGAATATTGGCCAGCGGATTGCGCAGGCTGTGGGCGACCGCCGAGGACATTTCCCCCAGGGCGACGAAGGTTTCGTTGGCGACCAGCTGTTTCTGCTGGCTATGCAACAGCAGGGCCGCACGGCGCACGATCCAGAACAACCCCAGGTAGATCACCGCGCCGCCGAGCAATGTGGTCAGCCAGATCGCCTTGAACCCGCGCTGGATGCGCGCTATCAGGTCCACCGGTTCCTTGTAGATCTCGACCATGGCAACCACTTTGCTTTTGTCGGCGTTGAACATTGGAATGTAGTTCTCGACGAACAGGTACTGGGGGTCATGCAGCAAGCGTTGCTCAGGACGTTCGTCGTCGATCTCGTGGTAGCTGGTGGACACCGCTTCCTTCATTTCGAAGGACTCGTCCAGTTCCTCGTCATTGTCGATGCGCACACCGACCAGCTCGGGGTTGGTCGACCAGACCACGGTGCGGTCCATGGCGTACACCGTGGCCAGCAGAAGGTCTGGCAGGTGTTCGACATGATCAAGAAACTCGATGCGCGAAGCGGTACGGGCGCCCGAGTCGACGTCCGGATAGGCGGCGTCAGCGCGCGGGTCGAGCATTTCGCCCATGGTGCGGTTCGGCGAAATCGCGGCATGGCGAATTTCGGCGGCGCCCATGGCTTGCACGAATTGCGCGGTCAGCATGGAGTCGCGCTCGATACTCTCCTCGACCACGAAACGCGTGGAAATGTAGCCCAGGCCCAATGCCACGCCGGCAATGATGAAAAAACTCGCCACGGAAAACCAGCGCACCAGATTGAACGGCGGCCGCCAATCCTTGACCTCTGCTGCCGGCGTATCCGGCGTTGATTGCAGTATCTGCATGGGATGTCCTGGTAGCTTGAGACAAGCGTTTTCAGCCGCATTCCCGATCAGTGTAGGTGGCATTGACCGTCACAGACTGCCCGATAAAGCTATTTCGCCACTATTGCACTCGCGCCATGTCGGGCGCGGCGACGGCGTGCTGGTGCTGCGGTTCCTCGGCGTCGATGACCAGAGGTGTGAGCAACGGCTGCTGGCGCTCGGTTTCTTCCTGCAGGAACTCGATGATCGACTGCGCCGAGTGCTCATCCATGCGCAGGTTGGGCATCGGGATCTTGTCGAAGCGCTCGAACAGCTCCATGGCAATCGGGTCTTTTTCGGCCAGCATGCGGTCGGGCTCGCGGATCCAGCGGCTCAGCCAGGCCGGATCGCGCTGGCGGGTCACGCCGACCAGATCCGGACCGATGCTGCGCATGCCGATGCCCTGCCCGTCCAACGGGCCGAGGCTGTGGCACGACGCGCAACGGGTGCGGAACAATTCTTCGCCGTTGCTCGGCGGGCGAATCTCGGGCGCATTGGCGTAGCTTTCGCCCATGCTCGGTTGTTTCCAGTTATGCAAGGTATTGGCCAATTGGTCGGCCAGGATCCACGGGTTCTCGAAGGGCGAGGCTTTCATCCAGCGACCGGTTTGCTGGTTACCGACGATCAGGCTCAGGTTGTGGTCCTTGCTGCGGCCGTTGTCGACGCCTTCGATGAACAGCCCGAGTTTTTGCCGCAACTCGGTGACGTCGCCGAACTCGCCGGTGAGGAACTGCCAGCCCGGCCCGACCTGGAAGCGTTGCGCATAGGCCTTGAGTACCCCGGGGGTGTCGCTCAAGGGATCGATGCTGATGGAGTAGAAGAAGATGTCCTTGCCGACCCGGTCGCCGAGCAGTTTCTGCACCTGGCGCAGCCGCGCGGTTTCCAGCGGGCAGGAGTCGCTGCACGAGGTAAAGATGAAATTGATCACCACCACCTTGCCCTTGATCAGGTCATCGAAAAAATGCACCTGCCGACCGTCCTGGTCGGTCAGCAGGGTGTTGGGGAAATAGTCGCTACCCCACGGCGTGGTGGATTCGCCGGCTACCGGAACGGGTGTCGACGGTGTCTGGCTGGCGACCAGCAGCTGGCTGGCCAGCAGGCCCGTCACCAATATCAGCACCAGGTGCATGCCCAGGGCTTGCGTACGTGCGGTATCCATCACCAGCCGCCTCTAACGTATGAAGGGGGTGATGGGGCTAGTGCAAAGAGCCGGCCAAACTTGTAACTGTTTTATACAAAGGCATTAACATTCTATAAAACAATGGCTTATCGACATCACTTTGCCACGATGGGAATGGCGACTGGGGAATGGCACCCGCTAGCGGGGAAATTTCACACCCATTTTCAGGGGACGCGTTTGAACGTCAGGCTGACGCGGGTGCCCTCGCCCTCGCGGCTGTCCAGGGCCACCGTCCCGCCAAATCGTTCCATGATGCGCTTGACCAGCACCAGCCCGACACCGAGCCCGCCTTGCTTGGTAGTGAAAAACGGGCGGAACGCCATGCGCCGCTGCTCCTCGGTCATGCCTTTGCCGGTATCGCTCACCACCACGCGAACATTCTGGGCATCGATGGGCGCCATGGCGATGGTCAGGGTTCCGCCTTCGTCCATGGCCTCCAGGGCATTGGCCAGCAAACTGTTGAGGATCTGCGTCAGCTGCACCTGCTGGCTCAGCACCATCGGCGTGCCTATGGGTTCGAACAGCACATTGACCCGGGCCTTGACGATCTGTTGCTCGAACGCAGCGAGGCTGTCGTATAGCGCCGACACCAGGTTGACCGGCTCGACGTCGTCATTGAGTGGCCGCAGGGACTGCAGCAACTCCCGCACCCACTTCGACATGCGATCGACCTGGCCGATGATGTCGTTGATGTTCTTGTGCGCAGGGCCACTGTCGAACTCCAGTGCCAGCTCGGCGCTCGAGCGAATGGTCGCCAGGGGATTGCGCAGGCTGTGGGCAACGGCCGACGACATCTCGCCCAGGGCGACGAAGGTTTCGTTGGTGATCAGTTGCTTCTGTTGCGTCGCCAGCAGGTTCGCCGCCCGCCGCACGATCCAGTACAGCCCCAGGTAGATCAGGCCGCCGCCCAGGGCCGTGGCCAGCCATATCAGCACCAGGCCGCGTTCCATGCGGTTGATCAGGTCCTTGGGTTCCTTGTAGATCTCGACCATCGCCGTGACGTTCTTGCCTTCGGCATCGAACAGCGGAATGTAGTTTTCGATGAAGATGTATTCCGGCGGCGTGATGAACTTCTGTTCCATGCGAGCCTGGTCGACATCGTGATAGCTGGCCGACACGGGGGTCTTCGAGGCGAAGGCCTGGTCGAGGTCTTCGTCGGCGTGAATCGTGGTGCCCATCAGGGCCGGGTTGGTCGACCAGATGATCATGCGGTCGGGGGCGTAGATGTTGGCCAGGATCACATCCGGCAAATGTTCGATGTGGTCGAGGAATTCGCCCCGGGCGTTGGCCCGGGCCAGCGGGTCGACGTCGGGAAAGTCCCGGTCCTTGCGCGGGTCGAGCAGCTCGCCCATGGTCCGCACATTGGGAATCGACACATGGCGCACCTCGGCGGAGGCAATCGCCTGGATGAATTGCGAAGTCAGAAGGGCATCGCGCTGCACGCTTTCGGTTATCACGAATTTGGTCGACACCGAGCCCAGCGCCACCGCCACCGTGCCGATCACCGCCATGCTGATGAGCGAAAACCAGCGCAGCAGATTGAACGGCTGTTTGCGTGAGCTCAAGCGAATCTCGCCCTGGTCGGACGCCAGTGTCTTTGCAAGCATGGTCATGGACAGTGTTCCCGCAAAACCCCTATAGGTTTATAGCGCACTACTCGCCGTTTGCCCGTTCCCGGGTCCTGCCCCTCCCCCTATTCCCCACTCCCCCCGCTGCCCCGATCTACCCCCAATGCTGGGGAAAGAGGCCCGCCCGGGCATTTGCCGTTCCATCCGCGAGCGCGTCGCAAACGCCTGTGTACCGGGCCTCGCACCGACATTTTCGACGGTTGGCATGGGAGTTGCCGAAGACCTCCCAACTGACCCATATCCAAGGGGCAGGTACTCTGATAGAGGGAATACTCATGCACCCTTTACTGTCCAAAAGCGCGATCGCCCTGATCGTGAGTGCGCTGGCCCAAGGTTCTGCCCAGGCCGCGTTGTTTGCTGTAGATCCTGGCCCTTACCTGCCAGCCACCGGTGGCTTCGCGTCCTGGTATCAGGACACGCATGGCCGAACCCTCGACTTATGCCTGTCAAAAGCTGTCAGTTCCAGGGTTCCAAGTGCACCCGGCGCGCCGACCTACATGTGCGTTTTGAATCCGGCTCCCGGCGTTTTCGACGACACGCAGCCCATCGTTTTCCCAAGCAACTTTCCCGATGAAACGTTCTGGTTTACCGGCGAGGGCTCAATCGTGGATGCAGCCCGGGGCATCGACCTGACTTTTGTCAGTGCCATCGAAGCCGCCTTCGCCGCGGAAGAGGTGAAAGAAGGCGACCAGGTCAGTTTTGGCCGAATCCGCATTCGGGTCGATGTGCCCACTGCCGGTGTCTACACCATCACCCACCCCTACGGCGTCGACATATTTGACGTTCCCGCAGGTGGAGACCGCGCGATCAACATGACTCGCGACATCGGCATCGGCTCGCCGAAAACCTACGACGGCGCGCTCAGAAGTGACATTGGTCCGTTCCTGCGCAGCGTCAACGGTCCCTACACCGAGATCAACCCGGTCACGGGTGCGCCCGATCAATTCATCGGCGATCCAAACCTGGCCGAGGCCTTCACCGGCAGCCCTTTCAATACCAACTACATCCGCATTGAAGGCCCTAATGGACTGGATTTGCGCACGACGGTGATGACCATTTCCGGCAAGTTGTCGACGGTAGTCCGCCCCACTCCGATCATTGCCGAGCGCAGCACGTACTCCCGTAAAGCCGGTGAAAGCGCACCGGTGGCGCAACAGGATGTGTTCGTGATGGCGCCACCGCCACCGGCCACCGTGACCCTGGACAGCAACAGCCCGGTGCTGAACCTGACCGAAGCCGACACCACCGGCCACTGGTACGCCCAGTCCGCCACCAACCCGACGTTACCGAGCACCCTTGTGGTAACCGCCGACAATCACCTGGCCATTCCCACCAGCACGCCGACCACGCTGTCCCTGCCGCTGACCGACCTGGTGGTGATCTCACAGGCCCAGTACAGCCTGAGCAGCGGGCAGATCACCATCGTGGCCTCGACCAGCGATGAAACATCGCCACCGGTCCTTACCGCCACCTCCGGCACCGGGGTCGCCATCGGCTCTCTCAGTGGCGATGGTGCAGTGAAATCCCTGTCGACCGGCATCACGCCGATTCCACCGGCCAAGGTTCGAGTGACGTCATCCAATGGCGGCAGCGATACCGAAGAAGTGGTCGTCGTGCAATGAACGCACATATGCCCAGATCCTCATCAGGAGGCATCATGAACAAATTGCCACGCCTGGCGCTCAACGCCCTGGGACTGACTCTATCGTTGTCCGGCAGTGCATTCGCGCAACTCGCTGCCGTCGACCCCGGCCCCTACACCTTTGCCACGGGGAAATTCCCCATGTGGTATCAGGACAACAATCTGCTGTCGCTGGAACTGTGCCAGTCGCGGGCGACGAGTTCGCGGTCACCTGGCGCTCCCGGCGCGCCTGCCTACATGTGCATCCTGAATCCGGAACCCGGAGTTTATGACGACACCCTGCCGATGGTGTTCCCGGATAACTGGCCACCGGAAACCTTCTGGTACCTCGCCGAGACCAGCATCAACGATGTCGGCGGCTACGGCGTGGATGCCTACGTCGCCGGGATCGAAGCGGCATTCGCGTCCGAGAACCCTATCGACGGCGACCAGGCAAGTTTCGCGCGGATTCGTCTGCGGGTGAACGTGCCAGTGGCCGGTGTCTACACCATCACCCACCCGTACGGCGTGGAAACGGTCAACGTCACCGCACCGGGCCGTCGGGCAATCAACATCACCCGTGACATCGGCATCGGCGCACCGGGCAACTTCTCCGGTGCCCTCAACGGGGAGGTCGGGCCATTCCTGCGCAGCGTCAACGGACCGTACACCGAAGTGAACCCGGACACCGGCGCCATCGAGACTTTTGTCGGCGATCCGAACCTTACAGAGGCCGTCACCGGCAGCCCCAACAACACCAACTTCCTGCGTATCCAGGGTCCGGCCGGGACTATCCAGACCAACCTCTTCACCGTATCCGGCAAGGTCCTCGACAGCCGTGCGCAAACCCCGGCGGAAATTAGCCGCGCCACTTACCGCCGCACGTCTACAGGTCCGGGCACCAGCAGTACCCGGGTAGAAGTGTTCGGCAAATCGGTCAACGGATCGAGCCTGTGCTTCCGTGAAACCGTGGCCCTGGTTCCCGGCCCACCACAGACGCCGTGCCTGACCAGCATGCTCGGCGACAACACCGGTCTGTTCTTCGGCCATCGCCTGACGGGTACCACCGTGCCTCCGGTGGTGGTGCTCACTGCTACCGATCCGAGTGGCACCACCCGGCCGACGGCAGTATCGAGCAAAGTCTCCGACGTGGTGAAAGTCCAGACCGCGCGCTACAGCTGGGACAATCGCAGCCTGCTGATCGAAGCCACCTCGTCTGACGAAGTGGTGGTGCCGGACATGGTTGCCCAGGGCTACGGACGGCTGACCAAGTCCGGTACCCTGCAACGCCTGACCGTCGCCGACCTGTCCCAGCCACCGGCCACCGTGACCATCAAATCGGCTTCGGGCGGTAACGATACCGAGCCCGTGGTGGTCGTCGGTACGGCACCGGATACCGGTGAGAACCAGGCACCGGTGGGCGTTGCCGACAGCGGTAGCACCACCTTCGGCGTACCGATCACCCTCAACGTGCTGACCAACGACGACGACCCGGACGGCGACACCCCACTCACCATCACGGCATTGACTCAACCGGCCGCCGAGCAGGGCACCGTGGCGTTGAGCGGCACCACAGCTATCGTCTACACCCCGCCAGCGGTGGTCAATGCTCCACTGACCACGACCTTCACCTACAAGGCGCAAGACGCCAAAGGCCTGGCCGCGACCGCTGCGACGACCGTGACCATCACCGTGGCGCCTAACCAGCCTCCGGTGGCTGTCGCCGACGCCATTGCGACCCTGGGTGTGTCGATCCCGATCAACGTGCTGGCCAACGACACCGATCCGGAGGCCAACGTGCCGCTCGCCATCGCCAGCTTCACCCAACCACCGGCCACTCGCGGCTCGGTGACCAGCAACGGCACCGTCCTGACCTACAACCCTCCGGCCACGGTCACCACGGCGTTCACCACGACCTTCACCTACTTCGCCCGGGACAGCTTCGGCGCCCAGTCGACGACACCGGCCACGGTCACGGTGCAAGTCTCGCCACGGCCAGCCGCGGAAAACTTCGCGGTCACGGCAGCCACGGTGACGGCCCGTTCCAACAACCGCTTCAACTGGGACTTCTCGGGGACTTCATCGGTGACCACCGGCAACACCATCACCGTCCAGGTGACCACGCCGACCGGGCTGGTGACCCTGGGTAGCACCACGGTGCCACTGACCGGTCGCTGGAGGTTGACCGTCAGCAACTCGACCACGGTGATTCCGTCGGCGAACCCGACAGCCACCATCACCTCGTCCCAAGGCACTGTGCGCACGGTGCAGGTGATCTCGAACTGAGCCCTCGCCCCATCGGCCAGAGTGGTTGATGGGGCAAGCCTCTAACCAAAGGACAACGCCATGAAAACGCCGACCGCCGCCCTGCTCTGCCTGCTTCTGCTCTGCAGCAGCGCGGGCGTGCGTGCCGACGACTTGATGGAGAACGACGACCTGGCGCCCGGCGCCGACCTCGGCGAGCTGCCACCCCCGGTCGGCCAGCAAGCCCTGATCGACCAGAACGGCCAGGCCAACGTCGCGCTGTTGCAACAGAACGGCCAGTCGCTGCTCGGCCAGATCGTGCAGTCGGGCAGCAATCAGGAAGCCTACATCCTGCAGCAAGGCAGCGACCTGATGGCATTGATCAACCAGCAAGGTTCCGGCAACGCCGCGTCCATTACCCAAACCGGCAGCCACAACCGCGCGCAGATATCCCAGAACGGCAACAACAACGACGCCAGCATTGTCCAGGCCGGCACGGGTCAGCAAAGCGCTGTGACCCAGGCAGGAAATGGAATGAGCGTATCGGTCACCCAGTATCGCTAAAGCACTGCACCACCTGGAGGTTTCATCATGTTCAAATTGACGCCCCTCACCGCCGCCATCCTGGTCATCGTCAGTGCTCAAGCATTGGCCGACGACAGCGTGTCGACCCAAAACCAGTTCGGTGACACCAACATCGCCGATGTGAAGCAGATTTCGGCACCGCTCAGCACCGCCACCCAGAACCAGTCGGGTGCGGGCAACGATGCGGCCGCCGTGCAGGACACCGCCACCAGCACCATCGAGCAGAACCAGAGCGGCAACTACAACGCCGGCTACGCCGAGCAACTGTTCGAGAACAACAGCACCATCATCCAGAACCAGGCCGGTGCCACCAACACCAGCCATGCCAGCCAGTCGATCGGGTTCGGCGGTGGCCAGATCCTGCAGCAACAGGAAGGCACCGGTAACTTCTCGTTCATCTACCAGGACAGCCAGGAAAACTCTTCCGGCACAACCTACCAGTATGGCGACAGCAACGAAGCCAACATCGAACAGATCCAGCTGGGCACGGCCAACAACGCGGTGATCATCCAGTACGGCACTGCCAACTACGCCACCGCCGAACAGATCAACCACATGAACGGCCAGATCGACATCAATCAGTCCGGCGGCACCAACTATGCCTACGGTGACCAGCGCTACGGCGAAGGCGGCAACCTGACCATCAACCAGTATGGCGACGGTAACGGCAGTGAAGTCTGGCAGGACACCCAGGTCGCCAGCAGAACCACCATCGACCAGAACGGCCAGACCAACGAAACCATCGTCGACCAGAGCTTCGGCGACAACAACGTGGCCCAGGTGATCCAGGTCGGCGACCTCAACGCGATCTATGCCGACCAGTTCGAGTCCCTGGGCTCGACCGTGACGCTCAATCAACAGGGCGTCGGCAACATCCACTTCACCTACCAGACCGGCACCGGCCAAGTGCTCAATGCCACTTCCACAGGCAACGACAACAAGGTCTACGCCAGCAACTGGAAAGGCCCGGTCACGCAAATGGGCGGCCAGTTCGGCAGCAACCAGCGCGCCACCGTCAACCAGAACGGCAACGGCAACGTCGCCAACTTCACCCAGAAAAACACCGGCCACATCATGACCACCAACCAGGCCGGTACCGGCAACAAGACCACGGTCAGCCAGGCCGATACCTACAACGAGCTGTACTTCGACCAGAACGGCACCGACAACATCCTCATCGCCGACCAGCGCGGCACCAACAACCTGACCCAGGGCAGCAGCACCGGCACCAACAACACCACCAACATCGACCAGGAAGGCACCGGCAACCAGGCGTTCACCACACAGCTGTATGGCGAAGACAACATGATCACCATCAAGCAGGCGGACACCATGAACGTGGCGTATGTGACCCAGGGGGGGACTGGCAACATTACCAGCGTGAATCAGAGCGGGATGACACAGACGGCGAATGTGCAGCAGTTTGGTACGGCTAACAGTGCGACTGTGTTGCAGAAGTAATTGCATGGGGTGAAAGAGCCGCGGCCCTTGAGGGAGGGTCGCGGTTTTTTTACGCCTGCAGATATGCGCTCAAACCTTCAATTTTGGGACGACACAACCCTGTATCTACCGTGGTTTCGTGCGCGACATATACCTTGTAGGAGCCGGCTTGCCGGCGAAGGCGGCCTTGAGTCTGGTGCTGCTCTATCGGGCCTCTTCGCTGGCAAGCCAGCTCCTACAAAAACGTGCCTCTACCGTGGTTTCGTGCGCGACATATACCTTGTAGGAGCCGGCTTGCCGGCGAAGGCGGCCTTGAGTCTGGTGCGAGTCTTTCGGGCCTCTTCGCTGGCAAGCCAGCTCCTACAAAAATATGCCTCTACCGTGGTTTCGTGCGCGACATATACCTTGTAGGAGCCGGCTTGCCAGCGAAGGCGGCCTTGAGTCTGGTGCTGCTCTATCGGGCTGCTTCGCTGGCAAGCCAGCTC
>NZ_JANHLK010000022.1 GCF_028682635.1 Pseudomonas putida | reverse complement strand
GAAAAGGCCTGGATGCTTGCGCAGATCCAGGCCTTTGTTCGTCGGTTGGCTACGGCTGCAACATCAGAGCGGGTGCCTCGTCAACTCCTCGCGAGTGAGCTTCTCGATCAGCGACGCCTCTTCGATCTGGAGCTGAGCGTCCAGTTCGTCGGATTGCGCCTCGTACTGCGCCTCTGACAATTCCCCAGCCTGCTGGCTTTCTCGCAAATTGGCCAAGCGATCCTGATAGGGTTCGCGCTGAGCTTCGAATGGCGGCCGGTATTTGTTCGTCACGAAGTCCTTCCAGAAGTCTCTTGCCACCAGCGACTGAAACTCTTCAGCAGAACCGTCCAGCGCCACGACCTTGGCGTATGCCTCATCCAGCATCCTGGCTGTGACGTTGCCCTCGTTTCCGGGGTGCTTTGGTGGTTGCTTCGCATGGTACATATCCTTATGTACGACTTGGTGGGCCGGCACGAAGGTCGTCAGTCTTCATGCCGGAACAACCATCAGGGTTTCACGGTGAAAGGGATTTCGACCCGTTGCAGTTTTGCCCGGTCCATCGCCTGTTGGGTCAGGGTCTTGAGCAACGTCAGCCTCTGCGCATTGAGCAGGTTCATTTCCGTTTCATACTCCTCGGTGGTCATGACGCATCCGGGGACGATCGCGCTTTCCGGTTTGCCGAGTTCCGCCGCAAGCACCCTGATTTCCTCTTTCAACCGGGCTTTTTCCTGCACGGAAAGAGACTCGGTCGCCCGTCTCTCCAGCGCCATGTAAAACTCGGTTGTCGCATCGAGTCGACGCCGGATGGCCTTGAATGCAGCGCGATTGGAACCCTGGATGTAAGAGGCCCAGAAGGGCTGTTCGACAATCGAATCGCGTAGCAAATCACCCTCCTCCAGCGCCAGCACACGGGCGCAGGCGTCATCGATCATCGCCTGGGTGACACCCGACAGGGCTCTGAATTGCAAGTCCCGCGATTGCCATGGAAGATCCAGCCGGCTGGCGAGGTCCGTCATGTACGCCAGGTGAGTCTCGACTTCATCGATGGACCCGGTGACCACTCCTTGCGCATCGAGCCGCATGAAGCTGTCACCGCTCTCCAGTCGCCGGGCAATTTCCTTATGGGCGATGCGGCTCAGCTCATCCAGACGGGATTTGCCCCTGGCCAGCGACACCAGTTCGGCTTCGACCAGGCTCGGATTGGCCAGCTCGTAGGCTTCGTGAATCAGCACTTCAAGGCCCATGGCATTGAACAGCGCCGCCCCGGCGTCGACACAGTTGATCGGCTCTCGCGCCATGGTGAAAATCTGCTTGCGCAGTTCGCTGTTCTTTTCCATGGCCTCCAGCATTCGCCAGAGCTTGGCCGTCAAATCCACTCTGAAGGCGCGGTCATTTTGAAAGTGGCTGGATTGGGTGAGCAGTCTGATGTGATCGAAAAACGGCACTGAACCGATCTCATCTTCCACCTCATTCCATATTGGCTGACGGTCAACCCATTGCGCTCGCGTCATGCCTGCCTCCCAGTCGAGACTGTCGCGCACGCCACGCGACGGATAAGGCCGATCAGGGTCCAGGCCCACGGAGTGGGTGTAATCCCTGAGCTGATTCAGGTTTTCTGGCGATAGCCACTCCGGCTCTCGGTTCAACAACGTCCTGGCCAGCAACTCCGCCTCCCCGGAACCGGGTACCACCTCAGGCACAACGCTGATGACATTGCGCTGCAGGTTCACGAACAAATGCCGCAAACGCGGCAAGGAAAACAGGCCCGCGGGCCAGGTATTGATCCCGGTGTCCGCCAGGATTAACGTGTGCAGCAAAGGCATACGACCGATGTCCGGCACCCGGCCCAGAGGATTGCCTCGCAGGTCGATGGATTCGAGCCGGATGAGGTCGCGCAGCGCGTTCGCGGCCTCTACCGTCAATTCGATCCGGTTGTGGCCCAGGTACAGCGCGATCAGCGATTGCATGCGACCTACTGCAGTTGGCAGGCGGGTCAGGCCATTGTTGTTCATGTTCAGGGAACGCAGTCTTGGGAAATGCTCGATAAACCCGGCATGGGCATCGGTCAATCCGGTGTCAGCCAGATTCAGCTGGGTGACATGCTCAAAATTGGCCTCTAGCCTGGGCATCGTTTCCAGATGCCGCCCCATGGGCATGTTGCTTAGATCAAGGATCCATCCACGCGGGTTTCCCATGGCGTCGAGCTCCACGGGGCAGTTGCGTTGCCAGCAGCTTCTGATCGCCCTGTAGACACTATTGCGCGACTGCCATTGTGAAACGCCATCCGCGCTCAGGCTGAACGAGTCGAGGGGTGAATCCAGCCAGCGTCGAAAGCTGCTGTTGAGTTGATTGAACTCGGCTTCAAGAGCCCCCACTCGCTCCTCGGGTGTGCTCCCGCTGTCGCTGTGCTCCAGAAAGGTTTGAATGTCGGTTTCGCTCCAGCCGGGGCGAAGCGACTGGAGCCGTTCTTGCGCAGTCAGGTGGCCGCCGACTCGACGAAGTTGTTGGGAGAAGCCTTGCATACCCCCCCGCAACTTCATGGTATCGGGATCGTACTTCGGTTTTCGCAAAGGATTGTCCACCAGGATCGACCTGAACCTGTCGTGGCTCAGTGGAGAACGCAGAACGGATTGCTTGAGGGTTTCCCATTGATTGATCTGATAGCCCAGCGCTTCGCGTTCGGCATCGGGCAAGGCATGCAGGGCAGCGGCAAAGAAGTTATCCGGGCCGTGAAGCTCATGATCGTCTGCATTGCGCGCCTCATACAGACCCTCTTCGTTCTTGACCAGCACCTTGCGGATGGGGGCGTCAGCCGCGCCGATACTGTCATCCAGCGCGCCTGTCGCGGTACCGTTGCGCACCTCGATACGCACGTCTGCAGACCAGCCCGGCAGCGACTCAAGCGTTCGCAGAACCAGGCGCTCAGTGTCCGGGTTTTGCAGTTCATCGTGGAAAAGCCCCTCATAAGCGCGGTTCAGCCGCACCTCCAGCAACGCCGCCCGAGCCTGATGTTTGAGATGCAACGGTACGCGCTTGCGCTCGGCCATCACCGCCAGTTCCTCTGGCGAGGCTTGCGCCAACAGCTCCCTGGCGACACTGGTCGGCAGTTGCGGGAATGCGTCCTGAAGCCAGGCCACGTTAGCGTCGGTCTCGACCGCTGCGTGCTTGTAGAATGACTCGAAGAGTCGCTTTTTCTGCTCCTCTGAGTACATGGCCAGACGTTCCTGCAAGGCATCGATTTGCACCTGCCGGTCTTCGCCGATATCCCGACCGAGTACCTGCTGGATCTCCTCTTCGCTGAAAGCGTCCAGCACGCGATCAGATAATTCGCCGGCCTTCAATTGCGCAAAGGTCAGCTTCACGCGGTGTGCAGGCACAGTTTCCTGGTTGCCGTGCACGATGGAATCGCCCCACAACTCCGGCCCGCGGAACAGCTCGATGGCTTTGTACTCGGGCCATCGCGGCAATTCTGTCATCAAGGGTGGCAGGTGATCCGCCCATTGCGGCGCGACCTGATTGAGCCGTATTTGATCCACCAGCGTGCGCACATCGGCATACGCCTTGAAGCGCTTGAGGGTGTCGGCCAACACCGCCGGTGGCGGCTGTGTCTCTACTTGCAGCTTGCGCAGCACATCTTCCTGGACACCGCTGGCGATACGGATCTGTTCCAGCGTCTGATCGGAAAATGCATCGACAGAAGGGCCCAGACGCCGCATCAGTTCGGTCTTGTCCCACTCGACCGGGCGATCGAGCTCGGTGTGCCAGGCACCGGCACCGTTATGTTCCACTCTTGGCTGATAGGCTGTCGGCCGGTTCGGGTGCCTGAGTCGCGGTTGACCGGTCTGCGGATCTTCCTTGACCTCAAGATGCCTGCCACCCAGTGCCAGGATGTCCTGGCCGTTGTGTCGATGCAGTCCTCGTTCGTTGGGTTTGGAGTCGTTGGGCAACGACACTTTGTGATCGTAGGGACTCAGATCAGGGTTCCACAGACGGGTTTTGCCATCAGGCAGCTCGACCTTTTTCAGTTGGTCGATAAAAGGCGACACTTTGACCGCCACCGGCGTGCCGCCCGGTAGCACATGCCCGGCGCCCATGAGTGCCAGTTGGGCGAAATTGATCAGAACCGCGGTGAGATGAGACGCGGCCTCTTCCTTGTCGCCTTTGCTCCAGTCTTCGATACCCTCCAGGGTCTCAAGCATCATCTGGCCGACCATCACCGCCAGCACGGCTTCGCCTAATCCCGGCACCAACATGGCGCCGAAGTTGAACAGGTTCCAGCCAATGTCCAGGTAACTGGTCAGGCGTTTCCAGCGCGCGGTGGCGTCTTCATCGCCCGTGGGCACGGCGATCTGTCGCGCATCGGCAATCGCCTTGTCTCTGCGCCAGGCACAGAAATGCACCCAGAAATCGCCTTCGATCAGGTTGGTGATGGGTTCGGCATCCGGGTTCTCGACGGCGGTCTCGCGCCACCACGGGCCCATGTCCAGCGGCTCGCGCTGTGTCCAGGTAAAGGTGCTGAAGCGCTCGTTGACCCGTGCGAAGAAGCGTCCTTTATCCTTGTGCGGCACGAACCGGCTGAAGAACTCCTGGTACTGAGCCGAGCGCAACTGGCTCGTCAGTTCCTTCATGAAGTCGGTGAAAGAGTCGTATTGCCTGAGCGGATGATCCGGGTCGCCGGGGATGTAGGCGATCAATGTCCCGTCCAGCCGACTTTGTTCATGGATATCGTTACGGCGAACCATTTCCTCGACCACCCCGGTCGGGCCATTGGCAAAAAAGGCCTGGAGTGTCTTGAACTGGTCATATTCATACCCCGGCAAAATTTTCAGGCGACGAGACCAGTCGATCAGGTGTTGCAGCTGCTCCGGAACCAGCTCCTCGAGAGCCTGTTTTATTAGCGTGGGATCGGCCAGCGCACTGAACAGCACAATGCCCGTCAGCCGCGTGCCCATCAATGAGAGCCGGTGACAGTGCAATGGACGGCCTTGGTACAGGATGCTGTCCTGGTCATCCCGCAGCTCGATCAGTTTTCCGAAGGTATAGGAGTCGATATCGTTTTTTAATAGCGCAATGAGCATGGACTCACTGAAAGCAGCCCTTTCATGGGCCATGAACCGTTGTTCAAGTAGTTGTCGATCAGCAGTGACAGCTGGCTTGAGCAGAGACTTGATGTGTTGCTGATACTGCGCGCCGATATCGAGTTTGCGACACAACGTGGTGAACTTTTCGACGCTGCATTCATGACGCTGAAGTTCCCCTTCAGTGTCTTTGATGAAGATGCCCGAGCCGTCGCGAAAGGCGCCTTCGAGGGTTTCAGACAACTCAAAGTTATGCAGGGCGGCTTCCAGCAACGACGATTGCCTGAGCCGGCTGGCCTGGGTGTCGATGCCAATGCCGAGCGGGGCGGGAACATAGAGGCGCAATGAAGTCGTGCTGACATCCAGTTCGACGTTCAGCTCGTCGCTGAGGGCTTGGGTCAGTAAGGGCTTGGCAAACTCATTGATGTCGGTTTGCAGATTACCGACCGCATCAGAAACAACATCCTGTAAACGCCAGCGCTCCTGTATGAGTTGTTGCAAGTATCGACGATCAATCGCCGATGCCTTGATGTACCAGTCCGGAAAACCGGGCGTCAGTTGCGTAACCGATGCCAACCTTGAAGCCGAAGCATTTTTTATCAGGGCTGGCACTTTCTCAGCGAAATAATCCGAATGAAGTACAGTCATTTTCGCAAATCCTTATGCGATGAGTAGTGCCCCAGCTTATTCAACCGCCTCTAAAACAAAAGATTAAAATCCTGCTGGAACAACCCAGAAAAGACCCAGGACAAGATCGAATTCGAGAACCGGAAAAATAAATAGATACCACCCTATCGCCCCCGGACCTGATCCATCCCTCAGCGGTAGTTTTTGCCCGGCGGTAAAGAGGCTAAGATCCCCCCTACATTCCCAGCAGGAAACCGGTCATGCGCCTCCCCGACTTCATCAGGCAACACGTGGACCGTATCGTTGATGAATGGGAACAGTTCGCCAGTACCATCACGCCGGCGGCCGAAAACATGGACAGTGCAGCCTTGCGCGACCATGCCAAGGCGATTCTGTTGGCCGCCGCGCGTGACATGACCACCGCGCAAACCGCCAGCGAACAGCTGGCCAAGGCCAAGGGTGAAGGCCCCGAGAAAACCCCGAGCCTGGACGAAGCCGGTGCCAGCCATGGCGAGCTGCGGCATACCGTGGGTTTCGACCTGGTGCAGATGACCAGCGAATTCCGCCACCTGCGGGCCTGTGTGATTCGCCTGTGGGTCGACAGCCTGGAATCACCGGACCTGACCTATTTCCAGGACATGATCCGCTTCAACGAAGCCATCGATGAAGCACTCGCCGAATCCACGGCCGCCTATGCCGAACAGGTGAACCGCTCGCGGGATATCTTCCTGGCGATACTCGGCCACGACCTGCGCGCGCCGTTGCAGGCGCTGAGCATGTCCACTGAATTGCTGATGCGTAAAACATCGCTGGAAGGCGATGCGCTGGCCTGCGCGAACAACATTACGCGCAGTGCCCGGCACATGGCGGTGATGGTCAGCGATCTACTGGAGCTGGTACGCAGTCGACTGGGCAAGAGCCTGCCAATCGATCCCAAGCCCATGGACCTTGCCGATGCCGCACACGCGGCGATTGCCGAAGCCTGCGCCGGTAACCCGGAGTGCGATCCAACGGTCAGGGTAGAGGGAGATACTCGAGGGGTCTGGGATGCCGGGAGGCTGGGTCAGTTGCTGCAAAACCTGATTGGCAATGCGTTGCAGCACGGTGCGAACAAACGTGATGTGACGGTCACGCTCAACGGCGAGCCCGCCGCGGTTCGCATAACGGTCCATAACTACGGAGCGCCGATTCCCGCGAACGCCATCGGCACGATCTTCGATCCACTGGTGCGCAGCGCCGACGAAGAGCTTGGGCAGCCGTCGACCAGCCTGGGCCTGGGGTTATTTATCGTCAAGGAAGTGGTGGATGCGCATCACGGAACGATAGAAGTCAGTTCCAACGAGGCCGATGGCACGTTATTCACTGTAGTGCTGCCACGCAATCCCCTGTAGGAGCTGCCGCAGGCTGCGATCTTTTGATCTTCAACGTTCTATCAGCCGCCAAAATGCAGCGGCAAAATCAAAAGATCGCAGCCTGCGGCAGCTCCTACGGGAGCGGTGCACTATCAGATCTGCCAGTTCCCCATCCCGGTCATAGCGAGTAGAAAGAAGACGAATATCCCTCAAGCGCAACCAGGGAAGGTTTCTTCATGAGCCGCTCAAATCTCGATACCCCCAAACAGCAACGTACCGTCCTGTTAGCCACCGATCAGCAAAACTCGGTGCTCAGCGAAATTATCAGTGGCAGAAACAATCCCATGGCGTATTCCGCTTATGGGCATCAGTCAGCCGAACATGAGGTTGTATCGGGCCTGGGGTTTAATGGTGAATTGCGCGAGGCATCCCGTTGGTACTTTCTGGGCAATGGTTATCGGGTCTATAACCCTCGGTTGATGCGCTTTCATAGCCCGGACAGTTGGAGCCCGTTTGGGGCGGGTGGGTTGAATGCGTATACGTATTGTGAAGGGGAACCGGTGATGGGGTCGGATCCGACGGGGCATTTTAACCCCTCGAAGTGGTGGGGAAATATAACAAACTTTTTCGCGGGATCAACCAACCGACTGGTTTTAACACCTCCAAGACGTACGTCTTCTACGGTCGAGCTGATTCCTATAGGTAAATCGCCTCAAGTCCTCACTGAATTTAGCTTGCCGCTGCCCTCAGTCCCTCCCGCCTTGCCTGGTCCCCCCTTAAATAGATCTCTTAAGCCGACGAACCCTGCAACACGGAATGTTCCAATTGATCATCAAGGACCACTAAACACGTATTTTAACCCTGTCACCCGCCCTCTTCCTACTCCTCCAGATCAAATTGAAAAAGGAGTTGATATAGGTCGTGATGGTGTGGAGCTAGTGGAGCTAGCGGACCTTAGTAAGCATTTGAAACGCCGGCAGCAACCAGTGAGCCTGCAAAAACTCAGCAAATATTTTAGAAGCCAGAATTAGGAGCAAACAACGAAGACCCCGAAGGCAAACTACTCCACCACCAACCGCCCCAACCGCTGCCTCAACATCCGGTTCTCCGCCCGCAATTGCTGGACCTCCTCGAGCAAATCCAGCGCCAGCGCAACCCCTTCCCATTCCAGTTCCAGATCGCGCCGCAGTTTGGCGGCGCGTCTGGCCAGGGTCAGTTCGTAATCGGTGAAGCGCCAATCCTTGGGCTGACCGCCCTGAGGTTCGAGGATGCCGTGTTCGACGATTTCGATCACGTAGACGTCCGACAGGTCGGTCGCCTCACAGAATTCTGCCAGGTCCAGTTGAACGATCAGGGGGCTGCTCATGATGGGCTACTCCGTCGCTGGGTTCAGAAGTTTTCTCGCGGGTTGAAAGCGGCTTTCTTGGCCAGTTCCTGCCACAACGCCTTGACGTCATCGTCTGCGGCCTTGGGCATCACGGCCTTGAACTGGATGAACAGGTAACCGCGTTCGCCGGCCTTGTTCATCAGACCGTGGCCCTTGGCGCGCATGCGTTGGCCGTTCTGGCTGCCCGCCGGGACCTTGAGGTTGATCTTGCCGGTCAGGGTGGGCACGGCGACTTCGGTGCCCAGCGCCAGTTCCCACGGTGCCAAGGGCAAGGTGATGATCAGGTTCTCGCCTTCGACGTCGAATTTCGGGTGTGGCGCAAAGCGAATGGTCAGGTACAGGTCGCCATTGGCACCACCGCCGACTCCCGGAGCGCCCTGGCCCTTGAGGCGAATGCGTTCACCATCGGTCACACCCGCCGGGATCTTCACGTTCAGGCTTTTGCTGGTGTTGCTCACATGCTGGCCGGCCGGGTTGTACTGCGGCACCTGGAAGGTGACCTTCTTCGACTCGGTCGACAGGGTTTCTTCGAGAAAAACGCCCAGTTCCATCTCCACGTCTTGCCCTCGGCGTCCGGTGCTGCGACGTGATTCCGCCCCGCCGAAGCCAGGGCCACGATTACCAAAGATCGAGCTGAAGAAATCCGAGAAGTCACCGGTGTCCTGGCCACCGCCGCCAAAACCGCCACGGCTCTGCCAGCCCGGTGGTCCCTGGAACGGTTGACCATGCTGACCATAGCGGCGCAATTCATCGTATTCGGCGCGTTTGTCAGCGCTTTTCAACGCCTCATAGGCTTCAGAGGCGTCCTTGAACTTGGCTTCGGCGTCCTTTTCCTTGCTGACATCGGGGTGGTATTTACGCGCCAGCTTGCGATAGGCCGCCTTGATCGCCTTGTCGTCTGCTGTCGGCTCCACGCCGAGAATCTTGTAATAGTCTTTGAAGTCCATCGCGGGAATCACCATCCGTTATCGAAATCGCGCCACCTGCCCCAGCATGCACGTGTTTGCAGCACAAGGTTAGACCGATCTCAAGGTTGTGACCGGGCGGCGCGTAAGAAGTTTATCGGCAGCGGGCGGTGCGACTTACGGGTGCTCCGCGGCTACCAGCTTGATGCAGGGTAGTTTGGGGGTGTTGAGCCATCTTTCAAGACATTGTTTCCCGGAATTAGCAGATAGTCGGCCTTCGAATCTGTCGCGCACTGACATACACTGCGCGGCCGTTTTTTAACCGGAACCGCAAAGACATGAACAACGCATCTCCAGCCCGTGCCGTGGGCATCGACTTTGGCACGTCAAACTCCACCGTCGGCTGGCTGCGCCCCGGCATGGAAACGCTGATCGCGCTGGAGGACGACAAGATCACCCTGCCTTCGGTGGTCTTCTTCAACATCGAAGAACGCCGCCCGGTGTACGGCCGGCTGGCGCTGCACGAGTACCTCGAAGGTTATGAAGGGCGGTTGATGCGCTCGCTCAAGAGCCTGCTGGGCTCCAAGCTGATCAAGCACGACACCAGCGTCCTGGGCACGGCGATGCCGTTCAAGGACCTGCTCGGCCTGTTCATCGGCCAGCTCAAGAGCCGTGCCGAAACCGCCGCTGGTCGGGAATTCGAAGAAGTGGTGCTGGGCCGTCCGGTGTTTTTTGTCGACGATGACCCGATGGCCGACAAAGAGGCCGAAGACACCCTGGTGGACGTCGCGCGCAAGATCGGCTTCAAGGAAGTCTCCTTCCAGTACGAACCGATTGCCGCCGCTTTCGACTATGAGTCGACCATCGAGAAGGAAGAGCTGGTACTGATCGTCGACATCGGCGGTGGTACTTCCGACTTCTCGCTGGTGCGTCTGTCGCCGCAGCGTCGGGGCATGGATAACCGCCAGGATGACATCCTCGCCACCGGCGGCGTGCACATCGGCGGGACCGATTTCGACAAGCAATTGAGCCTGCAGGGCCTGATGCCGCTGTTCGGCTACGGCAGCCGGATGAAGAGCGGCGCCTACATGCCCACCAGCCACCACATGAACCTGGCGACCTGGCACACCATCAACTCGGTGTATTCGCAGAAGTCCCAGCTGGCCCTGGGCAGCATGCGCTACGACATCGAAGACACCGGTGGCATCGACCGCCTGTTCAAGCTGATCGAACAGCGCGCCGGGCACTGGCTGGCCATGGAAGTCGAAGAGACCAAGATCCAGCTGACCCATGCAGACCACCGCCACGTACCGCTGGATCGTATCGAAGCCGGCTTGAGTGTGGAGCTCAGCCGTGCCCTTTTCGAATCGGCCATCGATAACCTGCTCGAAC
Source organism: Pseudomonas putida (assembly GCF_028682635.1). Lineage (GTDB taxonomy): Bacteria > Pseudomonadota > Gammaproteobacteria > Pseudomonadales > Pseudomonadaceae > Aquipseudomonas > Aquipseudomonas putida_AE. The sequence continues at coordinate 91,103 of NZ_JANHLK010000022.1, read as the reverse complement.
GCGTGCGCAATAGCGTCACCCAACTGCTGACCGACGCCGATGTGCGGGTCGATCAGGTGGACACGGTGTTCTTCACTGGGGGTTCGAGTGGTATTCCGGCGCTGCGCAACAGCGTCTCGGCGATGTTGCCGAATGCACGGCATGTGGAAGGGAATATCTTTGGCAGCATCGGCAGTGGCCTGGCGATTGAGGCGGCCAAGCGTTACGGTTCGATGGGCTGATCCGAAACCGAGTCGCCCCCATCGCCAGCAGGCTAGCTCCCACAGTGAAATGCATTCCAATGTGGGAGCTAGCCTGCTGGCGATGGCGTCAGATCAGGCGCTACATCTCTCGGATCAAACCATCCCCACCTGCTTCAACTCGCTCTTCAGGTACGCATAATAAATCGGCCCTGCCACCACCCCCGGCAGGCCGAACGCGGCTTCGAACACCAGCATTGCCAGGAGCAACTCCCAGGACTTGGCACTGATCTGCCCACCGACGATCCGCGCGTTGAGAAAATACTCGAGCTTGTGGATGACAATCAGGTAGCCCAGCGCGGCCAGCGCCACCCAGATCGACAGCGACAGGCCGACGATCGTGATCAGCGTGTTGGACATCAGGTTGCCGATCACCGGCAACAGGCCGAGCAGGAAGGTCAGCACGATCAGGGTCTTGGTCAGGGGCAGCTTGATGCCGAACATCGGCAGCACCACCGCGAGGAAAATCCCGGTAAAGAAGGTGTTGAGCAGGGAAATCTTGATCTGCGCGAACACGATGTTGCGAAACGCCTGCACCAGCAGGTGCAGGCGGTCGAACAGGGCCGCGGCCAGCGGTTTGCGTTTGGTCAGGTCCGGGATGCGTTGCAGGGCAATGATCGCCCCGAGCACCATGCCGATCAGCAACGTCACGAACATGTGCGCCGCATCCTTGCCCACCAACTGCAAGTCACTGAGGTGCTTGCTCACCCACTCGCCGATCGCCACGCGAAACTCCGCTGCACTGGCGGGCAGATAGGCATCGATGAACGGCGGCAATTGCCCGCGCGCGCGATCGACCACGCCCATGAACTTGTCGAGGGAAGCCCCGGGGTTTTCCGCTTCGTGCAACAGAAAGCTGATGGCACCGGCGAAAATCAGTGTCAACGCGCTGACCACCAATGTGCCCAGCAACGCCACCGCCAGCCACCGCGCACGCCGGCCTTCGATCAGCCGCTGCAATTGCGGGGTGAGCATGTTGACCAGCTCGAACACCAGCAACCCGGCCAGCAGGCTGGGCAACAACCGCAGCGGGATCACCAGCAGCAGTCCGCCAAAGATGATGACCCAGCTAATGACCAGCAACACATGACGTTGAGAAAACGTTGGCATACAGCCTCAAAACGAACGGCGTAAAAGGATTGGCAGTCTGCCAGCGATCCGATGGCAGCACTAGGGAATGTGTGGGTCGACCTTTGTCGGAGAGTGATCGGTTATTTGCGCTGCTCGCATTCCCGGCCCAGTGTTTATTTTTTCTTCAGGCAATCACTCATGAACGCCTTGCGCTCATCGCCCTTGAGGGCCTTGGTCGTGGCATCGGCATTGCAGGTTTTCATTTTCTCCTGCTGTGGCGTCAAGGCAGGGACGGTTTCAGTGGCCGCCGGTGTCGCCTTGAGGCAATTGCTCATGAAGAGTTTGCGCTCATCGCCCTTGAGGCTTTTGGCCGTGGCGTCGGCGTTGCAGGTGGTCATCTTGTTCTGTTGGTCAGTGGCGGCAAAACCTTGGGAACACAGGAGCAAACCGATCAGCAGCAAAGGGGCGCGCAACATCGTCATGGAGTGTTCTCCTTGTCACCGCACCGAGGGGGAACGGTCTTGCACTGGAGTGTAGACAACACCTGTAACACCTTCATCCTGTCTCCAGGTGGCTGCGTCGATACTGCTCCGGCGTACACCCGGCCTGGCGCTGGAACATGGCGATGAACGCCGAGCCGGTGCTGTAGCCCAGGTCGAAGGCGACGTCCTGAATGCTGCGGTGACTGTCCAGCGCCTCGATCGCCGTCAGAAAGCGCAGGCGTTGGCGCCACTCACCGAAACTCATGCCCAACTCGCGGACAAACTGCCGCGCCAGCGTGCGTTCGCTGACATGAATCTGCGCGGCCCAGTCCGCCAGTGGCCGGTTATCCCCAGGCTCGGCTTGCAGTGCCTCAAGGACTCCAAGCAATCGGCTACTGCTGGCATAGGGCAGATAACACTCATGCACCGGTGCTTGCTGCAGTTGATCCACCAACACCTGGGCCAGGCGCTGGTCCGCGGCCTGCTTGGGGATCTTCACGTCCCGGGCGGCAAAGTCCTTGAGAATTGCCTTGAGGATGTCGCTGATGGCCAGGGTGCAAGCCTCTTGTGGCAGATCAGCGCAAAGGGTGGGCGCCAGGCAGACTGCGCGATAATTGATCGGCTGGTTGCTGTAGAAGCTGTGCTCGGTCTCGGGGGGCACCCACACGGCGTATTGCGGTGGTGACATGAAGCGACTGCCGCCGATTTCCATGTGCAGTACGCCATGGGCCGAATACTCCAGCGTGCCCCACGGGTGCCGATGCGCCGAGGCAAAGCGATGGGCATCGAAATCGGCGTAGCGGAAGTACACCGGGGCGGGTAACTCGCTGAAATCCAGCAGGTCGATGTGTTTACTGGTCATGCTGTCCGGAATTGGCGGTCGGTTGTCTGTATTGAAGTATAGGCCTGTAACCAGACAAGGGATAATTACCCCTTATCAACGTTCTGGTTTTCCCCATGCAATACGCTTATCCCCTGCTGGCCATTTTCATCTGGGCCGGCAACACCGTCATCACCAAAATGTCGGCCGGGGCGATATTCCCCGCCGAGATCGGATTCTACCGCTGGCTCCTGGCCGGCTTGTTGTTCACGCCCTTCATGCTCAAACCGGTGATTGCCCACTGGCCGTCCATTCGCCCGAACCTGGGCAAGATCTTTGTCCTCGGCGTGCTCGGCATGGCGGTTTATCAAAGCCTGGCGTATTTCGCCGCGAGCCTGACCTCCGCCACCAACATGGGCATCATCCTGTCGTTGATGCCTTTGATGTCGCTGGCCATGGCGATCATCAGCCTCGGCCAACGCCTGACTATCGGCGCATTGGCCGGTGCGGTGCTGTCGTTTGCCGGGGTATTGGTGGTGGTCTCGTCCGGTAGCCTGGGCGTGCTGCTGGAACACGGGGTGAACCTGGGCGACGCGATGATGCTGATCGCCACCCTGGCCTACGCGATCTACAGCACCTTGCTGAAAAAATGGCAGCTGCGCTTGCCGCCATTGGTGCTGCTGTACTTGCAGGTGCTGGTCGCGGTGGTGGTGTTGTTTCCGCTGTTTCTCGCCTCACCGAAAACCGGCCTGACCTTGCAGAACATCCCCTTGGTGCTTTACGCCTGCCTGCTGGCCTCGATGGTCGCACCGCTGGCGTGGATGCAGGCCGTGGTACGTTTGGGGCCGAGCCGGACCACGCTGTTCTTCAATTTACTGCCGTTGATTACCGCGCTGATTGCGGCGGTGGTGCTGCATGAGCAGTTGACGCTTTATCACCTGGTGGGCGGGATGTTGACGTTGGGCGGGGTGATTCTTTCCGAGCGCTGGACCACCGTATTGGGCCGCAAGGTCAGCGTTGCCTGAGCCAAAAAGGTCGCAGCCTGCGGGAACGCATTCCCCCTGTAGGAGCTGCCGCAGGCTGCGATCTTTTGATTTTGATCTTATAAACCGGCAGCCTTTAACCGAGCCGCATGCTCGACAAACAATCGGATCGGCTCCGCCCCCTTCCCCACCAGCCCCAACGACTGATTGACGATGTCGAAATGGTCCAACGGATACTCGTCGCCAATCACCGTCCCCAGGTGCGAGGAATACCGCCCGACCATCCCGTCGCAATGCCCGGCCTCGCGAACGAAGGTTCTGGCAAACAAACGACAACTGCGGTTGGTACCGTCCAACAGGTTGCGCCCGCGATCGGTCTTGCCCGGCTGCAAGGTCCCGGACCAGGAATAGTAACGCACGCCGTTCACCTGTTCCGGCCCCTGCCCGCCCCAGGTTTCAGGCAGCCCCTGTGGATAACGTTGATTGAACAGCGCCACGCCCTCAGTGGTGAGCGAATGATGGGAAGCGTGGATATCCACAGGCAACTTCGGTCCGCGATAGCCGGTTTCCAGCAGGCACATCAGCGCCGCGACGCACCGTATGAAAAAGCTCACCAGCCGCCCCATGGCACTGTCATGCGGATAGTGCTTGTGCAGATAGTCCGCCAGTTCCGAACCATGATTGGGCCCCGCCACCGAGGTCACCGAGGCGATCAGATCCGGGCGTTTGGCTGCTGCGTAGCGGGCGGTCAGCGAGCCCTGGCTGTGGCCAATCAGGTTGACCTTCCCGGCACCGGTCTCGCGCAGAATCTCCTCGATCCGCGCCAGCAGTTGCTCACCGCGCACATCATCGGAGTTGAGCGGCGAAACCTGCACCGCAAACACCACCGCACCACCACGGCGCAATGCCTCGGCGATCCCGTACCAGTACGGATAAAGCACCAAACGGATGAACCCGAGCATTCCCGGGACCAGCACCAATGGGTAACGCGTGGCCGAACCTTGCGACATGGGCGAAACATCCTTGTGATCGGTGAGGTGATGCATGGCGGATGCAAGACATCCGCCAAGCTTCGCCAGCGAACATGACAAACCGACGACCAGTCTAGGACATCCGCCCTACTTCAGTCCCACCACACCCGCCACGATCAGCCCGACCGACAGCAGCTTGACCGCGGTCAGGCTCTCGCCGAGCAACGCAAAGCCGAGAAACACCGTGCCCAGGGAACCGATGGCGGTCCAGATCGGGTAGGCGATGCTCACCGGCAACTCGCGCATGGCCAGGGTCAAAAAATAAATCCCGCCCACCGCGGCCACGATGGTCATCAGCGAGGGCCAGAGCCGGGTAAAGCCCTCGGCGTACTTCATGCCCATGGCGAAGGTGACTTCGAACCCGGCGGCGATCAGCAAAAACAGCCAGGCCATCTAGAACTCCCTGGCCAGCGCCAGCAAGCGCTGCTCTGCTTCGGCGGCAGAGACCTGGAACGTGCGCGTCTCGGACTCTTCGCCTTCGGCGGCGACCACCGTGACATCGGTGATGCCGATGAATCCCAGCGCCGTGCGCAGCAGCGTATCGGCATGGTTCATTGCCTCCAGCTCGCCGCCCGGACCGAAGCCGAAACCGCCGCGACTGGTCACGATCAAGGCCTTTTTACCCTGCACCAGTGGCTCGTACTGCGCGATGCCGTTATCCAGGGTGTGATTGAAGGTCAGCCCGAGCCGCACGATCTGGTCGATCCAGGCTTTCAAGCCGCTGGGCACGCTGAAATTGTGCATCGGCGTGGAAATCACCAGCACGTCATGTCCGAGCAACTCGCCGACCAGCGTGTCGCTGAATGCCAGATCCGCTTGCATCGACAGGGGCCGCGCGTCGGGTTCGGGATAGAACGCGGCGGCCACGAACGCTTCGTTGACCGGTGGGATCAACGCTCGGCCGACTTCGCGGCGGGTCAGCTTCGATTGCGGGTGACGGGCCTGCCAGGCCGACAGAAACACTTCCGCCAAACGCCGGGAGTGCGAACGATCCCCTCGTGGACTGGCATGAATCGCAAGAACTGTGCTCATCTGACTCTCCTTGGGACTAAACTCAAATTGCGGGTGGCTTGCAGCTTGTAACTCACTGCTGCCCACTACAACTGAACAAAAGTCAGTCCGGATGAATCTATTTCATCCATGGAGATATCATGTTTGCCTCATTGCCATTGACCGCCCTGCGCGCTTTCGAATCCGCCTCGCGCCTGCTGAGTTTCAAGGCCGCCGCCGAGGAGCTTTCAGTGACTCCAACGGCAGTGTCTCACCAGATCCGCTCGCTCGAGAGTTGGCTGGGTGTGGCGCTATTCGAACGCTTGCCACGCCAGGTGCGCCTGACCGAAGGTGGCGAACGGCTGTTCCACAGCCTGCACGGCGCCTTGCTGGAAGTGGCGCAAAGCGTCGACACCCTGCGTCCGCACCGCAGCGGCACGAACCTGACGATCTCCACCACCGCCGCCTTCGCCGCCCTGTGGCTGGTGCCGCGCCTGGGCCGATTCTATGCTCGACACCCCAACATCAGCCTGCGCCTGGACACCCATTGCGAAGTGATCGATCTGCATCAGGACGCCAGTGTCGACCTGGTGGTGCGCTACAGCCTCGATGACTATCCGAACCTGTATGGCCTTTGCCTGTTCGATGAGTCTTTCGGCGTTTACGGCTCGCCGGAACAAGTGGCCTTGGCTGCCCATCACACGCCTACGCTGATCAGCGTGCGCTGGCACAATTCCAAGCTCTACGCCCATGGCTGGGAAGCCTGGTGCGCACAGTCCGGCGAGGATTGGTTGGCGGGTCAGCCCACCGTGCGCGAATACGATGAAGAACATTACGCCTTGCAAGCGGCGATTGCCGGTCAGGGCCTGGTGCTGGCGAGTAATATCCTGATTTCAGAAAGCGTGGCCAGTGGATTGCTGATGGCTTATCGGGGGGAAATCCAGGTTGATGGTGCCGGTTACAGCGCACTGTGTGTACCGGGACGTGAGCGACATCCACCGGTGCGTGATTTTTTTGCGTGGTTGCGGGAGGAAGCTCGAATGTCCGGACTATTGCCTGGCGGCAACTTGGACATTGAGTCCCCTGGACATAAAATATCACACTCGTAGTGCAACCTGCAGACCGAATACAACGAAAATTAAAAAACCTTCAACAACTAGACAGCCTTGCTCAAACCCTCCACAAAGTTTACTTCACCACCTGCTGCACCCGCATAAAAAACTAACAGCATAGAGTTACAAAGACTCGCTAGACATCAACACGTAGTTCTTTATATTGAACCAACAGACAAACACTCTGTTCAAAAACTATAAAGGACTATAGACATGCACATCGAACAAAGACTTGAACTTCTGGACTCTCTGCCTCCTCTGCCCGCAGCCAGCATGCCAACCATTCGAGCTTTCGCACCTGACGTTCCGATTGATCCAAACAAGCCAAGCGGAACCGTTGGAAATGAAATGGTCAACCTATTCATGGCGGGCACTGGCGAACAAAATCGTAGAGACGTCAATAGCTGCAAGCAATTAGTACAACATGCAGCCACTAAACTTTACGACCCGCAAAAAGAGCTATACCAGTGGTACAAGTATTACGTCGACACTTTGCAAAAGCTCGGCTGGATTACCCAAGCCTCACAATTAAAAGAGCAGACAATTAAACGTAGCGGTTTGACAATGGACACCGTGGCTCTGTATGTGATGCAAGGCTTTGTAGGCGCTAACATTTCAAAACTAGCGGAACTGGCTGGTAAAGGCTTGGCAAAAATCAAACAAAGTGACGGCCTGGTTGATATTTATAACGGTACAGCCAATGTCGGATCTGACGCAAAATTTGACATGTCACCGATATGGGAGACCAAGGAAGGCTACCCAATGATGATTCTTAACTGCAATACCCTGAACGTACGTGAAAGCAGTCGAGGTATTCTTTGGTGGAAGTCAACAACCCAGGAAACAAGAATAAAAACAGCCGCACAGGCCGTATACCTCAACGTGGACGTTTATGCGGGGATACGTCAAGCTGTTCTTGATAAAATCGGCGCTACCGCCAAAAACGCACTTGCCGACATTCCGAACATGGACTGATAAATATTCTCGAATAGTAGCTCGCGAGTCCTCACGAGCTATTTCAATTATAATGAAAGCGAAAAACTCTATGACCGACACTACATTGGACATCTATATTGTCGATGGAAACGTCACTTTGTTTTTTGGAGAGCATTCAAACTCTTTCAAAAGTGACATTTTGAATTCCAGCTTGCTAGCGCATCTGGTTTCAAATCCGAAGGGCATTGCTACAGATGACTGGTTCCACTCGTACAAAAAACTCTTGGGATCACTATCATGGCTACTTAAAAGCGACGGCACTCAAAACCCCAAAGTGCAATCAGCGAGCATCTCAAGCCTTGCAAAACTTGCTTTATCCCGTTATCTATCAGCCACTCAGCTGGATAAGATGACTGAATGTCTCTCTGAAATAAAACACTTACCAAATGATTCCGAAATCCTGTCTGCAATACAAAAAAGACTCCAAACAACAGATAACAGCGTCAAACAGACAACCACGACAATCTGCCCTCTTCTGACCATTGTTTGCGATGGCGGAATGGTCATATCATCGCTGATTCGCTTCGAGACTAGTGGCCGCATTGACGTTTCCATTTTCGACGAAGAACTGCCATCGAGTAAAATAAATGGCACACCGAAAATCAACCAGTGGATTACTTTTCTGGGCGAAGAAAACTATGCCAACATTCGAAATACCGTAATTGAAAAGCTCGGCAGCAAAATTAAAACAAGACTATTTCACCTTGATGCTGCCTCCTCGTCAAACTAGCACTTATGTGCCATACGACCCGCACGCTATTGGCAAACTCGACACCATTAGCGTGCGCTCCTAAACAGGCTTCTATCTTTCGACGGACTTCGGTGCTTTACCCGCCTTCATCTGCTCCAGCAACGGCGCGCACTGATTCGGTTCTCCGCCACTTGGTGCAACCAACGCCAACAACCCCGCCGCCGGCGCGGCAATCACACCCAGTGCAACCATCCCGGCCCCACGCAACATCAAGGGTACGGCTTTCACGCCAGCGTCGGGCTTGATGAACTTGCCTCGCACATACAGCGGCGAACGCAGTGAGATCAGCCGCCAGCCCTTGGATTCCGGCGTGATGGTCAAGTCCAGCTGCTCGGTGGCCATGTTCGCCGTGCCATCGATGTAAATGATCGCGTTCTCGGTATCGAAGACGAACAACCGCGTAGTGGCCAGACCACTCTTGATATCGAAATCGGCAGCGGCGCAGTTGATCTTCACTTCTTTGTCGCCAAAGATCTTGCCAACCACATAGTTGCCTACGTTCAACCCGGCCAACTCCATCAACTCACGACTGATGGCGCCGTCATTGATCAGCATTTTCAGCTTGCCATTGGCACTGCCCAGCAACTTGGCCACCGAGTTGCCGCGCCCGGTAATGTCGGCATCGCCATTGAGTTCGCCGAAGCTGGTTTTCATTGGCTCGAAGGTCGGGAACAACTGCTTGAGCTTGAAACCCCGGGCGGTCAGTTTTGCCTGGCCTTCCAGCGGTTCGGTGTGCCCGTTCAAGCGAATCTGCGCATCCAGTTTGCCACCGGCCACGCCGAATCGCAGCGGCTCGAGACTGAGCACGCCATCGGTGAGCACCAGGTGCGTGTAGAGGTCGTTGAATGGCAACTTTTCGCTGTGGACGATGCGCTTGCCGGTAAATTCGACATCCGCGTCCATGTCGCGCCAGCGATCCGTCTTGAACTCCTCGACCGGCAGTACCTTGTCCGCCGGCTGTTTGCTCTCGCCGCCGCGGGCTTTCTGCTTGGCATTGGAGTCGGCGCCGATCAACGGGGCCAGGTCGGCAAACAACAATTGATTGGAGAGCAGCGAACCGCTGAGTTTTGGGCGCGGCTGGCCAGCGACGTAGGTCAGGCTGCCATGGATGTCGCTCGCACCGATCGTGCCGTTGAACGCTTCATAACGGAAAACCGCCCCGCCCGGCTCATGCAGCTTGGCGATCAGATGGCCGTCGGTGGCATAGGGCGGCGTATCCGGCAGGGTCACGCCGGTCAGGGGATAGAGGTTGCCCAGGCTGGCGCCGGCCAGTTTCAGGCGCAGATCCAGGGCGCCCAGATTCAGTGGATCGGTCAGCGTGCCGGCCAGCTCGACGCTGGTATCGGCAATCTTCGCTTGCGCCTGCAGCGGAAACGGCCGGGCCGCGTCCTGCAGCGCCAGCAAGCCGCCGATCTTGCCCTGACCCGTGAGTTTCTGGCCGTGATACTGGCCTTTGACCTTCAGGGCAAACGCGTAATCCTGGGGCGCAGCGCCTTGCTCGGACACGGTTTTCGCCGCTTTGTCGCCGACGATTTCGCTGAAGGGAATCGGCTTGCCCAGGGGGTCGATCAGCAGGTCCAGTTGGGTTTTCAGGCTCTGGTCGTCGAGGGTGACATGTCCCTTGTCGAAGCCGATCGCGCCGATATCCAACACCCAGGGTGAGGGCTCGGCGTTCGGGTCTTTCGGGTCGAACTTGAAGGTCCAGTTGGCACGACCGTCGGCCAGGCGTTGCAACTCGGCATTGGGTTCGGTGAGGTCGATGCGGGGGATCACCACGCGCTGCGCCAACAAGGCCAGGGGCGATATGCGCAGCTCGACGCGCTTGAGGCTGGCCATCTGCGGTGCCTTCGACCAGTCCGGGTTGCCCAGGCTCAGGTCTTCCGCCACCACGTGCGGCCAGGGCACCCAGGCCCGCCAGCCACCCTCGTCGGGCTCGCGCTGCCAGACCACCGCCAGATTGCCGTTGATGGCGAAGGGGCGGTGCAGTTCTTCGGACACCTTGGCATTGAGGGGCGGTTTGATCCGGTTCCAGTCGAAGAACACGATGATCAGCACCAGCACGGCCAACAACACAACGAAGCTGGCCAGGGTCCAGGCGAGAATCTTACGGGTGCGCGTCATTGCACAGAGCTCCTGATACGGCTGAGCGCCACGATCGCGATGCTCAGGAGAAACGCAGGGCCAGAACCGGCCCGTCATGCAGTCTACGACTGGAAAATGGCCCGCAGGTTTAATCGAAAAGCCGATTTTGCCGCAATTGACGTGTTCAACGCGGCCCCCTCCTCCCGTCCGGCGTTACCGGCGACGCACTTTTGCGTGGCGTGGGTGAGTCGAAAATACCCACCGCAGTGCTTCGCAAAGGCCCGGTTTACAAGGGCTGCAGAGAACAATCAATTCCGTTGATTATTAACATTGCGTTTATGAACTTTTATATCGACTTATCGAGAGTAGCATTGCCCTCGTACCCAATTTATCGCACTCCTACGGAGCACCCATCATGAAACGCCAACTTCTGCTTAGCCTTACACTTTCAATGCTGGCCAGCACCGCTTTTGCACTGCCAGCCGCTGACCAGGCTACCCCGCAAGTCAAAGACACCCACTCGGTGTTCAGCCAAACCGTCGCCGCTGATGGCTCCGACCGCACTCCAGGTCAAACCATTGCCGAAGGTGGTAACGATCGCCTGAAAGAAAAAGGCCTGATCACTGAAGACGGCTACGATCAAACCCCACAAGGTCAAACTGTTGCAGAGGACGGCTACGACCAGACTCCACAAGGTCAAACCGTTGCCGCTGATGGTTCCGACCGTACCCCAGGTCAAACCGTTGCCGAAGGCGGTGGTGACCGTGTCATCGAACGCAACAGCGCTATGAGCTGAGCCCATGGCGGCCCCGAAAAAAAGCCCAATCACCGGATTGGGCTTTTGACTTTCTGGCTGTTCCGTTTATCGAAGCCGTACCTCCCCGCCTGATTCCCTCTGTCATTCGACGCCGGCAAAGCCGATTTGCTAGAGTGCGCCGCAGTCCTTTTCAGAAAACGCCCTTGCGATGCTGCCCCGCGCCGAACAGAAACAACAAACCCGTAACGCCTTGATGGACGCGGCCCGCCATTTGATGGAGGGTGGCCGAGGATTCGGCAGCCTGAGCCTGCGCGAAGTCGCGAAAACCGCCGGAATCGTCCCCACCGGTTTCTACCGGCATTTTACCGATATGGATGAACTCGGCCTGGTGCTGGTGAGCGAGGTCGGCCAGACCTTCCGTGAAACCATTCGCCTGGTGCGCCACAACGAGTTCGTCATGGGCGGCATCATCGACGCGTCCGTGCGGATTTTTCTGGATGTAGTGTCGGCCAACCGTTCGCAATTCCTGTTCCTGGCCAGGGAACAGTATGGTGGCTCGTTACCGGTACGCCTGGCCATCGGTCGACTGCGCGAAAACATCAGTTCGGACCTGGCCGCCGACCTGTCCCTGATGCCGAAACTGCAACACCTGGACATGGCCGGCCTGAGCGTCATGGCCGACCTGATCGTCAAAAGCGTGTTCGCCACCTTGCCGGACATTATCGATCCGCCGGTCGAGGCGCTGCCCGAGCACTTGACGCCCCAGGCAAAGATTACCCAACAGCTGCGGTTCATCTTTATCGGCCTCAAGCATTGGCAGGGGCTCGGCAGTACCGAGTAAGCACCGCGAAAGAACACCTGACTGGCTTCAACCTGGTGCACATGGAAAAAACCGTGCACCAATTTCAGCCAAAACCCTCGACACCCAGAAACTTTTCCTACGCCTCCTACAGGTATTTCCTACGCATCCCCGGATTGGCAAGCCCCTTGCTCTAGCCTGAGCATTGTCCATTGCTGGAAGCTTTCCGATGCTGGTGATTCATCGCAGAATCGACCCTCAACCCGACTGGGCCGCCGAGCTTCACTTGACCTTCGAAGCCCGGAGCAAAAGCCGTTTGCGCTGTTTCAGTGCCGAGGGCGAAGACGTCGGGTTGTTTTTGGAGCGGGGTCAATCACCCTTGTATGACGGCGAATGTCTGCAAGCCGAGGATGGCCGCGTTGTCCGTGTCTGTGCCCGTCCCGAGCAATTGCTGCACGTCACCTGCGCCAATGCCTTCGAACTGACCCGTGCCGCCTATCACCTGGGCAATCGCCATGTGGCCTTGCAAGTGGGCGACGGCTGGTTGCGCCTGCTCGACGACTACGTGCTCAAGGCCATGCTCGAACAACTCGGCGCCGAGGCCGAGCCCATCGAAGCTGCGTTTCAACCTGAACACGGCGCCTACGGCGGCGGCCATCATCATTCGCGTCACGGTGATGAAGACTTCAACTACCCGCCAAAACTGCACCAGTTCGGCGTGCGCCCATGAACCCTGCATGGGCATTGCTGCGCCTGGCCAGTCCGCAGTTGCCGATTGGCGGCTACAGCTATTCCCAGGGCCTGGAAATGGCCGTGGACAACGGCCGTGTGCACGATCCCGACAGCGCGCGCCGCTGGATCAGCGATCAGCTGCTGCTCAATCTCGCCCGTTTCGAGGCGCCGCTGCTACTCGCCCATTGCGTGGCGGCGGCCGAGGAAAACTGGAGCGAACTGCTGCAGCGCTGCGAAGAACACCGCGCCAGCCGGGAAACCCGCGAGCTGCATCAGGAAAGCCGGCAAATGGGCTACTCCTTGCAGCAGTTGCTCAACGGCCTGCCTGAGCTTGATTCAGCAGCGCGCGCCTTTCTCCAGCAACGACCCGAACCCCACCTGGCCCTGGGCTGGGCGCTGGCCGCTCGCGCCTGGCAGATCAGCCCGCAGGATGCGCTGGCCGCGTGGCTTTGGAGCTGGCTGGAAAACCAACTGGCGGTACTGATGAAAACCCTGCCATTGGGCCAGCAGGCCGCGCAGCGCCTGACCAGTGAACTGCTGCCGCTGCTGCAACAAGCCCAGCAGGACGCTACCCGAATCAACCCCGAACACTATGGCAGCGCCGCGTTTGGCCTGTCCCTGGCGTGTATGGCCCACGAGCGCCAGTACAGCCGCCTGTTCCGTTCCTAGGGCCTTTCATTTTGGAGAATCACATGAACACCCAACCTTTGCGCGTCGGCATCGGCGGCCCGGTCGGTTCCGGCAAAACCGCCCTGACCCTGGCCCTGTGCCTGGCCCTGCGCGAACGCTACAACCTGGCCGTGGTGACCAACGACATCTACACCCGCGAAGACGCGGATTTCCTGGTGCGCAACGAAGCGTTGGCGCCGGAACGCATCATCGGCGTGGAAACCGGCGGCTGCCCACACACGGCGATCCGCGAAGACGCCTCGATCAACCTCGAAGCCGTGGATCAGTTGAACCGCCGCTTCCCGGGGCTCGACCTGATCCTGGTGGAATCCGGTGGCGACAATCTCTCGGCCACCTTCAGCCCGGAGCTGTCCGACCTGACCATCTACGTGATCGACGTTTCCGCGGGCGACAAGCTGCCACGCAAAGGCGGACCGGGGATCTGCAAATCCGATCTGCTGGTGATCAATAAAATCGACCTGGCGCCGCTGGTGGGTGCGTCGCTGACCCTGATGGACAGCGACACCACGCGCATGCGCAACGGCAAGCCGTTCGTGTTCAGCAACCAGAAGACCGGCCAGGGCCTGGAAGAGATCATCGCCTTCATCGAACGCCAGGGCCTGCTGACGGCAGCCTGACCATGACTTATCAACAAGGAAGCTTCTGCATGACACTCAAACGCATTCTGGGCGCCATGGCCCTGCTGTTGACACCGGCCATTGCGCTGGCCCACCCGGGGTACGGTGACAATGGCTTGATCGCTGGCATTGGCCACCCGATCGGTGGCCTCGATCATCTGTTGGCGATGCTCGCGGTTGGCTTGTGGGCGGCGCAGCAGCAAGGTGCTGCGCGCTGGGTACTGCCGTGCACGTTCGTTGGCACCATGCTGATTGGCGGGATGCTGGGGTTTGAAGGGTTGGAACTGCCGGTAATGGAAGGCGGGATTGCTGCGTCTGTGCTGGCGTTGGGCCTGGCGGTTGCCTTGGCGGTGCGTCCGCCTTTGAGTCTGGCGATGGGTGCCACTGCACTGTTCGCATTGTTCCATGGCGTGGCCCATGGCCTGGAATTGCCGGACATGTCGAGTCCTTGGGCATATGCGGCAGGGTTTGTGGCGGCGACCGCAGCGCTGCATACCGCCGGTTATGTGATGGTGCGGGTGTTGCCTCAGGTGGCGGCGCCGCTGGTTCGACTGGCGGGTGCGGCTTCGGCGGCGACCGGAGTCTGGTTGTTGGCCGGCTAGCTCTCTATCGATTGTGATGGCCTCTTCGCGAGCAAGCCCGCTCCCACACAGTTCCAATGTGGGAGCGGGCTTGCTCGCGAAGGCGGCCGGACAGACACCACATCCCTCAGGCCTGCTAACATGTCGCGCAATCAACCCTGCCGTGACGACGCCAGCCAATGCCGCCTGTTTCCCGCTCCGCCTCCCAGCCTGAACTGACCGCCCTGTTTGCCTCGGTGCAACAGCACTTCCAGGACGTGATCGTGCCGCTTTGGCAAGGCCCCGGCTGGAATGCCGACATGGCGCTGCCCTATGAGGCGCTGGACGCCGAGCACACGCCGCTGCCCCCGCAACGCTACCGGGCAATGGCCTGCGCGCGGCAGTTGTACCTGTTCGCCAGCCTGATCGACCAGGTGCCCGGCGCGCAGGAACGCGCGGCGGCGCTGTTCCGTTCCTTGCAGCGGCACTTCCACGATGCCGAGCACGGGGGCTGGTTCTACAGCATCGACCCCCAGGGCGCGCCGCTGGATCAGCGTAAAGACCTCTACACCCACGCCTTCATTCTGTTCGCCTGCGCCCATTACTGGGACAAAGTCCGCGAGCCGCTGGTGGAATCGGTGCTCAACGCCGCACTGGAAGTGATCGCGCAACGTTTCGCCAGCGGCGACGGCCTCTACGAAGCGAGCCTGGATCGTGACTGGTCATCGCTGGACAGCGGACCGCTGCAGAATCCGCTGATGCACCTGGCTGAAGCCTTCCTCGCCACGCTGGCAGTGCGTGAAGACCTCGCCGTGCAGCAGGCGCTTGTCGACTTATGCACAGGGATGCAGCAGCGTTTTATCGATCCGCAGCACGGCGTGTTGATGGAAAAACCCTTGGGTGCTGTGGATAACTGGTTCGAACCGGGGCATCAGTTCGAGTGGTATTTCCTGCTGGAGTCGTCCGAGTTGCTGCGCGGTTCACCCTTGCACGCTTCGCTGGAGCGCGCCTTTGCCTTCACCGAGCAATTGGGCGTCGATCCACAGACCGGTGCCGTGCGGGCCATGCTCGACCTGGGGCCGGACGGCGGTTCTCGGGACGCGACGCAGCGAATCTGGGCCCAGGCCGAGTACCTGCGTGCATTGACCCTGCGGCCGGGCAGCGAGGCTGCGGTAGTTCGCCAGTTACAGGCGTTGCAACAGCGCTCGCTGCACGCGGGTGGCTGGTATGAATGCCGGGACGAGCACGGTGAAGTGAGCCGTCGGGACATGCCGTCGACTACGCCTTATCACTTGGCGACTTGTTACCGTGGCTTGGCTGAGTATCTCGACTGACAGCTAAAAGATCGCAGCCTGCGGCAGCTCCTACAGGATTTACGCGATCCACTTCTTGTCCCCGGTAAAGCTGATGGTCAGCCACCTCGCCGCATCAGGCTTGCCGAGCTTCGCGGAAATTTCCTCTCGTAGCGCATCCAGCTGCACCACGCTGTGCAGCCGGTAATCCGTCGGCAACACGATGTGAATCTCGATAAAACAGGCCCGGCCGTGTTTCTGCACGTAGGAAACGTAGTCGTCGAAACCATGCTCGATCTTCGCCTCCGCCAGCACCTGATTCACCTTGTCGTCCAGCTGATCCGGGGCGATTCCCAGCACATCACGCAATGCCGGGCCAAGAATCCTGAAAGCCGGCGCGAGCATGCTCAGGGCCAGCAGGATCAGGATCAGCGGATCGACATAAACCGCCCACTCGGCGTAACCCTGGGTTTTGAGCAACAGCGCGGCGAGAAAGCTCACCAGCAAGCCTGCCGACAGCATCGCGTCTACCAGCCAGCTGATGTTGTCGAATTGCAGCAGCGTGGATTTCAGCTTGCGGTTGCGATGGCGCACGTAGAAGAAATAGGCGAACTCAACGACGGTAAACACCGCCGCGTAGACGATCACCAGCCCAAGCTCAATCTCGCGGCCACCATTGATGATGCCGAACACACCGTTGAGAAACGCGTAGATGGCGATCAGCAACAGGAAGCTGCCTTCGATCAGCAGCACCATGGGTTCCAGATGCCAGAAACCAAACTGGAAACGCTGGTTGCTTTCCTTGGCGATCAATTTTGCGGTGATCAGCATCAGCACCTTGATAAAGGTCGCGATCAGCGAGAAGAAGCCATCGAACAGGATGGATTGGGCGCCTGAGACAACGCCGGTGACGATACCGGCGATCGCCACGGCCAGCATCAGGAAGGTCGATTGCTTGAGCAGCGCCTGCTCGCCTCGGTTGCTCACATGGTCTCCTCGAACCTTTGAGCCGCAGGGTGCGGCGGGGTGTTGGATGAGGAGTCTAGCTGATGTCCGGCGCTGTCTGTTCCGCCCCCTTCGCGAGCAAGCCCGCTCCACAGGGTTAGGCGCAATACCTGTGGGAGCGAGCTTGCTCGCGATTGGCCATAACGCGGTCTTACGCCTTGCCACCACTGCGATCAATCGCAAACCCGGCCCAGGTCTGGCTCACCGGCATCAGCTCCAGGCTGTTGATGTTGATATGCGCTGGCGCATTGAGGACCCAGAAAATGGTGTCGGCAATGTCTTGCGGCTGGATCGGCTCGGCACCGGCGTAGGTGGCGTTATAACGCTCCTGGTCACCGGCGAAACGCACCAGGGAGAACTCGCTCTCACACAGCCCCGGTTCGATGTTGCTGACCCGCACGCCGGTTCCCTGAAGGTCGCAGCGCAGGTTCAGGGAGAACTGTTTGACGAACGCCTTGCTCGCGCCATACACATGGCTGCCCGGGTAAGGGTAGTTGCCGGCGATGGATCCCAGGTTGACGATGCCGGCGCCACGGCCATGGGCGATCAGGCGCGGCAGCAGCAGACGCGTGCTGTACATCAGGCCTTTGATGTTGGTATCGACCATGGTGTCCCAATCGTCCAGGTCGCACTTGGGCGCCGGGTCGACACCCAGTGCCAGGCCTGCGTTGTTGATAAGTCCGCGCAGCTTGGCGAAGGACGGCGGCAGGTTGGCAATGGCTTCCTCCATGGCCTTGCGGTCGCGCACATCGAGCACCAGGCCATGCACCTCGGTCTGCTTCGACAACTCGGCGCACAGGGCGTTGAGGCGCTCTTCACGACGCCCCGTCAGCACCAGTTTCCAGCCGGCCTCGGCAAAACGTCGGGCACAGGCTTCACCAAAACCGGAAGTCGCGCCGGTGATAAACAGGGTGTTGGACATGGTGTTCTCCTTGCTACGGCTGATCGGCAGCCATTGGAATAGAAAATCAGCAGGCAGCATGCCCGGCCTTGCGCACAGCGGCAACCTGCGTGCTATCTGTACAAAAAACGAGCAAAGCTTGCAACGCCTTGCCGGCCGTGGCCTGCAGACATGTGCGCGCACGTTATCCACAAGCCGGTCCACAGTCTCTGGGGGCAAGTGGAAAAGCTGAAAGCCGCTATCCACAAGGCTTTGCGGGCTGATTTGAAACTTTTTTGCTTGACCCACATTGGCCTGCTGTGCAGCCAGGGGTCAATTTCCCGACCGGGCGGTCAAGCCTACGGTGGCGCCAAGCCAGTAACCACGGCCCTCAGCCGAGTCTTTCCAGAGTTTAACCACAGACTTATCCACAGGCTTGTTCACTGGATTGGGCCACACTTTCCTCACCAAGAAAAAGGTTGACAAAGCCGCCTTGAAGGCCAGAAAAAACGCCTGGTCAAAAAACAACCATAGCGCTGCAGGCCACGTATACAAAGGTGTTCAGCCAGCTACTCCCACGTTATTCACAGCCAGTTCCACAGCAAACGGGGACAAGTCAAAACCGTGACAAAACAACTATTTGCAGCGGCTTTATGTCGCGCTTTCGGAGGTCCTCAATTTTGTTTTCCACAATTTCCCTTTACCTCACACCGCCGCTCTTGTAGGAGCTGCCGAAGGCTGCGATCTTTTGATATTGATCTTTAAAAACAAGATCAAAAGATCGCAGCCTCGTTGCACGAGACAGCTCCAGGATTTGCGCGGGCGAAAAAAAACGCCCTGGTTTCGTCAGGGCGTTTTTATTGGACGCTAAGGCCTAGTGCCCGCCGAGATACGCGTTACGCACATCCTCGTTGACCAACAACTCCTTGCCCGTGCCGGTCATGCGAATCTCGCCATTGACCATCACATAGGCCCGGTCCGACAGCCGCAGCGCATGGTTGGCGTTCTGCTCGACCAGGAAAATGGTCATGCCGGTCTTGGCCAGTTCCCGCAGGGTCGCGAAGATCTGCTTGACCACGATGGGTGCCAGCCCGAGGCTCGGCTCATCGAGCAAGAGCAATTTCGGCCGGCTCATCAGGGCCCGGGCGATGGCCAGCATCTGCTGCTCGCCACCGGACATGGTCATCGCACGCTGGGTGCGCCGCTCTTCGAGCCGCGGGAACAGCTGGAACATGCGCTGCATGTCTTCCTTGGCGTACTTGTCACCGATAGGGATGGTGCCCATCAGCAGGTTTTCCTCGACGGTCATGTCGGGGAACACCCGCCGCCCTTCCGGCGACTGTGCGATGCCGTTGGAGGCGATGTAGTGCGATGATTTGTGGGTGATGTCCACGCCCTGGTAGAGGATCTGCCCGTCCGCCGCCCGCGGCTGACCGAAGATCGACATCAGCAGGGTCGACTTGCCGGCACCGTTGGAGCCGATCAGGCTGACGGTTTCCCCTTCGTTGATGTGCAGCGAAACGTTCTTCAGGGCCTGGATCGGCCCGTAGAACACATCCAGGTCCTTGAGTTCGAGGATGGGTTGGCTCATACCACTTCCTCTTCATCGGCGCCCAGGTAGGCGGCAATCACTTTCGGGTCGTTGCGGATGTCGTCGGGACCGCCCTCGGCGATGACGACGCCGTGGTCCAGCACCACGATGTGGTCGGAAATACTCATTACCATGCCCATGTCGTGTTCGATCAGCACCACGGTCAGATCGTGCTCGTCGCGCAGCAGCCGGATCATCGCGCTCAGCGCTTCGGTTTCCTGAGGGTTGAGGCCGGCGGCCGGTTCGTCGAGGCATATGATCTGCGGACGGGTGCACATGGCCCGGGCAATTTCCAGGCGGCGTTGCTGGCCGTAGGACAGTTCGCCCGCCAGGCGGTTGGCGCAGTCCACCAGGTCTACCACTTCCAGCCAGTAGAAGGCGTGGTCCAGCGCATCGCTTTCGGCCTTGCGGTAGCCCTTGGTGTTGAGGATGCCGGCCAGCATGTTGCGGTTGACCCACATGTGCTGGGCCACCAGCAGGTTTTCCAGCACCGACATTTCCTTGAACAGGCGAATGTTCTGGAACGTCCGCGCCAGGCCCGCCCGGTTCACCAGGTGGGTGCCGCCGAACATTTTGTAGCGCAGCCGGGTGATGAAGTTTTTTGGCGAGACGAAATCGGTCGGCTTGAACGATTCGCCCAGCAACTGGATGACGTTGGTCCGCTGCCCGCGTACGTTGAGTTCGATCTTGCCGCCCGAGGCCTTGTAGAATCCGGTCAGGCAGTTGAACACCGTGGTCTTGCCGGCACCGTTGGGGCCGATCAGGGCGAAGATCGAGTTGCGCTTGACCTTCAGGCTCACATCATTCAACGCCTTGATGCCGCCGAAGTGCATCATCAGCTTCTCTACCGAGAGTACGACTTCGCTCATGGCGCTACTCCTTTACGCGGGGTCACACCGGTACGGCTGATCCGAATCAGGCCACGCGGTCTCCAGATCATCATCAACACCATCAGGATGCCGAACAGCAGCACGCGGTATTCGGCGAAGCCACGCAGCAGTTCCGGAGCCACGGTCAGGACGAAGGCCGCAATGACCACGCCTATGGTCGAACCCATGCCGCCGAGGACCACGATGGCGAGGATCAGGGCCGATTCGAAGAAGGTGAACGAGGTCGGGTTGACGAAGCCCTGGTAGGTGGCGAAGAACACGCCGGCCAGGCCCGCCGTCGATGCGCCGATGGTGAAGGCCGAGAGCTTGACCAGCACGTGGTTCAGGCCCATGGAGCGGCAGGCGATTTCGTCTTCACGCAGGGCTTCCCAGGCGCGACCAACCGGCATCTTGACCAGGCGATGCTTGATGTACAGCACGGCCAGAACCACCAGGAACAACACTGCGTAGATGAAGTAGTACTTCACGTCCGGGTTGTAGGCGATGCCGAAGAACTCATGGAACGGCACGCCGCCATCCTTCGCGCGCTTGCCGAATTCCAGGCCGAAGAAGGTCGGCAGGGGTGCCGGCATGCCGTTCGGGCCGCCGGTCAGGGACAGCCAGTTGTTGAGGATCAACCGGATGATTTCACCAAAACCCAGGGTCACGATCGCCAGGTAGTCACCGTGCAGGCGCAGTACCGGGAAACCGAGGATGCAACCAGCCAGCCCGGCGGCGATCGCCGCCAGCGGCAGCACCGTCCAGAAGCCCAACCCCAGGTACTGATAACCGAGCGCCAGGCCGTAGGCACCGATGGCGTAGAACGCCACGTAACCCAGGTCGAGCAGGCCGGCCAGGCCGACCACGATGTTCAGCCCCAGGCCCAGCAGCACGTAGATCAGCCCGAGGATGACCACGCCCAGCAGGTAGGAGTTGGAGAAAAACGGGAACACCACGGCGAGGACGATCATCAGCGGGATGATCCAGCGCAACCGCGACTTGTAGTCGGGTGCCAGTACATGCACCCCAGAGCCGGTGCTTTCAAAACCTTCGAGGATGCTCAAGCCCTTGGGGGTTTGCAGGAACATGCTCAAGGCAAAACGACCGGCCATGACGATGGCGACAATCCACGCCACGCGGCTGGTTTCCAGATTGAAGCCATAGCCATCGAGGACAACCCCGACAATCGGCCCGAACACGATCAGGGCGATCAGGCCGGCAAGAATCGCGTCAACCAGACTTTTCTTGAGATCAATGGTTTTTTTAGTGGTTGAGGACATCGCTTACACCTTCGACACAAGAGGACGGCCGAGCAGGCCTTGGGGCCGAAAGACCAGAACGAGAACCAGCAGCGAGAAACTGAAAACGTCTTTGTAGTCCGAGTTCACCAGGCCCGAGAACAGCGACTCGGAAATCCCGAGGATGATCCCGCCCAACATGGCGCCTGGCAGTGAGCCGATGCCGCCGAGCACCGCGGCGGTGAACGCCTTGATGCCGATGATGAAGCCGGCATAGAAGTCGAACGTGCCGTAGTTCATGGTGATCAGCACGCCGGCCAGGGCCGCCATCGCTGCACCGATGATGAACACATAGGAAATCACCCGGTCGGTGTTGATCCCCAGGATCGAAGCCATCTTGCGGTCTTGCTGGGTCGCACGGCACATGCGGCCGAGCTTGGTGTACTTGATGATGTAGGTCAGCGCGGCCATCCCGACAAACGCGGCGACCAGAATGAACACCTTGGTGTAGGTCAACTGCACAAAACCTGTGCCGACCTCGACACGCCAGGCCCCCGTGAGCAACGTGGGAACGCCCTGTTGCTTGGCGCCCTGGGCGATCTGCGCATAGTTTTGCAGGATCAGCGAGATACCGATGGCGCTGATCAGCGGTGCCAGTCGGGTGGAGTTACGCAGGGGTTTGTAGGCGACGCGCTCGATGACCCAGCCATACACCGCCGTGACGACGATGGTGAAGATCAGTGTGCCGAGCATCAGCAGAGGGAAGGATTCAATCCCGAAGTATGCCAGCAGAGCCAGACTGATTGCCGCGAGGTAAGCGGAAATCATGTAAACCTCGCCGTGGGCGAAGTTGATCATGCCGATGATGCCATAGACCATTGTGTAGCCGATGGCGATCAGGCCATAGACCGACCCGAGGGTGAGGCCGTTGACCAGTTGCTGCAGGAAAATACCATCCATAACGCAATCTCACGCAATGAGAACCTGCACATGTGGCTGTGCGGTTCTTCTAAGGAAAATACAGATTTACGTCGGAGCAATGTCAATCACGATCAGGCTGGACACCACGTCCCCCTGTAGGAGCTGGCTTGTCGGGTCGCCGCATCGCAGCGAAAGCGGTGTTCCAGCCAACATTGATGTCGACTGAACGGGCGCATTCGCGGGCAAGCCCGCTCCTACAAAGGATCAGTGGGGTTCAGCTGATCGGGTCAGCCCTTACTTCTGTTTTTCCAGCTGGTGGTATTTGCCATCCTTGTCCCACTGGTAAACCACGTAGTCGGAGACTTTCAGGTCGCCCTTGCTGTCCCAGGTCTTATCGCCCATGACGGTCTTGACCGTGTTCTTCTTCAGCCACGCAGCCGCTTCTTCGCCCTTGTTGGACTTGGCGCCGTTGAAGGCCGCCGCGAGGGTCTGGACCGAAGCGTAGGCGTACAGGGTGTAGCCTTCAGGCTCGGTACCGGCCTTGCGGAAGGCGTCTACCACGGTCTTGCTGTCTGGCAGCAGGCGTGGGTCGGCACCGAAGGTCATCAGCACGCCGTCGACGAATTGCGGACCGCCAGCGGTGGTCACCAGCTCGTCGGTCACGATGCCGTCGTCGGACATGAACTTGACGTCTTTCAGGCCTTGTTCACGCAGTTGGCGAACCAGAGGACCGGCTTCCGGGTGCAGGCCACCGAAGTAGACGACGTCGGCGCCGGCACCGCGGATCTTGGTCACGATGGTGCTGAAGTCTTTCTCGCCACGGGTCAGGCCTTCGTACAGCACTGGCGTTACGCCGCGCTTGACCAGTTGGGCCTTGGTGGCATCAGCCAGGCCTTGGCCGTAGGTGTCCTTGTCGTGCAGCACGACAACCTTCTTGCCCTTGAGCACGTCGACGATGTAGTCGCCGGCCACGATGCCTTGCTGGTCGTCACGACCGCACATGCGGAACATGGCGCTCAGGCCGCGTTCGGTAACCTGTGGGTTGGTGGAACCTGGAGTGATGGCGATGATGCCCGCTTCGTCGTAGATCTCGGAAGCCGGAATGGTCGAGGAGGAGCAGAAGTGACCGACCACGCCGGCGACTTTCTGGTTGGTCAGGTCTTTGGCGACCGTCACAGCCTGTTTAGGTTCGCAGGCGTCATCGCCCTTGACCAGTACGATTTTTTCCCCGTTGACGCCGCCCGCTGCGTTCACCGCATCGGCTGCTGCCTGTGCACCCTTCATGTACTGCTCGCCAAATGCGGCGTTGGCGCCCGTCATGGGTCCCGCTACGCCGATCTTGATGTCGGCCTGAGCAAACGCAGAAACACCCAACGCAGCTGCCACTGCGAGGGCCAGAAAACCTTTCTTGTAAAACGTCTGGGACATGAGGTGGTGCTCCATGGTTTTTTTAATTGGCACTGCGACTTCACTGACTGCTCAGAGCAAGGGCCGTGCCATCGGTTTTTTATTCTGAAAAAAGTCGCTGCTTTATTATTATTTCGACTGTCTCGGGCCCATTTTCATTGGGCGTGCAACCGTCTAAACCGCGGAAGGTAAAACCATTATTTTTTTGAGGCGCAACCCGCCTGCGCCATCATTGCAACCGCGGCACTAAACGACGTGCAACCAGCCTGTAACAACGTGCGTCACCGAAGTGCACACTACCGGTGCGGGACTGCTACAACCCGCACCATTACAGGCTAGCTGCTGATCGAAAAAGCGCCGCTTTCGACTACAAAAATCAACATTCAGATCACGATCCGCAAGCACTGGCCCGCGTGATACAGCGAAAATCCCGCCTCGTACAGACAGCTGCGCAACCCCACCCCGGCCAATGGCTGCATGGGCGCGAAGGGAATCGGTAGCGCTTGAGGATTTCCGTTACACAAGTAATCAGCAAAGGCCTTGCCGACCACCGTCCCCGTGGTCACACCCCTGCCGTTGTAACCGGTGACTGCCACTAAACCGGGCGCCGGTTCGAACAGGCGCATCAGATGATCGGGGGTGAAGGCGATGCAACCGGTCCAGGTGCACTCCCATTCCACCGGTTTGAGGTAGGGGAAGTAATGCTGCTGCACCCGATCGGCCCAGGCCTTGAGAAACCAGGCCGGCTTCTGGTTGCCATTGCCGAGACTGCCGAGCAGCAGGCGCCCGTCTTTGTCCCGGCGGATACTGCTGAGCACCTGGCGGGTATCCCAGGAACCCTGGCCGCCGGGCAGGATTTGCTGCGCGGCGTCTTCGGTCAGAGGCACCGAGGCCACCTGATAGTAATAACCGGGGAAGAAATTGCGCCGCAACTCGGTCCAGTCGCCTTCGGTGTAGGCGTTGGAAGCGATCACCACCTGTTCGGCCAGGACCGAACCCTGCGCGGTTTGCACTGACCAGCGCTGTCCCTGGCGTTCGAGGCGGGTGACCGGGGAATGATCGAACAACTGACCGCCCAGGCCGATGGCCGCCTTGGCCAATCCCGTTGTGTAGGCCATTGGGTTAAGCGTGCCGGCACGGCGATCGAGCAATGCCGCGGCAATTTTTTTGGTCCCCGTCGCTTGCTCGCAAGCTTGCCCGGTCAGCAGCTCGACGGGCGCGCCACGGCGTTTCCATTGTTCTTCACGACTGCGCAGATCCGCTTCGCCACGGGCGTTGTGCGCCATGTGCAGCGTGCCTTCGCGGCGCAATTGGCAATCGATGTTGTACTTGTCCACAAGGCTGAACACCAGGGATGGCGCCGCCCCCAGCATGCGGTTGAGCTGGCTGCCCACCGCCTCGCCAAACCCGGCTTCGATCTCGTCCGGGGGAATCCACATGCCGGCATTGACCAGCCCGACGTTGCGCCCCGAGCCGCCATGCCCGGCGCGATGGGCTTCGAGCACACACACTGTCTTGCCCTGTTCCAGCAGATGCACCGCCGCCGACAGCCCGGTAAAACCGGCGCCTATGACGCAGACATCGACTTTCACTTCACCCTTGAGCGCCGTATTGTCGGGCCTTTGTGGCGTCAATTTTTCCCACAGACACTCTTCGCGTAACGGCATTGCCAGACTCCAACAGAAACCTAACCAACACACAAATCAGTGTGGGAGCGGGCTTGCTCGCGAAAGCGGTATGTCAGCCACTAATAATGTCGACTGACAGATTGCATTCGCGAGCAAGCCCGCTCCCACAGGGGATCATTGTTTGACTCGAGATTTAGTCAAACGTAATCCCCTGCGCCAACGGCAACTCCAGCGAATAGTTCACGGTATTGGTCTGACGGCGCATGTACCCGCGCCATGCATCCGAACCGGACTCACGACCACCACCGGTCTCTTTCTCGCCACCAAAGGCACCACCGATTTCCGCCCCGCTCGGGCCGATATTGACGTTGGCGATGCCGCAATCGCTGCCCACCGCCGACATGAACTGCTCGGCTTCACGCACGTCGGTGGTGAAGATGCACGACGACAGGCCTTGCGGCACAGCGTTGTTCAAGCGAAGGGCTTCGTTGAAATCGCTGTAGCCGACCACATACAGGATCGGTGCGAAGGTTTCATGGCAGACCACATCGCTCTGCTCCGGCATTTCGACGATGGCCGGCGAAACGTAGTAGGCATTGGGGAATTTGTCTTCCAGCTGACGCTTGCCACCGAACACCCGGCCGCCTTCGCTCAGAGCCTGCTCCAGCGCGTCCTGCATGTTGTCGAAGCTTTGCTTGTCGATCAGCGGACCGATCAGGTTGCCTTCCAGCGGATGGCCGATGCGCACCTTGGAGTAGGCGGCCTTGAGGCGGGTGACGATTTCTTCTTTCACCGACTCGTGGGCGATCAGGCGACGCAGCGTGGTGCAGCGCTGGCCGGCAGTGCCGACGGCGCTGAACAGAATCGCGCGAACGGCCATGTCCAGATCGGCGCTTGGGCCGAGGATCATCGCGTTGTTGCCGCCCAATTCGAGGATGCTGCGAGCGAAACGCGCAGCGATTTTCGGCGCCACTTCACGGCCCATGCGGGTGCTGCCGGTGGCGCTGACCAGTGCGACACGCGGGTCATCGACCAGGGCTTCGCCGGCATCGCGGCCGCCAATGATGACCTGGCTCAGACCCGCCGGCGCATCGCTGAAGTTCTTCAGCACGCGGTCGAACAGCGCCTGACAGGCCAGTGCGGTCAGCGGAGTCTTTTCCGACGGTTTCCAGATCACCGGGTTGCCGCAAACCAGCGCCAGGGCAGCGTTCCAGGCCCAGACCGCAACCGGGAAGTTGAAGGCGCTGATCACGCCGACGACGCCCAGCGGGTGCCAGGTTTCACGCATATGGTGGCCAGGACGCTCGGAGGCGATGGTCAAGCCGTACAGTTGACGGGACAGGCCGACGGCGAAGTCGCAGATGTCGATCATTTCCTGAACTTCACCCAGGCCTTCCTGGGTGATCTTGCCGGCCTCCCAGGAAACCAGCTCGCCGAGATCGGCCTTGTACTCGCGCAGGATGTCACCCAGTTGACGCACCAGCTCGCCGCGACGCGGTGCCGGCACCTTGCGCCACAGTTCGAATGCATGATCTGCACGACTGATGTGCTGCTCGACTTCAGCGGCACCTTCCCAGTTGACGGTGGCAAGGGTGCTGCCATCGATCGGTGAATGCACCGGCACCTTGCCGTTCTGGTACAGGGCCGGATTTACACCAAGACGATCAAGCAATGCGGCAACCATGGGTCACTCCTCAAGCAAAAAACGGAACGTGTGCAGCCGCCGAATCACGACTGATCAGACCTGTAGTTTTAGCGCTCCCGAGGTTACTCAACAAACGACCATTAAGAGAGATATCATTCCGTTTATTCATGCTGTGCATTGCTGGCAATAAAGAGACAAGCAAAAAGGATCGCCCATGCTGAACAAACGCTATTTGCCCTCGATCGCTGCGCTGCAGTGTTTCGAGGCCGTGACCCGCCACCTGAGCTTCACCCGGGCCGCGGAAGAGCTGAACCTGACCCAGAGCGCCGTCAGTAAACAGGTGGCGCAACTGGAAGAGCTGTTGCAGCACCTGCTGTTTCGCCGGGTTCGCCGACGCCTGCAAATGACGCCAGCGGGCGATTTGTACTTGGTAGAGGTACGAAAAATCCTCACCCAGGTTGAGATGTCGACCCATTACCTGCGTTCCTACGGCGGTGAAACCGAAGTCCTGCGCGTCTCCACACCCTCGACCTTCGGCGCACGCTGGCTGGTGCCTCGCCTCAAGGGTTGGCGCCTGCGTCATCCGTCGATCCACCTGGACCTGTGCAACGAACAGGAAGCCGACGACCTGCTGCAAGGGCGCAGCGACCTGGCGTTCTACTTCGGCCAGGGTTCACGCCCCGGTACCGAATGCCTGAAACTGTTCAGCGAAGAGCTGGTGCCCGTGTGTGCGCCAGGCAGCCTGCCCGACACGCCGTTCACCGACCCGACGCAACTCACCGACCTGGTCCTGCTGCAAAACGCCTCCCGCCCCCAGGCCTGGCACGACTGGTTCGACAGCCAGGGCTACCACACTGAACACAGCTACCACGGCCCGCGTTTTGAAACTTTCTACATGTGCATCCGCGCGGCGCAGGTCGGCTGCGGGGTAGCGCTGCTGCCACGGTTCCTGGTGGAAGAGGAACTGGCCGACGGCAAACTGGTCATTCCCTGGCAGCATGCAATGCCCAGCACCGACGCCTACTACCTGGCGTATCCCGAACATTCGGCGGAAGTGCCCAAGGTGCGCGATTTCGTGAAGTGGATGCTGGAGCAGGTTGATAGCCCGGAAATTTAGCGTTGCACGCCATCCCTGTGGGAGCGAGCTTGCTCGCGATGACGTCACTTACACTCAACACTTTAATTGACTGTCAGTCCGCTATCGCGAGCAAGCTCGCTCCCACCGGGATCCGATGCAGACTAAAAAATTACTGGCAATCCCTATCACCGTTATGCGCCACTAGCCTTATTCCATGTGGAGAACCCCCGTTATGAGCGAGAGTGTGTTTGCCGATCGCATCGTGCAGAACCTGCTCGACACCGACTTCTACAAACTGACGATGATGCAGGCGGTGCTGCACAACTACCCGAACGTAGAAGTCGAATGGGAGTTTCGTTGCCGTAACAGCGAGGATTTGCGCCCCTATCTGGCGGAGATCCGTTTCCAGATCGAACGGCTGGCCGAGCTGAGCCTGAGCGCCGACCAATTGGGTTTTCTGGAGCACATCAGCTTCCTCAAGCCGGACTTCCTGCGTTTTCTCGGGCTGTTTCGCTTCAACCTGCGCTACCTCCACACCGGTATCGAAAACGGTGAACTGTTCATCCGCCTGCGTGGCCCGTGGTTGCATGTGATCCTCTTCGAAGTGCCAATATTGGCGATCGTCAGCGAAGTGCGTAACCGCTATCGCTATCGGGAAATCGTCCTGGAGCAGGCCCGCGAGCAGCTCTATCGCAAGTTCGACTGGCTGACCGCCAACGCCAGCGGCGACGAATTGTCCGAGTTTCAGGTAGCCGACTTCGGCACGCGCCGGCGCTTTTCGTACCGGGTGCAGGAAGAGGTTGTGAACGTGCTCAAGCACGACTTCCCCGGGCGTTTCGTCGGCACCAGCAACGTGCACCTGTCCCGGGAGCTGGAGATGAAGCCGCTGGGCACAATGGCCCACGAATGGATCATGGCCCACCAGCAACTCGGCCCGCGGCTGATCGACAGCCAGATTGCCGCCCTCGATTGCTGGGTCCGCGAATACCGCGGCCTGCTGGGGATCGCCCTGACCGACTGCATTACCCTCGATGCCTTCCTCGGCGACTTCGACCTGTTTTTCGCCAAGCTCTTCGACGGTTTGCGCCACGATTCCGGTGATCCGGTGCTCTGGGCAGAGAAGGCCATCGCCCACTATCACAAGCTCGGCATCGACCCGATGAGCAAGACCCTGACCTTCTCCGACAGCCTGACGCTGCCCAGGGCACTGGAAATATTCCGCGCGCTGCGGGGTCGTATCAATGTCAGCTTCGGCATCGGCACCAACCTGACCTGTGACATTCCAGGTGTCGAACCCATGAGCATCGTGCTTAAAATGACCGCCTGCAACGGCGCGCCGGTGGCAAAAATCTCCGACGAGCCCGGCAAGACTCACTGCAAAGACCCGAATTTCGTCGCCTATTTGCGACACGTTTTCCAAGTTCCTGCCCCCTCTAGCAAGGAGTGAATTCATGCAAGCCGTACAGCGTGAGATTGCTGAACAGCTCAAGGTACAACCGCCGTTCGCCGACGAAGCCGCCCTCGAAGCGGAAGTCGCAAGGCGGATTACCTTCATCCAGGATTGCCTGGTCAATTCCGGGCTCAAGACCCTGGTGCTGGGCATCAGTGGCGGTGTCGACTCACTGACCGCCGGCCTGCTGGCCCAACGCGCCATGCGTGAATTGCGCGAGCGTAGCGGTGACGACAGTTACAAGTTCATCGCCGTGCGCCTGCCGTACGAAACCCAGTTCGATGAACATGACGCCCAGGCCTCGGTGGACTTCATCAAACCGGACGAGCGCCACACGGTGAACATCGGCCCGGCGGTCAAATCCCTGGCCAACGAAGTCGCGGCGTTCGAAGGCAAGCACGCGGTGTCGGTGGATTTCGTGCTCGGCAACACCAAGGCGCGCATGCGCATGGTCGCCCAGTACACCATCGCGGGTGCGGCTCATGGCCTGGTGATCGGCACCGACCACGCGGCGGAAGCGGTGATGGGTTTCTTCACCAAGTTTGGTGACGGTGCCTGCGACCTGGCACCTTTGAGCGGCCTGGTGAAAAACCAGGTCCGCGCCATCGCCCGCAGCTTCGGTGCGCCGGAATCGCTGGTGGAGAAAATCCCGACGGCCGACCTCGAAGACCTGTCACCGGGCAAACCGGACGAAGCTTCCCATGGCGTGACTTATGCCGAGATTGACGCCTTCCTGCACGGAGAGCCAGTGCGTGAGGAAGCGTTCAAGATCATCGTCGACACGTACAACAAGACCCATCACAAGCGGGTGATGCCGTTTGCGCCGTAAGCTGCCGACACCTGTAGGAGCTGTCGAGTGAAACGAGGCTGCGATCTTTTGACTTTGTTCAAGAGCAAGATCAAAAGATCGCAGCCTTCGGCAGCTCCTACAAGTACAAAAAAAGCGTCCCAGGTGGACGCTTTTTTTGTACGCATTTCGATTACTTCAGGGTAACCGTACCTTTCATCATCGAGATGTGGCCTGGGAACGAGCAGAAGAAACCGTATTTTTCATTGGCATCGAGCTTCGACACATCGAAGGTCACAGAATCGGTTTCCTTGGCGCCGATGACCTTGGTGTGGGCGATAACGCGCGCGTCACCTTCCTTCAGGTAGTTCTTGTCGATGCCCGCGCTCAGGCCGTCGGTGGCGATCGGCTGCATGTCGGCTTCTTTGCTCAACACCCAGTTATGGCCCATGACGTTCTTCGGCAGGTTGCCGGAGTGAGTCAGCTTGACGGTAAAGGTCTTGCAGCTCTTGTCGATTTCCATGGCCTTGGTGCTGAAGGACATTTGATCGGTGGAATCAATGGTGGTCTCGCACTCGGCAGCCATCAATTGGCTGCTGGCCAGTGTCAGCAGGGATACCGCAACAAGTTTGGCAAACATGGTGAATCTCCAAGGCAGGGTGAATGAAAAATGCGAATGAACAGAAGACTGCCTGAAAACTTCGCAAGTTCCTATGACCTGAAGCAAAAATTGTATACAACTTTCGGGCTATGAGACCGATCGAGACAATCTACCAGCCAGGCGTCTGCCCCGGCCCTATCATCAGACCGTCCTCATTTTTCGGAGCGTCTGTTATGTCCATCAACAGCCTGTTGTGCAGCTTGCTCGCCGCCTATGCCTGCGGTGCCAGCGGAACCTGCGAAACGCCCAGGCGCGAAGTTTAGCCCTTGGAGCGCAGCGCGCCTGCCTTTACTCTGTGGCCCTGATCGACCCTGGAGTAAGGCATGTCTCTAGCATCCGTTTGTGTTTTCTGCGGCGCCAGCACTGGCACCAACCCGGCTTATCGTGAAGCAGCCGTGGCCCTCGGCCAGGCACTGGCCGAACGCAAGCTGACCCTGGTCTACGGCGGTGGCGCCGTGGGGCTGATGGGCATTGTTGCCGACGCGGCATTGGCGGCCGGCGGCGAAGTGATCGGCATCATCCCGCAGAGCCTCAAGGACAAGGAAATCGGCCACAGCGGCCTGACCCGCCTGGAAGTGGTCGACGGCATGCATGCGCGCAAGGCGCGGATGGCCGAACTCAGCGATGCCTTCATCGCTCTGCCCGGCGGCCTGGGCACCCTGGAAGAATTGTTCGAAGTCTGGACCTGGGGCCAATTGGGCTACCACGGCAAACCGCTGGGTTTGCTGGAAGTGAATGGTTTCTACAGCAAACTCACCGGTTTTCTCGATCACATCGTCGGCGAAGGCTTCGTTCGCGCAGCACACCGTGACATGCTGCAGGTGAGCGAATCGCCGCAGACGCTGCTCGACGCCCTCGATCGCTGGCAGCCGACTGTACCGCCCAAGTGGGTCGAGCAAAAACCCGACTAACGACTTGGCACCGATACAGGGCAGAATACGCGCCGCTCAAACCTCACCTTCGACCCCAGAGGATCGCCCATGGCCAAACCCAATTACTCCTTCGCCAAACGTCAGAGAGACCTGGCCAAGGAACAGAAGAAAGAGGAAAAACTTCAGCGCAAGAAAGCAATGGCTGACGAAGCGGCACTGAACCCTGACGGTGAAGTCGCGGCAGATGACGATGTTGATGCACCGAAAGATCAGGCGCCTGACGCCTGAGTCCCTCCGGGCCGGATGATCTGATCAGGCCCACGGATCTGTGACCGGGGTTGGCAGCTTTGCTGCTGACCCCCGCTCCTACAATGGCATCACTGTGACGCGGACTTCCGGATCATGGTTGCCGCCCCCCAGGATGACCCCACGCAACGGCGACACATCGGAGAAATCCCGGCCCCAGGCCAGGGTGATGTGCTCCAGCGCCGGTTGTACATTGTTGGTCGGATCGAAATCCACCCATCCCGACACCGGGCAATACACCGACACCCAGGCATGGGAAGCATCGGCACCGATCAATCGCGGTTGGCCGGGTGGTGGCTGGGTCAGCAGGTAGCCGCTGATATAACGCGCGGCCAATCCACGGGAGCGCACGCATGCGAGCATCAGGTGCGCGAAGTCCTGGCAAACCCCACGCCGGCGTTCCAGCACTTCCACCAAAGGTGTCGCGACCTGCGTCGCTTCGGCATCGAAAGTAAACTCGCTGAAGATTTTCTCCATCAAGGCCTGGACGCCGAGCAACAGCGGCCTTCCTGCCGGAAAGCAGCTCTCGGAAAACTCGACGAAGTTGCGCTTCAGATGCACATAAGGGGATTCGAACCGGTAACGGCAGGCTTCGAGCATTTCGGGCGCAAGCGGCTGGCTGCTGTAGGTCAGCGCGCTGCGGGTGGCTTCCCACGCTGGAGACCGATTGAAGTCGACCACGGGGCGGGGCAGCACTTCGATCGTCAGGCTGGCGTTGACCAGCAGTTCATCATGGGGACGTTCGAACGCCAGGCGGGTCAGCGGGTTGCCGAACACATCCAGCTCATCGCGTCGCGAAGTCGGGACCGGGCTGATCTGCAGTTGCTGATCGGAGCAATGCTGCCACGCACAAGGCCTGGGCCACAGATGCGCCAGCTGCTGGGCCAGGGACACCGGGCTGTCGTAGTGATAATGGGTATCGTGGAAAATCTGGTAGCGAGCGCTCATCAGACGGACACCGTGCGCTGGCTGACATCATCAACGTGGGCAAAGTGACGCAAGGCCAGGCGATCCGAAACCTGCCCGCTGGCATCGGCGATTTCTTGCAGCAGATCGGCCAGCCCTTCGATGGCGGCGCGCACGCTGGTGGCGCCAAACAACGGGTTCTCCAGGCAGGCCAGGTCGAAACGCGCCAGACGCTCCACCAACTGCGCCAGGCCCGCCTCGCGAGGGGTACCAAAATCGTCGCACAGGTGCTTGAGCGTGCGGGTCACCAATTTCAACTGGAACAGTACCGCATGCGGGTTTTGCTCATCGAGCAACAACAGGTCGAGCACCGGGATCAATTGCGCCACCGCGAGGTACCGCGAACGATAGGTGATGCTGCTGTTGCCCAGCTCCAGCAACCATTCCAGCCCCGCCTGATCGAAAGCCCCGGCGCCTCGCAGGAACGCCGCCAGGCTGGCGCTGAGAAACTGCAGGCGCTCGATGCGCCGGCCGATCATCAGGAATCGCCAGCCCTCGTCCCGGGTCATGTCGTCCAGGGCAAAACCGGACAGTGCCGCCAGGGACATCACCAGCCGGTTGAGGAAGTCCAGCAGCTCACCGAAGTCCGGCTCCTCGGTCTCGAGTTCCATCGCTTCGCGTTGCAACTCCACCAGCGCCTGCCAGTTTTCCCGCGAGAGTTTGCCCCGCACCTGCGAGGCCGCCCATTGCAAACGCTGCAGGTTGGAACGCAGGCTGAACGGCCAGTCAGCGCCGAGTATCGCGGCCAGCAACCGTTCGGGCAGTTCACCTTCATCGGGTAGCAGGTTCAGTCGCTCGCCAAGATCAACCGCGGCGTCCAGGGCCTGTGGGTCATCGCCGTCGACATACCGCGCCAGCATGATGCGCAACAACCGTGCACTGTCATCGCAGCGTTCGCAGTAGCGGCCGAACCAGAACAGGTTTTCCACGACCCGCGAGGGCAGATACGGATCGCGACGCACCAGATCATGCACGCCGATGTTGCGTTGGGTTTTCCACTGTTCGCCGCTGGGTGGGCGATTCCCCAGCACCCAGGTGTCTTTGCTTGCACCGCCCCGCTGCATCGACACCACTTCGGCATCCGCCTCGGCGGCCACACGGGTTAAACCACCTGGCAACACCCGATAACCTTCGCGACTGGCCACCGCATACACACGCATGCCGATGGCCCGGGGTTGCAATTGGCCGTCCTCGGCCTGCCAGACAGGCGCCTGGGACAGCTGGGCAAGTTCTTGCGCAACATAGGCATAAGGGCGTGCCTGCATGCGCTCGGCGAGCTCATCGCGCTGTAATTCACTCAAATCCCTACCAAACACCGGTGCAAAGCTCTGGGACGGAAATGCTGGCTTTATCAGCAGTTCCGGCAGTTTTTCCAGGGCTTGGGCCAGCACAGGCGCTTCACCGCACCACCAGGTGGCGATGGACGGCAGGATCAGCTCTTCGCCAAACAGGAATTGATTGATCTTCGGCAGGAAACCCAGCAAGCCCGGCGATTCCAGCACCCCGCTGCCGAGGGCGTTGGCCACCAGCACTCGCCCCTGCCGCACGGCCTCAAGCAGCCCTGGTACGCCCAGGGCGGAGTCGGTGCGCAATTCCAGCGGGTCGCAGAAGTCGTCGTCGAGCCGGCGCATGATCGCGTGGACCCGACGCAGGCCGCTCAGGGTCTTCAGGTAGACCGTGGCATCACGCACCGTCAGGTCGCCGCCCTCCACCAGCGGATAGCCGAGCTGCCGCGCCAGGTACAGGTGTTCGAAATAGCTTTCGTTGAAACGCCCCGGCGTCAGCAGGACCACCAGGGGCGCCTCTTCATCGCTGGGCGCCTGGCGAGCCAGGGTCTCCTGGAGGGTACGGAAAAATCCGGCCAGATGCTGCACCTTCAAGTCACGGTACAACTCGGGAAAGGCCCGGGACACGATAGTGCGGTTTTCCAGGGCGTAGCCAGCTCCGGACGGCGCCTGAGTGCGGTCCGCCGTTACCCACCAGCGGCCATCGGGCGTACGCGCCAGATCCACGGCGTACAGATGTAAAAAGGCGCCGTCAGGCGGCTGGATGCCCTGACAGGGCCAGAGGAAATTGTTGTGGCCAAAGACCAGCTCGGCCGGCAGCAGACCTTCGGCGATCAAGCGTTGCGGACCATAGAGATCGGCCAGCACGGCATTGAGCAAGCGCGCACGCTGGGCGATGCCGGCGGACATTTGCTCCCACTCATCGGCGGCAATCACATGGGGCAGCAAGTCCAGCTCCCAGGGTCGATCGGCGCCCTTGGGATCGGCATAGACATTATAGGTGACGCCGTTTTCCTGGATCTGCCGGGCCAGCAGCGCCTGACGCTGCACCAACTGCGCGGGCGTGCTGCGCTGCAACTGGTCGAACAGCCGACGCCAGTGCGGCCGTACGGCCCCGCTGTCGTCGAGCAATTCGTGATAGGTGCCCGCCGTCAGCGGGTAGCGGTCTAGCAGGTCAGGCATGGAATGCTCGGCAGACAGCAATGAACGGTCAGACTAACGCACGCTCATGACACCCGGATAGACGAAAAATCCGGGCGTCGCGTACGAATTAGAAACGTCGCAAATCGAGTGTCATCGGCAGCTCGTCGTTAATTTCCATATTCGGTATCGGAAGTTTCCCCGGCGTGTGTCCGATACGGAAAAAACGCGCCATTCGCCGACTCTCGGCTTCATTGGCGTTGACGGGCAAGGTCTCGTAATTGCGCCCGCCCGGATGGGCGACGTGGTACTGGCAACCGCCCAGCGAACGGCCCATCCAGGTGTCGAGCAGGTCGAACACCAGCGGCGCATGGACCGGGATGGTCGGCTGCAGACAGTTGGCCGGTTGCCAGGCACGAAAGCGCACCCCGGCGACGAACTCGCCAACCCGCCCGGTGGGCTGCAACGGCACAGGTATGCCGTTGCAGGTCAGCAGGTAGCGTTGCGGCGGCAGTCCGCTGAGCTTGACCTGCAGGCGCTCCAGGGACGAGTCCACGTAACGCACCGTGCCACCGACCGCGCCCTCCTCGCCCAGCACATGCCACGGCTCAAGGGCCTGGCGCAGTTCCAGCTCGATGCCATTGACGGCGTAGTCGCCGACCTTGGGAAAGCGGAATTGCAGGTGCGCCGCAAACCACTCTGCCCGCACCGGATAACCGGCGGCATTGAGGTCGACGATAACATCGGCGAAATCCTGTTCGATAAAGTGCGGCAACAGGAATCGGTCGTGCAGCTCCGTGCCCCAGCGCGCCAGTTTCGGCGGCGCATAAGGCTCGCGCCAGAACCGTGCGACCAACGCCCGCAGCAATAGCTGCTGGGCCAGGCTCATGCGTGCATGGGGCGGCATTTCAAAGGCCCGCAACTCCAGCAAGCCCAGGCGACCGGTCGCGCCATCCGGCGAATAGAGTTTGTCGATACAGAACTCGGCGCGATGGGTATTGCCGGTCACGTCGATCAACAGGTTGCGCAGCAATCGATCCACCAGCCAGGGCGCGCACTCCTCGCCCGGCTCGGGCATCTGGGCGAAAGCAATTTCCAGTTCATACAAGGCGTCGTTGCGTGCTTCGTCGATACGCGGGGCCTGGGATGTGGGGCCGATGAACAGCCCGGAAAACAGGTACGACAGCGACGGATGGTTATGCCAGTAGCTGATCAGGCTGCGCAGCAAATCCGGACGCCGCAGAAACGGTGAGTCAGCCGGAGTCGCGCCCCCCAGTACGAAGTGGTTACCCCCACCGGTGCCGGTATGCCGGCCGTCGATCATGAATTTCTCGGTGGTGAGTCGGGTCTGGCGCGCTTCCTCATATAGAAACTCGGTGCGTTCAACCAGTTCGTCCCAGGTCGCCGAAGGCTGCACGTTGACTTCGATCACGCCCGGATCAGGGGTGATGCGAAAGTTGCTCAGGCGCGGATCGCTCGGCGGCTCGTAACCTTCCAGCAACACCGGGCAATGCAGCTCCTCGGCGGTGGCTTCGATGGCTGCGACGAGTTCCAGATAGTCTTCGACCCGCTCCAGCGGCGGCAGGAACAGGTACAACCGGCCTTCCCGCGCTTCGGCGCAGAACGCGGTGCGGGTCAGCCAGTCGGCGGACTCATCGATCTTCGGTGGCCGATCTTCAATCAGCGCCGCCGTGCCCTGGCGCTGCAGTTGCCCGGTGTCAGGCAGCGGCGGGAAATCCTGGTTCGGATCGTTGGGGTGAATGAACGGATACTCCGCCGCCTTCACCCACGGTTGTGAGCCCAGTGGCAGGCGATACCCCAGCGGCGAGTCCCCCGGCACCAGCCGGCAGTGCTCGTCACGCAGATACCAGCGCCCGCTTTGCCATTGATCGCCCTTGGCGGTGCGCGCGAGCGGCAGGACCTGGCCAATCACCTTGTCCAGGCCCTGGCTGAAGACTTTGCGCAACCGCGCGCGCTCCAGGGGCTCCTCGAGTCGCGAGTCTTCGGCGCTGACGTTCTGCGGCAAAGTGCCTTCGCGCCAGAGGTAATAGAAATTGTCTTCGTACGCAGGGAACACAAAACGTGTCGGAATTTTCAACCGCTCGGCGACACTCGCCAGGAAACGCCCGGCCAATTCGCCATTGGCGCCATAATCCTGCTGCTCGTCGGCGATCAGCGCGCTGTTGTGCCAGATCGGCACACCGTCGCGGCGCCAATAGCAATTGAGCGACCAGCGTGGCAGTTGCTCGCCGGGGTACCACTTGCCCTGGCCAAAATGCACCAGGCCTTGCGGGGCATAACGTTTACGCATGCGCTGGAACAGTTCGGCGGACAGCTGGCGCTTGGTCGGCCCCAGTGCCGCGGTGTTCCACTCGGCGCCGTCCGGGTCATCGATGGACACGAACGTCGGCTCACCGCCCATGGTCAGGCGCACATCGCCCGCCAACAGGTCGGCGTCGATCTGCCGGCCAAGGGCCTGGATCGCCTGCCACTGCTCTTCGGTGTAAGGCTTGGTGACCCGCGGAGCTTCCCAGATCCGTTCCACCGACATTTCGTGGCTGAATTCGCACTCGCACGGTTCCACCAAGCCGCTGATCGGTGCCGCAGAGGACGGATCGGGACTACAGGCCAATGGTATGTGTCCTTCACCGGCAAACAGCCCCGAGGTCGCATCCAGGCCGATCCAGCCGGCACCGGGCAGATACACCTCGCACCAGGCGTGCAGGTCGGTGAAATCCACGTCGGTCCCGGAAGGACCATCGAGACTTTTCAGGTCAGCGGTCAATTGAATCAGGTAACCCGACACGAAACGCGCGGCCAATCCCAGGTTGCGCAGCAGTTGTACCAGCAGCCATGCCGAATCGCGGCAGGAGCCGGAAGCCTGCTCCAGGGTGTGCTCGGGCGTTTGCACCCCCGGCTCCATGCGGATCAGGTAGTTGATGTCTTCGCTCAGGCGCTGGTTGAGCGCGACGAGGAAATCCACGGCCGGCAATGGTGTGCGGTCGATGCCGTCCAGATAAGCCTGGAACTTTGGCGTCAGGGGCAGGGTTTCCAGGTACGGGGCCAATTCCTTGCGCTCGTCGCTTGCGTAGGCGAATGGGATCTTTTCGGCGTAGGGCTCGAGGAAAAAGTCGAACGGATTGAACACCGCCATTTCCGCCAGCAGATCGACTTCGATGCGCAGCTCGTCGGTTTTCTCAGGGAACACCAACCGCGCCAGGTAATTACCCTGGGGGTCCTGCTGCCAGTTGATGAAATGCTGTTCGGGCGAGACTTTCAGCGCATAGGAGAGTATCCGCGTGCGACTGTGGGCGGCCGGACGCAGGCGAACAATCTGCGGACCCAGCTCGACAGCGCGGTCATAGCGATAATGTGTGACGTGATGCAATGCGACATGAATCGACACGGCGTGCCTCCTGCGAGCCCTAAGCGTATTGGAAAGCGCGCAAGACTTATGCCATCGCGCAGTGCTGGCGCTTTCTCCCGTTGCAGGAGGCAGTACAGCACCAAAATCGGGCGATGCGGGAAATTGGTTTGAGAGAGTTGCACGTAAATGTGGCGATCGGGGTAGTCACCCTGCTTCA
Organism: Pseudomonas putida; assembly: GCF_028682635.1. Taxonomy (GTDB): domain Bacteria; phylum Pseudomonadota; class Gammaproteobacteria; order Pseudomonadales; family Pseudomonadaceae; genus Aquipseudomonas; species Aquipseudomonas putida_AE. The sequence goes on along the minus strand of NZ_JANHLK010000022.1, from coordinate 51,785 downwards.
GCGTTGGCTGTACCGGCCTCTTCGCGAGCAAGCCCGCTCCCACAGTGGTTGAGCTTGCCTGCGATTATGTGTTCGCGACAGAACCTGTGGGAGCGGGCTTGCTCGCGAAGAGGCCAGTCGCCCCGACACATTTCAGGGATCAGTGCAGTACGCAATGCAAAACGCCAACCCGAAGGTTGGCGTTCTGTTCAGCTCAAGCGCAGCTTAGCGCGGCACAACCGGCTTGCGCGCAGGCTTGGGCCCTTTGCCTTTGGCCGCTTCCTTGCGCTCCTTGGCCGCCTGCTGGTTGCGGGCGAATGCCGCCGCCTTGGCTTGCTCACGCTTGTCCCACGGGTTGCCGCCATCGCTGGCGCGTGGTGGCAGGCCGGTGTGCTGGGTCAGGATCTTGGTGGTCTTTTCCCCTGCAACCTTGTGGCTGCCGGCCGGCGTCGAGTTCTTGCGACGGGCGCTCTGGTAGCTGTCGGTGGACGGCTGGTGCAGCGGGATCAACTGGTTCTTGCCCGGCCCGATCAGGTCGGCGCGGCCCATGCGGGTCAATGCTTCACGCAGCATCGGCCAGCCCTTCGGGTCGTGATAACGCAGGAACGCCTTGTGCAGACGGCGCTGCTCTTCGCTCTTGACGATGGTCACCGCGTCGCTCTTGTAGGTGACCTTGCGCAGCGGGTTCTTGCCCGAGTGGTACATCGCGGTGGCGGTGGCCATCGGCGACGGATAGAACGCCTGCACCTGGTCGGCACGGAAACCGTTGCCCTTGAGCCACAGCGCCAGGTTCATCATGTCTTCGTCGGTGGTGCCCGGGTGGGCAGCGATGAAGTACGGAATCAGGTACTGCTCCTTGCCTGCTTCCTTGGAGTACTTCTCGAACATGCGCTTGAACTTGTCATAGCTGCCGATGCCCGGTTTCATCATCTGGTTGAGCGGACCTTCCTCGGTGTGTTCCGGGGCGATCTTCAGGTAACCACCGACGTGGTGGGTCACCAGCTCTTTAACGTATTCCGGCGACTCGACCGCGAGGTCATAGCGCAGGCCGGAGGCAATCAGGATCTTCTTCACACCCGGCAATTCACGGGCGCTGCGGTACAGCTTGATCAGGGCAGAGTGGTCTGTGTTCAGGTTCGGGCAGATGCCAGGGAACACGCACGATGGCTTGCGGCACGCGGATTCGATTTCCGGGGTCTTGCAGGCGATGCGATACATGTTCGCGGTCGGGCCACCCAGGTCGGAAATCACGCCGGTAAAACCGGGGACCTTGTCGCGAATTTCTTCGATCTCGCGAATGATCGATTCGTGGGAACGGTTCTGGATGATCCGGCCTTCGTGCTCGGTGATCGAGCAGAAGGTGCAGCCACCGAAGCAGCCACGCATGATGTTCACCGAGAAACGGATCATGTCGTAGGCCGGGATTTTCTCCTTGCCGTACGCCGGGTGCGGAATACGGGCGTAAGGCATGCCGAACACGTAGTCCATTTCTTCAGTGGTCATCGGAATCGGTGGCGGGTTGAACCAGACATCGACTTCGCCGTGCTTCTGGACCAGGGCACGGGCGTTGCCCGGGTTGGTTTCCAGGTGCAGCACGCGGTTGGCGTGGGCGTAGAGCACCGCGTCGTTGCGGACCTTTTCTACCGAAGGCAGGCGGATCACCGTCTTGTCGCGGGTCATCTTCGGGCTTGCCAGGATCTGCACGACCTTGGCTTCCTGCGGGTCTTCAACCGGACCCTTTTCCTGCTCGATGGCGCAGGCCTGGGTGTCCTGGGTGTTGACGTACGGGTTGATGATCTTGTCGATCTTGCCCGGACGGTCGATGCGCGTGGAGTCGACTTCGTACCAGTCTTTTGGCGTGTCACGACGGATGAACGCGGTGCCGCGCACGTCGGTGATGTCTTCGATCTTGTGACCGTAGGACAAGCGCTGGGCGACTTCGACGATCGCACGCTCGGCGTTGCCGTAGAGCAGGATGTCGGCGCAGGCGTCGATCAGGATCGAGTTGCGTACCCGGTCCTGCCAGTAATCGTAGTGGGCGATGCGGCGCAGGGACGCTTCGATGCCGCCAAGAACGATCGGCACGTTTTTGTAAGCTTCCTTGCAGCGCTGGCTGTACACCAGGCTCGCGCGGTCCGGACGTTTGCCCGCCATGCCACCTGGGGTGTAGGCGTCATCGGAACGGATTTTCTTGTCGGCGGTGTAGCGGTTGATCATCGAGTCCATGTTGCCGGCCGCGACACCGAAGAACAGGTTCGGCTCGCCGAGCTTCATGAAGTCGTCTTTGGACTGCCAGTTCGGCTGGGCAATGATGCCGACGCGGAAGCCCTGGGACTCCAGCAGCCGGCCGATGATCGCCATGCCGAACGACGGGTGATCGACGTACGCATCACCGGTGACGATGATGATGTCGCAGGAATCCCAGCCAAGCTGATCCATCTCCTCCCTGCTCATGGGCAGGAATGGCGCTGGCCCGAAACATTCGGCCCAGTACTTGGGATAGTCAAATAACGGCTTGGCTGCTTGCATGTCGATAACCGGTGTTGGCTTTCATTGAATTTCGCGGGCGCGGAATATAGCACAAATTTTGACCAATTCCGACGGCTGTGGTCGGAAATTGCGTCGCCCCTATCGCGAGCAAGCTTGCTCCTACAGGTACGACGCGCCCCCTGCAGGCGCTGGCTTGCCAGCGATGGGGCCCTTCAGGACGCCATATAACTTATTCGTCGTCGTCGAAGTTATAGCTACCCGGCGCCAGGTTCTCGAACCGCGTGTACTTGCCGATAAAGGCCAGGCGAATAAAGCCGATCGGCCCGTTCCGCTGCTTGCCGATGATGATTTCGGCAATGCCCTTGTGCTCGGTCTCGGGGTGATACACCTCGTCGCGATACACGAACATGATTACGTCGGCGTCCTGCTCGATCGCTCCGGATTCGCGCAAGTCGGAGTTCACCGGGCGCTTGTTCGGGCGTTGTTCCAGGGAACGGTTGAGCTGGGACAGTGCCACCACCGGGCAGTTGAATTCCTTGGCCAGGGCTTTCAGGGACCGGGAGATCTCGGAAATCTCGTTGGTTCGGTTGTCACCGCTGGAGCCCGGGATCTGCATCAGCTGCAGGTAGTCGATCATGATCAGGCCGACTTCGCCATGCTCACGCACCAGGCGGCGGGTGCGGGCGCGCATTTCCGACGGACTGATGCCCGCGGTATCGTCGATGAACAGCTTGCGATCGTTGAGCAGGTTGACCGCCGAGGTCAGGCGTGGCCAATCGTCGTCTTCCAGCTGACCGGAACGGACCTTGGTCTGGTCGATACGCCCCAGGGACGACAGCATACGCATGATCAGCGATTCGCCTGGCATCTCCAGCGAGTAAACCAGAACCGCCTTCTCGCTGCGCAACACGGCGTTTTCCACCAGGTTCATGGCGAAGGTGGTCTTACCCATGGACGGACGGCCGGCGACGATGATCAAGTCGGCCGGCTGCAGGCCGCTGGTCTTCTCGTCGAGGTCGGTATAGCCAGTGGACAGGCCGGTGATGGCGTTGTCGGTGTTGAACAGGGTGTCGATGCGGTCGATGGCCTTGGTCAACAGGTCATTCACACCCACCGGGCCACCGGTTTTCGGCCGGGCCTCGGCGATCTGGAAGATCTGCCGCTCGGCCTCGTCGAGAATCTCGGCGGCGGTACGGCCTTCCGGGTTGAACGCGCTATCGGCGATTTCGGTGCTGATGCCGATCAGCTGGCGCAAGGTGGCCCGCTCACGAACGATCTGCGCATAGGCCTTGATGTTGGCGACCGATGGCGTGTTTTTCGCCAGTTCGCCCAGGTAACCAAGGCCGCCGACCTGGGACGTCTGGCCTTCCTTGTCCAGTTGCTCGGACAGGGTCACGACGTCGATCGGCATGTTCTGATCGGCCAGCTTGGCGATCGCACGGAAGATCAGACGGTGGTCATGTCGATAGAAATCGCCGTCGGAGACTTGATCGAGCACGCGCTCCCAAGCGTTGTTGTCCAGCATCAGACCACCGAGTACAGCCTGTTCGGCTTCGATGGAATGCGGCGGCACCTTCAGCGCGGCGGTTTGCAGATCGTATTGCTCAGGAGCGGAAATTTCGTTCATGGCCACTTGGTTTGTTAAGGAAAAGCAGGGGTTTGAAAACAGGTGTTACCAGAAAGACAAAGGGCACGACCTGTGAACAGGATCGTGCCCGATGTTACCGGCAAGCACCCGAGGGTGCCAGCCGACAAGTGCTGCTTAAGCTGCTACCACGACAACGCGTACGGTGGCTTCAACTTCGGCGTGCAGGTGCACGGCTACGTCGAATTCACCTACGTTACGGATAGTGCCGTTCGGCAGACGAACTTCGCTTTTCGCTACTTCAACGCCGGAGGCGGTCAGTGCGTCAGCGATGTCGTGAGTACCGATCGAACCGAACAGCTTGCCTTCGTCGCCAGCGGTGGCAGTGATGGTCACTTCCAGCTCGGCCAGTTGGGCAGCGCGGCTTTCAGCCGACGATTTACGATCTGCTGCGGCTTTTTCCAGCTCGGCACGACGCTCTTCGAACGCAGCCAGGTTGGCTGGGGTCGCAGCGGTAGCTTTGCCGTAAGGCAGCAGGTAGTTACGACCGTAACCAGCCTTAACGTTCACTTTGTCACCCAGGTTGCCCAGGTTGGTGACTTTTTCCAGAAGGATCAGTTGCATGTGAAAATCCTCTTAACTTTTAACCTTCACCGTTCGCATCATCGGCGTCTTTCGGCGCCAGACGACCGCGAAAATCAATCAGGCTGTCGACGATGGCCAGGACCACCAGCAACGGATAGATCAGCTGCATGAACAGCAACAGCGTGACGTACAACCCCACCAGCCAGAATTTGGCCAGTCGCTTTTGCGCCACCAGCCCGTGAATCAGGGCCAGCCCGGCGAAAACCAGCGGTACGCTGCACAACGGTACAAGCATGGACATCTGGACACCGAGATTCGGTGACACAACCATGCCCGCCAGCAGCAACATCGCGGGACCCAGCGGGATTCGGACGGCGCGAAACTCGCGACCAAAACCACCGGGGTTGTACAACAACGCCTGCCAGTAGCGCCCGACAATCAGGCTCAGCACACTGACGATTTGCAACAGGGCCGCAATCAGGCCGGTCAGGATCGGTGTAATCAGGGACGCGAAACGCGCTTGCTCGTCTACCGACATCTGCTGGTAGACATCACCGAGTAGCGACGGCATGACTTTTATCAAAGCCTGCGCCAGCATCTCGATCTGGGGACCAAAAGCCATCCCCAGCACCACTGAAAACACCACTCCCATCGCTATGCTGACCAGCAGCACGCGGTTCCAGGACTCGCTTGCGCGCAAAACCAACGCAAGGCTCGCAGACCCCAGCAGCACCAGAAGTGCCCGTGGGTCGTCGGAGTAAAGCCACCAGATCAATGCCGGCAGCAGTCCCAGAGCAAGAACGCCGAGGGCGTCCTTCAATCCGCGCCGCAGGAGCACAAGGCATCCGGCGGCAGCACCCAACCAATACAACAACGGCAATGCCGCGCATCCAGCCACTACGAGAGTGGCCTGCATACGGCCCCGCATGATGAACTCAGCTAAGGCACGCATACATTCAATCCTTTGCTACGTGTCGACTGCCCGGTCTCAGCGGCCGTGGCTGTCGGTGTAGGCCAGCAGGGCCAGGAAGCGGGCGCGCTTGATAGCGGTGGCCAGCTGACGCTGATAACGTGCTTTGGTACCGGTGATGCGGCTTGGAACGATTTTGCCGGTCTCGGATACGTAGGCTTTCAGAGTGTTGAGATCTTTGTAATCGATCTCTTTCACGTCTTCAGCGGTGAAGCGGCAGAATTTACGACGACGGAAGAAACGTGCCATTTGATAGGCTCCTTAAAAGGTCCGTGGATTACTCGTCAGCGTTATCGCTGTTGTCGCTGTCATCACTGTCAGCGCTTTCAGCGCCTTCGTGCTCAGGACGGTCGCGACGCTCACGGCGCTCACTGCGGTTTTCTTCAGCCTTGAGCATCTCGGATTGGCCGGTAACGGCTTCTTCGCGACGGATGACCAGGTTACGGATCACTGCATCGTTGTAGCGGAAGTTGTCTTCCAGCTCGGCCAGGGCCTTGCCAGTGCACTCAACGTTCAGCATCACGTAGTGAGCCTTGTGAACATTGTTGATTGCGTAGGCCAGTTGACGACGGCCCCAATCTTCCAGACGGTGGATTTTGCCGCCGTCTTCTTCGATCAGCTTGGTGTAACGCTCAACCATGCCGCCGACTTGCTCGCTTTGATCCGGGTGGACCAAAAAGATGATTTCGTAATGACGCATGAATGCTCCTTACGGGTTGTAGCCTGCCGCTCAAAAGCGGTCAGACAAGGAGTGAATGACACTTATGGACTTGAGGACGCTAGACACGTGGGTGCCTGCCATCACAGCAAGGGGCGCAATTGTAGAGAAGGGGCGTGGGAGGCGCAAGGGAATTGGTGATTATTTGAACAACCCCCAATTCATGCCACACCACAAAACACTGTAGGAGCGGGCTTGCCCGCGAAAGCGGCATTCAATCCAGCATCGTTGCTGAATGTTGCTCCGCTTTCGCTGGCAAGCCAGCTCCTACAACGGATGTGCGTTCAGCTCAGGATTTTTTGGCGGCAGCCTTGGCCTTGACGCTGCGCTGACGCTGCGCTTCGAACAGGCACACGCCCGTCGCCACGGACACGTTGAGACTGCTGACGCTACCGGCCATCGGCAGGTTCACCAGGTAGTCGCAATGCTCGCGGGTCAGGCGACGCATGCCTTTGCCTTCGGCGCCCATGATCAGGATGGTCGGGCCGGTCAGGTCCTGGTCATACAGGCTGACCTCGGCTTCCCCGGCCGTACCGACAACCCACAAACCACGCTGCTGGAGTTTTTCCAGGGTGCGCGCCAGGTTGGTCACGGCCACCAACGGAATCACTTCCGCCGCACCGCAGGCGATTTTTCGTACAACCGGCGTCAGGGTCGCTGACTTGTCCTTCGGCACGATCACGGCCAGCGCGCCCGCCGCATCGGCGGAACGCAGGCAGGCGCCAAGGTTGTGCGGATCGGTCACACCGTCGAGCACCAGCAACAACGGCGCGCCGTCGGTGCGATCGAGCAACTCGTCGAGCATCGCCTCGCCCCAGACCTGGCTCGGACTCACGTCCGCGACCACGCCCTGGTGCACGCCTTCAACCCAGGCGTCCATTTCGCGGCGCTCGGCCTGGCCGACCTGGACGCGGTTTTCGTTGGCCAGCTCAATCAGCGTCTGGACCCGAGGGTCATTGCGACCTTCGGCCAGCCAGATCTGCTTGACGCGTTTCGGGTGATGACGCAACAACGCTTCTACAGCATGCACGCCATAGATTTTTTCCAACTGACTCATGGCTTGGCCTTAGGTTTACGCGCCCCGCCACTCTTGGCTGGAGCCGAGCCCGCTTTTGGCGGGCCTTTACGATGTTTGCTCGGTTTGGCTGGCTTGCCGCCGGCAGCCTTTTCAGGCGCCGACCGTCCGGTCTTTCCCGCAGACGCCGCTTTACCGCCGCTTTTCGCGCCGGCGAGCAACGCCTGCTTCATTTCACGGCTCTTGCGCACTTCAGCGTTTTTCGCCGCCGCATCACTCGGGCGATAAGCCTCGACTGCCTTTTCCTTGGCAGGACGACGACCGGTTTTCGCCGGGGCCGGCTCTGCTTCGGCTTTCGCTGCAGGCGCTGCGGTTTCGGTGCCACGCTTTTTGCGGCCGATCGGCGCGCTGATGGTTTTTTCAGCCATCTCGAAGTCGATCTTGCGCTCGTCGAGGTCGACGCGCATGACCCGCACTTCAACGGTGTCGCCCAGGCGGAAACTGCGACCGGTACGCTCACCGGCCAGGCGGTGGTGCACAGGGTCGAAGTGGTAGTAGTCGCCCGGCAGCGCAGTGACGTGCACCAGGCCTTCGACGTAGATGTCGGTCAGCTCGACGAACAGACCAAAGCCGGTGACGGCAGTGATCACACCCGGGAACGACTCGCCCACGCGATCTTTCATGAACTCGCACTTGAGCCAGTTCACCACATCGCGGGTCGCTTCGTCGGCACGGCGCTCGCTCATCGAGCACTGCTCGCCGAGCTGCTCCAGGGCCGCCTCATCGTACGGATAGATGCGCGCCTTCGGAATGGTCATCGCACCGGCACGGCGAACGTGCGGAGTGTCCTGCTTCGAATGGATCACGCTGCGGATCGCCCGGTGCGTGAGCAAGTCCGGGTAGCGGCGGATCGGCGAAGTAAAGTGGGTGTACGCCTCGTAATTCAGACCGAAGTGGCCCTGGTTATCGGCGCTGTACACCGCCTGGCTCAGCGAACGCAGCATCACGGTCTGGATCAGGTGGAAATCCGGACGATCCTTGATGCCGGCCAGCAACGCCTGGTAATCCTTCGGCGACGGGCCGTCCTTGCCTTTGTGCAGGGACAGGCCGAGCTCGCCGAGGAAGGCGCGCAGTTTTTCCAGGCGCTCCGGTGGCGGGCCGTCGTGCACGCGGTACAACGCAGGAATCTCGTGCTTCTTGAGGAATTCGGCGGTGGCCACGTTGGCCGCCAGCATGCATTCCTCGATCAGCTTGTGCGCGTCGTTGCGGATGGTCGGACGGATTTCCGCGATCTTGCGCTCGGAACCGAAGATAATCCGGGTTTCCTGGGTTTCAAAATCGATCGCGCCACGTACATGACGAGCGGCCAGCAACACCTTGTACAGCGAATACAGCTGTTTGAGGTGTGGCACCACATCGGTGTATTCGCCACGCAGCTTGCGCGCCTCGGTGGCTTTCGGCGTTTCCAGCATCGCGCTGACCTTGTTGTAGGTCAGGCGGGCGTGGGAGTGGATCACCGCTTCATAGAAGCAGTAGTCGGTCATCTCGCCGGATTTGGAGATGGTCATCTCGCAAACCATGGCCAGGCGATCGACCTGCGGGTTCAGCGAGCACAAGCCGTTGGACAACTGCTCAGGCAGCATCGGAATCACGCGCTCGGGGAAGTACACCGAGTTGCCGCGAACCTGCGCCTCGGCATCCAGCGCCGAACCGAGCTTCACGTAGCTGGATACGTCGGCAATCGCCACGTACAACTTCCAGCCGCCGGAGAACAGGCGCAGCTTGCCCGGACGGGCTTCGCAGTAGACCGCGTCATCGAAGTCGCGGGCATCTTCGCCGTCGATGGTGACGAACGGCAGGTGACGCAGGTCGATGCGTTTCTCTTTGTCTTTCTCTTCGACTTCCGGCTTGAGCTTGCCGGCTTCCTTGAGCACGGCGTCAGGCCAGACGTGAGGAATATCGTAGGTGCGCAGGGCAACGTCGATTTCCATGCCCGGCGCCATGTAGTTGCCCACGACTTCGACCACGTCGCCTTGCGGCTGGAAGCGTGGCGTCGGCCAGTGAGTGATCTTCACTTCAACGAACTGACCGATCTGCGCGTTGGCGTTACGGCCCGGCGTCACCAGCACTTCCTGCTGGATCTTCGGGTTATCCGCGACAACGAAACCGATACCACCTTCTTCGAAATAGCGACCGACGATGGTCTCGTGGGCACGGGACACCACTTCGACGATCATGCCTTCGCGGCGCCCGCGACGGTCCAGCCCGGAAACACGCGCCAGTGCACGGTCGCCGTCGAACACCAGGCGCATTTGCGCCGGGCTCATGAACAGGTCGTCGCTGCCGTCGTCCGGCACCAGGAAACCGAAGCCGTCACGGTGACCGCTGATGCGGCCCAGGATCAGGTCGAGCTTGTCCACCGGCGCATAGGTGCCGCGACGGGTATAGATGAGCTGAGCATCGCGCTCCATGGCGCGCAGGCGGCGGCGCAGGGCTTCGATCTGGTCTTCCGTGGTCAGACCAAACTCTTCGACCAGTTGCTCGCGGTTAGCAGGCGAACCCCGATCAGCAAGGTGCTGAAGGATCAGTTCGCGGCTAGGAATGGGGTTTTCATATTTTTCCGCTTCACGAGCGGCCTCGGGATCGAGGGACTGCCAATCGGCCATTAGAGAGTTTTCACCTTGTCTATATACGGGTTAGTTTGGCATAGGCGTAATGAAACGGGAAATTTCAGGCTAAGACGCCCCATCTAAAGCCCTGTATCGACACCAGAATGTTGATTTGAATACCACTGGTGAAATTTTTCAGGTTTTTTTGGTGTCGGGGGTTTACAGTTAAAAAGACGCTCCGTATAGTGCGCGCCATCGACGACGGACAACGTTGCCGATACTGCCCAGATGGTGAAATTGGTAGACACGCCAGCTTCAGGTGCTGGTGACCGCAAGGTCGTGGAAGTTCGAGTCTTCTTCTGGGCACCAATTTCGAGCTTGAGATTAGTTCAATTTCAAGGCTCACACAAAAACCCGCGAAAGCGGGTTTTTGCATTTTCGAGATCTGGTTCAAGCATTTTTGAGATCTGATTTAATAATTTTAAATCAGGGGTTTACAGATCAAATTGCGCTCCGTATAGTGCGCCACATCAACAGCGGCAACGCTGAAGACGAAATGCCCAGATGGTGAAATTGGTAGACACGCCAGCTTCAGGTGCTGGTGACCGCAAGGTCGTGGAAGTTCGAGTCTTCTTCTGGGCACCAATTCAAATTCAAGGTTACGGCCTTGGATTTCACAGAAACCCGCGAAAGCGGGTTTTTGCGTTTCTGGCCTTTGAAAAGCATACGCCCCCTGTAGGAGCTGCCGCAGGCTGCGATCTTTTGATTTTGGTTTTTAAGATCAAAAGATCGCAGCCTGCGGCAGCTCCTACAAGGTCAAAGCGCCTCGCAAGGCCCATTTGAGAAACAATATCGTTTATCATTGTTGCAAGTTTTTGCAATGCGACAGTGAGGAACCCTGCGAATGATGTTTCGAAATACCCTGCGCCGCGGCCTGACCACCACCCTGCTCGGCCTGGCACTCGCCACTCCCCTCACCCAGGCTGCCGACCCCGTTTCCCTGACCCTCTATAACGGCCAACACAAGGAAGTTGGCGACGCGGTCGCCAAAGCCTTCGAAGCCAAGACCGGCATTCACGTCAATGTGCGCAAAGGCAGCAGCAACCAGCTCGCCAGCCAGGTCGTCGAAGAAGGTGATCGCTCCCCCGCCGACGTGATCTACACCGAAGAGTCGCCACCCCTGAACAAGCTTGGCGAGCAAGGCCTGCTGGCCAAGGCCGACGACGCCACGCTGGCGGTCCTGCCCAAGGACTATGTCGCCGCTGACAGTACCTGGATTGGCGTCACCGCCCGGGTGCGCGTCGTCGCGTTCAACCCGAAACTGATCGACGAAAAAGACCTGCCGAAATCGGTGATGGAGTTCTCCGATCCAAAATGGCAGGGCAAAGTCGGCTTCGTACCCACCAGCGGCGCGTTCCAGGAACAAGCCGTGGCGATCATCAAGGTGCATGGCATGGAAGCAGCCGAAGAATGGCTGACCGGCCTGCGTGCCTTCGGCAAGACCTACAGCAACAACATGGTTGCCCTCAAAGCCGTGGAAAACGGCGAAGTGGCGACGGTACTGGTGAACAACTACTACTGGTTCGCCTTGCAGCGTGAAAAAGGCCAGCTCGATTCGAAACTGCATTACTTCACCGGCGGCGACGTTGGCGGCCTGATTACCGTATCGAGTGCGGCCGTGCTGAAATCCAGCAAACATCCAAAAGAAGCCCAGCAATTGCTCGCCTACATGGCCAGCGAGGAAGGCCAGCGCGTGATCACCCAGACCACCGCCGAATACCCGCTGCACAAAGGCATGCAATCGGATCGCGGCCTCAAGCCTTTCAGCGAGCTGCAAGCGCCGAACGTCACGCCCGCCGACCTGGGCAATGCCGAAGAAGCCCTGGAACTTGAGCGCGAGGTTGGCCTGAACTGATGAGCGCCTCGCTATCCGCCTCCGCCACTCATGGGCGGTACGTGCCAGGGCGCAAGCGGCCTTCCATCTGGCTGGTACTGCCGGTTCTGCTGCTGGTGGTACTCAGCTTGCTGCCCTTGGCTTACGTCGGCCTGAAGGCCTGGCAAGCGGGTTGGGCCGAGGCGCTGCACTTGCTGTGGCGGCCTTATGTGTTTGGCCTGTTGCGCAATACCCTGGCGCTGATGATCGGCGTTACGCTGGCCTGCGGCGTGATTGGCCTGTCGCTGGCCTGGCTGCTGGAGCGCAGCAATCTGCCGGGGCGGCGCTTGTGGGGCGTGATCCTGTGCTTGCCGTTCGCCGTGCCGGCGTTTGTCAGCAGTTTTACCTGGGTATCGCTGAGCGCGCATTTCGAAGGGCTCGGCGGGGCGATTTTGGTAATGAGCCTGTCCAAATACCCGCTGATCTTTTTGCCGGTGGCGGCCACCCTGCGCAATCTCGACCCCTCGCTGGAAGAGTCTGCCCGCACCCTGGGGCAGAATCGCTGGGGGGTATTTTTCCGCGTCACCCTGCCCCTGCTCTGGCCTTCGCTGCTGGCGGGGTCGCTGCTGATTGCCCTGCACATGCTGGTGGAATTCGGCGCGCTGTCGATCATCGGCCTGCAAACCTTCACCACCGCGATCTATCAGCAGTTCGAGCTGGAGTTCAGCAACGCCAACGCCGCGATGCTCTCGGCGGTGCTGCTGGCGCTGTGCCTGATGTTGCTGTGGCTGGAACTGCGAGTTCGCGGTAAGGGCCGGCACGTGCGCACCGGCCAGGGTGCGGCGCGACAGGCAGAACAGGTCCGATTGGGCCGTTGGATGGTGGCCGGGCAGCTTTACTGCCTGTTGCTGGCGATCATCGGCAGCGGCATCCCGTTGGGGATGCTGGTCTACTGGCTGGCTGTGGGCTCGTCGGCGGCATTTCCGGTGGCGGCCATCGGTGAGGCGCTGCTTTCATCCCTGGCGCTGTCATTGGGCGGCGCGGCGCTATGCCTTGTCCTGGCGGTGCCGGTGGGATTGCTGGTGGTGCGCTATAAAGGCCAACTGGCGATCTGGGCTGAACGCTTGCCGTATCTGCTGCACGCGCTGCCAGGATTGGTGATTGCGCTGACCCTGGTGTATTTCGCGTTGCACTATGTGCCAGCGCTGTACCAGACGTCGATGCTGCTGCTGATCGCTTACGCGCTGCTGTTCTTGCCGCTGGCCCAGGCGCCTATTCGCACGGCGCTGAACAAGGCGGCACCGCAACTGGAAGAGGCCGCGCGCACATTGGGCGCGTCATCGTTCAGCGCGTTTTGCCGGGTGACGTTGCCGATCATTTTCCCGGCGTTGGGCGCGGCGTTTGCGCTGGTGTTCCTGGATGCGATGAAGGAGCTGACGGCGACCTTGCTGTTGAGCCCGACCGGGCTTAATACCCTGGCTACCGAGGTCTGGGCGCATACCGCGAACGTGGAGTTTGCGGCGGCGGCGCCTTATGCGGCGTTGTTGATTCTGGTGTCGGGGTTGCCGGTTTATTTGCTGACGACTCGGATGTATTTGAGCCGCTGAGACCGCTTTTCGCGAGCAAGCCCGCTCCCACAGTGGACCGCGTTCGCCCAGAAAGAACGCGATCAAATGTGGGAGCGGGCTTGCTCGCGAAGGGGCCAGGCCAGGCAATACATCAAGCCCTGAACTGCCCCAGGCTCGCTTTCAACTGCGCCGCCAGGCCATCGAGCACCTTGCCGCTGGCCGTGGTTTCCACCACCGCCTGGGCCGCCTTCTCGGCCTGCACATGAATAGTCTCGACCCGACCACGCACCGCCTGGGCTCCACGGGCCTGGTGCTCGGCGGCCTGGGTCGCCAGGCCGATCGCCGTGTGCACCTGCTCGACCGAAGCCTGCACCGATTGCTGCAACCGCGCGCTGTCACGCAGGACCAGCAGGCCCTCGCTGGCCTGACGCCCGGCCTGGCCGATGGCCGCCACGGCTTCGCGGGCGCCTTGCTGCAACGCCACGATGTGCGCCTGGATATCGCCGGTGGAGCTTTGCGTCTTGCTCGCCAATGCGCGCACCTCATCCGCCACCACCGCAAACCCGCGCCCGGTTTCGCCAGCGCGCGCCGCTTCAATGGCCGCGTTCAGCGCCAGCAGGTTGGTCTGCTCGGCAATCCCGTGGATCACCGTCAGCACCACCTCGATCTGCTCGCTCTGCTGCGCCAGGCGCTCGATCACTTGCGCGCCGGTTTCGACCTGGCCTGCCAACGCTTCGATCAGGTTGCCGACTTTCGCCGAGGTCCGGGTGTTTTCGTCGGTGGCCTGGCGAATATCCACCACCTGCTTCAATGCCGCTTGCATGGCATGACTTTCAGACTGTGCTTCATCCGCCATTCGCGACAGGGCCCGCAGGCTTTCCGCCACCTCATCGCGCTGCATGCCTGCCGCCGCATCGGCCCCGGCGTTACGCAACGTCATGGCACCGATTTCCACACCGGTACGCTGTGCGACATCACCCGCCTCGCGCACGATCGGCTGCAATTTATCCACAAAGCGATTGACCGCCGAGGCCATATCACCGATTTCGTCCTTGCTGCTGATCTGCACGCGCTTGGTCAGATCGCCCTCACCCGCCGCCAGGTCATCCATGGCGACAATCAGCATCTTCAGGCGATTGACCACTCGACGGCCGAGCACCACCGCCAGCAACAGCAGGACACCAAAGCCCACCACCGCCAGACTCACACCGATACGCCAGCGCAAGGTTGCCGCGGCCTCCTGCACGGTGCTGGTGGTGTTGGCTTTCATTTCAGCGGCCGTGGACTGGGCCGATTGCAGACGCGCACGCATGGCGGCTGCACTGTCCGCCGCCGCGCCTTTGAGGCTGTCACCCACCAGCTGGTCGCCGCTGGCGATCAAGGCCGAGAAGCGCTTGTCCAGGGCTGCCAGATCAGCCTCCACCGAGGCCGTCGAGACGCCCATCAGGACCTTGCCGATTTCCACGCCGTTCGGGTTGATCGAGGCCTCGATGTAGAACACTGACGGATCGTTCTTCGCCGCATCCAGCACCTTGTCCAGCGCACGCTCGCCCTGGCCTTTTTCCAAAAGGGCCTTGTTGATCGGGTTTTCCCGGTTGAGATAACGCGTCAGGTGCTGGCCGGTGGCGTCGTCATACACCACGAACAGCACGTTGGGGTTGCGCTGGGCCCGACGGGCGAACTCGGACAAGGTCGGAACGTCGTTGTCCCACATGGCACGAGGAGCCACCGAGGCCAGAAGCTGCGCCATGTCGCTGGCGGAATCCTTCAGGTCTTTTTCCAGGGTCGCACGCAACTGCGCCTGCTCGTCCTTCAGCCGTGTAGACAAGCCAGCCGTGAGGCGCTGACGGGTACTGGCAGACAGGCTGTCGAGGCTCGACGTGACTTCACGTCCCGCCTGCTCGAGCTCACCGGAAAGTTTTTGACTGTCCGCGCCAAGGCGCTGACCGAGATCGGCTTCCAGCGCCGTCACAGTGCTCCGGGTCAGCGCGACCGCCACCAGTACCTGCACCAAAAGGGCGATACCAAGGGTAACGAATACGGGCCGCAACAAACGGCTTTGTAACAATGAGAGAACGGCCGACACTTGAAATCCCTCTGCATTAGCGCCATTAAATTGATGGCACGCCCGAAAGTGACGCTTTAGGCAAAGCTAATAGCAAAGGTCATGCCGTTCGACAGGCATATACGACAAAGGCCCCTATTGAGGGGCCTTTGTGTTTTACATCAACAGCTTATCAAGCGAACGGATGGCGCAGAACGATGGTTTCGTTGCGGTCCGGACCCGTCGAAATAATGTCGATCGGCGCGCCGATCAGCTCTTCGACGCGTTTGATGTAAGCACGGGCGTTAGCTGGCAGCTCTTCCAGGGTTTTGGCACCCACGGTCGACTCGGTCCAGCCCGGCACTTCTTCGTACACAGGCTGCAGGCCCACGTAGCTGTCAGCATCAGTCGGGGCAACGGCGTTGCCTTCTGCATCTTTATAGCCGACGCAGATGTTGATGGTTTCCAGACCGTCGAGCACGTCCAGCTTGGTCAGGCAGATGCCCGAGATGCTGTTCACGTCGATAGCGCGACGCAGGATAACGGCGTCGAACCAGCCACAACGACGGGCACGGCCGGTAGTTGCGCCGAACTCGTGACCTTGTTTAGCCAGGTGCGCACCGACTTCGTCGAACAACTCAGTCGGGAATGGACCCGAACCTACACGCGTGGTGTAAGCCTTGGTGATGCCCAGGATGTAGTCCAGGAACATGGGGCCAACACCCGAACCGGTAGCGACGCCGCCAGCGGTCGTGTTAGAGCTGGTCACGTACGGGTAGGTACCGTGGTCGATGTCCAGCAGGGAGCCTTGGGCGCCTTCGAACATGATGTCTTTGCCAGCGCGACGCAGGTCGTGCAGCTCGGCAGTCACGTCCAGCATCAGCGGCTTGAGCAGCTCCGCGTATTCTTTGCATTCGGCCAGGGTCTTTTCGAATTCGATGGCTGGCTCTTTGTAGTAACCCACCAGCATGAAGTTGTGGTAATCCACCAGTTCACGCAGTTTGTCTTCAAAGCGCGGCATGTTGAGCAGGTCGCCCACACGCAGGCCACGACGTGCAACCTTGTCTTCGTAGGCCGGGCCGATGCCGCGACCGGTGGTGCCGATCTTCAGCTCGCCGCGGGCCTTTTCACGGGCCTGGTCCAGCGCTACGTGGAAGGACAGGATCAGTGGGCAGGACGGGCTGATACGCAGGCGCTCGCGCACCGGTACGCCTTTTTCTTCCAGCTTGGTGATCTCGCGCAGCAGGGCGTCAGGTGCAACCACCACGCCGTTGCCGATCAGGCATTGCACGCCTTCGCGCAGTACGCCCGACGGGATCAGGTGCAAGACAGTTTTTTCGCCATCGATCACCAGAGTGTGACCTGCGTTGTGGCCACCCTGGTAGCGCACTACGGCGGCAGCATGTTCGGTCAGCAGATCAACGATCTTGCCTTTGCCCTCATCACCCCATTGGGTGCCCAGGACTACGACATTCTTACCCATAACACTTGTCCTCATTCGCGCAAACTTGGTGCCGGCGGCAGCCGGCAGGAAAACTCAAGAAGCCAGTGGCGATACTTGCCAAAGCCCGTTCTGCTGAATCAATTGCCGGTCGCAGTCCGCTTCACGGGCGGCGGCCAATGGCTGCCCAGGCAATGCCTGGACGACACGCTGACCCTCACTGCGCAACTGGCAAACCTGCTGCCAGAGTGCCGCATCCGTACTGTCAGGCATCCAGATACCGCCAGACGGTAGCTCGATCTCAGCACGCCCCAGGGTCACCAGGGTTTTCAAATCGGTGGAGAAGCCGGTGGCCGGACGGGCACGACCGAAGTCGGCGCCGATGTCGTCGTAGCGACCGCCCTGGGCGATGGACTGGCCAACACCCGGAACGAACACCGCGAACACCACACCGGTGTGGTAGTGGTAACCGCGCAGCTCGCCCAGGTCGAAGTACAGCGGCAGCTCCGGGAAACGCACGGACAGACGCTCGGCAATCGCCAGCAAGTCATCCAGTGCCGCCAGCACCGGGGCCGGGGCCTTGGCCAGTCGCTCACGCGCGGCCGCCAGCACTTCACGGCCGCCACACAGATCGACCAACGCACGCAGCATGCCCGATAGATCAGCCGGCAAGCCTTCGGTCAAGGTAATGACCTCGTCGATGGCCTTGCGTTGCAACGCATCGAACAACTGTTGTTCAACTTCGCCGGACAGACCGGCGGCGCGGGCCAGGCCGCGGTAGATACCGACATGCCCCAGGTCCATGTGCACATCCGGCACATCGGCCAGTTGCAGCATGGCAAGCATCAGGCTGATGACTTCCACGTCGCTGCTCGGGCTGGCATCGCCATACAACTCGGCGCCCAACTGGATCGGGCTGCGCGAGGACGACAAGGCACGCGGCTGGGCATGCAGCACGCTGCCGGCGTAACACAGGCGGCTCGGACCTTCGCGACGCAGGGTGTGCGCATCGATGCGCGCCACTTGCGGCGTGATGTCGGCACGGAAACCCATCTGCCGGCCCGATTGCGGGTCGATGACCTTGAAGGTCCGCAGGTCCAGGTCCTGGCCCGCGCCGGTCAGCAGGGATTCCAGGTACTCGATATGGGGAGTCACGACAAACTCGTAACCCCAGCTCTGGAACAGATCCAACACCTGACGACGCGCAACTTCAATGCGCGCCGCTTCAGGTGGCAGTACTTCTTCGATGCCATCTGGCAGAAGCCAGCGGTCTACCGTTGCCATTACGCCTTCCCCTGTATCCGGGCGGTCAGCCTTTGGCCGAGCCTTGAGTGAAGCAGAAAATGATCAGCCCATGGTCATAAATCGGACGCAGGAGCAACGAAGCGAAACGCCTGCTACCGGCTTCGCCAATCACTTTCCTCGAAAAACCTGTCGAGCATTCAGCTCGGGCACCTGCACAAAACAGCAATCAAACGTGCAGACGCAAAAAAGCCGGGAATTTCCCGGCTGCCGCATCATACACACGTTTTCCCAAAGGATCACCCCGCCAGAGGTTTTAGCCGCCCGGCGGGATGAATCAGGTCAACGTCGTATCAAGGCTTGGCTTTTTCCAGGTAGTGGAAGAAGTCACTGCTTGGGTCCAGGACCATGACGTCGGATTTGTTCGCGAAGCTTTCACGGTAGGCGCGCAGGCTACGGTAGAACGCGTAGAACTCCTGATCCTGACCGTAGGCCTTGGAATAGATCGAAGCGGCCTGGGCGTCACCGTCACCGCGAATCTCTTCGGATTCACGATAGGCTTCGGCCAGCAGCACGCGGCGTTGACGATCGGCGTCGGCACGGATGCCTTCAGCCAGCTCGTTACCCTTGGCGCGGTGCTCGCGAGCTTCACGCTCACGCTCGGTGCTCATACGTTCGAACACGCTGCGGTTCACTTCCTTCGGCAGGTCGATGGTCTTGACCCGAACATCGACAACCTCGATGCCCAGCTCCTTTTCGGCCATCTTGTTCAGCGAAGCGGTGATATCCGCCATCAGCGCATCACGCTCACCGGACACCACTTCGTGCAAGGTGCGCTTACCGAACTGGTCACGCAGGCCCGACTCGAGACGACGGGACAGACGCTCGTCGGCAATCTGCTTCAGACCGGAAGTCGCGGTGTAGAAACGCTCGGCGTCCTTCACCCGCCACTTGGCGTAGGCATCGACCATCACGGCTTTCTTTTCCAGCGTCAGGAAGCGTTGCGTCGGTGCATCCAGCGTCATCAGGCGTGCGTCAAATTTACGCACCTGGTTAACGTAGGGCACTTTCACATGCAGGCCTGGCTGAACATCGGTCTGGACCACGCGACCGAACTGCAGCAACACCGCACGCTCGGTCTGAGCCACGATGTAGAAGCAGTTCCAGGCAGCGATCGCCACGACGACGCCGACAATAAGGGCGATCAGCGATTTATTGCTCATCAGCGACTCTCCCTGGTACGTGCTTGCTGTTGCTGCAGATCAGCTGCCGCACGCGCATTCGCTTCATTGCTGCTGGCTGCCGCGCCGGTCACCTGGGTGCTGGTGCTGCGACCACTTTCGACCATCTTGTCCAGAGGCAGGTACAGCAGGTTGCTCTGGCCATTCTTGTTGCCGGTCACGAGAACCTTGCTGGTGTTGCTGAAGACTTCCTGCATGGTGTCCAGGTACAGACGCTGGCGGGTGACTTCAGGTGCCTTGCGGTACTCGGCGACCAGTTTGGTGAAGCGATCGGCCTCACCCTTGGCGCGCGAGACGGTTTCGTCACGGTAGCCATTGGCATCTTCAAGGATGCGCTGGGCCTGACCACGGGCTTCCGGCACGACGCCGTTGGCATAGGTTTCAGCCTGGTTGCGCGAACGCTGCTCGTCTTCACGGGCGCGGATCACGTCATCGAAGGCTTCCTGCACTTCACGCGGTGCCGCTGCGCTCTGTACGTTGACCTGGGTGACGGTGATACCGGTGCGATAGGTATCCATGAAGCGTTGCAGGCGCTCCTTGATTTCGCTGGCCATCAACTCACGACCTTCGGTCAGCACCTGGTCCATCGCGGTGGAACCGACCACATGGCGCAGGGCGCTGTCGGTCGCGTGCTGCAGGCTGATTTCCGGCTGATCGACGCTCAGCACGAAGTCCTGCAGGTTGCTGATCTTGTACTGCACGGTCAGCGGCACTTCGACGATGTTCTCGTCTTCAGTCAGCATTTGACCCTGCTTGGTGTACGCCCGCTCACGCGTGACGTTTTCCATGTACTTCTTGTCGATCGGCGGGAAGTAGATATTCAGGCCGGGACCGACGGTTTCGTAGTACTTGCCGAAGCGCAGCACCACAGCTTGCTCCTGCTCGTCGACGACATAGACCGCGCTGTACAGCCAAACGGCTGCCAACACGACCAGGCCGATGCCCAGCAGGCCGCCGAAGCCGCCGCTCCTGCCCGAACCACCCCCATCATCCCCGCGTTTCTTGCCACCACCGAACAACCCGTTCAGGCTTTCCTGCAGCTTTCGGAAGGCCTCGTCGAGATCTGGTGGTCCCTTGCGGTCGCCGTTATTGCGGCGCTTGCCACCCCAAGGATCCTGATTATTCGAGTTGCCACCCGGCTCATTCCAAGCCATAGCGCTCTCCATCTGATAAAGCAAAGACGCACCCACGGCGCGCCGACCAATGCTACAGAATGCCTGTCACCACGGCACAACCGCTTTCTCAGGCTTTTATTGCAAAGTGTGTTGCTCGATGAATTCCATCGGCTGCAATCCTTCGCGGCTTACCAGTCGATTCAACTCGACCCGGGGCAAACGAACGGCCAGCAAACTGATGCCTTCTTCGTCGTGCTCTTCTTTTTGCACCGCACCGAGTTCGAAAAACTGCGCACGCAGTCGGGCGAATCGTTGCGGCAAGCGCAGGGTACCGATAAACAAATCACTGCCAAGCAATTCGGCAATGGCTTGCTCAAGCAATTCCAGACCAGTGCCATCACGCGCCGACAGCCAGACCCGCTGGGGTTTGCCATTTTCGTCGCGCTGGATTTGTGGCTCAACGCCTTCAAGCAAATCGAGTTTGTTATAGACCTCGAGGATCGGCAAGTCCTGGGCACCAATCTCGCCCAGCACCACCATCACCTGCTCGATCTGCAACATGCGATCCGGTTCCGCCGCATCGATCACGTGCAACAACAGGTCGGAGTTGCTCGATTCTTCGAGGGTAGACCGAAATGCCTCGACCAGCTTGTGGGGCAAGTGGCGAATGAAACCTACCGTGTCCGCCAGGACAATCGGCCCCAGATCGTCCAGTTCCAGACGACGCAGGGTCGGGTCCAGCGTGGCGAACAATTGGTCAGCCGCGTAGACGTCGGATTTCGTCACATTATTGAACAGCGTGGATTTACCGGCGTTGGTATAGCCCACCAGCGACACGGTAGGGATATCCGCACGCGAACGACCACGGCGCGACTGTTCGCGCTGGCTGCGCACCTTCTCCAGCCGGCCCTTGATCTGGCGCAGGCGAACCCGCAGCAAGCGGCGGTCGGTTTCCAGTTGGGTTTCACCCGGGCCACGCATGCCGATACCGCCACCTTGGCGCTCAAGGTGAGTCCATCCGCGAACCAGCCGGGTGCTCATGTGGTCAAGCTGGGCCAGTTCTACCTGGAGCTTGCCTTCATGGGTACGGGCGCGCTGGGCGAAAATATCGAGAATCAGACCGGTACGGTCGATCACGCGACACTCGAAAACACGTTCGAGGTTACGTTCCTGACTGGGCGTGAGGACGTGATTGAAAATCACCAGATCGGCTTCTTCGGCCTTGACCAAGTCGCGCAGTTCCTCGACCTTGCCGCTGCCAATCAGGAATTTGGCGGTTGGCCGATGACGCGGCACGTTAAAAAACGCAACGGTCTCGGCGCCGGCCGAATTAGCCAATTCCTGAAACTCCTGCGGGTCTTCGCGCGCCTCAGGGTCCTGTCCATCCAAGTGAACGAGTATGACTCGCTCACCACCACCGTGGCGCTCAAAGAACAAAGGAGACTCCTATCAGGCGTTACCTGGCTCAGCATCACCCGCTTCCGATTCGGTTGCGCTAGGCAGACGAATTGGACGAACCGGCACTACTGTAGAGATAGCGTGTTTGTAGACCATTTGGCTGACGGTGTTTTTCAGCAGGATAACGAACTGGTCGAAAGACTCGATCGTACCTTGCAGTTTGATACCGTTGACCAGGTAGATGGACACCCCAACTTTCTCTTTACGTAAAGTATTCAAGTAAGGGTCTTGTAGCGAATGCCCTTTTGACATGTGCCGCACTCCTTTAAGGATTCAAAATAAAAAAATAGGTAAACAGATGGCTTTGGCCGCCCCACCCCCAAGGATAGACGGCAATTGCAAGGACTCAGCTCAATATGGAGATGGTCCCCAGGTATTTCAAGGCGCGCGGCAGATTGTCGCAATCGAGGCTGTCCAGCCAGTGTAAATCAGCCCAACTGCGAAGCCAGGTGAACTGGCGCTTCGCCAATTGGCGCGTGGCAATGATTCCACGCTCCTGCATCTCGGCTGACGTCAGCTTGCCATCCAGGTAATCCCAGACTTGGCGATAGCCTACCGCACGTATAGACGGCAACCCGGTATGCAGGTCACTTCTATTACGCAGGGCTACGACCTCGTCAATGAACCCCTGTTCCAACATTAAGGTGAATCTTTGTTTAATTCGTTCGTGCAGTACCAGGCGATTCGCCGGAGCAATGGCCAAGTTCGCGACAGTATAGGGCAATTGTTGCCGTCCCGAAGCGGCTGCTTCAGTACTTTGCGCAGATTGTTGCAAGCGTAGCTCGGTCATGCTCTGACCGCTAACGCGAAAAACTTCCAGTGCTCGACTCAGACGCTGGGGATCGTTCGGATGAATACGCGCCGCAGAAACCGGGTCAATGATCGCCAACTGATCGTGCAACGCCTGCCAGCCAAGGCGGGCGGCCTCTTCCTCGATCTGTGCGCGGACATCCGGATCGGCGGCTGGCATATCCGCGAGCCCTTCGACCAAGGCCTTGTAATAGAGCATCGTGCCGCCCACCAACAGCGGAATTTTACCCCGTGCGGTGATCTCAGCCATGGCTTGCAGGGCATCGCGACGGAAATCCGCCGCCGAATAAGCCTCGGCCGGATCGAGAATATCGATCAAACGGTGCGGAAACTCCGCCAACAGCTCTTTTGATGGCTTGGCGGTGCCGATGTCCATTCCGCGGTAGACCAGCGCCGAATCGACGCTGATCAGCTCGCAAGGCAGAACCTTGGTGAGTTCGATGGCCAGGTCGGTCTTGCCGGCGGCGGTCGGGCCCATCAGGAAAATCGCAGGAGGGAGCTGGCTCATCAACGACCGCGCAAGAACAGTTTGTCCAGATCGTCCAGGCCCAGCTGGGTCCAGGTCGGTCGGCCATGGTTGCATTGACCGCTGCGCTCGGTGTTTTCCATGTCACGCAGCAGACCGTTCATTTCCGGCAGGGCCAGACGCCGATTAGCCCGGACCGCACCGTGGCAGGCCATGGTCCCGAGCAGCTCGTTCAGGTGCGCCTGGATCCGGTCGCTGGTGCCATATTCCATCAGGTCGGCCAACACGTCACCCACCAGGCGATTGGCCTCAGCCTGTTTGAGCAAGGCCGGTATCTGCCGAATGGCCAGGGTTTCCGGACCGAGACGCTGCAGCTCGAAGCCCAGGCGCTGGAACCAGGCGATGTGTTCTTCGGCGCAATCGGCTTCACGCTGGCTGACCGCCAGGGATTCGGGCACCAGCAGCGGTTGCCCGCTCAAGCCCTCGCTGGCCATGGCGACTTTCAGGCGTTCGTACATGATCCGCTCATGAGCGGCATGCATGTCCACCAGCACCAGCCCCTGGGCGTTTTCCGAGAGGATGTAGATGCCCTTGAGCTGGGCCAGCGCATAGCCCAGCGGCGGGATGTCGTCCTGTCCGGCTGGCAGCGCAACCGCGTTGGCCTCGGGCAACGGCGCGAAGAACTCTCGATAGGCCGCCTGCGCTTCTGCAGCCGGAACCGCTGACTGCGGTCGCGGTGCGTATTGATACTGATATCCGGCGCCAGAGCCTGAACCGGCTGGCGTATTGAACGACGGCTGGGCCTGGGGTTGCTCCAGCAGCGCATTGGCGGCCAGGCGCATTTCGCCTTGAGGGCCGAACTCACCGGCTTCGAGGCCGGTAGGCCGGACAATGGCCGTGGTAACCGGCGCCGCCAGCTGATCATCCGGGCGCACATCGCCCAAGGCACGGTGCAAGGTGCCATAGAGGAAATCATGGACCATGCGCCCTTCACGGAAGCGCACTTCGTGCTTGGTGGGGTGCACGTTGACGTCGACGCCCGTTGGATCGACCTCGAAAAACAGCACGAACGTCGGATGCCGGCCATTGAACAGCACGTCGCGATAAGCCTGGCGCACGGCGTGGGCCACCAGTTTGTCGCGCACGGCACGGCCATTGACGAAGAAATACTGCAAATCCGCCTGGCTGCGGTTGAACGTCGGCAACCCGACCCAGCCCCACAGGTGCAGGCCATTGCGTTCGATTTCGATCGGCAGCGCCTGCTCCAGGAAACCCGGCCCGCAGATTGCCGCCACGCGCCGGGCGCGAGCCGCGTCATCGTGGGCTTCGTGCAGGCTGAGGATGGTCTTGCCGTTATGACGCAGGTGAAAGGCCACGTCGAACCGCGCCAGCGCCAGGCGCCGGATGACTTCCTGCAGGTGATCGAATTCGGTTTTTTCGGTCTTGAGAAACTTGCGGCGCGCCGGAGTATTGAAGAACAGGTCGCGCACCTCGACCGAGGTGCCCACCGGATGGGCCGCGGGTTGCACCCGGGGCGCCATGTCACGGCCTTCGGTTTCCACTTGCCAGGCCTGCTCGGCATCACGGGTGCGCGACGTCAGGGTCAGGCGCGCCACCGAACTGATCGATGCCAGGGCCTCACCACGAAAACCCAGGCTCATGACCTGTTCAAGGTCTTCCAGGTTACGGATCTTGCTGGTGGCGTGGCGCGCCAGGGCCAGCGGCAGGTCATCGGCGGAAATGCCGCTGCCATCGTCGCGCACCCGCAGCAACTTGACGCCGCCCTGCTCCACGTCGACGTCGATGCGCCGGGCACCGGAGTCAAGGCTGTTTTCCAGCAGCTCCTTGATCACCGAGGCCGGGCGCTCGACCACCTCACCCGCAGCAATCTGGTTCGCCAGTCGCGGGCTGAGCAGCTCGATGCGAGCGCCGTTGTTCACGACCTGATTCATTCTTTGGCCGCCAGATCATTACCCGGGATGGTCAGGTGCTGACCAATCTTCAGCTCATCGCTCGACAGGTTGTTCGCATTGCGCACGGCGGCTGGGGACACTTGATAACGCACCGCGATCATCGCCAGCGTCTCGCCCGGGTTGACCCGATGGTCACGGGGGCCTTGGGCGATCTTCCCGGAGTCACGCAGCCAGGCAACGTAGGTGCCCGGTGGCGGGTTCTGCTGGAAGAACTGGCGCACGCCACTGCTGATGGAACGTGCCAGCGCCTGCTGGTGGCTCGCGGCAGCCAGTTTCGAGGCCTCGTTGGCGTTGGAGATAAACCCGGTTTCGACCAGGATCGACGGGATGTCCGGCGACTTCAGCACCATGAACCCGGCCTGCTCGACCCGTTGCTTGTGCAACGGCGTGACCCGGCCGATGTTGCTCAGGACTTTCTGGCCGACGTTCAGGCTGGAGGTCAGGGACGCGGTCATCGACAGATCGAGCAACACACCGGCCAGCATGCGGTCCTTGTCGTCGAGGCTGACGTTGCCGGCACCACCGATCAGGTCGGAACGGTTTTCACTGTCGGCCAGCCAGCGCGCGGTTTCCGAAGTGGCGCCGCGATCGGACAGGGCGAACACCGAGGCACCGAAGGCCGCGGTAGAGGGTGCGGCGTCGGCGTGAATCGAGACGAACAGGTCGGCGCCTTTCTTGCGGGCGATTTCCGTACGGCCACGCAGAGGAATGAAGTAGTCGCCGGTGCGGGTCAGCTCGGCACGGAAACCCTTCATGCCATTGACCTGGCGCTGCAGTTCGCGAGCGATGGCCAATACCACGTCTTTCTCGCGCTGACCGCGGGAGCCGGAGGCGCCCGGGTCTTCGCCACCGTGACCGGCGTCGATCACCACAATGATGTCGCGCTTGCCAGCCGGTGCTGGCGGCAACTTGATGGCCGGCTCCGAGGGCGTGACCGGCACGGCCGGCACTGTGGCGACCGAAGGGGTCGGCGCTGGCGGCGGCGCGGCGTCGGCCGGGTTGTCGAACAGATCGACCACCAGTCGATTGCCATACTGGGCGTTGGGCGCCAGGGAGAAGCTTTTTGGCGTCACGGCCTTTTTCAGGTCGATGACCACCCGCAGGTCTGTCGGCGTACGCTGGGCCGAGCGCATGGCGGTGATCGGGGTGTTCGCGCTGTTGACGTTCAACGGCGCACCGAGGCTCGCGCCATTGATGTCGATGACCAGGCGATCCGGGGACGTCAGCGTAAAGACGCTGTGCTGCACGGGGCCGGTCAGGTCAAACACCAGTCGCGTGTTATCCGGCGCCCGCCACAGGCGAACACTGTTGACCTTCGTCTCGGCCACAGCGTCGACGGTCACCGCCAGAAACAACACCCCTACGGCAGCCACCAACGCGCGAAAGCGCATACCTAACCCCATCATCTATTTGGATTCCAATGCCAATGCGGCACACCAGGCCTCGCCACGCGAGCCTTGGGATAAAATTTTCAGCGAACGCCCGCTGTCTTGCGGGCTAATGGTAATGGTCAGGTCGGGCTTTGGCAAAAAGCCTGCACCTTTATCGGGCCACTCGATCAGGCACAGGGCATCGTCTTCGAAATAGTCGCGGATGCCGAGAAACTCCAGCTCCTCCGGATCGACCAGGCGATACAGGTCGAAATGGAAGGCGCGGATGTCGCCGATCTCGTAGGGCTCGACCAGGGTGAAGGTCGGGCTCTTGACCGCGCCGACATGCCCCAGGCCCCGGATGATACCCCGGGACAAGGTGGTTTTGCCCATGCCAAGATTACCTTCAAGGAAGATCAGGCCGTGCCCCTCGGTGATACGGGCGATGCGTGCGCCAAAGTCGCTCATGGCCTGCTCATCGGCCAGGTACAGGGTTACTTCAGACACGGTGCTTGCTCCTCCAACAACTGACGAATGGCTGGTATCAGATCACTGGCCGCCAGCCCACGGCCGAATTTTCCTTGTTGCTCACCGGCGTTGGCGTGCAGCCAGACCGCCAGGCAAGTCGCGTCAAACGCCGCCATGCCCTGTGCAAGCAGTGCACCGACCAGACCGGCCAACACATCGCCCAGCCCCGCGGTGGCCATCGCCGGATGGCCCTGATGACAAAGGGCCAGCCGCCCGTCAGGGCAGGCGATCAGACTACCGGCGCCCTTGAGCACGACCACGGCGTTGTATTTTTTGCTCAGTGCATGGACCGCCGCCGGGCGATCCGCCTGAACCTCGGCAGTGCTGAGCCCCAGCAACCGCGCGGCTTCCCCCGGGTGCGGCGTGATCACACAGCCCTTGGGCAAGCTGACCCGGCCCTCGGCCAGCAGGTTCAACGCATCGGCGTCCCAGACTTGCGGCAGGGGTGCGTTGGCGGCCGCCGATAACAGGCTTCGTCCCCAGGCGCCCTGCCCCAGTCCAGGGCCAACCACCAACACGGACACCTTTTGAAGCAAATCCATCAATTGATTGGCCGACGTTGTGCCTAACACCATCGCCTCAGGGATCCGCGCCAGCGCAGCGGGCACATGCTCGGGACGGGTCGCCGCCGACACCATGCCCGCGCCGCTGCGCAGTG
This sequence comes from Pseudomonas putida, assembly GCF_028682635.1. Classification (GTDB taxonomy): domain Bacteria; phylum Pseudomonadota; class Gammaproteobacteria; order Pseudomonadales; family Pseudomonadaceae; genus Aquipseudomonas; species Aquipseudomonas putida_AE. The sequence continues at coordinate 24,047 of NZ_JANHLK010000022.1, read as the reverse complement.
CACTTTGCGCGCTCAACAGGATCGCCCCGCCCAGCCCGCGATCGCCACCGATCAGCAGGACATGGCCAAATCTGCCTTTATGGGAAGCCGGAGTCCGAGGGGCCAGGCGCGCCAGATTGCCAGCCATGAGGAGACGGGCAGTAGTCGGCGCCCCCTCAAGCAGCTGCGGATCAGAGTGCAGGTCGTTGAAAACCAGCTCACCCACGACATCCGCCGCGTCACCGGTGAACAACCCCAGTTTCAGCCCGATAAAGGTCACCGTCAGATTGGCGCGCACCGCGCAACCGAGGACGCGACCGGTATCAGCGCAAAGCCCCGAGGGGATATCCACTGCCGCCACGGGAAGGCCGCTGGCGTTGATCGCGGCGATGACACTGGCGTACGGCTCGCGCACCTCGCCAGTGAGGCCGGTACCCAGCAATGCGTCCAGAGTGATTCCACGCAAGTCCGATTGCGCACTCCATGCATCGATCACAACCTTCTCCGCTACCGCTTCGGCATGGGCCGAAGCCGCATCACCTCGCAGTTGCTGCGGATCGCCCGCCGCCAGCACCCGTACCGTCCACCCGGCACGCTTGGCCAGCACGGCGACCAGATAACCGTCGCCAGCGTTATTGCCGTGACCGGTAACCACCGTCAGTTCGCTTACCGTCGGCCATTGCCGGACCAGCGCCCGCCAGGTGGCTCGCGCAGCGCGCTGCATCAGCTCGAAGCCCGGTGTGCCGGCCGCGATCAGGCTCGCATCGAGCCCGCGGACCTGCGCGGCGCTGTACAGCGCGTCGGGTAAATCATCTTTAGCGTGCGGCATGCGTCTATGGGCTCCGATGTCTGGCAGAATTATACGCACCTCAGCTCCGGTTTCTCTCGCCTCATGCCCGCTATTACCACAGATTTGCCCGCCCTCGCCCAATCCATCAAGGACTGGGGCCGCGAGCTGGGCTTTCAGCAAGTCGGCATCAGCGGCCTCGACCTCGCCGAGCATGAGCAGCACCTGGAACGCTGGCTCGCCGCCGGCTACCACGGCGAAATGGAGTACATGGGCGCCCACGGCAGCAAACGCTCGCACCCCGAAGAACTGGTGCCGGGCACTTTGCGCGTGGTGTCGCTGCGCATGGACTACCTGTCGGGCGATACCAGAATGGCGCAGCTGCTCGCCCAGCCGGAAAAAGCCTACGTCTCGCGTTATGCCTTGGGCCGCGATTACCACAAATTGATCCGTAAACGCGTACAACAACTGGCGGACAAGATTCAGGCAGAAATCGGCCCGTTTGGTTTCCGGGCTTTTGTCGACAGTGCCCCGGTGCTGGAAAAAGCCATCGCCGAACAGGCAGGCCTGGGCTGGATCGGCAAAAACACCCTGGTCTTGAATCGCAAGGCCGGCAGTTACTTCTTCCTCGCCGAACTGTTCGTCGACCTGCCGCTGCCGGTGGACCCGCCCCATGCCACCGAACACTGCGGCCGCTGCAGCGCCTGCCTCGACATCTGCCCAACCAATGCCTTCGTCGGGCCCTATGTGCTGGACGCCCGGCGCTGCATTTCCTACCTGACCATCGAGCTCAAAGGTGCGATTCCGCAGGAACTGCGGCCGCTGATCGGCAATCGGGTGTTCGGTTGCGATGATTGCCAGATCGTCTGCCCGTGGAACCGCTTTGCCCGCCCGTCCGGGGAAAGCGACTTCAAGCCGCGGCACAACCTGGACAACGCCGGACTGGCCGAGCTGTTCATGTGGGACGAGGATAAATTCCTGAGCAGCACCGAAGGCTCGCCGCTACGCCGGACAGGGTACGAGAACTGGCTGCGCAACCTGGCCGTCGGCCTCGGCAATGCGCCTTCAACCATTCCGGTGCTGGAAGCGTTGAAGGCCAGGCGTGAACATCCGTCCGAATTGGTCCGCGAGCATGTCGAGTGGGCATTGCAGCAGCACGCCGAGCGTCAGGCCTCGTCGTTGTAGACGAATTTGGGCATTTCCCAATGGAAGCGGATCGCCAGCAAGCGCAGCAGGAAACCGCCGAACAGGGTGATCAAGATCGCCTGCTCTCCCGGCAAGTTCAGGTATAGGCAAAACATGTAGCACCACGCCGCCGCGAACGACACGCTGGCGTACAGCTCGCGCCGGAAGATCAGCGGAATATCGTTGCAGAAGATGTCCCGCAGGATGCCACCGAAAACGCCAGTGATCACCCCGCTGACCGACGCGACCAACATGCCATGCCCCATTTCCAGGGCGGTCATGCAGCCGATCAGGGTGAACGCCACCAGACCGACGGCGTCGAGCACCAGGAACAATGAACGCAGATGGCGCATCCAGCGCGCGGTGAATACCGTGATCATCGCCGCGATAGTGGTCAGCACCAGGTATTCCGGGTGTTTCACCCAGGTCAGCGGATAGTGGCCAAGCAACACATCGCGCACCGAACCACCGCCCAGCGCCGTGACGCACGCGATCAGCACCACGCCGAACCAGTCCATGCCGCGACGACCGGCAGACAGCGCACCGGTCATGGCCTCGGCGGTGATGGCGATCAGGTAGAGCATCAGCAACATGGTGGCGATCCTTGCAAAAAGGCGCGCAGTCTACGCACTTCGCCGAGGCACCAAAAGAGGGCGCCGCCATCTGTAGGGGCCGGCTCGCTGGCGATAGCGTCTTCAAAGCCCCCTTCGCTGGCAAGCCAGCTCCTACAGAACCGCGCAAACCTGTAGGAGCTGGCTTGCCAGCGAAAGGGCCATAACAGACGCTACACAATCAGGCCTTGATGAAGTGCTGGCGGTAGTGCTGCAGCTCGGCGATCGACTCGCGGATGTCGTCCAGCGCCAGGTGGGTGCTGCCCTTCTTGAAGCTGTCACGCACGTCCGGTGCCCAGCGCGCAGCCAGCTCTTTGAGTGTGGACACGTCAAGGTTGCGGTAGTGGAAATAGCTTTCCAGGGATTTCATGTGGGTATAAAGGAAGCGACGATCCTGGCAGATGCTGTTGCCGCAGATCGGCGATTTGCCCTTCGGCACCCACTTTTCCAGGAAGGCGATGGTCTGGGCTTCGGCTTCAGCCATGCTGATGCGACTGTCGCGCACGCGCTGGGTCAGGCCCGAACCGCCGTGTTGACGGGTGTTCCACTCGTCCATGCCGGCAAGGATTTCGTCGCTGTGGTGAATGGCGATCACCGGACCTTCAGCCAGGGTGTTCAGGTCGCTGTCGGTGACAATAGTGGCCATTTCGATGATGACGTCGGTATCCGGGTTCAGACCGGTCATTTCCAGGTCGATCCAGATCAGGTTCTGCGGGTTTTGCATGAGTCGGCTCCTAGGCAATGCTGCGCAGTTTAGCCTAGGCCGGTGGCCGGGCGTGCTAAACTCGCGGCCGTTTTACCTAATCGCTGCATTCTTGATACGGAACACCCATGGCCAAACGCCAACTCAATCGTCGTCAAAACTGGCGCATCGAAAAGATTCAGGGCGAACGCGCTGCCCGCGCCGCCAAACGCGAGTCCTCGGCCGTCGAGGCACTTGAGGGTGGCGACCTGGGCCCGGAACAACACGGCCTGGTGATCGCCCACTTCGGGGTGCAGGTCGAAGTCGAAGCCCGTGATGGCGAGCTGGCCGGCCAGGTGTTTCGTTGCCACCTGCGGGCGAACCTGCCCGCATTGGTGACCGGCGACCAGGTGGTCTGGCGTGCCGGCAACCAGGGCATCGGCGTGATCGTGGCGCAATTGCCGCGCAATACCGAACTCTGCCGCCCGGACAGTCGTGGCCAGCTCAAACCGGTAGCCGCGAACGTCGACATGATTGTCATCGTGTTTGCGCCGCTGCCTGAGCCCCATGCCAACCTGATCGACCGCTACCTCGTCGCCGCCGAACATGCGGGCATCAAGCCGCTGTTGCTGCTGAACAAGTTCGACCTGATCGACGAGCACAACGCCCCGGCCCTGAACGCCTTGCTCGCGGTCTACCGCACCCTGGGTTACCCGGTGCTGGAAGTATCGGCCCACCACGGCAACGGCATGGAACAGCTTCAGAAGCAACTGGACGGGCGCATCAGCGTGTTCGTCGGCCAGTCCGGCGTCGGCAAGTCGTCGCTGGTCAACAGCCTGCTGCCAGAGGTCGAAACCCGCGTCGGCCCGTTGTCCGAGCTGTCCGGCCAGGGCACCCACACCACGACCACCGCACGCCTGTTCCACTTCCCCGGTGGCGGTGAGCTGATCGACTCCCCGGGCATCCGCGAATTCGGCCTGGGCCACGTCAGCCGCGCCGACGTCGAAGCCGGTTTCATCGAGTTCAACGACCTGCTCGGCACCTGCCGCTTCCGCGACTGCAAGCACGACCGCGAACCCGGTTGCGCCCTGCTCAAGGCCCTGGAAGACGGCCGCGTGCAACAGCAACGGATGAACAGTTACCGCTCGATCATCGCCAGCCTGCCGGAAAACGGTTACTAAACAGACGCGCCGGCCGCCCTGACTACAGCGGGGCGGCCGGCGGCTGGATCCCTTCTCCATTTAAACGTCAGACCTTTCTGTAAGGCTTGTGCACACGCGCTTGTAGGGCATTTCTCTTTTCGCGCCAATCCCTTGTGGCCGCGCTGCAATCGCCTAGGTTCAAACCCTCTTCGCACTCAAGCGACACCGAGGGATACCCATGCAGACCTACCATTTGTTCATCAGCCACTCGTGGAATTACCCCCACGCCCACGACAATCTCGTGCGCTTGCTCAACGCGCGGCCCGACTTCAAGTACAAGAACTTTTCGGTGCCACCCGACAAGCCGATTGTGGGCGCGAAAACCGACAAACAACTTGAGGAGGCCATCGAAGACAAGATCCGCCCGTGCTCGGCGGTATTGATCATGGCCGGGATGTATTCCACCTACAGCAAGTGGATCAACAAGGAAATCGAGATAGCCAGGCGCATGGGCAAGGTCATCATTGCGATCAAGCCGTTCGGCGCCGACCGCATTTCCAAGGTGGTGCGTGACGCGTCGCACACCGAATGTGCGTGGAACACCAACAGCATCATCAGCGCCATTCGCCAGCACACGGCGGTGTAACCATGCGCAAGGGACTTTTTATCGGCATCAACGACTACACCCACGTTTCGCGCCTGAGCGGCTGCAGCAATGACGCCATGGCCATGGCTTCCGTGCTGAAGACCGACGCCAATGGCGATCCGAACTTCAAGAACATCGTCCTGACCTCCGCCGAGGACTACCTGGGCAGGGAAAAGCTCGAAGACCAGATACGCGAGCTGTTTTCCGGGGACTGCAATGTCGCACTGCTGTATTTCGCTGGCCACGGCAGCTTCGATACCGACACCGACGAAGGCATGTTGATCCCGCAGGATTACAAGAGTGCCAAGGATGGGATTCGCCTCAGCGACATCCTCAACTGGGCAACCAAGGCCACCAAGATCAAGAACAAAGTGATCATTCTCGATTGCTGCCAGAGCGGCTCGGCCGGCGAATTGCGTGCCTTGCGCAGCGAGTGTGCCGTGATCGGCGAAGGCATGACCATTCTGACCGCCTGCAAAAAGGCAGAGCCGGCGATGGAGGGCTCACAGCACGGCGTGTTCACCGGACTGTTGCTCCAGGCCCTGCACGGCGGAGCTGCGAACATCCTGGGCAAGATCACCCCCGGCAGCCTCTATTCGTTTGTCGACAACGCCCTCGACGCCTGGGAACAGCGCCCGGTGTTCAAGACCAACGTGTCGCAGTTCATTTCCCTGCGCGAAGTTTCGCCGCTGATCCCCAAGGAAATCCTGCGCAAACTTCCTGAATGGTTTGCCGAAGCAGAGTCGATATACCCCCTCACCCCCAGCTTTGAACCCACCGAACCCGAGTTCAACCCTGAACAGGGCGAAGTCTTTGCCCAGCTGCAAAAGTGCAACCGCCACAGTCTCATCGAACCGGTGGACGCCGAACATATGTACTACGCCGCCATCCACGCCACCGGCTGCCGCCTCACCGCCCTCGGCGCCTATTACCGCGAACTCGCGATCAAGGGACATTTTTGATGCCAGTGTTTATCAGCTACCGCCACATGGATCGCGCTTATGCGATCAACATCAACACGCGCCTGATGCAGGCCAACATCAAGACCTACCTTGATGTACTGGATGCCGAATCCCAGACCACCGACGACATTACCGGGGTAATCACCCGCAACATCAGCGAATGCACGCACCTGCTGGCAGTGGTATCCGAGAAAACCGCGCTGTCCTGGTGGGTGCCATTCGAAATCGGCGAGGCGACCATCACAAATCGGCGTATCTGCTCGTTCAAGACCGGCCCGACAGAGCTGCCGCTGTATCTCGATAAGTGGCCGAAGCTGACCAGCGACAGAGATATCGAGTTCTTTATCGACGCGTATCGCAACGAATCGACGCTCAAGCGCTCGATGTCACTGGAATCCGTGAATGGCAGCGAATCGGCACGCAGCGTCAACAGGAGTAACGCCGACCGATTCCACACGGATCTCAAATCCAGAATCATCCGTGGGTTTTAAGGCAGGAAACGCCCACAAAAAAGCCGACATCTGTCGGTTTTTTTGTGGGTACGGAACATTCAATCAAAATCCAAGGGAATCGATTCACGACTGCCAATTCAACTAGCCTGGCAAGATTCAAACTCAACCATCAGTTGAATCACCAGCAGGAAGCTTGGTCGCCAGTTTCGCAATATTTTTCTCTTCAGATTTCACACGACGTTCAAGTTTTCGTATGTCCTCTTCAGCAGGAAGCTCCTCGGGCTTGATGCCGCGCTGTCCCAACATATCTCGGACGCTCAAATTATTCTGGACATGCTCCTTGGCAATGGCGGGCTCGCCTTGCAAATCCACCTGTAGCACATTGTGATTAGTTATCTCATTAGCCAGGTTTTTGGCTGCAATTGTCAGTGTCGGCAAAAAATCAGCCAATGGACGGCTCTTAACGATGCCATACCTGTCCTTCATCGCCTGCGTGGTTTTACCGCCGAACAATGCTGCATCTCCTCGGGAGCGAATACGGGCAAATCCTTCATCATCTACACCTCGTTCGTAGATGTTCTGCGATAGCTCCTTCTCCGACTCACGCAAACGATCTCGCGCATCGAAGCGGGCTTGCAAGCGCATTCTGTCTTCGATTAACTCCTGCTTGCGCGTTTGCAACGCGAAGTAGCTCTGAGCAAAAGCGATCGCTTGTTTACGCGGATCACCATTTTGGGCAATCAAGTAGCAGGCATATCGAGTGAGCATGAAGTCTTCGACGGGGCGCTTACCACCTTTTCCGACCTCGATCATTTTCGTGACGTCACGAAAATGATCGGCAGGCTCCACTCCTGTGGCCTCACAGGAGGCCATGGCACGCCTGATGGCGGTCAAAAAATTGTCCCAGCGTGCATAACCCAAAGGCTCTTGCAATTCACGAGCGAACCAGAATTCGATGCCTTCATCAGGCACTTGATGTACCAGTACATCGAATCGCTGTTGGAGCTGTGGCAGTGATTGATTATCCATAGCGAATTCCGGAGCAGTCAGAGGGAGTCAATTTCAAAGCCTTGCAATAATAAGTATCTGACTGATATTGAAAGGCAGATTCTGGACCGTGCATCCCAAATATGTGACAAAAAAGCCGTGAGTATCGCGACCTTCTAAACTTTAGCGCGCTGCCTTTTCCAGTCTCCAACTCAGCGCATCCAAGCCATCACACCCATCCTGAATCAAAATGTGCGCAGCATTGGCGAAATGTTCCAGGTCATGGCCTTCGACATCCTTCACACAAAGACATGTGACGCTGTTAAGTAGATTGCGAGCGGCTTTGATTCGGTGGAAGGCCGTTTCAAGAAGATCCGAAGGGCGGGCTTCGGTGTCGATGTACAGCGTCGGGCCGACGCTGAAGCTGCCATGCAGAGGGTGGTACTTAGCCATAGGTCTAACTCCGAACAAATGGGTGAGGTTCCATCTTTGTTTCGACCGGCTAAGATCGGTCACTGCGTGAGCAGCAACGGTTAAACTATAGGCAGTGCGTGCACGGCTGAGAACCCTGGTGCGAAATTTCAGATAATTCCTACACGACTAAGCAAATACAGAAACTCGGAAACACCAGCACGAGACACAAAAAAGCCGACATTGCTGTCGGCTTTTTTCGGTCACTGCCTGGTTGGTTCAGCCGATTTGGCTGGCTCACCCGGTTTTGGTGCAGGATCGTCAAACAGGTTCAGACGCTCCCGAAGCTCATGCGCCGGCAGCGGCTCCTTGTCCGCTGGCAACGCGTTTGGATCGACTGGCGCAGCCGGTGCGGCATTTGGAGCAGCCGAATCTTGCGGCGCATCAGGAGTAGGTTCCGCCCCTTGCGAACCTTCGATGGCACGCTGGGCCTTCTTGGTCAGCACGACAATGTCGATACGGCGGTTGACCGGATTGAACGGATGCTCGCGGTCGAACAGGGCCGACGAGGCATAACCAACCACACGCGCCACCTGTGCCTCCGGGTAGCTGCCCGCCACCAGCGCACGGCGCGCGGCGTTGGCACGGTTGGCCGACAGCTCCCAGTTACCGAATTCGCCGCTGCCGCTGTACGGCGTGGCATCGGTGTGGCCGCTGATGCTGATCTTGTTCGGCACCGCCTTGATGGTGTCGGCCATGGCCAGCAGGATGTCTTCGAAATACGGTTTCAGGCGGGCCGAGCCCGAGTCGAACATCGGCCGGTTTTCGGCGTCCACGATCTGGATGCGCAAACCGTCCGGGGTGATTTCGAACAGGATCTGGTCTTTGAATTTCTGCAGTTGCGGGTTCTCTTCGACCTTGTTCTGCAGTTCTTGCAGCAGCAGTTCCAGACGCTCCTTCTCCACCGTCTCGGCCATGCCCTCGACCTGATCGACGTCGACCGTCAGCTTGTCCGGCTGCGGCTGGGTCTTCACCTCGGGGTTGAGGGTATTTTCCGGCGCCATGGTCGGCGTGCCGCCCAGATCGATGATGTAGGGTGTGCCACTTTCGGAAAAGCCGATCGGGTCCTTGAAGTAGCCGGCGATGGCGATTTTCTGTTCCGGGGTGGCGGTGGACAACAGCCACAACACCAGGAAGAACGCCATCATCGCCGTGGCGAAGTCGGCGAAGGCGATTTTCCAGGCGCCCCCGTGATGCCCACCGGCGATGCGCTTGACGCGCTTGATGATTATCGGCTGGTTATTTTCCATTACTTAACGACCACGAACCGCTTGTTCCAGCTCGGCGAAGCTTGGCCGGTGCGCCGGGTACAGGACCTTGCGCCCGAACTCCACGGCCAGCGATGGCGGCATGCCCGAGGCGGAAGCCACCAGCGAGGCCTTGATGGCTTCGTAGACGTTGAGTTCTTCTTTGGCATCGTGGGCCAGGGAATGCGCCAGCGGGCCGAAGAAACCGTAGGCGGCGAGAATACCGAAGAAGGTACCCACCAGTGCCGCACCGACGTGCAGACCGATCGACTTCTGGTCGCCCTCGCCCAGCGAGGCCATGGTCACCACGATACCCAGGACCGCCGCGACGATACCGAAACCGGGCATGGCGTCGGCGATGCCGTTCACCGCGTGGGACGGGTGCTCCAGGTCTTCCTTGAGGCTGTAGAGTTCCATGTCGAACAGGCCCTCCAGCTCATGGGGCGCCATGTTGCCGGAGGACATGATGCGCAGGTAATCACAGATGAACGCGGTCATGCGCTCATCCTTCAGGACCGTCGGGTACTTGGCGAAGATCGGGCTCGCCGCAGCATCTTCGATGTCCGCTTCGATGGCCATCATGCCTTCGCGGCGGCTCTTGTTGAGAATCTCGTAGATCAGGCCCAGCACTTCAAGATAGAAGGCATGGCTGAAACGCGAACCGAACATGCTCAGGGACTTCTTGAGCACGTGCATGGTCATGTAACCGGGGTTGGCCTGCAGGAATGCACCGAGGGCCGCACCACCGATAATCATGACCTCGAAAGGCTGGATCAGGGCGGCAATCTTGCCATGGGAGAGCACGTATCCGCCGAGCACGCTCGCGAATACGACGATGATGCCGATAATTTTAGCCATAGGTAGGAGAGCACTTACTGAGTCGGGTTCAAGGTCATATTCGGAAGTTAAAAAATCTCTTCTTCTACTTATCGGCAAAACTGCGCCAGACTATAGCCAGTTCAGGCGAAAAGCCAATTTGACCCCCTCCGGGCCCAGGTATTGTTGACGATGATCGCCTCCAGACATGGCTAGACAAACGAACGCCCCGACGCCAACACCGAACACGCTCGAAGGCTGGGTCAAGCTTCTCGACGGCGTGCGCCTGCCGGTTCCGCAGGCCAGTCACGATCAAGTGTGCCGGGCCATGCGCGACAGTCGCAGCTCGCTGCGCAACATCGCCGACTTGATGCAGGGCAGCCCGGCCCTGGCCTTGAGCGTGATTCGCGAAGCCAACCGGCACAGCCATGGCGCCATGAGCGAGCCTGCGGAAAACCTTGAGGTCGCCATCAACCGCCTTGGCTTGAAGCGCACCGAGGAGCTGCTCGCGCGATTGCCCGCAATGCCCCAGGCCGAGATCCCGAAAGCCCTGCGCCAGTTGCAGATGATCAGCCAACACGCCAGCCAACAGGCCAACGGTTTTTTTGCCGGCCGCCTGGCGCGCCTGTGGCAGGACATCCACTGGGGCAGCCTGCTGTTCCTGTCGCCGCTGTGGCCGCTTGCCATGACGCATCCGCAGCTGCTCGAAGACTGGGAGCTGCGGGTCATTCATAAAGGCGAGTCGGCGCGCGCAGTCGAACAGCAACTGTTTGGCGCGCGCCTGCTGGAAATCGGCCAGGCCCTGGTGGATCTCTGGCACCTGCCGATCTGGGTGCAACAGGGCTATCGACTGCTGCTCACCGAGCAACGGGAACTGGTGAAAGTGCTGCGCATTGCCCGCGACAGCGAACATCCGCTACGCCAGCAGAACCGCTTGGATGACCACCCGACCCTGCGTCGCTGGCTTAATCAACCGGCCAACACGGTGTTATTGGCCAACGGCCTGGCCCTCTCGGCGCAGCAGGCCTGGGACAGTCCGCACAGTGAGCGCTGGCAGTACTTGACCGGCCTTTACCTGCAAATACCGATGGACGAGGTGCAACAACAATTGCACCAGCAAGCCGCCAACAGTGCGCGTTATCACGCCATGCCCGATCTTTGGCATCCCGCTGTCGCACTGATCTGGCCATGGGGTACGAACCCTGTACATGCCGGTTTGCAGCCAGCCCCGGCACCCACTGCCGACGACCTGGCGAAATGGCGCAAACAATGTGCCGAGCTGTTGCACGAGCCAAGTCGTTTCACCAATGCCATCCACCTGACCACCTCTGCCCGCGACGCGCTGGTGGCCAGTGGCATGCGTCGGGTGATGATCCTGATGGCCGACCGCACCCACGCCAATCTGCGTGTGCACCAGACGGCCGGCCTGCCTGATGAAGTGGCCGGGCTGAATTTTAACGTCAGTCAAAGCGCGCTATTGCAACGCCTGCTCTCGCAACAGGCCCAGGTACGCCTGACGCCGCTCAACAACGCGCAATTTTCCGCCTTGCTGCCCAACAACCTGCGTAGCCAGTTCAGCGGCGAGCACCTGTTGCTGCGCTCGCTGCTCAACAATGGGCGAGTGATCATGATCGTCGTGGCGGATCAGGGTGGCGGGCCATTCTCGGACATCGCCGTGCAAGCCTTCGGCAAAACCGCGCAATGCATCGAAAAAGCGCTGCACAGCTTTAGTCAGCGCGGCCAATAAGGCTGCGCTACAATCCTCCCTTTTGTGCCCTGGAGACCTCACATGTCTGACTTCTCTGGCTTGCCGCTGGTGATCGAGCCGAGCGACTTGCTCCCTCGCCTCGAAGCCCGCCAACTGATCCTGGTGGACCTGACCAGCCATGCCCGCTACACCGAAGGGCATATTCCCGGTGCGCGGTTTGTCGATCCGAAACGCACACAACTCGGCCAGGCACCCGCGCCGGGGCTGATGCCGCCGCAAGCGGCGCTCGAAGCATTGTTCGGTGAGCTGGGACACAACCCCGATGCCGTCTATGTGGTCTATGACGACGAAGGCGGCGGTTGGGCCGGGCGCTTTATCTGGCTGCTGGATGTCATTGGCCACAGCCAATACCACTATCTCGACGGCGGCCTGACGGCCTGGCTGGCTGAAGGCATGCCCATGTCGATCCAGGTCCCCGCTCCTGCAGGCGGCCCGGTCGCGTTGACCCTGCACGACGAACCCATCGCCACCCGCGAGTACCTGCAAAGCCGTCTCGGCGCTGCCGACCTGGCGATCTGGGATGCGCGCGGGCCGCTGGAGTATTCCGGCGAGAAAGTCCTCGCGGCCAAGGCCGGGCACATCCCTGGCGCGGTCAATTTCGAATGGACCGCCGGCATGGACAAGTCTCGCCAGCTGCGCATCCGCAGCGACATGTCGCAGATCCTCGAACAGCTCGGCATTACGCCTGACAAAGAAGTGATTACCCACTGCCAGACTCACCATCGATCTGGCTTCACCTATCTGGTGGCCAAGGCTCTCGGTTATCCGCGGGTCAAAGGCTACGCCGGCTCCTGGGGCGAATGGGGCAACCACCCCGACACGCCCGTAGAGATTTAAGGTTTTTAAGGACAGTTAATGAACAAGCGTCTGTTTATCGTCAGCCAATACCTGCTGCCCCACAACCTGCTCTCGCGACTGGCCGGCTGCATCGCCGAATGCCGCGTGCGCTGGTTCAAGAATGCGTTCACCGCGTGGTTCGCCAAGCGTTACCAGGTGAACATGTCCGAGGCGCTGGTCGAAGACCTCACCGCCTACGAGCACTTCAACGCGTTTTTCACCCGCGCATTGAAAGACGGTGCCCGTCCGCTGGACGAGACTCCGGGTGCCATCCTCAGCCCGGCCGACGGCGCGGTCAGCCAGCTCGGCCCGATCGAACACGGTCGGGTGTTCCAGGCCAAGGGCCACAGCTTCAGTGTGCTGGAACTGCTGGGTGGCGATGCGGCAAACGCTGCGCCGTTCATGGGCGGTGATTTCGCGACCATCTACCTGTCGCCGAAGGACTACCACCGCGTGCACATGCCGCTGGCCGGCACCCTGCGCGAGATGGTCTACATCCCGGGTCGGCTGTTCTCGGTCAACCAGACCACCGCTGAAAACGTTCCGGAACTGTTTGCCCGCAATGAGCGCGTAGCGTGCATTTTCGACACCGAGCGCGGGCCGATGGCCGTGGTGCTGGTGGGCGCGATGATCGTGGCGTCGATCGAAACCGTGTGGGCCGGGCTGGTGACGCCGCCGAAACGCGAGCTGAAAACCTTCCGCTACGACGAAACCGCGCGTGCGCCGATCCACCTGGAAAAAGGTGCGGAGCTGGGCCGCTTCAAACTGGGTTCGACCGCTGTCGTGCTGTTCGGGCCGGATCAAGTGCAGTGGGATGCAGAGTTGCTGGCCGGTTCGCCGGTGCGGATGGGTCAGGGTATGGGGCTGCCGAAGGCATAAGTGCGCAGCCCAAATCTGTAGGAGCCGGCTTGCTGGCGATGGCGTCCTTGAGGTCCCCATCGCTGGCAAGCCAGCTCCTACAGTGGATTTGCGGTGCTGTTAGAGTTGTCCGTCGCGATCGCGAAAGCCCAGCAGATACAGCACGCCATCCAGCCCAAGGGTGGAAATCGCCTGTTTCGCCGACTGCTTGACCAGCGGCTTGGCCCGGAACGCCACGCCCAACCCGGCAATCGCCAGCATCGGCAAGTCATTGGCACCGTCGCCGACCGCAATGGTCTGCTCCAGACGCAAGCCTTCCTTGTGTGCCAGTTCTTTCAGCAGATCCGCTTTGCGCTGGGCATCGACAATCGGCTCGACCGCCACGCCGGTCACCTTGCCGTCGACCACTTCCAGTTCGTTGGCGAACACATAGTCGATACCCAGCTTGGCCTGCAATTGCTTGGCGAAGTAGGTGAAGCCGCCCGACAGGATGGCGGTCTTGTAACCCAGGCGCTTGAGTTCGGCGAACAGGGTTTCAGCGCCTTCGGTCAGGCGCAGCGAGGCGCCGATCGAGTCCAGCACGCCGACATCCAGCCCCTTGAGCAACGCCAGGCGTTCCTTGAAGCTGGCGCGGAAGTCCAGTTCACCGGCCATCGCCCGCTCGGTGATTTCCGACACCTTGTCGCCCACACCGGCCGCCTTGGCCAGCTCGTCGATGACTTCGGCTTCAATCAGGGTCGAGTCCATGTCGAACACCGCCAGGCGGCGATTACGACGGAACAGCGAATCTTCCTGGAAGGCGATGTCGACGTTCAGTTCCTGGGCGACGCTGAGAAATTCGGCCCGCAGCGCCTGCGGATCAGCCGCCTCGCCACGCACGGAAAACTCGATGCAGCCCTTGCCTTTATCAGCCGGGGTGTCCAGCGGCATGCGCCCGGACAGGCGATCGATATGGTCGATGTTCAGACCATATTTGGCGGTAATCGAACTCACGGCCTGCAATTGCCCGGCGGTGACCTTGCGCGTCAGCAGGGTCACGATGTGGCGTTTTTTACCCTGGTTGCCGACCCACTGCTGGTAATCCTCTTCGGACACCGGCGTGAAACGCACCTGTTGATCCAGCTCATAGCCCTTGAACAGGATGTCCTTGAGCACCGACTTGCCTTGTTCGGTATCAGGAATTTCAACCAGGATGCCGAACGACAGGGTGTCGTGGATCACCGCCTGACCGATGTCGAGAATGTTCACACCACCCTGGGCCAGAACGCCGGTAATGGCCGCAGTCAGACCCGGACGGTCGACTCCCGTGATGTTTATCAGGACGATTTCGCGCAAGGCGCACCCCCGCAGGTGGAAAAAAACCGCATTCTACCCACATTCAGTGACCATCGGGCACCGTGAGCGCTTTGACGGCCTAGGGCCTGTCGCTATACTGCGCGTCAACTTCACGGACAAAAGAGCCGAGCTCAAGTGAACCGGCCCACGCCAGTAAAAACCGATAACTTCTTCCTGCTGATCTTCCGTGCACTGCGCCACCGCCGTGTACCGATTGCATTGCGCATTGCCAGCCATAACGTGATCCTGGTCGCTCTGGCCCTGGTGATCTACGCCTGTGTGATGGGTTTGCAGTTCAAGCAGGCCATGCACGAGCAGGCGGATGCGTTGGGTGAAAGCCTGACCATGCAGACGGCCACCTCGGCCACCGAGCTGCTGGTGTCCAACGACATCCTCAGCCTCAACGTGCTGCTCAACAACCTGACCAAGAACAAGCTGGTGGCCCACGCCGCCATCTACAGCGTGGACAACCGCATCCTCGCCGAAGCCGGCCAGCGTCCCAAGCATGGCCTGCTGGGCGAAGCCGAGGGCATGTACCAGAGCAAGATCACCTTCCAGGACGTGACCGCCGGTCAGCTGCGCATCAGCCTGGACATGGATCAATTCCAGCAGCCGATGACCATCAGCCTGCAAAGCATGGGCATCTTGAGTGCGATCCTGCTGGCCCTGTCCCTGGCCTTGAGCCTGCGCATGGGTCGATACCTGTCCACGCCGCTGCTGCAATTGCGGGTGTGGCTGCGCAACATCGACGAATACACCCCGGCCACCGAGCGTAATGACGAGATCGGCGACTTGGCGCGCCAGCTGCATGCCGACTTCGCGCCGGAACCGGCCGAACCGGAACCCGAGCCGGAACCCGAATACGACGATGTCGACGACGGCGAACCGGGCTTCGAAGTGCGCAACCTGCGTGATCCGAGTTTCGATGAAAGTCGCCCGATGGCCGCGATGAAAGCCGCGCCACGGCGTGTCGTCAGCACCGTTGAAGACGATGACGATGACGATGCGTTCGCAGACTTGCTCGATGATGTGCCGGACAGCGTGGCGAAACCGTTGGCCAAACCCGTAGCTTCCAACGTGCCGCAGCACAGCGCCGTGCTGGCCGTACAGCTGGGCTCACAGGAACAGTTGCGACGCCTGCCGCGGACACGCCTGGAAGAACTGCTCAAGCGCTACCGCGACTGCCTCGACCAGGCGGCCTCGCTCTACCAGAGCGAACTGCACACCCTGAACGATGGCAGCACCCTGATGCTGTTCCACGCTGAAGACAGTGGCGACGATTACCTGACCAACGCCATCTGCTGTGGTGAGCTGCTGCGAGCGCTGGGGCATCAATTGCAGATCGAAGTCGCCGACAGCGGCATCACCTTGCAATTGCAACTGGGCCTGACTCTGGGCGAGGAGCTGTTCGGCCTGAGCCAGATCGACCTGTTGCTGACCGACGCCGCGCAGGATGCCCTGGCCCTGTCGCAACACAGCCGCAACCTGCTGCTGGTGGAGCGCAAGATCAGTGACGATGCGCTGATCCGCCAGCGCGCACGGATCCGCCCGATTGCAAGCCCTGAAGGCGCCTGCTGCGTGGAGCGGCTGATGGAGCCTTATCCGTCGATGCTGGAACGACAGCTGGCGCGGATGCACGAACGTCGGGCGTAAAAGCCCTGTCATGAAGAAGCCCGCAGGCGAGTGATCGTCTGCGGGCTTTTTTGTTGCCTGTCCTTTCGCTATCGCTGGCAAGCCAGCTCCTACAGGGTTCCATGCCGAACGCAGGTCTTGTGTACGACATCAATCACTGTAGGAGCGGGCTTGCCCGCGAAGAGGCCGGGACAGGCACTAGAGATCTCCAACCGGCAGAAACAACAAGGCCCGCATCAACGCGGGCCTTGTTTCCAATCCATCGAGCTTTAGAAGCGAAACACTTCCATATCCGTACGAATCGGCGCAGCCATCGGGATCTTCGGCTGTTTTTCCTGTTCCGCCGCCGGTGCTGCAGGCTTGGCGGCCGGCTTGCGTGGTGCTTCGGCGATCGGTGGCTGGTTGGCCAGTGGCTTGAGCGCTACCGAGAGCTGTTCAGCGAGCTTCTGCAGCAATACACCCTGTGCCTGGACCTGAGCCGCCGTGTTGCCGGCGTGCTGTTCCTGCAGGTGAATGATGCGGTTATCACGCACCTGGCCACGACGATCGATCAAACGCCATTGCGCATCGAGAATCGCCGGTTGCGACTTCCCCGAATCCAGGCGCGTGATGGTCAACAGCACCTGGACATCCGGCGTGAAGCCTGTGGTCGCAGGCGCCAGCACGACACGCTGGCTGTCCAGGTGGCCAGCCACCTGACGCAGCAACAGCTGGTCGATGTCGGAGGACAGGCTGCCAGCCCAACGGCCGTCGGCCGAGGCTTGCAGGCTGCCATCGGGCTGACGCTGCAACAGGGTTTCGCGCTGCAGGTAGTCCGCCACGGTTACCGGGCCCAACAAAACCGCCATGCCCGCGCTTTGCGCAGGCTGAACCGGACTTCCGCTGTCCAGTTGATACAGCGACACCGGCTGGTGAACGCTGCAACCCGCCAGGCCAAGTACGCCGGCGAGCATCAAAATAAAAGGAAGGCGCAGAGCAGTCATCGTCCCATCCAGGTGATTGCCACAAGGCTAATCACAGTGAAAATACTCAATAAATATGAAGAACGCTCGGCCACGCCGGCGCTTGAAAGGCCATATCATCCGTGAATATGCGTTCCGACTCCAGCGCCAAAGCGTCGATCTACGCGTTAAATCGTAGATCGAGGCCTCTAGGACGCTTAATTGAGGTTTTCGACGAACAGCGCATCTACCCGCTGGAAGCCACGTGGCAGTTTGTTCCCACGACGACCACGCTCACCCTTGTAGTGTTCGAGGTCGTCCGCTTTCAGTGACAAGGTACGTTTTCCGGCCTGCAGCACCAAAGTGGCGCCCTCCGGCACAACGGCGATGTCCGTGACATATTCTTCGCGACTGGCCACACGCTCACCGGGAATCCCAATGATCTTGTTGCCTTTGCCCTTACCTAATTGTGGCAGATCGCTGATCTTGAAGATCAGCAGGCGACCTTCGGTGGTCACCGAAGCCAACCAGTTATGCTCACGATCGGCCACCGGACGCGGCAGGATCACCTTGGCGTTGTTCGGCAGGCTCAGCAGGGCCTTGCCCGCCTTGTTCTTGGCCTGCAGGTCTTCACCCTTGACCACGAAACCGTAACCGGCGTCCGAGGCGATGACGTACAGCGCATCGTCTTCGGGCATCAGCACGCATTCGAAACTCGCCCCTGGCGGCGGCGTCAGACGGCCGGTCAGCGGCTCGCCCTGGCCACGGGCCGAAGGCAAGGTGTGTGCCGCCACCGAATAACTGCGCCCGGTGGAATCGATAAACACCGCAAACTGGTTGGAGCGCCCTGCCGCCAACGCCTTGAAACCATCCCCAGCCTTGTAGGAGAGACCGGTGGCGTCGATGTCGTGACCTTTGGCGGAGCGCACCCAGCCTTTTTCCGACAGCACGACAGTGACTTTCTCGTTCGGCAGCAAATCGTGCTCGGTCAGCGCCTTGGCTTCGGCGCGCTCGACGATTGGTGAGCGACGGTCGTCGCCATAGGTCTCGGCATCCTTGATCAGCTCGGTGCGTACCAGCTTCTTCAGCTTGGCTTCGCTGCTCAGCAGGGCTTGCAGCTTGGCTTGTTCCTTGAGCAGTTCGTCCTGCTCGGAACGCAGCTTCATTTCTTCCAGTCGCGCCAATTGGCGCAAACGCGTGTCGAGGATGTAGTCGGCCTGGATTTCGCTCAGGGCGAAACGCTCGATCAGCGCGGCTTTAGGCTGCTCCTCGGTACGGATGATGTGGATCACTTCATCCAGGTTGAGGTAAGCGATCAACAAACCGTCCAACAGGTGCAGGCGACGCTCGACCTTGTCCAGGCGGAATTGCAGGCGGCGGCGTACGGTCCGGACCCGGAATTCCAGCCACTCGACCAGCAGGGCACGCAGGTTTTTCAGCTGCGGCTTGCCGTCCAGGCCGATGATGTTGATGTTGACCCGGTAGCTCGACTCCAGCTCGGTGCTGGCGAACAGGTGCTGCATCAACGCATCGTGGTCAAAGTTTTTCCGGGCGCCCGGAATAATCACGATCCGGCACGGGTTCTCGTGGTCCGACTCGTCGCGCAAATCGGCGATTTGCGGAGCTTTCGAGGGTTTGGCCTGCATCATCGCCGCGATCTGTTCCAGCACCTTGGCGCCGGAAACCTGATGTGGCAGCGCGGTGACGATGATGTCGCCGTCTTCAATGTGATAAACGGCGCGCATGCGCACCGAACCGCGGCCGGTCTCGTAGATTTTCAGCAGGTCGGCGCGCGGCGTGATGATTTCCGCTTCGGTCGGGTAATCCGGACCCTGGATGTGTTCACAGAGCTGTTCGACCGTGGCCTTGGGCTCGTCGAGCAAACGCACGCAGGCGCTGGCGACTTCGCGCAGGTTGTGCGGCGGCACGTCGGTGGCCATGCCCACGGCGATACCCGTGGTGCCGTTGAGGAGGATATTCGGCAAACGTGCCGGCAACACCAGCGGTTCGTCGAGGGTGCCGTCGAAGTTCGGGCCCCAGTCCGCCGTGCCCTGGCCCAGTTCGCTGAGCAGCACTTCGGAGTAGCGCGACAGCCGTGCCTCGGTGTAACGCATGGCGGCGAAGGACTTGGGATCGTCCGGCGCACCCCAGTTACCCTGGCCATCCACCAGCGTATAGCGATAGCTGAACGGCTGGGCCATCAGGACCATGGCTTCGTAACAGGCCGAGTCGCCGTGGGGGTGGAATTTACCGAGCACGTCACCGACGGTACGCGCCGATTTCTTGTGCTTGGAATCGGCGTCCAGCCCCAACTCGCTCATCGCATAAATGATGCGGCGCTGTACCGGTTTCAGGCCGTCGCCGATATGCGGCAAGGCACGGTCCATGATCACGTACATGGAGTAGTTGAGGTAGGCATTTTCGGTGAAGTCAGCCAGTGACCGGCGTTCTACACCGTCCAGGCTGAGATCAAGGGAGTCGCTCATGCGGGCCTCATCGGTTCGTTGTCTGGCGCAGCAGCATGGTGCCACCGCGCTGGGTAAATTCAAGTTTGTTCAGCGCGCTCATACCGAGCAGCACTTGCTCGCCATCCAGGCCTGGCACGACTATTGCGCGCACATCACGCAACACAATGTCGCCCAGTTGCAGCCGGTCGACCCGGGTTCGATAACCCTCGGTGCGACCGTTGGCGGTGCTCAGGGTCACCCCGAAGCCTTGTTCCAGTTTCAGCCGTTCGGCCATTTGCGCCGGGATCGCCACATCGGTCGCCCCGGTATCGAGCATGAAATTCACCGGCTGGCCATTGATATGGCCGCTGGCAACGAAATGCCCCTGGCCATTGCTGACCAGTTTCACCTCGACGAAACCCTCGCCGCGTTCCGAGCTGACGACCACATTCGGATTTTGCTGACGCTCTTCCCACTGGCCGAAAAACCGCGTCGCCAGAAACAAAGCGGCGCACCAGGCCAGTACCATCAATACCCGACCGGCACGTTTGCCCGGCGTTTGCTGGCTCATGACTTGGCACTCCAGCCACCTTCAGGTACAGCAAAGCGCCAGACGATCGGACGGACCTCGCCATCGGCGCGGGCGCCGGTGTTGTTGTCGATGCCGATCCAGGCGCCCTCGGCGTCCACGATCAAGGCTTCCGTCAGGGCAAAGTCCTGGGGATAACGACGATTTTCCTGCAACGCCTCATCGGCAAACGACCAGCAGCGCTCGACCTTGGCTGTCACCGCATCACGACGGCAAATCTGGTACGCATTGCGCTCGAGGGTAAACAGCTTGCCGTCGAACCATGACAGGTCGGCAAAATCCCGGGGCATCGGCCTGGCGCTGGGAAATTGTGCCGGTTGCATCTCCTTTGCGCCTTCGCTCAGCAGCACACAGCCGCCATCGCAGTCCCAGACGGTCTGCTTGCGCTTGACCAGCAGCAACCCGCGGCTCTCGCGCTCGGCAGCCAACCACAACTGGTCACCTTGCGGATTGATCGCCAGGCCTTCGAACAATGCATTAAAGCGCAGCAACATACCGCTGGCCCGCGCCTCGCGCACCATGAGCGGCGAAATCTTCAGCCAGAAGGTTGGCCCGGTTGGCGGAATTTGCAGCACCGCCGCATGGGACTCGCTGACCACGTAGCGATTGCCAGCGCTGTCGCAGGTGATCCCTTCGAAATCCAGGTCACCGCCACGCACGAACGACGACACCCAGGCCCGCGAACGCAGGCCCCAGGGCAAGCCGCTTTCCGGCACGGGCGGCACGCCGATGCCCACCGCTTCCGCACGCCAGACACCCGCGCCCGTCTCGAGGCGGTAGATCTGGTCGTCGTCGCGGTCGGAGACCGTCCACAACTCCGTGCCGCACTGGGCCAGCCCGGACAGGTTGCCGCCGCGCATGCCGTCCACGGCGTGCTCGGACAACAGGCGCAGCTGCGGTGTCGGCTTGGCAGACACCGTCATCGAGGTCAGCAGCAACGCACACGCCAGGGCAAAGCCCAGCCGCATCAGCCCAGCACCTCCGCCAGGTTGCCCTTGGACTCCAGCCAGGTCTTGCGGTCGCCAGCGCGTTTTTTCGCCAGCAGCATGTCCATCATTTCCGAGGTCGCGTCGAAATTATCGCCCAGGGTCAGTTGCACCAGGCGCCGGGTGTTCGGGTCCATGGTGGTTTCGCGCAGCTGCGGCGGGTTCATTTCACCCAGGCCCTTGAATCGGGTGACCTGCGGCTTGCCGCGCTTCTTCTCGGCCACCAGGCGATCGAGAATGCCGTCGCGCTCGGCTTCGTCGAGGGCGTAGTAGATCTCTTTGCCCAGGTCGATGCGGTACAGCGGCGGCATGGCGACGTAGACGTGACCGGCATCCACCAGCGGGCGGAAATGCTGGACGAACAGCGCGCAGAGCAGGGTCGCAATGTGCAGGCCGTCGGAGTCGGCGTCGGCGAGGATGCAGATCTTGCCGTAGCGCAACTGGCTCATGTCCGCAGCACCCGGATCGACACCGATGGCCACGGCAATGTTGTGCACTTCCTGGCTGGCCAGCACTTCGCTGCCGTCGACTTCCCAGGTATTGAGGATCTTGCCGCGCAACGGCAGGATCGCCTGGAACTCTTTGTCCCGCGCCTGCTTGGCAGAACCACCGGCGGAATCACCTTCCACCAGGAACAGCTCGGAACGCATCGGGTCCTGCCCGGCGCAGTCGGCGAGCTTGCCCGGCAACGCCGGCCCCTGGGTGATGCGCTTGCGCTCGACCTTCTTGCTGGCCTTGAGGCGACGACCAGCGTTGTTGATCGCCAGTTCCGCCAGCGCCAGGCCGGTTTCCGGGTGCGCGTTGAGCCACAGGCTGAACGCATCCTTGACTACACCGGAGACGAACGCCGCCGCTTCACGGGACGACAGGCGTTCCTTGGTCTGGCCGGAGAACTGCGGCTCCTGCATTTTCATCGACAGCACAAAAGCGATGCGTTCCCAGACGTCTTCCGGCGCCAGCTTCACGCCGCGTGGCAACAGGCTGCGGAATTCGCAGAACTCGCGCATGGCGTCGAGCAGGCCTTGGCGCAAACCGTTGACGTGGGTACCGCCCTGGGCGGTCGGGATCAGGTTGACGTAGCTTTCCTGCACCGCGTCGCCACCTTCCGGCAGCCACAGCAGCGCCCAGTCCACGGCTTCCTTGTTACCGGCCAGGCTGCCGCAGAACGGCTCGTCCGGCAGGCGCTCGAATTCGCTGACCGCGTCGACCAGATAGGAACGCAGGCCGTCTTCGTAATGCCATTCGACTTTCTCGCCGCTGGCCTTGTCTTCAAAACTGACCAGCAGCCCCGGGCACAGGACGGCCTTGGCCTTGAGCACGTGCTTGAGGCGGCTGATGGAGAATTTCGGTGAATCGAAGTATTTCGGGTCCGGCGCGAAGAACACGCTGGTGCCGGTATTGCGTTTGCCGACCGTACCGAGGATTTCCAGCTCGGTTTTCTTGAAACCGTCGGCGAAGGTCATCTGGTATTCGTTGCCGTCACGTTTTACACGCACCCGGACTTCGGTCGACAAGGCGTTGACCACCGAAATACCCACCCCGTGCAGACCGCCGGAGAACTGGTAGTTCTTGTTGGAAAACTTGCCACCCGCGTGAAGCTTGGTGAGGATCAGTTCGACCCCGGAAACGCCTTCTTCGGGGTGAATGTCCACTGGCATGCCACGGCCGTCATCGCTGACTTCCAGCGAGTGATCGGCGTGGAGGATGACCTGTACCGATTTGGCATGTCCGGCCAAGGCTTCGTCGACGCTGTTGTCGATGACTTCCTGGGCGAGGTGGTTCGGCCGACTGGTGTCGGTGTACATGCCGGGGCGTTTGCGCACCGGGTCGAGGCCCGAGAGGACTTCGATGGCGTCGGCGTTATAAGAGCTAGCGCTGGGAGTGGCCATGGGGTCTCGTCGTCAGTCTTTCATTGAAAATAGGGGCAAGGTTTCACAGCGCGGTGAAATCAATCGCCTGATACAAATCTGCGCCAATGCCGGCAAAACTCAGCATGGCCGGAAGCTGCTCGGCAAAACCCTGGAAACCATGGTCGCCACCGGCCTGGATGCGCAAGGCACAGGCCCGGTAATACTGTTGGGCGAGGCGATAGTCCAGTGTTTCGTCACCGGTCTGCAACCATACCTGATAGCGCTGCGGGTCCTGGGGTGCCGGCACTTCCAGCTCGGCGAGGGCCGTCACATGGTCGTGGGTCATTTCCCAGGCCTCGTCGGTATACAGGTTCTTCTGTGTACCCAGGAACCCGTCGAACATCCGGTGCGGACTGACGGCAGGGTTGATCAACAGGGCTTTCAAGCCATGGCGCTCGGCCAGGTGAGTCGCATAGTAGCCGCCGAGCGAGCTGCCGACCAGCAGTGGCCGTCCGAGCGCTTCAATCGCCTGCTCCAGCTGACCGATGGCCTCGCGGGGGTGGTGATGCAGGGCCGGCACACGCAATTGGTCGCTCAAGCCCAGGCGTTCCATCACTTCGCTCAACTGGGTGGCCTTTTTCGACGCAGGCGCGCTGTTGAAACCGTGGATATAAAGGATCGAGCCGGACATTTGAACTCCCTGAGCTTCGGGTAAAGAGGCGGAGTTTACAGGGACTTTGGCACGTTGGGTGCCGATGAAATGCTCTGCCTGTAGGAGCTGGCTTGCCAGCGAAAGCGGATTATCAAACAACATTGATGTTGATCGTGACGGCCTCA
>NZ_JANHLK010000021.1 GCF_028682635.1 Pseudomonas putida | reverse complement strand
AGGCCTGACCTTCATGACGCGCTACCTCACCGGCGACAACATCGATCTGGGCAGCAACCGCCCGCAAGGCAAGGAATGGGAACGCGATACCGACATTGGTTATGTGGTGCAAAGCGGTGCATTGAAAAACGTCGGCGTGAAATGGCGTAACGCGACGGTTCGCTCGACCCACTTTGGCAGCGACCTGGATGAAAACCGCCTGATCGTCAGCTATACCCTGGCGCTCTGGTAACCCCCCGCCAGACGGGGCCGCTCGCATTCTCTGACAGTGCGAACGGCCTCCCATCCAACGCGCCACAGCTATGATTTTTTTGCACAACGTACCGGTGATTATGAGCATTTTTAATTGATTTTTGCATGCATATACTGAACCCAAGCGCCTGGTCTTGAACCGGGCCAGACCCAACAAAAACAAACAAGGGCATCCACCGTGAAAACATCCATGCTTGCCATCGTCTCCCCGCTCTCAGGTACCTGCACGCGTCCGGTACGCATTGCTGCCCGCAGCGAAGCCCCCCTCGCCGCTTGACCATCCCGTACCCGTTACCGCGCCGATCGCCCCCGCGATCGATGGAGACTTAAATGAACAGCAACTGCCAACCCTTCCTCGCCGCTCGCGATTTCCTGCTGGCCCACCGTACCGACTACGCCACTGCCGTGCGTGACTTCCGCTGGCCGCAACTGAACGAGTTCAACTGGGCCCTGGATTACTTCGATGCCATGGCCGAGGGCAACCAGGCCAACGCCCTGTGGATCGTCGAAGAAGACGGCAGCGAGCAGCGCTACAGCTTCCAGCAACTGGCCTCACGCTCCAATCAGGTGGCCAACCACTTGCGTGCCCTCGGTGTGCGCCGCGGCGAGCGCATCCTGCTGATGCTCGGCAACGACGTCGCCCTGTGGGAAACCATGCTGGCCGCCTTCAAGCTTGGCGCCGTGGTTATCCCCGCCACCGCCCTGCTGACCCCCGATGACCTGGGCGACCGCATCGAGCGCGGCCAGGTTCGTCATCTGGTGGTCGGCAGCGCCCATGTCGACAAGTTCGTCGGCCTGGGTGACGGCTGCAGTCGCATCTGCGTCGGCCCGGCCCCCGCTGGCTGGACCCCGCACAGCGCCGCCAGCGAGTATTCCGAGCAGTTCGACGTCGAAGGCCGCACCCTGGCCACCGACCCGATGCTGCTGTACTTCACCTCCGGTACCACCTCCAAGCCGAAGATGGTGCTGCACAGCCACCAGAGTTACCCGGTGGGCCACCTGTCGACCATGTACTGGATCGGCCTGCAACCGGGTGACCTGCACTTGAACATCTCGTCACCGGGCTGGGCCAAGCACGCCTGGAGCTGCCTCTTCGCCCCCTGGAACGCCGGCGCCTGCATCTTCATCCACAATGTCGCGCGCTTCAGTGCCCCGGCCCTGCTCGGCACCCTGGAGCGCTACGGCGTCACCAGCCTGTGCGCCCCGCCGACCGTGTGGCGCATGCTGATCCAGGAGGACCTGGCCAGTTACAAGGCGCGCCTGTGCCTGCGCGAACTGGTGGGCGCCGGTGAGCCACTCAACCCGGAGATCATCGAGCAGATCCTGCATGCCTGGGACTTGCCGCTGCGAGACGGCTTCGGCCAGTCGGAAACCACCGCCCTGGTCGGCAACACCCCCGGCCAGGTGCTCAAACCCGGCTCCATGGGCCGTCCGCTGCCGGGCTACCGGGTGACCATGCTCGACCCCGACGGGGTACCCGGCAATGAGGGCGAAGTCGCCCTGCCGTTGGACGTGCGTCCACTTGGCCTGATGCTGTGCTATGAGGACAGCCCGGAAAAAACCGCCGAAGTGATGCGCGACGGCTACTACCGCACCGGCGACACCGCGCAGATCGACACCGAGGGCTACATCACCTTTGTCGGGCGCGCCGACGACGTGTTCAAGGCCTCCGACTACCGCATCAGCCCCTTTGAGCTGGAAAGCGCGCTGATCGAGCACCCGGCGGTGATGGAAGTGGCCGTGGTCCCAAGCCCCGATCCGCTTCGCCTGGCCGTGCCCAAGGCTTTCCTCATCCTGGCCCATGACGAACCCGGCAGCGCTGAGCTCGCCGGCAGTATCCTCGCCTTCGCCCGCGAGCATCTGGCGCCGTACAAGCGGGTGCGGCGCATCGAATTCGTCAGCGAACTGCCCAAGACCATCTCCGGGAAAATCCGCCGGGTAGAACTGCGCCAGATGGAAGTGCAGCGCCGCCAGAATGATGCACGCGGCGCTCAAGAGTACTTCGAAGAAGACTTCCCACAGCTCAAGGGCTGAACCCGGGCCGGTACGCCGGCCCTCCTGAATTCAATTCCGACCGCTCGGCCATCCAGGCCGAGTGGCTTAACTCGACCCAAAGAAAGTAGGCAGAACTGAAAATGACCTCTTCCAGCATTCCAAGCGTCAAGCTTCTCATCAACGGCGAGTTCGTCGAATCACGCAGCACTCAGTGGCGCGACGTGGTCAACCCGGCGACCCAGGAAGTCCTGGCTCGCGTGCCCTTCGCCACCGCCGAGGAAATGGACGCTGCCGTGGCCAGCGCCAGGGAAGCGTTCAAGACCTGGCGCAAGACGCCGATCGGCGCCCGCTCCCGGATCTTCTTCAAGTACCAGCAGCTGATCCGCGAGAACATCAAGGAACTGGCCGCCCTGCTCACCGCCGAACAGGGCAAGACCCTGCCGGATGCCGAAGGTGATGTGTTCCGCGGTCTGGAGGTGGTCGAGCACGCCACCGCCATCGGTAACCTGCAGATGGGTGAGTTGGCCAACAACGTCGCCAACGGTGTCGACACCTATACCTTGATGCAGCCGCTGGGCGTGTGCGCCGGCATCACCCCGTTCAACTTCCCGGCGATGATCCCGTTGTGGATGTTCCCGATGGCCATCGCTACCGGCAACACCTTTATCCTCAAGCCGTCCGAGCAAGACCCACTGGTGACCATGCGCCTGGTTGAACTGGCGCTGGAGGCCGGTGTACCCAAGGGAGTGCTCAACGTCATCCATGGTGGCGTCGATGCGGTGAACCTGATTTGCGACCACCCGGACATCAAGGCCGTGTCCTTCGTGGGTTCGACCAAGGTCGGCACCCATGTCTACAACCGCGCCACCCAGAACGGCAAGCGCGCACAGTGCATGATGGGCGCGAAGAACCATGCCATCGTCCTGCCCGATGCCAACAAGCAGCAGACGTTGAACAACCTGCTGGGCGCCTCCTTCGGCGCCGCCGGCCAGCGCTGCATGGCCCTGCCAGTGGTGATCCTGGTGGGTGAAGCGCAGAGCTGGTTGCCGGACCTGATCGAGCGGACCAAAACCCTCAAGATCAATGCCGGCACCGAACCTGGCACTGACATCGGCCCGGTGATCTCTTGCGCGGCACTGGATCGCGTCAACAGCCTGATCGCCAGCGGCATCGAAGAAGGCGCCAGGCTCGAACTCGATGGACGCAACCCGAGCGTGCCCGGCTACCAGGACGGCAATTTCGTCGGCCCGACCATCTTCTCCAGCGTCACTGCGCAAATGTCCGTGTACCGCGAGGAAATCTTCGGCCCGGTGCTGTGCGTCATGCAGGCCGCCAGCCTGAGCGAGGCGATCGAGATCATCAACGCCAACCCGAATGGCAACGGTACCGCCCTGTTCACCCGCTCCGGCGCCGCTGCCCGTCACTTCCAGGAAGAAATCGACGTCGGCCAGGTGGGCATCAACGTGCCGATTCCAGTACCGGTCCCGCTGTTTTCCTTCTCCGGTTCGCGCGCGTCCAAGCTCGGCGACCTGGGCCCTTACGGCAAGCAAGTGGTGACCTTCTACACCCAGACCAAGACGGTCACCCAGCGCTGGTTCGACGAAGATGACACCGGCGGTACGGTGAACACCACCATCACCCTGAAATGATCCCAGCCGGCCGGCGCACAACGTCGGCCGGCCAGGAGCTGAACGGTGCAATGCCAGACATTACTGGTCGATGCGCAACAGCGCGTCGCCACACGCAAAAGGTAGTCATCATGCATATCGGATTTCTCGGCCTCGGCAACATGGGTGGCCCAATGGCCCGCAACCTGCTCAAGGCTGGCCACAGCCTGACCGTCTTCGATCCCTTTGCGCAGGCAGTCGCCGCCCTGGTCGAGGCTGGCGCCAGCGCCGCGGACTCACCCGCCGGCGTGGCCAAGGCCGGGGTTGAAGTGATCATCACCATGCTGCCAACCGCAGACCATGTGAAGCAGGTCTATCGCGGCAAGGACGGCCTGTTGGCCAATATTGGCCAAGGCGTGCTGTTGATCGACAGTTCCACCATCGACCCGCTAAGTGCCCGCGAGGTGGCCAGATTCGCCCTTGCCCAAGGCAACCCGATGCTCGACGCGCCGGTCTCCGGCGGCACCGGCGGAGCGACGGCTGGCACCCTGACGTTCATGGTCGGCGGCCCGGTCAGCGTGTACGACCAGGCCCTGCCGATCCTCTCGGCCATGGGCAGGAACATCGTGCATTGCG
The DNA here is from genome assembly GCF_028682635.1 of Pseudomonas putida. Lineage (GTDB taxonomy): Bacteria > Pseudomonadota > Gammaproteobacteria > Pseudomonadales > Pseudomonadaceae > Aquipseudomonas > Aquipseudomonas putida_AE. The sequence goes on along the minus strand of NZ_JANHLK010000021.1, from coordinate 103,779 downwards.
GCGCAGCAGGTAACGGCCAGGTGGCCAAGATTGCCAACAACATGCTGCTCGGCATTTCCATGGTCGGCGTCGCCGAGGCCATGGCCCTGGGTGTGGCCCTGGGCATGGACGCCAAGGTGCTGGCCGGTGTAATCGGTACCTCCACCGGTCGCTGCTGGAGCTCTGAGATCAACAATCCGTTCCCGGGCGTGCTTGAAAATGCTCCGGCCTCGCGTGGTTACAGTGGTGGCTTTGGTACCGACCTGATGCTCAAGGACCTGGGCCTCGCCACCGAAGCCGCCAAACAGGCGCGTCAGCCGGTGGTGCTCGGTGCTGCAGCCCAGCAGCTGTACCAGACCTTCAGCCTGCAAGGAAACGGCGGTCTGGACTTCTCCGCCATCATCAAACTGTTCCGTGGGGAAGCCCAGGCATGAACGAGCAGCAAGCACCAGTGCTGGCCAGTGTGCGCAATCGAATCGGTCACCTGACGCTGAATCGACCAGGCGCGTTGAACACCCTGGACCTGCCCATGGTGACACTGCTATGCCGGCACCTGTGGGTCTGGGAACAGGACCCGGAGATTGTCGCCGTGACCATCCGTGGCGCCGGGGAAAAAGCCTTCTGCGCCGGCGGCGACATCCGCATGCTGTATGACAGTCACAAGGCCGGGGACAACCTGCACGAGCTGTTCCTCGAGGAAGAGTACGCCCTCGACGAGTACCTGCATGGCTATTCCAAACCGGTGCTGGCGCTGCTGGACGGTTTTGTCCTCGGCGGCGGCATGGGCCTGGCGCAGGCTGCCTCGCTGAGGGTGATCACGGAGCGCACGCGGATGGGCATGCCGGAAGTCGGCATCGGCTTTTTCCCCGATGTCGGCGGCAGCTATTTCCTGCCGCGCCTTCCGGGTGAGCTGGGTATCTATCTGGGGGTTACGGGCTGCCAGGTACGTGCCGCCGATGCGCTCTATGCCAACCTGGCCGACTACTGTCTGCCCAGCGAGCGGCTGGTCGAACTGGATGCCGCCCTGGATCATCTGAACTGGACCCGTGCGCCCGACGAAGACCTGCAAGACCTGCTCGCCAGCCTGGCCACCGAGCGCATTGCCGGATCGGAACTCAAGGCCTATCGCCAGGTGATCGATGAATACTTCGCCCTGCCTGATGTGCCGGCGATTCGCAACGCCCTGCAGCGCGAGCAGCGTCCCGAGCTACGCGAGTGGGCCGAACAGACGGTCGAGCTGCTCGACAGCCGCTCGCCGCTGGCAATGGCGACGACGCTGGAGCTGTTGCGTCGCGGTCGGTACCTGAGCCTGGCCGACTGTTTTTCCCTGGAACTGCACCTGGACTATCAGTGGTTCGACAAGGGCGACCTGATGGAGGGGGTGCGCGCCCTGATCATCGACAAGGACAAGACCCCACGCTGGAACCCGCCAACCCTGGCGGAGCTGGTACCTGCGCGGGTGCAGGCCTTCTTCAGCGGCTTTCGCCCGGCCGCTGGCAAACCCCTTCGTACCGCCTGATCGGCAGGAGACTCGCAATGCACGATATCGAATTGACCGAAGAACAACGCATGATCCGCGACATGGCACGCGACTTCGCCCGCAGCGAAGTCGGCCCGTTTGCCCAAGGCTGGGAAAAGGCCGGCTGGATCGATGACGCCGTGGTAGCGCAGATGGGTGAACTGGGCCTGCTGGGCATGGTGGTGCCGGACACCTGGGGTGGCAGCTACACCGACTATGTGGCCTACGCCCTGGCCGTAGAGGAAATTTCGGCCGGCGACGGTGCCCTCGGGGCATTGATGAGCATCCACAATTCGGTCGGCTGTGGTCCTCTGCTGAAATATGGCAGCCCATCCCAGCAAGACGACTGGCTGCCGCTTTTGGCCAGCGGCCAGGCCATTGGCTGCTTCTGCCTGACCGAGCCACAGGCCGGCACCGAAGCCCACAACCTGCGTACTCGCGCCGAATTGCGCGACGGCCAATGGGTCATCAACGGCGCCAAGCAGTTCGTCAGCAACGGCAAGCGCGCCAGGCTGGCCATTGTCTTTGCCGTCACCGATGCGCAACTGGGCAAGAAGGGCCTGTCGGCCTTCCTGGTGCCGACTGACAATCCCGGATTCGTGGTTGACCGCAGCGAACACAAGATGGGTATCAAGGCCTCCGATACCTGCGCGGTGACCCTGAACAACTGCTCTATCCCCGAGGCCAATCTGCTGGGCGAACGCGGCAAGGGCCTGGCCATCGCCCTGTCGAACCTGGAAGGCGGTCGCATCGGTATCGCCGCCCAGGCCTTGGGCATTGCCCGCGCCGCCTTCGAGGCCGCATTGGGGTACGCCCGCGAACGCATCCAGTTCGGCAAGCCGATCATCGAACACCAGAGCGTGTCCAACCTGCTCGCTGATATGCACACCCGGCTCAATGCTACCCGCCTGCTGGTGCTGCATGCCGCTCGCCTGAAAAGTGCCGGGCAACCGTGCTTGTCAGAAGCTTCACAGGCCAAGCTGTTCGCCTCGGAAATGGCGGAGCGCGTGTGCTCCAGCGCCCTGCAGATCCATGGCGGTTATGGCTACCTGGAGGATTACCCGGTGGAGCGCTACTACCGCGATGCACGCATTACCCAGATCTACGAAGGCACCAGCGAGGTCCAGCGCCTGCTGATCGCTCGTGAACTGGCCCACTACGCGCTCTGAGCCCTTGGCCGGACGCTCCCCGCGTGCGGCCGCCCCCTTTTCTGCCCGCCTTCCGGAGTTGCCCATGCTCGGCCTGCGTAATATTCCCATCAGCCGCCGCCTGTGGTTGATCCTGCTGACATCCATCCTGATGCTGCTGATTCTCGCTGGCCTGATGCTCAAGCAGAACCATGACGACCTCTATGCGGCCAAGGCGCTGAAAACCCGTCATGTGGTCGAGACCGCCAGCGGCATCCTGCGCCATTTCCAGAGCCTGGAAGGCCACGGCCTCACTCGTGAGCAGGCGCAACAACAGGCCAGCGCGGTCATACGCGACCTGCGCTACGACCGCGAGGACTACTTCTGGATCGAAGACCTCGACACACGCCTGGTCATGCACCCCAATGGCAAGCTTGAGGGCAAGCGCATGGCCGGCACTCGCGACCCTGATGGCAAGGCACTGTTCGACGAGATGGTTACCGTGGCCGTACGCGACGGCTCCGGCCTGGTGCGCTACCGTTGGCCAAAACCGGGCTCCGACGCGCCGGTGGAGAAGGTTTCCTACGTCGAACTGTTCAAGCCTTGGGGCTGGATCGTGGGCTCGGGCATCTACATCGACGACGTGCAAGTCGAGTTCCGCCGCCAGTTGATACAGGCCTTCATCATTCTGCTGACGATCACCCTGGTGCTCAGCGCGCTGATCCTGCTGATTGCCCGCAGCATTGCCTCGCCATTGGCACAGGTGGTCAACGCAATGGAGAACATCGCCAGCAGCGAAGCCGACCTGACCCACAACCTGGACAGTCGCTGGCGCGATGAAGTGACCGCGCTGAGCGGCCACTTCAACGCGTTCACCAGCAAGCTGTGCACTGTGATCGGTCAGTCCATGCAGACCGCTGGCGGCCTGGACCAGGCCTCGCAATCGCTCGCAGAGATTGCCGGCAATAACCAGCGCCAATGCCAACAGCAATCACAGCAAATGGAACTGGTGGCCACCGCCATTCACGAGGTTTCCCATGCTGTGCAGGAAGTGGCGAGGAACGCCGAGCACGCCGCCAACGAAGTACGCCGGGCCGATGAGCAGGCCTGCAAGGGCCAGCACAATATCGACAGCAGCCTGCGCCAGATCGACCAGTTGTCCGAGACCATCGGCCAGGCTGTGGAAGTGATTCAGAGCCTGGCCCAGGAAAGCACCCAGATCGGCAGCGTGCTGGAAGTGATCCGCGCCATCGCCGAGCAGACCAACCTGCTGGCGCTGAATGCCGCCATTGAGGCGGCGCGCGCCGGCGAACAGGGTCGTGGCTTCGCCGTGGTGGCAGACGAAGTGCGCCTGCTGGCCCAGCGCACCCAGCAGTCCACCGCACAGATTCAGGTCATGATCGAACGCCTGCAGGGCAACTCGGAAGCGGCGGTGAAGGTCATCAATGCCAGCAGCCAGGCCGCTCAGCAAACCGTGGAACAGGCCCGCGAGACCGGCGAAAGCCTGCACCAGGTCATTAGCGCACTGCGCAATCTCACTGAACTGAATGCCTCAATTGCCAGTGCCACCCTGGAGCAGTCCCACGTGGTCGAGGACATCAACCAGAATGTCACCCACGCCACCTCGCTGGCCCTCGAGAATGCCCTGGCAGCAGACCAGTCCAACGAGGCCAGCCAGAAATTGGGCCAAATGGCGGACCAGCTCAATCGGTTATTGGGTCAGTTTCGCATATGAAATCGATGAGCCACGATGGAGGTATCGATTCCATGACTGCGTCCCGGCTGTTTACGGCCCGCCGTGCCGGCCCGTCGACTCTTTTGGCAGGGCCCATCGAACAAACTCACCCCTCGCGCTACCTGCAAACCCGGCAAAAAGCCCTCGAGCTATTTGCCAGATGTGGCTTCAGTCGGGTCAGCATGCGCGACCTGGCCGCTTGCCTGGGAATAAAGGTCGGCTCCGTTTACAACCACATCGATAGCAAGGAGGCCCTGCTGTTCGAATTGATCGAGGAACTCTACGAACAGTTGCTGCATGGCGCAGGCCTGGTGAACCGTCGCAAATCCGCACCTGCTGTACGACTGCACGCTCTGCTTGAGTCGCACCTGCTGTTGCATGATCGTATGGGGGCGCATTTCCGCTTGGCGGAGTATGACCTCCATTGTCTGAGCAACGAACAGCGTGCCTCGATCCTGGCCTTGCGTCGGCGCTACGAGGAACACCTGGTGGGTACGATAGAGCAGCTCACCGGTATACCGGTGAGCGTCAGCCGGCGCGCCAGCTTGAGCGGCATCGTTTCCCTGCTCAACCAACTGCCGGGCTGGGTTGGAGAGTCTCAGCCAAGCAAGGCAGCACGCCGCAAGCTGCTGCATGACATGGTCATGGGTGCCCTCCAGGGTGCGTTGCAGGCTGGCGATTGATGAAGCCATTTACCGGTGCTGCAGGAGTTTTCCGCTCCGAGCACCTCTGGCATTTACGCGCTCAGGGCGGCTGGCGATCATGTTCCGGCCCGAATCCGGGTGTTCATCGACGTTCTTTCACAGCGCCTGCTCTTTCAAGACCTGCAATGAGTCAAGACGATCTGCACTGAACGCAATACGTTCAGACGCCACGAGTGTGCACGCAAAGGCAACACTGGCTCCACTCCCAACGCACACCGCGCCGGGTTGCTGATTAGCGTTCCTCACCACACTCCTGGAAGCCTTGATCATGAAAACCTTAAGCATCGACAACAACAGAACCCACAACGCCCAAATCCCTTCAACGCTCGGGATCAAAACCATGGCGGTGGGTAGCTACGGTGCCTACTTTGCCCTCGCCGTCATTTACTTCTGGTTCGGCGGGATGAAGTTCACCCACTACGAAGCCGTCGGGCTGGTTCCGCTGGTGAGCAACAGCCCTTTCCTGGGTTGGGTCTATGACATCTTCAGCGTCGATACCTTCGCAAGCCTGCTTGGCGTTCTGGAGGTCTCGATCGGTGTCCTGATTGCAGGTCGCTTGCTGTCACCCAAGCTGTCGTTGATCGGTGGCGCGCTGTCCGCCGGGCTGTTCTTCACCACCTTGAGCTTCATGTTCTCGACCCCCGGCGTGATCGAACCCGGCCTCGGTTTTCCCGCCATCACGGTTGCGCCGGGCCAGTTTCTTCTCAAGGACATCGGCTTGCTGGCCGCTTCGATATTCGTCGCTGGCCATTCCCTGATCAAATTGCAAAGCCGTTAAACCCGATGATCGACCTCCCGCAATGGCCTGAAGCAGTTCGACGCTTTCAGGCCATTGCCCCATCATCTTCTCCCGTCAGATCTTTCATCCAGTCCCGCGGGCTGTAACCCGTCTTGCGTCGAAACGCGCGGGCCAGTGCCGAAGGGCTTTCATAGCCGACTTCGGCGGCGATCAGCGTTATCGACCGCCCTTCCCGCAGACGCTTCTGCGCCAGGCTGATGCGCCAACTCAACAGATACTCGGCAGGCGTCTGCCCGATCACCTCCCGGAAATGCACGGCGTAGGCCGCGCGGGACATGTTCGACTCGCTCGCCAATTGCGCAATCGACCAGGCACGCTCAGGCGCGTTGTGAATCTGCACCAGAGAGCGCGCCAGCCGCGAATCGGCCAGGCCCGCCATCATTCCGGTCCGCAACTGGTGGTGATCCAGCAGATGCCGAAACAGTAGGATGATCAGCAGTTCGAACAAACGCTCCAACACGGCCTCCCTGCCACAATGCACATCCGCCGCCTCGCCGAACATCCATTTCAATATGTCGGCCAGCATGGGCAGCTCATCGAGAGACAGCACCAGGCAATCGGGTAAAGATGCCGACAACGGATTATCGACCCCGCCCTCGAACGCCATGGACGCACACAACAGTTGAGCGCCCTCGGACTCACTGGCAAACAGTTGATGCCGGCTGGGCCGCGGCAGGAAAATCAGGCTGGGCCGGGTCAGCGGCACGTCCTTGCGATCGGGGCCCAGCAAGGTGACGTTACCCGCCTGCAGCAGGTGGATATAACCCCGCCCTTCAGCGCCGTCGTAGGACGACAGGCCGCACAGCTTGCCGTTGAAAAACAGGTTTGCACGCACGCCGAACTGGGACAACAAGGTAGACAAGCGGTCCATGGGCGATCACTTGGCGAGATATGGATGCCCAGATCATAGCACCGACGGTTTGCGCGCCGACGTGGCGCAAATGGCGCCGCTGACGAACAAGGCCGCCACCGCGGGCAAGCCGTGCTCCCCTGGAGGAGCAAGCTTGCTTGCGATGGACGTCAACGATAACGCGGGCTGTCTGGATGATCGCGTTGCCTGGACGTCCTTCGCGAGCAAGCTCGCTCCTACGCTGGCAGCCGGTGACCAATTTACCGGAAGGTGATATTCGCTTTGAAATGTCGCCCATTGAACACTATCGGGTTTGGGCCACCCGCCACGACATGGCGCATCGCATACCGGGTTCAAATCCGTGGGCATACTCTTGTGCCAGGATATCTGCCAAACGCTCATCCAAAGTAGCCCCGGCGTTATCCAGGAACCCAAGACGCTGGTAAAAGGGGGCATTCCACGGCACGTGGGTAAAGGTCGTCAGCGTCACGCAACGCAGCTGGTTCGATCGCGCATGGTCCATCGCCGTTTCAACCAGTTTTCGCCCCCAACCCTGGCCCTGCATGGACTGACAGACCGACAACTCCTCGATATGAAGATCGCTGCCATGGCGTTCTGCGCTGAGGAAACCTTGAGGCTGCCCTTGCGCATCCACGGCCACCCAACACGTCGATAACGCGATCAACTGCCGATGGCGTTCGACACTCAGGGTGGCGGCATCCGCAAGCCAACCCAGTCCATCGATCGAGCGGAATGCCTGGGCAGCGGAACGTTCAATGCGGGGCAACAACAGCGCATCAGCGGGTACAGCCAGACGAATGTGTGCAGGCATGAGATTTCTTAACAGTGGCTCGGTGGAAAAAAGATGTGCACTATCCTGATGCCTCAAGTTCTGTCCGGCAATGACGACCTTACAACCCGAAGGAGTGTGAGCCATGAACTTCAAGTCCCTGCCTGTTGCTGTCAGTATTTTCCTGGCATTGAACGGTACATGTTGGGCGGCCACGCCTGCTGCCCCAGGTTCGATCCGCTTCGAGGGCGGCATCGTTGAACGGGGCTGCAGTCCGGGCGTGGGTAAAGATTCCACTCTCCATCTGAAAACCTGCCCCGCTACAGGTCGCACCCCGGTCGTCAATGTCCGTCACATCGACCCGACCAGTGCTCCCGCCGACATCACGGTTAAACTGCTCGCGGACAGGGATGAGGGTCGCTATTACGATCAGCAATACCAATTAGTGGACGGCGCAGGTGCGCCGGTAAGGTCCGGGGATTACCTGATTACGGTGAGCCTGCCCTGACGATTTATCTACCGATAAGGAATCGTTCGCCAGGGAAAAAATACGACTAGATTGATCTATCCCCTTTTCCAGGCGAATTAGTTGGAGGATTTGCAATGACAACAATCGATGTGAAATCCCGATTCGAAGCAACGCTTCTTCGTCCGGCAAAGCCTGAAAATGATGCGTCGTGGGCGTTCCTGGTACTGCCCAGAGACGCAAGTGAACAGCTTCCGAGGCGAGGAAGGACGACCGTTGAAGGCACAATCAATGGTCACCCTTTCCAGGCAACCCTTGAGCCGGATGGTCAGCTGAGCCATTGGCTGCAGGTCAGTAGAGAATTACTCGAAGCCACAGGCGCGGCCGTTGGGGATGTCGTTACACTGGAGCTGACCCCTGTGAAGAAGGAACCCGAGCCTGACATCCCGGCAGATTTTCAGGAGGCACTGGCAGCCAATCCCGAGGCTAGTGAAGTCTGGAAGAATACGACGACCATCGCACGAGTCGACTGGATACACTGGATTACTTCAGCCAAGCAGCTCAAGACGCGCGCAAAACGAATGGGTGATGCCTGCGAGATGCTTGCATCCGGCAAGAAGCACGTTTGCTGTTTCGACCAGTCCGGCTACTACAGCAAGGCCTTCCGTGCGCCCGAGGCAGAAAATTCTTGAATGGAACATTCCTTCTGCTTACACAGAATTAGATACAATTCGTAAGAAACGACTCAAAGCGTTCAGTGTATTTATGGGCTATGTAACACTGTACGACCATAGCCAGTATCATGGGTGCAAGGATCAGCAACGCAATCAATCCAGGGGCAACTTCATTCACTCTGATACCTCACCATACAAAAAGTCACCCAGCATCTCGCCTGCCTTGCTCCCGAAATCACCGAAGAGCTTACCCTGAGCCGCACGCGGCAACGTTCCCGCTGTCTGCACGAGCTCCCATTGAAGCATTGGATAGACCTCCTGGTAAGCGGGCGAGTGAAATTGAGGCGAATACCGCATCGGTGATATTTGACCTTCATCAGATGGTCGCCCCCTTTCAGTTCCCCCGATATGCGAATTACCAACTAAGGTTTATAGCTGTAATTGCCATGCCATAACCCGTTGGCTGGCAGGCATCGGTGAGAGTTGAACAGGGAGGTTTCAATGAAAAGCGCTCGCGACCATTTCCGTGTCGGGTTTGCCCCGCATTTCAAACGTAGCGCCTTGCTGGTCGCCATGGCCAATGTCCTGACGCTGGCGGATGCCCAGGCCGCCTGTGGGCCGCTTGCCGTCGGAACCTACAACGTTTCGCAAACCTGTACGCCTGCCGCCAGCGTCGATGCCTCGATCAGTACTCAAGCGGGTACGGCCATCACCACCACTGCCGGCTCCTCGGTGCTTGGTCGAGGCAACAACGCCAACTCAACCGTTGCCCTCAGCGGCACCACGATCAATAGCACGCCACCGACGGCTGCAAACGCGGTGTTCTCTAACGTAATCGGATCTACCGGCAATGCGTCCCTGAGCGTCAATGGCGGCACCAACACGGTCAACGTGGGTGGCAGCGGACTCGATGCGCTGGCCATCACCAATGCCAGCAGTGGGCTGTCGACGTTTTCCGTCACTTCGGGCACCACCCTGAACATCCTCAACACCGTGGTCGGCAACGAACACGACGGGATCGATGTGAATGGTAGTGGCGGCGGCGGGATCAACGTGACCCACGATGGCAGTGGCCAGATAACCCTGCTCGGCGGCAACGGCATCTGGACCAAAGCCACCGGCAGCGGCGACACCAGCGTCAGTGTCGGTGCCGGGGTCAGCATCCTGGTGAACAACGACGATGCGCTGTCCGCCGGCGATCCCATTACCGACGATACCTTGCCTACCGCTGGCATTGGCAACCACGCCGGTGTCCACACCCGTGCGATCAATGGCAACACCACCCTGGTGAACGCAGCGACTGTCCAGGCCATCGGCATGAACGCCTTCGGCCTCTTCACCGAAGGCGGCGCCGGCAATACCCGGTTGAGCAACAGCGGGACACTCAGCGCCAATGGCGTCAATGGTTTCGGCATTCGCTCCTTCTCTACCGTTGGCAGCATCGACATCACCAACACCGGTGCGATCACCACCACCGGGGGCGGCGGACATGGTATCTATGCCAACGATAACGCTGGCGCTACCGGCTCGATCAGCATTGCAAACAACGCCGCTATCAACGTCGGCAACACGGCCAATACTGCCGGCTCGCGAGCGATCTACGTGATCAAGCGCGGTACCGGTGATGCGACCATCACCGGCAGCGGCAATCTCACCGTGCTCGGCGGGCTGAACACCACGCGTGCCTACGGCATCATCGTCAGCGCCGAAAACAACAATGTCCTTATCGACTATTCCGGCAACATCTTCGCCAGTGGCTTTGGCGCGGGTGGCATCCGGGTCGACTCGACGGGCGGCAACGTCCGGGTCGACTACTCCGGCAACCGTATCGAAACGATCAACAGCAACGCCAACGGGATTTATGCGTCGACCCAATCACCTACAGGCACCGTGGACGTCAATTCCGGTGGCACGATCATCACGCACTCCGATGCCGGGTCGGGCGATGGCAGTGGCATTGGCTCCTTTGGCATACAGGCACTGACCCTGGGCGGAAATACCAGTGTCACGTTCACCGGGCCGCTGATTGACGTCAATGGCCAGGGTGCGGCGATTCTGGCGGGCAACGCATTCAACTCGGGCACCGGCGTGGGCACCCTGAATGTGAGTAACAGTGGGGAACTGATCGCTCGCGGCAATCAGCAGCGTGGCATCCGTACGTTGTCCGTCAGTGGCCAGCAAACCGTCGTCAACACCGGGCCGATTCAGACGCTGGGTGCCAGCGACAGCCAGGGGATTCTCGCGCAAGCATCCGGCGCGGCCACGCTCTCGGTCAGCAACACCGGGGCGATTACCACCAAGGGCACGGGGTCGTCGGCGATTGATGCATTGACCGAGGGCGGCGCGGTCAGCGTCAGCAACAGCGCGACCCTTCAAGGTGGATGGGCAGACAGCAGCGGCGTCACGCTGGGCGGTGCAACCCAGACGTTGACGAACACCGGTGTGATCGGTGCGCTCAGCGATTCAGCGGTGCGTGCCGATGCGACCACGCCCGGGACGAATTTTATACTCAACAACACCGGTCAGATGACCGGCTCGGTCAATGCCGTCAGTGCCGCCAGTACGGTGACCAACAGCGGTACCTGGATCTTGCGCAATTTTGCCGACAGCGCCGGCAGCGGCACGCGTGATACCTGGGGTATTGCGACCAGCAACCTGGGTTCTTCCGGCAACAACAGTATCGACAACAGCGGCGTCATTCGCCTGGCAGCGCAACCCGCTACAGGCATCGTCAATTTCAATGCCAGCGGTGCCTATCTGCCCTTGGGCCAAGCGGCTAATACACCGACGCCGGGTGGCGCGGTGCAAGGCCAATTACTCGGCGTGAACAGCTTCACCCACAGCGGCACGCTCGACCTTGCGGCCGGCACCAACACCGTGGGCAATGTGCTGTTGATCAGTGGCGCGACCACCGCCGGTACCGATGGCGGCGGGACCTTCGTGTCCAATGGCGGCAGACTGCTGCTCAACACCACCTTGAACGCTGGCGGCACCAACAGTCGCTCCGACATGCTGGTGGTGGACTCGACCAGCACCGGCAGCGGCGGTGCCACCGGGGTTACCGTGAGTAATGTCGGCGGACAGGGCGAATTGACCCAGGGCAACGGCATCGCTGTCGTCGAGTTGCTGAACAAAACCGACGGCGCCAGTGACCCCACCGCGTTTCGCCTGGCCAGCAGGGCCGTCGCAGGGCCGTATGAGTATCGCCTGCAACGAGGTGCCGAGGATGGCACCGCCAGGGACACCTGGTTCCTGCGTTCGGATGCTCCCACGCCCCCTGCTCCCCCTGCTCCCCCTGTTCCTCCAGACCCGAACCCCGATCCGACTCCGGATCCTGATCCTGATCCAACGCCTGATCCAACGCCTGATCCGACCCCGGATCCCGATCCAGCTCCCGCGCCCGTCCCGAATTTTCGGCCGGAGGTTTCGCTGTACGGCGCGGTTCCGGCGCTGGCGCTGGTCTACGGCAGGACAATGGTCGATACCTTGCACGAGCGGGTCGGCGAAGAACGCCTCAATGCCGGCGATCCATTGCCCAAGGAAGATGAGTCCACTTTGGCCCCGTCCATGGGCTGGGGAAGGGTCATCTATCGCAGTGGCAAACAGGACGGTGATCGCAAGAACGCCTTGGGCAATACGCCCGAGTACAACTACGACCTGACCGCCTTCCAGGTCGGCACCGACCTCTACCGCAAGGTCAGGACCGATGGCAGTCATGAACAGGCCGGTATATCGCTATCGGCCGGCACCATCGACGCAGGCGTCAGCCACTACACCCGCCGTCCCGCCGGTGAAGACACCCTGCGCGCTTACGGCGTGGGCGCGTACTGGACGCACTTCGGCCCGTCCGGCTGGTATCTGGACGGTGTGTTGCAGGTCAACCGCTTCGACATCGAGGCCAAGCCCAACGACCTGGCCAAACTGAAAACCCGCGGTTGGGGCTACACCGCCTCGCTGGAAAACGGCTACCCCTACCAGGTTGACAAGGACTGGTACGTCGAACCGCAGTTGCAGGCCATCTACAGCTACGTCGATCTGGACAGCAGCGACGACGTCGGCGCCAACGTTCGGTTCAAGGATGTGGACTCACTGATCGGACGGCTCGGTGTGCGCATCGCCAAGGACTGGGAAACCGAAGGCGTCGACAAGAGCGAACGGCGTACCAACGCATGGGTTCGTCCCAGTGTCTGGCATGAGTTCAAAGGGCAACCGAAGACCGAGTTTTCCTCTGAGTCGGGTTACGTTCCGTTCGAGTCAGACATCCAGGGCACCTGGGGTGAAGTCAATCTGGGCGTCGACTACCAGGCCAATCGACGCACCACGTTTACCGCTTCGGCGGGTTATCGCCAGGGGTTCGACGGGGACAGTCATGGGTATGACGCGATGCTGGGCTTCAAAATCAACTTTTAGAGGCGGTGGACTCAACCGGTCGGCGGCAAACGATCAACCCGTAACGCATCGACTACCAGCGAAAACGCCTGGGAGGGTTGTCGGCGGCTGGGGTAATACAGATGAAAGCCGCCGAAGGGTTCACACCAGTCCTCCAGTACCCGGATAAGCCGCCCGTCGGTGAGTTCTTGGGCAAACTCGTCTTCGGGCAGATAAGCGATACCCAGCCCACCCACCGCAGCATCGGCGATATGGGTGGTGGAGTTGAATACCAACTGGCCGTCTACACGTACTTTAACCTTCTTGCCCAGGCGTTCGAATTCCCATGCATCCACGCCGTCATAGGTGGGAAAGCGGATATCGATACAGCGGTGTGCCGCCAGATCGCGAGGGTGTTCGGGGGCGGGATTTTTCGCGAAATAGCCTGGCGCAGCAACGACGGCCATTCGTATAGGCGGGCCGATGGGCACGGCGATCATGTCCTGGGCCACCGTATCGCTGAAGCGCACGCCGGCATCGAAGCGGTCGGCGACGATATCGCGGAAGCCATAGTTGATATCGAATTCCAGCTTGATATCCGGGTACATCTGCAGCAACGGCGTCAACTTGGGCAACAGCGTTGTCTTGATGACATTGTCGCCGCAGGTAATGCGTACCGTCCCGGCCGGTTTATCGCGCAGCTCGGTCAACGCTTGCACTTCGGCCTCGATTTCATCGAAGCGACGGCCCACCGCTTCCAGCAATCGCTCGCCCGCCGCGGTCAGCGATACGCTGCGCGTAGTGCGGGTCAGCAAGCGAATTTTCAAACGGGCTTCCAGTGCGGAAACCACCTGACTGACTGCAGATTGCGTCACCCCAAGCTGTACCGCCGCGCGGGTAAAGCTGCCCACCCGCGCCACCGTCACGAAAGCCAGCAAATCATTGAAATTGGGTTTGGCCATCGCGGACACGCTCGATTGATTGATTAGATACGGTTATAGCCGCATTAAGCATTCATTAGCTAATCAAAATCTGGTTATTGCGTAACACTACCCCGCATCCCAGCTTCTCGCCATGAAGAGGGGCGAGCCTCGCGCTACGTCGCCTTCAGCTTTCTCTCAAGAAGGATGCCCCATGAAAAGACTTCTCGTAATGCTCGGGTTGCTAATCAGTTCATTCACCGCCTTAGGAGCCGATATGTCCAACGGTGCAGATAATTTCTTTCAAAGTGACAAGGTGACCGTGCAAAAGGTCAGCTTCAAAAATCAGTACCAGCTCAACGTCGTGGGCAATCTGTTCATGCCAAAAGGTCTGGACAGCGCCACCCGCAGCCCGGCCATTATCGTTGGCCACCCCATGGGCGCGGTCAAGGAGCAAAGCTCCAACCTCTATGCGCAAAAATTGGCGGAACAAGGCTTCGTTACCCTGGCGCTGGATTTGTCGTTCTGGGGCGAAAGCGAAGGACGACCACGTAACGCGGTACTGCCAGACATGTACGCCGAGGACTTCAGTGCCGCCGTGGATTACCTCGGCACGCGGCCGTTTATCGACCGCCAGCGCATTGGTGCGCTGGGGATTTGTGGCAGCGGCAGCTTTGTCATCAGTGCCGCCAAGATCGACCCGCGCATGAAAGCCATCGCCACTGTCAGCATGTACGACATGGGCGCTGCCAACCGCAACGGGCTCAAGCATTCGCAAACCCTTGAGGCGCGCAAGCTGCTCATCGCGGCGGCGGCCGAGCAGCGTTATACGGAATTTATGGGTGGCAAGATCGAATTCACCGGCGGCACGGTGCAGGAGCTCAATGCCGACACTCACCCTGTTCAACGCGAGTTCTTTGACTTCTACCGCACCCCGCGTGGCGAATTCACCCCGGCCGGTTCCACGCCGCAACAGACCACCCGCCCGACGCTGAGCAGTAATACCAAGTTCATGAATTTCTACCCATTCGTCGATATCGAGAGCATTTCGCCTCGCCCGATGTTGTTTATTGCAGGTGAAAACGCCCACTCGCGCGAGTTCAGCGAAGAGGCGTTTCGCCTGGCAGGCGAACCTAAAGAGCTGGTCATCGTGCCCAACGCAGGCCATGTCGATCTGTACGACCGCGTCGACCTGATTCCTTTCGCCAAGCTGACCCGGTTCTTTCAGGAACACCTGAAATGACCGCTGACGTCCAACTGCACGCCACCGCCTTGAGCGAGACAGGTACGCGTACCGGTCATTGGGGAGGTGTTTATGCGATGACGCTATGCGTATTCGCACTGATCGCCTCGGAATTCATGCCCGTCAGCCTGCTGACACCCTTGGCAAACGACCTGCAGGTCAGCCAAGGCCTGGCGGGCCAGGGCCTTGCCATATCGGGCGCGTTTGCGGTGTTGGCCAGCCTGTCGATCAGCTGGATCGCCGGTACCCTGAACAGAAAGACCCTGCTACTGGCCCTGACCGGTTTGATGGCCGTATCGGGCACCGTTGTGGCGCTTGCTCCAAACTACCTGATCTACATGGCTGGGCGAGCCCTGATCGGCGTAGTGATTGGCGGATTCTGGTCGATGTCGGCAGCCACTGCGATGCGCCTGGTACCTGCTGCACAGGTGCCCAGGGCGCTGGCTGTTTTCAACAGCGGCAACGCCCTGGCGACGGTGGTGGCAGCGCCACTGGGCAGTTATCTGGGCTCGGTGGTGGGTTGGCGTGGTGCGTTCCTGTGCCTGGTCCCAGTGGCGTTGATTGCGCTGGTTTGGCAGTGGCTAAGCTTGCCGAGCATGCCAACACAGAAGCGTTCGCCGGGTGCCGGCAATGTTTTCAAACTGCTGAAAAATCGCACGGTGGCGCTAGGCATGGCCGCCGCTGGCTTGTTTTTCATGGGCCAATTTGCGCTGTTCACCTACCTGCGCCCGTTTCTGGAAACGGTCACCCAGGTCAAGGTGCCGACTCTTTCTCTGCTGCTATTGGTGATAGGCGTCGCTGGCTTTTGCGGCACAACGCTGATCGGTGTAGTCCTCAAGCGCAGTCTGTACGGCACCTTGAGTACCATCTCACTGCTGATGGCGGTTATTGCGCTGGCGCTGATTCCTGCTGGCACCGGGGTTATCGCTGTAGCGGTATTGCTCGGACTCTGGGGCTTTATTGCGACGGCAGCGCCAGTGGGTTGGTGGAGCTGGATTGCGCACGCCTTGCCGGATCACGCCGAAGCGGGCGGCGGCCTGATGGTGGCGATTGTTCAATTGGCTATCGCAGTGGGCTCCACCGTCGGCGGCGTACTGTTTGACGCGCTCGGCTACCAGAGCACATTTATCGCCAGCGCCGCGCTGCTGATGCTCGCCGCCCTGCTGACTTTTCTAACTTCACGTTCGCCGGTGTCGCACACCCGGTGAACCCACCTATCCAAGGAGCAAGGCCATGTTCAGCAATCATTCCCTTGCATGGAAGGGCCTCTGGCTGGCGGCCTGGATGCCATGTGCCCTATCGGCTGCGACAGATAGCGCCGGCCCGTCAACCTTCAACTCGTCTTACAGCTTCGCCAGTACCACACACAATTCGGAGACAAAGATGGTGACTGAACAAACCCTGACTGCAAAAGAACTGGCTGTCGCCTCTATCGGCGCCAGCATGGCGACCGGCGATATGCCCCGTTTGCGCGATGCGCTCAATCGCGGTCTCGATGCCGGCCTAACGATTAGTGAGTGCAAGGAAATCCTGGTTCAGCTCTATGCGTATGCCGGTTTCCCGCGCAGCCTCAATGCACTTTCGCAACTGATGAGTTTGTTGCAAGAGCGCGAAGCACGCGGCGTTCACGACGAACCGGGGCGCGAACCAGGCCCCGTGCCGTCGGGCCATGCCTTGCTCGAACTGGGCACCGACAATCAAACCCGTCTGGTGGGAGCGCCGGTCTCAGGGCCGCTGTTTGAGTTCGCCCCTGCCATTGACCAGTTTCTGAAGGTTCACCTGTTCGGGGATATCTTCGCCCGAGACAACCTCGATTGGGCTGCTCGTGAGCTGGCCACTGTTGGGGCACTTGCCGCGATGCCAGGGTTGGCGCCGCAGTTGGAGTCGCACCTGAAGATCAGCATGAATGTTGGCCTCACGGCGCAGCAGTTGAACCAAGTGGCTAGCGAACTCAAACACCGCGGTGACCAGGATGCGGCTGAGCGCATTGTTTCGGCCTTGGACAAAATCAGAGACTGACCAGGTCACCGATGGCGACGGATTGCGAGGAGTAACCTGTCCGGGTTCTCAATCGACAGCCGAAAGCTCAATTGTCGAAGCGATGGAGCGACGTGTACGGATCAAAGGGAACATAGCGTGATTGCCGGTCGCGCATGACCTTGACCATGGCGACGTCCGGGTCCACGGAAAAGAACAGGCGCCCGCGCATCGCCACCAGATGATCGAGCAGGCGCTCCTTGTCCCCGGCCACGCATTCGGGATTGCGATCATAGGCGCTGTTGACGTTCAGGCTCAGCCAGTGCGTTCCCGGGATCAGGTCGCCGACAAACACCACAGGCCCGCCGGGCAGCAGGATTTCCGGCAACAGTTGCCCAGGTGTGTAGCCGTCGCTGAAATGAAAATGCCACCCGCTTCCGAGGCGGTCGCAGCCATGGCCATCGATCAGGATAAGGCGCCCGCTGTTTTCCAGGCGATGCAAGAGCGGCGAGATGAACAGCTCCCGATCACGTGGATGGGGGTGGCGTGCTCGCACCCAGTGGCGTTCGCCCACCAGGTAATGCGCCTTGCGAAACAGCAGCCGTGGCATCTCCCCTTCCCTGACCCGTTCAAGCAGTTCCTCGGACAGCGGTGCATGCAGATGGGTCAGCACCACCGCATCGATATCGTCTTCGCCCAAACCGTGCTGCGCCAGGCTTTCCAGCAACCCCGAAACGGCTGGCTGGCAGCGGCAGGCACGGGGTATCGGCGCCAGCAATGCATCGGCGCCGGCCAGCACGAGGATGTTTTTTCCATCCTGCTGCACCAGCAATGCCCGGGACGCAATGTCGACCCGGTTGTCCAGGTCCGGCGCCATCCATTGCGACCATTTCTGCCGCGGTGTATGGCCGAACAGAACGCCGCCGTCGAGTTTACGGCGCGTTCCTGCCAGAGTGGAAATGGTACGACTCACGACGCTCAACCCCTTGCTCCTGACTACCCCGCACACTGCGCACGAGGCTTCGAATCAGGTTTGCAGGTTAAGCCATGGCCACCCGTCACCGACCCACCCGCGTGGGGTGGGCCGGATCATCCTGCGCATTAGGCCAATGCCAACACCCGTTGCTCGATCTGCCAACGCTGGAAGAAGGGGTGGCAGCCTTCTTCGAAAAACGTGCGCCCAACTTTCCGGGGCGAACCTGATGGATGCCTGGCCTACCCGTTACAGGGGGTGTTATCGGCCGTGCTGATTGTCCATCATCAAGCTTGACTCTCGTTTTACAAGCTTCGTAGGAGCAGAAATGCTTTGATGTAGTGGGCGGTCACCCTCCTCTATCGAACATTTCTGTTCCTACTTTTTTCAACACCGACAAGTCCAGCACGGGCATTCCTTTCTCGATGACCATCATGAAAACCCGTATTACCGAACTGCTGGGCATCCAGTATCCGATCATTGAAGGCGGCATGCAGTGGGTCGGGCGCGCGCAACTGGCCGCCGCCGTATCGAACGCCGGCGCCCTGGGCATGGTGACGGCGCGCACACAGCCCACACCGGACGACCTGCGCCGTGAAATCGAACGCACCCGTGAACTGACCTGCAAACCCTTCGGCGTGAACCTCACGCTGTCACTGACCGCCAATGACGTGAACTATGACGGCTGGATCGACGCGATCATCCAGGGCGATGTGCGTATCGTCGAAACGGCCGGCAACAACCCCCAGCCGGTCATTGCCCGGTTGAAGGCGCACGGCATCAAGGTCATTCACAAGTGCACGTCGGTACGCCATGCCCTGTCGGCGGAGCGTTACGGCGCCGATGTCATTTCTATCGACGGCTTCGAAGCCGGTGGGCATTGTGGTGAGGACGATGTCCCTGCCCTGATCATGATCCCGGCGTTGGGCAAGGTCCTGAAGATTCCCTTCATCGCCTCCGGTGGCATCGCCAACGGGCGCAGCATGGCCGCCGCACTGGCCTTGGGTGCCGACGGCGTGAACATGGGCACGCGCTTCATGCTGACCCGGGAATCCGCCATCCACAACGATATCAAGGCGGCCTTGCTGGCAGCGACGGAGCGCGATACCACCTTGATCAAGAGAACCCTCAAGCGAACTGCGCGGTTCTTTACCAATGACGTCTCGCAAGCAATTGTCGCCCTTGAGCAGCGCCCGGGTGGCGCCACCTATGACGACTTGAAGCACCTGTTGTCGGGCGAACGCGGCCTTGCAGGCCTGGAGTCGGGTGACATCACGGCAGGTCTCGTCTGTGCCAGCCAGGTCATCGGCCTGGTCGACGACATCCCGACCTGCGCCGAACTGGTGACACGCATGGTCGCTGAATGTCGCGAAGGGCTGGAGCAGGCACTGAATCGATTCGACCGATGATAGTGCCGAGTCATGCGGTGCACACAAAAAACTGTGGGAGCGAGCCTGCTCGCGATGGACGTTAACGATAATACGGGCTGCCTGGATGATCGCGCTGCCTGGACGTTCTTCGCGAGCAGGCTCGCTCCCACAAGTCCGTGGGCAATCGTGCTTTCAATCTGATCCAGCACCCGGTTCGCCGTGATTTCCGCCGGGGAAAAAGGGGACGGATTTGTATTTAGCGAGGTCATCGGCCTGGTCGACGACATCCCGACCTGCGCCGAACTGGTGACACGCATGGTCGCTGAATGTCGCGAAGGGCTGGAGCAGGCACTGAATCGATTCGACCGATGATAGTGCCGAGTCATGCGGTGCACACAAAAAACTGTGGGAGCGAGCCTGCTCGCGATGGACGTTAACGATAATACGGGCTGTCTGGATGATCGCGCTGCCTGGACGTTCTTCGCGAGCAGGCTCGCTCCCACAAGTCCGTGGGCAATCGTGCTTTCAATCTGATCCAGCACCCGGTTCGCCGTGATTTCCGCCAGGGAAAAAGGGGACGGATTTGTATTTAGCGAGGTCATCGGCCTGGTCGACGACATCCCGACCTGCGCCGAACTGGTGACACGCATGGTCGCTGAATGTCGCGAAGGGCTGGAGCAGGCCCTGAATCGATTCGACCGATAACCGTGCCGAGTCATGCGGTGCACACTAAAAACTGTGGGAGCGAGCCTGCTCGCGATGGACGTTAACGATAATACGGGCTGCCTGGATGATCGCGCTGCCTGGACGTTCTTCGCGAGCAGGCTCGCTCCCACAAGTCCGTGGGCAATCGTGCTTTCAATCTGATCCAGCACCCGGTTCGCCGTGATTTCCGCCAGCATGATGCTGTTGGAAATGCCAACGCATACAGGCTACAAGGTCGCAGATATGACGCAGGGCTTGGGATGGGAGTTTTACCCCTATCCAATTGAGCTCGACCGCTTGCTCGCGGGCAACTCGTACCCAATGATCCTTGAAACCCATGAAATTACCCGGCTCAACCCCCCGCTGCCACCGCAGGCTAACGTGCTCATTAACAAGCCAGGCATGACGGACGGTTTCGGCGCTTACATGGCCTTTGTTCCAGCCAAGGGCATGGGTATCGTGACGCTGGCGAACAAGAACTATCCCCTCCCTGCGAAGGTGAAAGCCGCCCATGAAGTATTGACGGCCCTGGATACCCGGATTGGATCGAGTGCGCGTCAGTGAGCGCTAGAAACTCTACGCACCTTAGCGAGGTGGCCTGGATGAGAGTTCGTCTCCTCTGCCTACAGCGTCATGATCGGCCGCAGCAGCGCCTGACCTTCATACAATGCCGACAGATACCGTTCGCGCATCTGCTCGACGGTCATTCGCGACGCATGGGTAGTGAGCGTCAAGGCGGCCTGCAACTGCCCTTCCCGATCAATCAACGGCACGCTCAGCACCCGCATGCCCACTTCATATTCCTGATCCACCAGCACGTAGCCCCGCTGCGCCGCCAAGGTGATTTCGGCGCGGATCCGGGTTTCGTCGGTGAGGGTGTAAGGCGTAATCGCC
This sequence comes from Pseudomonas putida, assembly GCF_028682635.1. GTDB lineage: Bacteria > Pseudomonadota > Gammaproteobacteria > Pseudomonadales > Pseudomonadaceae > Aquipseudomonas > Aquipseudomonas putida_AE. The sequence continues at coordinate 82,686 of NZ_JANHLK010000021.1, read as the reverse complement.
TGTGGCGGGTTGCGTTCGAAATAGCCGTCGAGCGCCTGCCCTGACAGGCTCGCCAGCCAGAGCCGGCCACTGCCGGTGCAATACATCGGCACCCGCGAGCCAGGCCGAATCGACATCGAGGTGATGTGGCTGTAGCGGCTGCGCACAACGTGCACGATGTCATCCCCGTCGCGAATGCCCACCGACACATGTTCCTGGGTGGTTCGCGCCACCTGTTCGACGATCGGCCGCAGCATGCGCGGCAACACGGCCGAATCGACATAGGCCTGGCCGATGCGCAGGGTCTTGGCGGTCAGCCAGTAGAAGCGCCCATCGGTCTGCGCGAAATCGTCATGCACCAGCGTCAGCAAAAAACGCCGGGCGGCGCTCTGGGTCATGTCGGCCATGCGCGCCACCTCGGGCACACTCAGGCGCGGATGCTCCTGGGAAAACAATTGCAACAGCGCCAGCCCCTTTTGCAGGCCGACGATCAAATCCCGTTGATGGATGGTGGGTTGCTTCATCGATTCGGCTCTTAATCAGGCAAACAATGCGATTATCGCACTGATGATGCGATTATCAACTTAAACACCTTGTACCTTGATTGTTCACCTCCCTCCTCGCTTGCACTATCGGCCCCAACACAGCCAAGAAGCGGGAGCATCAAATGATCCAGGGTTCGACTGAACTGGTCGCCATCGTCGGCTCACCGGTGACACAGGTGAAATCGCCGGAAAACTTCAACCGCTGGTTTGGCGAGCACCAGCAAAACGTTGCCATGCTGGCCATCGACCTTGCGCCGACCGCCCTGCAGAACTTCATCGAAACCTTGCGTGGTTGGCAAAACCTGCGCGGTTGCGTGGTCACCGTCCCCTACAAACAGCTGCTGGCCGGCCGCCTGGACAGTGTCAGTGAGCGCTCGGCGGCGCTCGGCTCGGTCAACGTGATTCGACGCGAGACCGACGGCCGGCTGGTGGGCGATATCGTCGACGGCGAAGGTTTTCTCGGTGCTGCGCGCCAGCAGGGTTTCAATCCGCAGGACAAGCAGGCGTTGGTGATCGGCACCGGCGGAGTCGGCAGTGCGATTGCTTACTCACTGTGTCAGGCCGGGATCAGTCATCTGGTCATCAGCGACTTGAGCGCAGAGCGCGTCGAGATGCTCGGCGAACTGTTGCGCGATGCTTTCCCCGAGATCGTGATCAGCGCCAACCCTGCCTCGCTCGAGCACTTCGATCTGGTGGTGAACGCCTCGCCGGTCGGCATGGGCGCCACCAGCGATGAAGGCCCGCTGCCGTTGCCGCACAACCTGATGCAAACCTTGCAAACGTCGACGCTGGTGGCCGATGTCGTGACTTCGCCGGCCGTGACGCCGTTTCTCGCCTTCGCACGACGGCGTGGTTGCCCGATCCAGACCGGCCCGGAAATGGCCTTGGCGCAACTGGGCAACCTCGGCCACTTCATGGGCGTCACACCGCTGCAGATCTGATCTGCGGCCGTGTCCTCGACAGGCGATAGACAATGAACATGACTACCCACTTCCCTGCCGGTGCCGACCTGGCCTACGACGTGATCGTCCTGGGCAGCGGTGCCGCCGGTTTCGCGGCGGCAGTGACCGCCTCTTGCCGCGGCCTCAAAGTCCTGCTGGTGGAAAAGACCGAAGCCTTTGGCGGTACCTCGGCGATCTCCGGTGGCGCGATCTGGCTGCACGACACCGATCAGGCCCGGGCCGCCGGGCATCACCTGAGTGCCGACCAGATGCGCTGCTATCTCAAGCAAGTGATCGGTGCCGGCTACAACCCTGAGTTGATCGATTCCTTCATCGACAATGGCCGCGAAGCCTTACGTTTCCTGGAGACCCACAGCGAGCTCAAATACAGCCTGCGGCCACTGTCGCCCGACTATTACCCGGATCTGCCCGGCGGCACGCAAACCGGTCGCGCCCTGGAAATCGACGAGTACGACGGGCGCAAGCTGGGTGAGCACTTCAAGGACCTCAAGCGGCCCCCGGACGGCATGCTGCTGTTCGGCGGCATGATGGTCAATCGCGTCGACATCCAGCACTTCCTCAGCTTCAAGCGCTCGCCGCGATCGCTCTGGCACTGCCTGAAACTGATGGGCCGATATGCCCTGGATCGCCTCAACCATCCACGGGGCACACGTCTGACCGTGGGCAATGCCTTGATCGCACGGCTGGCAACCACCGCCTTCGCCAATGGCGTCGACTTGTGGTTGCAGGCGACCCCCGAAGCGCTGCTTGTCGACCAGGGCACCGTAAAGGGTGTGCAGATCACCTGGCGCGGGCAAACCCGCAACGTATTTGCCAAGGGCGGCGTGGTATTGGCCATGGGTGGATTTGCGGCCGGCGCCCAAGCCGCCCAACAGCGGCCAGTGACTGACTCGGAACACTGGAGCATGTCGCCAACGGCCAACGTGGGTGACGGACAACGACTGGCCGCTTCGGTCAACGCGGCCATTGGCGACAACCTTGCGGCGAATTTCTTCTGGGCACCGGTGTCGGTGCTGCGCAAGGCCGACGGCAGCCAAGAGCGCTTTCCGCACCTGGTGACCGATCGGGCCAAACCCGGCGTGATCGCAGTCAACCGCGCCGGTCGACGCTTCGTCAATGAGTCGGACTCCTACCACTGCTTCGTCGAAGGCATGTTCGCCAACGGCGGCGCCAATGCGCCCTGCTGGCTGATCTGTGACAGCGAAGCCTTGAACCGATACGGCATGGGCCTGGCCCGTCCGCGACCGGTCGATAACAGCGCGTTGATAGACGCCGGTTATCTGCTGCGCGCAGACAACCTCGCCGAACTGGCCCTCATCGCTGGCATCGATGCCACGGCACTGGAGCAGACCCTGGCGCAGTTCAACGCCGATGCAACCCTTGGCGTCGATCGTCAGTTCGGTAAAGGCAGCAGCGCCTATAACCGCTACATGGGCGACCCGCTTCACAAACCCAACCCGTGCCTGAAACCGCTGCACAAGGCGCCGTATTACGCGATTCGCCTGTTCACCGGTGACCTCGGCTCGGCCCGCGGACTGATCACCAACGGCCAGGCCAACGTGCTCGACCGCAGCGGTGCACCGATCCCCGGCCTGTACGCCGCCGGCAACGAAATGAATTCGATCATGGACGGCACCTACCCCGGTCCCGGCATCACCCTTGGGCCCGGCATTACCTTCGGTTACCTCGCCGCCAGTGATATCGCGGCCCGTCTGGACCGCAGCACAACCCAACAACCCCACACTGGAGAACAGCATGTACTACGAACTGCGCACCTACACGATTAAACCGACCCGCCTGGGTGACTGGCTGGCCCTGTACAAGAACGCAGCATTGGCCGTGCAGCAGGAGCACCTGGGCAACCTGGTCGGTTTCTTCACCACCGAAATCGGTGAGGTCAACCAGGTGGTACACATCTGGGCCTATGCCAGCCTCGACGATCGCATGGCCCGGCGCAACGCCATGGCAGCCGACCCGCGCTGGCAGGACTTTGCCCGACAGAACAAGGAACTCGACGCTGTGGTGACGCTGGAGTCGCGCCTGCTGCGCCCGACCGACTTTTCACCGTTGCAGTAACCGTCGTCCTGCCGGGTCGCTTCCACTGGGGGCGGCCAGCTCCTGCTATAAAAACAACAATGGAGGTCGCCATGGGCGTCTTGCCGTCGACTGACGTCGACAATCTTGTCTGTGATGTCCTGGTCATCGGTTCCGGCGCCTCGGGCCTGGCCAGTGCCGTCACCTGCGCCGAGCTTGGCCTCGACGTCATCGTGGTGGAAAAAGAACCTGTGCTCGGTGGCACCAGTGCCTGGTCGGGCGGCTGGCTGTGGATCCCCCGCAACCCGTTGGCAGTCGCCGAAGGGACAGTGGAAGAGTTCGAACAAGTGCGGACTTACCTGCGCAATGAACTGCACAGCGAGGTGCTCGACCAACGCATGGAGATGTTCCTTGAACAAGGCCCGAAGATGGTCGATTTTTTCCAGCGCCATACCGAAGTGCAATTTTTCTCCGGCAGCAAGATGCCTGACTTTCATGCCAGCGAAGGTCATGCCAGGGGCGGTCGCTCGCTCTGCGCCCTGCCGTACGATGGTCGTCGGCTGGGTCCCTGGATCAACAAGCTTCGGCGTCCGCTGGACCTCATCAGCCTTGCCGGGATGGGTATTGCCGGTGGCGCTGATCTCAACCACTTTCTCAACGCGAGCCGATCTGCACGCTCAATGCTGTATGCCGGCAAACGCCTGTTGAGCCATGCCCGTGACCTGCTGTGCCACGGCCGCAGCATGCACCTGGTGAACGGCAATGCACTGGTCGCCCGGCTGCTGAAAAGCGCACTGGACCGAAACGTCCGCCTGCTGACCGATACGCTGGTACAGCAACTGCTGCAGGAGGACCAGCGTGTGGTCGGTGCACGTATCGAGCGCAGCGCACGCCCGTTCGACATCCGCGCACGACGTGGTGTGGTGATGGCCTGCGGCGGATTTCCGCACGACCGACATCGGATTGCCCGGCAGTTCGCCCATGCCCCGGATGGCACCGGACACCTGAGCGCTGCCCCCAAGGGCAATACCGGCGACGGTTTGCGCCTGGGTGAAAGCGTCGGCGCTCGCGTGGCATCCGACTTGCCCCATGCCGCTGCCTGGGCACCTGTCTCTCGCGTGCCGCGCGAGGACGGGGGTTTCAGTGGCTTTCCCCATTTGATGGAGCGGGCGAAACCGGGTTTTCTCGCGGTGCGTCAGGATGGTCGACGCTTCGTAAACGAGGCAGACTCCTACCATGACTATATGTGTGCACTGTTCGATGCCTGCGGACCGGAAGAACCCCCGGTGTCCTGGCTGATCTGCGACCACCGTGCCCAGAGGCGCTATGGCTTGGGCTGGTCGAAACCCTTTCCATTCCCCACAGCGTCCCATGTTCGCATGGGCTACTTGATCAAGGACCCGACCCTGGCGGGACTGGCACGCCAATGCGGGATTGATGCGCAGCAACTGGAAGCCACGGTCAACTCGTTCAACCAGTTTGCCGAGAAAGGCTGCGATCCGCAGTTTCAGCGCGGTGAGTCGCTGTACAACCAGAACCAGGGGGAAATCCTCCATGGTCCCAACCCCTCCCTTGGCAGCCTGCGCCAGGGACCGTTCTATGCGGTGAAGCTGGTGCCAGGCAGCCTCGGCACCTTCGCCGGGCTGCACACGGATGCCTGTGCCCGGGTATTGGATAAAAATGACGCGCCGATTCCAGGGTTATTCGCCGTGGGCAATGACATGAACAGCATCATGAACGGTTTCTACCCTAGCGGCGGCATCACCCTCGGGCCGGGCATGACGTTTGGTTACATCGCAGGCAGGACACTTGCAGGGCTGTCAGATCGGGAAGACAGAGACGAAGGCTAAAAGAACTGATCCACCGTCTTGCAGAGAGTCAAATTGGGTCGGTTGCGACGGGCAGTCATCGGCTGTGGATCAACCGGTCGATGCAACACAACTGAACTCTGTGTAAGCAGAAGGAGACATTCGTTTGCGGCGGAATACCCCCAAGCCCGTACGTCAACGCAAGTTCCAAGGCCGGTCACAAGGGGTATAACTATCAGGACAACAGGCGGGTCACTCAGAACAGGTCCTCAAAACGCAGCGCCCGGGTCAGGCGCTCCGGACCTGATCGGCCCCTGCGGCGCGGAGCGATGTGATGAGTTCCAGAGCATGGCGATGGGCTCGCAAGAGCCTTCTTGGCTGCATCGAGCTGGCCTTGCTGGTCGCGCCACTGTGCGCCAGCGCCATGTTCAAGTGCCAAGCCAGGGACGGCGCCATCAGCTACACCACCCAAGCCATCGCCAGCGCCCGCTGCACTCGCCTGGATGACATGGCGGGCGTCGACGCGAAGGCAAAGGCCCTGCCACGGCTTGTGCGGGACGACAGCCCAGGCGCGGTGCGGATTCGGGTGTTCACCTTCGTTCACAAGGGTGTTCGTCAGTATGTTAGCAGGCGCCCCGTCGGGATCTCCGCACGGGTCGATGTCCTTGAGCTCTATTACATCAAGGGCTGCTATCTGTGCATGGCGCCGAAGGATTTCAAGGTCGCCTCACTGCGCCTCGACACTCATTCCTATCGGCGGGAGATCGAAGCCGCTTCGGGTCATTATGGTGTCGACAGGGCGCTGGTCCGCGCCGTGATACATGCCGAATCGGCGTTTCGCCCCAACGCCATTTCCGAAGCCGGCGCCCAGGGGCTGATGCAGTTGATGCCCGCCACCGCCGAGCGCTTCGCCGTGGACGATCCGTTCGACGCTCGACAGAACATTCGTGGCGGCGTGCGCTACCTGGCCTGGCTGCTCAAGCGCTTCAACGGCAATCAGAAGCTGGCGTTGGCCGGTTACAACGCTGGCGAAGCGTCCGTGGTCGAGTACAACGGGGTGCCTCCCTACGCCGAGACGCAATCCTACGTCAACCTCGTGCAGTCCTTGACCGAACGCTATCGCAACGATCGCTTTCCCTGAGACCTCTCTCAACCCATCAAAAAGTTTGAACCGCTATTGAACGCGCTCGCCTAATGATCAGCTTGTGGAAAATCCCATAGGCAATGTGCCAATACCGGCATACTCCGAGAGGTGGTGAACGTGGCTAAGGACGAGAAAAAAAGCAAAGCTGAGTCTTCGAAAGCCAGTAAGGATTTGAAAGACAAAAAGTCATCGACGGCAAAGAAATCAACGGCGGCGTCGGCTCTTTCGAAAGCTGCCGGAAAGAAAGACAAGAAAAAAGATATCGAACCGAAAAAAACTGCCAAAAAAGCTGATAGCAAGCCAGAAAAGGCCAAGAAATCAGATAAGGCAGAAAAGTCGGCGAAAAAGAAAAAGTGACATCTGCTATCTGCCAGGGCTTTACGCCCTGGCTTCCTCACGCTGTGTTGCCATGGATGTCGCCACCGGCAGCAATGGGTCTATTGGATTTCTTCGGGATAGACAGCAATCGGCCAAAAGCAGTCGGTCGATTTCGGCGGATTGCGGCCATTGTGCCGCATGTCCCAGGCAGCTTCCCCTCCGATGGAAGGGAGAGCTTCCAGGTTCTTTTCTACTACTCGCTGGCTTTGGTGCAATTGCTCGCCCCACGGCGCATGCAGAACTGATAGCGCATCTGTTCGGCCCAATAACGCTCAGCCTCGCTGACATCGCTCTAGGTGTCATAGGTACTGCTTTCGAACAGGCCGATGATGGGCTTACGGGCGCCCACGCGGCGGTCTATCATCGCGGCGATCACTTCTCCAGTCCCGGCGTCCGCCATTTTCCCTTCGACCGTAACCTGCCCGGCAAAAGGTGGCTTGCCCGTGGTATTCGACAACGTCTGCATCGTTGCCAGCTTGGCCCCCGGAACGCCCAGTGGAATGGGCACATAAGACATGGCCTTCATCGAAGTGTCGGCCTCTTGCGCGTCGATAATCGCAACAGACAAATGCACCGTGTTGGGGCCTGCCTGATTGACCATTTGATAGTCTTTGCCTAGCTGTTCATGCAATTGGTCGTAGAGGCCCTGGGCAATGGCGGCGTTTTGTTCCTGGGGCGCGTCATGCAATTTGGATTTGGAACCGCCATACAGCTTGACCGAGTCTAGGTAGACCTTGTCGTAACGAGAAAAAGCCTGGGACGAGGCGAATTTAGGATTGCGGTATGGCAGCAACGACTCTCCTTCTTTACCTGGCTTCATCATTGGATAGGCCGCATCACGATTGTAGCGGCTGTCCTGGCGCAGCTCAGGAGCGCCGGGGTCTAGGCCGCCGATTTTCAGCTGCAGGCTGACCATAAAGCCTGATACCAACAACACGCCTGCAGTGATGACTGTCACCGTTGCCCAGCGGCGCTGGGGAAACAAGTCAAGGACGCGCCAGAGCACTGGCTGTGACAGGCCAGCCTCTCCGCCAGTTCTTCGCGCAGGCTGCGCTTGGCGGCTGTCGGGCTAACCCCGACATAGCTAAGCAGGATGGGCAGAAGAATCAGATTGGTGAAGATCAACACTGCCACGCCGATGCTGGAAATGAGCGCCAGACTCTGGATCACCTCGATCTTGATAGGCATAAGTACGGCGAAACCCACGGCATCGTACAGAAGGGCCATAAGCCGGGCCATGAACAAACGCCGAAAGGAGGGTGTCAACGACAATGGTATCGGGGTGCCTCGCCCCGCTCGCCCCTTAACACCGCGACGATCAATCCTCAGGCATTTGTGATTTTTTAGTTTCAGGACATGGGGTCGGAGGGGTGAGGCATAAGAGATTCAAAGGCTCGTGCGGGTTGCCGAAGCGATCCGTAAAGCACAAGGGCGCTCCATTCGCGCTCAGTGCGATGTGAAACACCAAGATTTAAATGCCGAACGTGAGAGAAATCGAGCGTTACGCAAGGAGGTCGAGGAGCTTCGTGTAAAGGTCGCTAGCCTCGCCTCAATCAACGAAGTGCTGATAAACGAAAATCGGAATTTGAAAGCCAAACAAAACGATCCCAGAGTGATCGACTTGTACCCAAGATCATAAATATTCACGCAGCCCTTTACATATCGGGATGCCAAGTGGTTAGCGTTGGGTAGTGTTGGTTAATTGGCACGAAAACGCACAGTAGAATCCAACGTCACTACTGGCAGAAGTTAGCGCGAAAAAACCAAGAGACAATTCGAATCTCAGTTTTTTTTTGCACGTTCAAAATTGGCTGCTATCGTAGTGACTGAAGGCAGGAACAATGAATTTCCAATGCAAGCTAAAAGCCTATTTTTATTAGGCTTGGAGGCTTATGAAAAAAACTCTTCAAGTCTCGATGGTCTCAGACTTGGTCGGCAGCACTCCCGCTGTGCGGCTACCCTCTCTCTTCGAAGAGGGATCGTCGCCCTTCGTGAAGCTCGAGAAATTCAATCCTGGAGGTAGCATCAAGGACCGTGTTGCCTTGTATGTTATCCAAGAACTTGAGCGACAGGGCCTCATTCAGCCGGGAAAGACGATCGTGGAGAGTTCGTCTGGAAATCTTGGCATTGGCCTTGCGCTGCATGGAGCACAGCGAGGTTACCGCGTAGTGATAGTGGTCGATCAGAATACCTCGAAACAAAATATCAGCATAATGCACGCCTATGGGGCAGAAATAGTTATCGAGACGGAACTTGATGACTGTGGTCTTTATCACAAAACAAAGTTAGCCAGAGCCAAAGCTATAGCCACTCAAACAAATGGCTACTGGGTTAATCAGACAGCGAATGAACTCAACTCACAGGCCCATGAGCAAACAACGGGGGCTGAGATCTCGTCACAATTCGGTCGTTTTTTAGACGTTTGCGTACTCGCAACAAGTTCTGGAGGCCAATTAGCAGGTGTAGCTCGAGCCCTCAAAGCCGCCAGCCCCGAAACGAAGATTCTTGCCGTCGACGCAAAGGGGTCGAGCATTTTCTCCTCTAAACCACATACTTATATTACTCCCGGTCTAGGATTAAGTTGGTACCCGAAAATTCTGGAGCCTTCCCTTGTGGACTGGGTGTGCCTTGTTGATGACCGCACGGCATTCGAAGTTGCAAGATTTCTAGCGTCTAAGGGATTGATGCTTGGGCCAAGCTCTGGAGCAGTGGCCGCAGCCTGTTATCGAGCACAGAAAGCGTTTGGAGCAAAAACTAATGTACTAGGGCTTGCTCCGGACGGGGGCGAGAGGTACCTAGACACTCTCTTTGACGACAGATGGATGGCCAAACAAGGGTTCAGCCCGAAGCCAAGTTCTTATGATGTCAAAAGAAGGATTCTGGAGCTGCAACTACATGAACAAGCCAAAGAAGCCCTCAGCCCACGATGATTTCGTGAGGTATGCAATGGCGTCCTCAGATGAAGAGTTGCAGATCGTTCTGGAAGAAGTAGTTGCTTCAACAACAGGAACACTGAGCACACTGCCCGTATATGACGACCGCGAACAGTTTTTCGCACTTCCATTCGTGATATCGGCAACGGAATGGACTCATTGGCGAGCTGCGAGCGAGTACTTAATACGGTGTATTCATCGTTACGTAAGCCGCAGATACTCAGCAGAAGGGAAACCCTTTCTTCTCTCATTGGGTGTCCAACCAGAGCAACTGGAATTGCTTTCTCTAGCAGGCCCCTGGCCTAGTCTCAAACACACAATGGCTCGACCCGACTTCCTGCAAGGACCCAATGGGCCTTTGTTCATGGAAGCCAACATCGATAGCTCCCTTGGAGGCCTTGGAACTGCAGATCCCCTATGCCGCATCGTAGGGCAGTGCTCTACTGTGACTCGATATATGGGAGATGTATCGCGGTCTACTAACCTAATTCCTACGTTCGCCAATCAAATCCGCGACATCGTTGGAATGTCGACCGACGCCAAGGTATCGATGTTGATAGTCGACTGGCAGGATGAGATTGATGAAGCCCCTTGGCCATATGCGTGGCTTGCACGAGACCTTGAACACCATGGCATTCACGCCACCATTCGATCAGAGATCAGCTTCCGGCAGAACGAAACTCGAGATCTCATCTATAGAGGCACCACACCTGTCGATAAGCTTTGGAAACGCATGAATTCATTCAATGAAGTTTGGGAGACTGGTGGAGCAGGCGTACCCATTCTTTCCTCGTTGTGGGATGTAGTACTCAGCAGCAAGGCAGTTCTAGGAGAAATGTGGTGCTCGCTGGAGCAACAGGAGCTAGATCCTGACGATGCTGAATTCGTAAGGACGCATGTCCTTTGGACTTGGCCTATTGGAAAACGGGAGTGTGTGCGAAGCGGGCGCACGCTAGAACTCTTAGATTTTGCAGTCCGTATGCGAAGCGAACTTGTTCTCAAATCCCCATCCGACGGCAGCTGCAAAAATGTAGTCATAGGCAAGTATTGCAATGACGAGTCATGGATTAAGGCACTTTCCAAAGCCACTCAGAAGATGGGATATATTCTTCAGCAATACCAAGAACCTACGTTACGATGGAGCGTTGATAGGACATCCTCCAAGGTTAGTTGGAGCAACTTTCGCTGTGTAGACTCTGTATTCGTGTTCGGCGGGCGCGCCAGTGGTACCTGCATTCGGGGAAATTCCATAGTGACGCCTTATATCTCTTGTATGCACGGTGCCCGAGAGGGCATCGCGCTGGCCCACTGAAAATGTTGGCTTGGCGTGTCCTTAATAAAGGCGTTCAGCCCCCACCCAACACAATCCTGGTGGATGACTCTTGCAGCGCCGGTGATTGCCTCAACATCGATCATCATATCGGCCATTCTACACCGACGACTTACTGTGAAGGCGCGACTAGTACCGAACGAGTATTAAATGCGATTCACCGCGGCCTTGATCCATCCAGCTATGAATTTATTTGTATCCGCCATTACGATGCCGATGGCCTCATAGCCGTTTGGTCGCTCCTGAATCCTGGGCGAGCGATTAACCATTGCCAACATTTAATTGCTATTGCAGAGTACGGTGACTTCTATGAAAGGTGGGCTGCACCATTCGACTCTACTCCATTAGCAATTGCACTTAATTTGCAAGAGGTGACTAGAGGGCATTGGCTTCGCTTTTGTGTCCCCGACACCATCAGGGTTTCATTCCAGTTGAAATGTGGATTGGTGGCTTTGGAGAAGCTTCTCGCGCCCTGTATTTCTAACACCAGACTGCACTTAATATCAAATATTGACACTTACGTAGCTGACGTTCAGGCCGAACAATTCGTTGGTCTAATTTTATCGGACCACACACTCCGCCTCGAACATATACTCAGACTTTGCCCCTCACCGATTTGCATCAACGCGTTCCGACTTCACCGGGACTATTGGGGCTACACTATATTTCTGCGACCTCGGTTCGGTTGGGGATATAGTGAAGATGTTACTTGCGGTTTTCCGATAAGGACGCTGGAAGGATTGCCTGAGTTCCTGCGACTTAATGGGTTCTCATGTAAATGGCTTCCAATTTCATATGACGGCGCGGTATGGCGTCTTGACTTTCGTGGCTGTCATAAATCGCTACCAACGGAGATCGCAGCGTTAGCGGCACGCTGGATAGAAATAAGGCTGACCAAAATATGAAAATCGTCTTCGTAAATCCTCCGTACGTCTATTCAGAGCAAGAAAAAATACCTGACGCGCCGATAGAGAGAGGAAAAATTAATACGTTTCCAGTTGGACTTGGCATCCTTGCGGGGTTAGCTAGAGCAATTGGTCATGATGTCAGCATCGTCGAAATGCCGTACATGACGATCAAGGAAGCGGAAGACTCTATAGTGAACAAGGCTCCCGATGTTGTGGCCTTGAGTTGCTGGACCGGAAATCAGAGATCGTTGGCTTTATTGTGCAAGTCAATCAAGATTAGCCTCCCGAGAGCCAAAATCGTCTGGGGTGGTCATCACGCAACACTTTTCGCTGAACAGGTACTCCTCCACTATGACGTCGATTTCGTCATTCAGGGTGAGGGAGAGGTACCAATGACCGCCCTATTAAATGAATTAGATGGAGGCCCACCTGCGGTGACTCCAGGGATTGTAAGGAAACTCGGTGAAGACATTGTTTGCTCTGGGCCTCGAGTGCGGCTTGAAGATCTCAACGGACTGCCAATGCCCGCTTATGACTTGTTCCAACTGGCATACAATGACGGCAGCGAGGAAAAGTTTGGAGCAAAACAGTTTTCAACGTCTAGCAAGCGAGTGACCCTGCTTGCGTCCAGAGGCTGCCCGTTCAAATGTACATTCTGTGTGGACGGAAAACTATTTTCGAAGACTGCGAGTAGAGAAGTTTTCAAGGTTGTTGATGAGATCGAATTTCTAGTTCAAGAGCACAATGTACGTCTCTTCGAGTTCAGCGATATGACTTTCACACTGTCGCAGAAGAGAACAGCGGAATTGTGCCGCGAGATTGTGCGCCGAGGCCTTGATATTTCTTGGCAGGCGATGTCTCGTGTAAACACTATCTCAGATGAACTCCTTTTATTGATGCGTGACGCGGGCTGCTACTCGGTTTCATTCGGCGTTGAGACCGGGTCCGAGGTTCTGCTTCGTAGAATACAAAAGCAAATCACAAGGGCGGAAATCGTAAGTGCCTTCCTAAAAGTCGCAGCTGCAGGTCTTAGTACAAATATGCTGTTGATGGTCGGCAATCCCGGAGAGACTGAAGAAACTATTCGGGAGACCATTGACTTGCTCTACGAGGCTAATCCGACGCAGATTGACCCCAGCATTTACCAAGTGTACCCAGGATCCGCAACTTACCGCCAACTTGTCAGCACCGGCTATATTTCGGACGACTACTGGCTTACACATGATGCTGCTCCGTACTACACCGGCGAACACACTTACGAAAAGTTAAAAGGCTGGCAGGACCGACTGATATTTCATCACACCTATCGACCGAGACATCATCTTCTTTGGAAGATAGCGGCCACAATAATTGGACGTTTTGGAAGCGGGCAAACCGGTGTGAATTCGTAAGGAGAATATACATGCCTAATTTTGATGTGACGTTCCTAGCAGACGATACTGACGATGAGGATTTGAAAGCGATCTTCGATCAGTTGAGACAACTTGGCTTTACCGCTACTCGGGTCCATCCGAACTCCCTTTCGTTTGACTTAGTCGACAACACTGTCCATATATACTGCAATTCGGTTAGATTCGAGTCGAGGCTTGTTGTGGGATGGGTCTTCGAAAAATGGCTAGCCCCTGGAGCAGTCATTCTTGAAATGATATCGGCAGCCGGGTGTCGTGTACTGAACCAAGGCCCAACGCTCATCGCTGGTCAAAACAAAGCACTGATGAGCACGAAGCTCGTCATGCATGGGGTGCCGCACTCAGATGTTTTTTTGTCATTCAGCGTAGAAGCTACCGAGAACTGGGTGGAATTGCACCAGGATGAAGAGTACGTGAGCAAACCAGGTTTCGTGAATTGCGGAGGACTGACTGTTTGTGCTTCAGGTCAGGGAATTAGTCGCTTGTTTGCACGCGAACTGCCCTCGCAGCACAGCGCACTTCAAAACTTAGGACAACCTGTATATGTGCAGAAATTTGTTCGCACTTTGAACCCCGGTGAGCTTCGCGTATGGGTATTTGGTGACGATACGTGGGCTGCCATTGCTAAGAAACCACGCGATGGTGATTGGCTCACCAACACCTCTCGCGGAGCGACGTTGACAAGGGTAGAGGTCGACCGTGAAATACTTGACGTTTCTATTCGCGCAGCGAGGGCAATAGGCGCTCAGCTGGCCGGCGTTGATGTGGTGAATACTGAAAACGGACCGATAGTTTTCGAGGTGAATACGTGCCCGACGTTCCTACCAGCGCGGGAGTTATTGGGGGATGACGTGCCCCGCAAATTTGCGGCTTTCATTGCCAGAGTGCTTATCGATACGCAATGGAGGCTGACCTGATGGCAGCGGCAGGGGCCGGTGTCAATCTTGCGGCTATCCGCCCTCCCGAACGCGCGAAACTTCTTAACCTAGATGCAAATTTCGGATTTTCTGCAGCTGAGCGTCGCTTTCTTGAGGGACTACTAGGGCCGGGATTCTCGGTAGGTGTCCGCGTCAAACCATTACTGCTACCTAAAGGTTGGCACGTACCGACTAGCGCGCAACTTTCCTCGGAACTCGACGAAGAGGTTAATGATTGGCTTGCCTATAGAAAAACAAGTCTCCCAAGCTGCTGGGCATTATCGTTAGAGGGAAGCAAAGTCCCAGAGTGGATTCGTGGTACAGACAATCTAGTCGCTCAGATGCCACTTCCTCCATGGCATGGGATCTCAGGCGCTGAACTAATGCGAACTAAAACGGGTACTGCCTACCAAACACTAAGCGGTTCATTACGTACGTTCGATATTTTTGATGCCGATTCACGTCTCCTGACAACCTTTAAGCACAGTTTCGCGCGGGACAGCATTAAAGGCCTCCGTCGGTCCCATTGGGAGCGCTTCAAAAGATTGAGTATGGACGTCCTCTTCGGCGTGGAAAGCCAAGTGGACCCGGGGTTAATTGAGCGCCTCGATGCGTTGCATTGCCTACGCCTTTCACACCTCATCTCCAGTCGAAAGCATGAACTTTCTCCCCGGATGGAAATCCAGCAAGAAACGGCTGCAATTAGCGATGGCAACGGGAAAACCTGCATTCTCCGCGAACCCAGCAGGCTCGTATTAGAGGCAGGTGAAGGAGCAATAGCCATACCATATTTTTCCCTGGTGTTCTCCCATAGAAAAAAAATTGACGTTTTCGAAATTATTAGAGCTTCTAGTTATTGCAGTGGCAGTGAGCTGGCGACAAAACTTGTCGGTTTCTATCTAGGCATCTGGTGGGAGCTATTTTCCAAGTTCGGCGTGATTCATCTGATGCCCCACGCTCAGAATGCATCCTTGGTCATAGACGGCTCGTCGCGACCGTTCGGCGTCATATTGAAAGACCTGCGGGATATGGATTTAGTTAACCGTTATCAAAGACTTACGCACCGAAGCCTCCGATTACACCCTATATGCGAGAAATACCTAAATTTTGAAATGTGCGTGCATCCCTTTTATCACGACGCATTTGCATTGCATCTATGCTTGGCAGAAAAGTTGTTCTCTTTCACCTTTCAGATGATGCGAAATCATGTGGTGCGAGGGCTGATTGACTCGGTAGGCAACCAAAAAGAAGCTAAAGAAGTGGAGCGGCGATTCGTGAGTATGGTTATAGCGCTGGCTGAAGGCTGCTCCGTCAATGACCTTGCCAACGCGCCTACGTCAAGTGCCCACTTGACGGATGCGACGCACCAGTTGAGGGGACGATTCGTCGAGCGCTGGGGGGAGTTATGCGGGTAATCAGGACTACGGAAATCCAAAAAATTACCCATTTAGAGCGTGGTAATCTTCACCTGCCTGGCAATCTCTCAGACGCGCAGGTTTATTGGCCACTTGAGTCTAAGCAGGCTGATTCACTTACGCGACTCGATATCTTCCATCTCGACCGGACAACGATTGATATTTTTGAGGAGAAGACGCACTTCTTTAAAGCCTTCGGTGCTTTTCATATGGGACTTCGCCTTCCAAATGCTTCTGAACTGATGCTCATCTACTCAGCGTCGATTGCAATGGAAGTGGTATTTAACGAACTCCGCAATGTCGGGGCATCCAAAGTGCAGATGATTCATCCAACTTTCGATGCTACCTATCATACAGCTAAGAGGCATCGGCTAGAAGTAACTCCAGTCGAGGAAGAGAGGGTGTTCAGTGGAGTCCCCACTTGGTGTAGTGGTTTCCCGCCAGACGCCTTGATTTTAACGGTTCCGAACAACCCAACTGGCAGAACTTTTTCGACCGAGGCCTTTACTAGTCTTTGCGTGGCATGTGTGCGGGACGGGGTGAAACTCGTCTTAGATTGCTGCTTTCGGGCCTATGAGCAGGATCTAGTTGACCACTACGAGATTATACAACGCACAGGGGTGGAAGCCGCTATCATCGAGGACACCGGCAAGTTGTTCAATATATTTGATATTAAACTTGGCATTCTGTGGGCGACCACGGGATGGCGCGCTCGACTTATCGAAGTGCATAAAGACTTCATCTTGGAAGCTCCGCTGCTTAACCTGCTAGTATTGCGTCAACTCCTTGCGGCAGACCCAACATACGGTAAAATTCTTCGCGATCGGGTTGCCCGCAACCGAGATCTCGCTAACGCGGTACTTTCGTCGTACAACCTGAAGCCGATTGGAGCACACAACAGCGGCATCCAACTCTATGAGTTACCGGACGGACTATCGGCGCGAAATCTGTGTTCCGCTGCTCATGCGTTAGGCTTAGGGGTGGTCGAGGCGGATGGATTCTACTGGGCGACTCTGCCTGCGGATAACTATATTAGAATCGCCTTGGCTCGAACGGACTCAACCTTCAATCACCAACTAGAGATTCTTTCAACCGCAATCGAGCACCTAACCGAGCGACAGTGAGCGATCTCCGTGAAAGCCAACTACGTTGCCAAAAAAAATTGAGCGAGATGGTTAGTGACATTGATATGGTGCAGTGCCACCAGTTACGCGGGACAAAAAGCAGATCCCCTGGCTTCAAGACAAGCTCTGAATAGACTGCATCAGCATACCGAGGATATTTAATCAGATCGGGGTTCAAGTGATTCACTTTACTAAGATGAGGAAGCTTTGCAAACAAATTCGGATACAGCTTCGGCGTATCACGAGGCGGGAAGAGACGGAATACTTTCTCGCCAGATATATGGGCTAAAAAATTATAATCGCCGCCATCGAAATGGATAGGACTGCTTGCTCCGATGCTACCAATCCAAAGCCCTGGGGAAAAAGTTCGACTACGCTCTGGTATCAGAGAAATACTTCCAATATCCCTGAGTAATCGATGACAAGAAGAAATATCTGCCTCTCGAATGTAGTAAGCTCCAGCTCCTGGATTGCAGAGGTGGACCAAGGCGTCTTGGTATTTAACTGTTCTAGTGATCACCTTGTTCGTGGAGTCAGAAATATTAGGGTCGAATAGCCGAGAAGCGCTGTACTCAAGCTCAAATTCCTGCTGACCAACTAAGTTTGCCAATGAGTCGATAGACCATCCCCCCACAGCGGCCCATGACGACACTCCACCTCGAATAAGGAGAGGCCGTCCTCTAGCCTCGAAAACGTAACTGAACAGTCGGGGATCAGGCAGATAGTCCAGAGTCGTTACGAAATTTGACTCACTACGTTCGCTCACTTCAACCCCGACATTTCAGTTCTTCGGCCGTTCGGTGCCTATTAGCTTGTTGCATAGGTCGCAGGAGAGTTGATCAAGGGCCAACAACGCCTCGAAGGTCTTTTTATTGACTTGCCCCCCCTCCTCTTGGCTTTCGATATAATGAGATATCGCAGAAAGGTGCTCTAGGGCAGAAAGAACGAAGTCTTGGGCTACTTGGTTCGCAATGTCTTCCGAATACGCTGTACTGACCGCCTTCGAAATGGATTTGCGTTTAGGCTTTACGATTTTTTCAATGAAATCCTCGATCAGGAACCGCGCCTTGAGAAGGATCGAAATACCACTTCTCCCAGAACCACCGGCCATTTCATTTCCCCTAGCAGATAAGGACTTCTATTACTTATAGTACAAAACTCTGGCTCTGCAAGCGGGCAGTAAAACTCACATCGTGGGCGGCCACATTAACCGTAGTGGTCGACATCTGCGCGCAAAGCGCGCAGAAGAAAGAGCTTCGTCGCTACGTCCGGGCAGGAACTCTATAGGCAGTGGGGAGTGAATCGAGACCTTCAGATTGAGCTCTCTCAATCCATCCGCTCTCACTTGTGGATTTTTCCATCCAGTGCACGAAGTGTTACTAATATTGAAACCGGCAGCGACTGCTCCTGCGCAGGCTCGTATGCGCGAAGGACGATCGATGCTTGCAGTCCCCACTGATCCACATCCACACCATTAGGGACCTTGGCACGATGAACCTTTATCGGTGACCACTTGCTTCCATGCTCAACTTGAGCTGACTCATAACCGCTCTGACCCTCCTCTCCCTCCATGGGCACCATTCCCTTGATGGTGTTGCCATCCACTCTTCCAGAACTGAGTTCGATGTTAGCTCGCACGTACTCACTTCCAGCACTCGGGTCCAGTGGGAGGCATAGGCAGCAGTGATAATGATTTCCCCCGGCCAATTTCAACCATTGCTGACCGGCAGCTATGGGTCGATAACTGCCACTTGCATCTCTCATAGAGTGCACACGAAGATCCTCGACCAGTCAAAACGGTTTCACACCGAATCAAGGCGGATGCATGAAACAAGTCAACATTCATCAGATCACGCACCTGCCGCCACAGATTCAAGTCTTGGAAAAAGAGGCAGTTGGAGAGGGTTTCAGGTTTCTCACTCGGCTGATTGCCGACTGGCACTGCGGAGCGAATCGCTTCGATGCACCCGGAGAATGCCTTATGGCGGCGTATTTCAACCAGCAACTGATAGGCATCGGAGGCCTTTCAGTTGATCCATATGGCGAGACTAATACGGCAAGGCTGCGACGGGTTTACGTCGCAGCTTCTTCAAGGGGACAACACGTGGGTCAAACGCTAGTAAAAGCGCTGGTTGCACATGCCACTCTTCGCTTTCAGAACGTGCGTCTCTCCACCGATACGTCCGAAGGAGACGCGTTTTACCTGCACTGCGGTTTCATGCGAACAGAGGATGTCCATGCTACTCATATCATGCTGCTAGGCGACACCTGATTCAGTCTATCGGCCAGAAGCGGGCGTACGCGGCGCGAGCCTGGTTGCTGCCCCTAATCGGTCTCTATCATCCTGAAGTACATTACGGGTCGATTGGTGCCGTTCACGACGGGCACCGCACCAATCTGCAAAAAGCACCCGGTGGTCGTTGCATTTCGCTTGTCGCCGGCGTGTGGCTAAGCTTAATGAATCGGGGTGAATTGACACTTGGGTGAGCGCACCCATCAGCGGATCTGGATAGCCATCAAGACGGTGCTCCCCGAAGGAGACGACCATGTATGCGGTTATAAGAACCTACCTGGGTGCTGGAGCAAAGCAGCTTTTCGAGCGATTGGAAGAGCGCCAAACCGACGTCGAAGCTGCCCTGCGGAAAGTACCTGGCCTGGTCAGCTACACACTGCTCAATACCGGTGATGGCGGTACGGCGGTGACTGTTTGCACGGACAAGGCCGGCAGCGATGCAAGCTTGAAAGTCGCGCGGGAATGGATTCAGAAAAATGCATCGGATATTCACGCGCAGCCGCCGATCGTGACGGAAGGTCCGGTCATTGTGCAGATCACATAACGCTTGACCAGCTGTTACCCAGGCACGCTCGGCACCGCCATCCCGACCTTCACCCGATCCAGGGCCACAATGGTCTTGAACCAGGTCACGTTGGGATTTTCGGCAAACAATCGCCGCGCCAGGGCCTGGTACTCCTGCATGCTGGTTACGGTCAGCACCAGGACGAAATCCACTTCGCCGGTGACGTAGTAGCACTGCTGGACTTCGGGCACCGCGAAGTGCGCTTTCATCGCCTCCAGCGCCTCGATACTGGTGCGCTCGGTCATCACTTCCACGATGATGGTGATCGGCCTTCCTACCGCGGTGGGATCGACGATGGCGACGTTGCCCGTAATCACGCCCCTCTCCTCCATCCGCTTGATACGGCGCTGAACAGCGGCCGTGGAAAGATTGACCTGTTCGGCCATCAGGCGCAGCGGTGTGGTGTTGTCGCGCTGGACCAGGTTGAGGATGGCACGGTCGAATTTGTCCAGGGATTCAGATGCAACGTCGAGTTTTGCCATGGTCAGTCCGCGAGAAAATTTCTCGAAAACTAGCAGAAAACAGCACCCCTTTATCTAGCCACGAGAAATATTATCTTGCTGGCAGGCCGCATGGGCAGCCTGGTTGGAGACTCACACAAGGATCGTCTGGCATGCTCGCACTGTTTCATCTTTCCCCTGTGCTGTTGGTGACGGCCATGCTCGTGGTGCTGCGCCGGCCGCCCGTTCACGCCGCAATGGCAGGCACCCTGCTGGTGATGGTGCTCTGGCTGGCCGGTGCTGCCGACGCGTGGCGCCCGGACAGCGTGCTGGCTGCCGCTCGAGACACCGCCGTGCTGTTTGCCAGTACCGCGTTCGTGATCGTGCCGGGTCTGGCCTTCGTGATTTTCATCGAGCGCCTGGGGGTCAACCTGGCGCTGAGCCAATGGGTGCGTTCACTGGGGCTGGGACGCGGCGACCAGGTCGTGTTCATCGTGCTCGGGCTGGCGCCGCTACTGGAGGCAATGACCGGTTTTGGCGTGTCATTGATCGCCACGGTCCCCCTGCTACTCAGCCTTTTTGAGCGCCGGGTCGCGCTACGAATAGCGCTGACCGGCATGGCGATCATGCCGTGGGGAACCCTGGGCCTGGCCTCGGTCATTGGCGCGTCCCTGGCACATTTGGACGCATCCGCGCTGGCTGCGACCTCGGCCTTGATCAGCGCGCCGGTGTTTTTCGGCCTCAGTGCGCTGGCCCTGTATCTGGCAGGCGTTCGCGAGCCGCGTGAATGGCGGACACTGGGCGTTTTCTGGCTGCTGTTCGTGGCGGTGCTCTACAGTGCCAGCCGCTGGTTCGGGCCGGAGGTGGCGGGCGTTGCGGCGGGGCTGGTGACGGCAGTTGCCGTGCTCGCTTGCGGGCTGTGGCGCCTGCGCCGCAGCGATGGCGAACGTGGCTCGGTGCAATGGCCGCGTCAGGCCTGGCCGTACCTGCTGTTGATTGCCTACATCGTCGGCTTGAAACTGCTCTGGAGCCTAACCGCCTGGCAGGATAGCTGGATCGTCCAGGGCAGCCAGGTCACCTGGAAACCCCTCGCCTCACCGGGTGTGGCACTGATTCTGGTGCTGATCGGGCTGGGATTTCACACGCGCAGTGCACAACGCCAGACGGGGCTGCCTGCTGCGTTGGTCGCGCGGGTGAAGCGGCCATTGCTGACCATCTTCTTCTTTCTGGCGATGTCGCAGATGATGGTGAAGGCCGGTTTCCTGGCGGGGCTGATGCAACTGTTGGCGGGCCTGTCGCCCACCGCCGCGACCTCTTTGGTTGCCATGCTCGGGGCGCTGTCAGGCTACATGACCGGCTCGAATGTCGGCGGCAACGCGATCTTCATGCCGGCCATTGCGATGCTGCCCGAGTCTTCCCGCCTGTTGCTGGCCGCGGTACAAAACAGCGCGGCCGGGCATGCGGCGCTGGGCTCGCTGTCGATCGTCATGCTGATTCTGGGACTGGCTAAAACCCAGGCCCGAGAAGAAGGCGAACTGGTAAGGTTTGGTTTCGCGCTGGTCTGTCTTAATACCGCGTTGGTGGCATTGGGCGCAGGGTTGCTGAGTGCATGGTTTTAAAAGCATAACGAATCAAGCCCCGAAGATCCGGGGCTTGATGGTCAGACGGTATCAGGACTTACGTCCCCCGCCTCCACTCATATCATCATCCTTGCGTCCCATTCCAGTGGACTTGTCACGGTCATCGGCAGTATTGCTGCCGCGTCCGCTGCCTTGCCCGCCGGTGGACGATTGATCAGCCTTGTTGGCTTGTTGTCCGCCTGAAGCCTGGCCACCTTTTTGGCCTGGTTTGTTCATGTTTTCCTTGTCGTCGGCCCATTCGCCTCCGCGGTTGGTTCCCTGCCCGCCTCCGGCCATGCGATCGCTGTCACGCGATGGTTGTCCGCCGGAAGCCTGACCGCCTTTTTTGCCGGCATCAGCCGCCTTGTCCCGATCAGTGGAAAGATTGCCGGGATTTTTATTTCCTGTATTGGCCATTTCTATTCACCTCTGCATCGTTAGTACGAGCGTGGGCTCGTATACGTCGGAGGATGAGTAAAACAGAAAGTTTGAACCGAATTACGTTGCTCGCGACGAGTGGATTCGGGCGTTTGGTTCCATTAAAAATGCACGCAGACGATGGACGGCGGGAACCTGATGGGGAGGCGATTTGCGAAGGTTTCCGGATCACCCGCTCGATGTTTACTAGACTTGAGGTGTCCTTCATGCCTCACACCCAGGTAGTCAATCGATGACTGAACACATCGTGCATTTTCACTGCCAGATCGATCAGGGAACCACCGAGCGCTTCCGCGACTGTTGCCTGGAAGCCATCGACCAGGGTGCCACCTCGCTTCTGCTCAATCTGTCCACGAGCGGGGGCAGCACCAACTTTGGCTTCACCCTTTACACCTTCCTCAAGTCATTGCCGGTACCGCTCTGCGCAATCAACGCGGGCAACATCGAGTCCATGGGCATCATCATGTTCCTGGCGGCCGGGCGCCGCATCACCTCGCCCCACTCACGCTTCCTGATCCACCCGATGAACTGGTACTTCAGCCAGAAATCGGTGGACCACCAGCGCCTGCGTGAATACCTGTCGAGCCTGGACAACGACCTGGCGCGCTACGTGCAGATCTACAACATCGAAACGGCTGACGCCGAGACCAAGCTGGATATTTTCCATTGCCTTTCAGCGGAAGAAAAAGTCATCGCCGCGCACGAATCCCTGGCCTATGGCATTGCCCATGAGATGAAGCAGATGATGTTCGCCGATGACGTCAAACACTGGAAAGTCAGTGGTGGATGACCCGGGCGATGATGGCTTCATCGCCCGTGCCCCCTCTTATTCAGTCACCGCTGCCAGGTGCTCCGCAGCCGGCTCGGCACTGCCGATCGGCGCGTTGAGCAGCAGGAAGTACGCCAGGGCCGAACACAGCGCCACCACCGCACTGATCATGAACGCCGTGTTGAACGATCCCGAGTACTGGATGCTGAAGCCGGTGACGATCGGCGCGACGGAACCGGCGATGTAGCCGCCGAAGTTCTGGATCGAACCGAAAGAAGCTACACGGCGGCTGTCGACGATGGTGTTGACGATCATCCAGGCCGTGGCGCTGGCCATATTGATGCTGAACAGCGCCAGGCACAGCAGGATGATGCAACCGGTGAGGCCGGTGACATACGACAGGGGCAAGGTGAACAGCGCGGCGAGCACCAGGCCGGTGATCACACCGAACTTGCGGCTTGCGAGGATGCTCATGCCTCGGCGCACCAGCATGTCGCAGAAACGCCCGGCCACGATGGTGCCGACCGCGCCAAAACCATAGGCCAGCGACACCAGCCACGCGGTCTTGTAGAGGTTCATGCCGTGCTCGCGCTCGAAGTAACCGGGCAGCCAGGTCAGGTGCAGCCACAGCATGTAGATCACGCCCATGAAGCCCAGGACTGCGCCCCAGGTGCTGCGGTGCTTGAACAGGTCGAGCCAGCCGGCGAAGTAGGACACCTTCGGCGCCTGGGCATCGGCGGCCTGCACACGCGGCTGTTTCTCGGTAGGCAACGGCTTGCCTTCAGCCGCCAGCTCGGCCAGGTACTGCGCCTTGCTCTTGTAGAAGGTCAACCAGCACAGGGCCAGAACGATACCGATCGCACCGGTGATGATGAACATGCCGCGCCAGCCGAAGTTGACCATGAACAGCGTCAGCAACGGCGGCGCCAGGCATGGGCCCAGGCAGGTCGACGACCAGACGATGCCGGTCGGGGTCCCGCGCTCATTGGCATCGAACCATTCGGACAGGGCCTTGGCCGCCGAGGGGAACATCGGTGCCTCGCCAATCCCCAGCAACACCCGCAGGCCCATGAAGCCGGCAAAGCTGTTGACCATGCCGAAGGTCGACTGCGCCACCGACCAGGCCAGCAAGGACGCGCCCAAGGCGATCTTGCTGCCCAGCCGGTCGATGATCAGGCCCATCGGCAATTGCGCAAACGCATAAGCGATGGAGAACGCCGACAACAGGATGCCCATTTGCGAGGGGCTGATCATCATGTCCTTCTGGATCGAGGTGTTGGCGATCGACAGCGCACTACGGTCCAGGTAGTTGACGATGCCGATCAATAGCAGGAAGACAACGGTGATGCTTTGGTACTTCTTCAGTGGGGTCATCTGATGGCCTTTATTATTGTTATTGAAGCGGTTGCAATGCCGGGGCGATCCATTCACCGGTGATGCGCTCTTGTGTTTTTTTGTAGGAGCGAGCTTGCTCGCGATGGTCGTTAACGATGACGCGTGTTTTCTGATTAAACGCGTCGTTCTCAAGTTCTTCGCGAGCAAGCTCGCTCCTACAAGGGAATCAGGTTAGGGCTGGCAGTTGCAACTGCGCGGCCGTCTGGTTGAGGTCGTCGAGCAACTTCTGCGACAGGCCCACGCCTTCGTCCAAGGCCTGTTCACGCAACTTCAGGCCGGCCTGGCCCGGCAGGCGCACCGGGCGCTGGGGGTCGACCGCACGACTGCCCAGTATCAGCTTGCTGAGGAACGAGGTTTCGTCGGTGAAGGCTTCCAGCCCGCCGAAGAAGCGCGGGTCGATCACCACGGTCGTGGCCGAGGCGCCCCACTGCTGCGGGCCGTCCTTGCGCCCGTGACCGGCGAGGCCCGAGGTCAGGGCCTCGACCAGGATCGCCAGGGCAAAACCCTTGTGCCCGAAGGCCTGGCCGCCCAGGGGCAGGATGCTGCCCGGCGGGGTGCTGAAAAAATCGACCGGGGCGTCGCTCACCTGGCCTTCGTTGCTCATCAGCACCGGGTGCGGCAGGTTGCTGCCGGCGTCGCGGCATTGACCGACCAGGGCCAGGGTCACGGTGGACATGCTGACATCCAGCAGGATCGGTGCGCCCCGGGTCGGGATGCCGGCGGCGATCGGGTTCGGGGTGTAGATCGGGTCGATGCCGCCATGGGCGCACACCACCCCGACGGACGGGTCCGAGGAGTAGACCATGGCGATAAGGCCACGGTCGGTGAAGGGTTTCAAGTAAGCGGCCAGGCAACCGATGTGCGCGGCACGGCGCACCACGGCGATACCGATGCCCTGCGCTGTGGCGCCCTTGGCCGCGCTGTCCAGGGCACGGCTGACACAATAAGGACCGAGCACGTAGTGGCCATCGAACAGGCTGGAAATACCGCTGTCGGACACCTGTTCGAGGTTCTCGGCCCTGGCCTTGACCTGGCCGCTGAGCATGCCGCCGATGTAGCGGCTGACCAGGTTGAGGCCGTGGGTGCGATGGCCCAGCAGTTCGCCTTCGAGCAGCACCCGCGTCACCACCTGGGCGACCTCGGCATCGGCTCCGGCTTTTTCAAACAGTTGCTCGACAAACGCGGTCAGCGTTGGCGCGGCGTAGCGTTTGGCTTCATTCATAGATGCTGCTCCCGGATCAATTCAACGCCGCGGTGGTGTGCTTGCCATCGACCAGGCGCTGCAGGCCCAGCGGGTTGGCATTCTTCAAGGCATCGGGCAGCAACGCATCGGGCACGTTCTGGTAGCACACCGGGCGCAGGAAACGATCGATCGCCAGGGTGCCGACCGAGGTGCCGCGGGCATCGGAGGTGGCCGGGTAAGGGCCGCCGTGGACCATGGCATCGCACACCTCGACACCGGTCGGGTAACCGTTGAGCAACACCCGGCCGACCTTCACTTCCAGCGCGCCGAACAGCTCACCAAAGACAGTGAGGTCATCGTCGTCGACCAGCAGCGTGGCCGTGAGCTGGCCGCGCAAGGCAGCGACGGCGCGCAGTAGCTCAGCCTTGTCCGCCGCTTGGACCACCACCGTGCAAGGGCCGAACACCTCCTCCTGAAGCAATTCATCCTGTTCCAGCAACAGGCTGATGTCGGCCTCGAACAGTTGCGGCTGCGCCTGGTTGCCCGCTTGCGACAGGCCGCTCAAATGCTTGATGCCCGAGTGCGCCCGCAACGCCTGCAAGCCTTTGCCGTAACTGTTCAGGGTGCCTGGATTGAGCATGGTTTGCGGCGCCTGTTCGGCCATGTGCCCGGTCAGTTGCTCGATGAAGGCGCTGAACGCTGGCGAGCGAATACCCAGCACCAGCCCGGGGTTGGTGCAGAACTGGCCACAGCCCTGCACCACCGAGGCGGTCAGCTCCCGGGCCATTGCCGCGCTGCGGTTGGCCAGGGCCTGGGGCAGGACCAGCACCGGGTTGATGCTCGACATCTCGGCAAACACCGGGATCGGTTGCGGCCTGGCTGCCGCCATGTCACACAGGGCACGGCCGCCTTTCAGCGAGCCGGTAAAGCCCACCGCCTGTATGCCCGGGTGCTTGACCAACGCCTCTCCGACGCCGGCACCGAAGATCATGTTGAACACGCCGGCCGGCATGCCCGTGCGCTCGGCCGCACGAATCAGCGCCTCTGCCACCCGCTCGGCGGTGGCCATGTGGCCGCTATGGGCCTTGAAGACGACCGGGCAACCGGCGGCCAGGGCGGCGGCGGTATCACCACCCGCGGTGGAAAACGCCAGCGGGAAGTTGCTGGCGCCGAACACCGCCACCGGGCCGACGCCGATGCGGTACTGACGCAGATCCGGGCGTGGCAAGGGGGTGCGTGCCGGCAGCGCCTGGTCGATGCGTGCGCCGTAAAAATCACCCCGGCGCAGCACCTGGGCAAACAGGCGCATCTGGCCACTGGTACGCCCGCGCTCACCCTGGATACGGGCGCTCGGCAGCGCCGTCTCCTGACAGGTCAGGGCGATGAAATCTTCGCCCAGTGCATCGAGCTCGTCGGCGATTGCTTCCAGGAATTCGGCTCGGCGTACCGCCGGCAGCGTGCGAAACGAGGCAAACGCCGCGCTCGCCGCCGCCACCGCGGCATCGACTTCCGCCAGGGTGGCCTGATGGAAAGCGCCTGGGAGGTGTTCGCCGGTGTGGGCGTCGATGCTGTAGACCAGGGTATCGCCCAGCGCACTGCGCTGGCCGGCAATGAAGTTGTATCCGGAAAATTGCATGGTGTTCGCCTTGTGAAAGTTGCGGGGCTGTCAGTCAGGTCACGGCGCCGATCTGCCAGGGCACGAATTCGTTCTGCCCATAGCCGTGTTGTTCGCTCTTGCTGCGTTCGCCGGAAGCGATTCGCAGCATCTGCGCGAAGATGTAGGCGCCGCGCTCTTCGATGCTGGTGGAACCGTCGGCAATGCCGCCGCAGTTCACGTCCATGTCTTCTTCCTGGTGCTCGAACACCCGGTTGTTGGTGGCCAGCTTGATCGAAGGTGCGGGCGCGCAGCCGTAGGCCGAGCCCCGGCCGGTGGTGAAGGCGATCAGGTTGGCGCCACCGGCGACTTGCCCGGTGGCCGAGACCGGGTCGTAGCCCGGGGTGTCCATGAACACCAGGCCCTTGGCCCGGACCGCTTCGGCGTACTGGTAGACATCCACCAGGTTGCTGGAGCCGGCCTTGGCCACCGCCCCCAGGGATTTTTCGAGAATGGTGGTCAGGCCCCCGGCCTTGTTACCGGCCGAAGGGTTGTTGTTCAGTTCGGCGTTCATGCGCCGGCAGTAGTCTTCCCACCAGTGGATGCGCGCGATGAGTTTCTCCCCCACTTCGCGGCTCACGGCCCGGCGCGTGAGCAAATGTTCGGCGCCATAGATCTCCGGGGTCTCGGACAGGATCGCGGTGCCACCGGCCGCCACCAGGCGATCGACCGCATTGCCCAGCGCCGGGTTGGCGGTGATGCCGGAGTAACCGTCCGAGCCGCCGCACTGCAGGCCGACGATCAGGTGGCGTGCGCTGACCGGTTCGCGTTGCACCTGGTTGGCATTGGGCAGCAAGGCCTTGACCTGCTCGATGCCACTGGCGATGGTTTTCGAAGTGCCGCCGATGCCCTGGATGGTGAAGGCGCGCAACTGGTCGCTGGCCGTAAGCCCCTGGGTTTCCAGCAGGCTTTCGATCTGGTTGGTTTCACAGCCCAGGCCAATGATCAGCACCGCGGCAAAATTGGGGTGAACAGCGTAGCCGCCGAGTGTGCGGCGCAACAGGCCCAGGGCTTCGCCGCTGGGGTCTACTGCGCAACCGGCACCGTGGGTCAGCGCCACCACACCATCGATGTTCGGGAAGGCGGCCAGTGCTTCGGGGTGGATGTCGCGACGAAAGTGATCGGCCACGGCCCGGGCGACGGTCGCCGAGCAGTTCACCGACGTGAGAATGCCGACATAGTTGCGCGTCGCCACGCGGCCATCGGCCCGCACGATGCCCTGGAACACGGCTTCGGAGGCTGGCGATACATGGGCGTCCACGCCGAAGGCATAGTCACGGGCAAAGTCGCCCATCTCCACATTGTGTACGTGCACGTGGTCGCCGGCTTCGATGGGCTGTGAGGCAAAACCGATGATCTGCCCGTAACGACGCAGGGGCTGGCCCTGCTCCACGCGCTGGGTAGCGACTTTGTGCCCGGAGGGAATCGGCTGGCGCACGGTGACGGCTTCGGCTTCCAGGTTCAGGCCTTCAGGCAGGACCTGTCGGGCGATCACTACGTTGTCCAAGGGGTTGAGGCGAATCACGGCAGGGTCGCCGGTCCGTGTACTGGCTATCAGTTGCATGGGACCTCTCAGGGTATAGCGGCCGACTTCTTGTTATGGCGTCACCCTTTCTGTGGAGGGTGAATCTGCGCCAACTGTAAGGAGCCAACCCCAGGATTCCCAATGAGATGATCCGATCAACTGATAACCAAACGTTATCACTTCGACCTATTGCGCCCTGAAATAGTCGAGCAATCTAGTGAGCACCACTGACTTGGGTCGCGACCCCAAGGTCAGCAGGCCAATGTTGGCCATGGAGATCGGCAATTCGACCGGCAGGACAGTGACCATGCCATAGCGCGCATAATGCTCGGCCACGTCGTTGGGCACCACTGCGATCATGTCCGAGGCTTCGAGCATCGCCGTGGTGGCCAGGATCGAGGCGGTTTCCACAATATCCAGCGCCTGCACCATGCCGCCGGCCTGCAGGGCACTTTCCACCCGACGACGCATGGGGCTGCCCATGGGGTGCAGGATCCAGGTCTGGGTGATCAGGTCGGCCAACTGCAAGGGCGCAGAACCGGCCAACGGGTGGCAGGGACGGGCAATCACGCGCATCTGCTCGCCACTGTCGAACAGCTCGATGTCCAGGCCCTGGCTATCGCTCTGATCGGGCACTCGCCCCAGCACCACATCGAAATCGCCGCGCAGCAAGGCCGGCAGCAAGGTATCGCTGGTCCCGACCTCGATGGAGATGCGCACCTTGGGGTGATCGCGCTTGTACGCCAGCACCGCCTTGGTCAGCAGCGTCGGCACCGGCCCCATCACACTGCCGACCCGCACCAGCCCCGTGGCCCCGCGCGCCAGTTCGGCGATCTGCTCCTGGGCATGCTCGAACTCACGCAGCGCACCCTGGGCGTAGCGGATCATCACCTCGCCATACAGGGTCGGCTGCATGCCGCGCGGCAAGCGGTCGAACAGGCGCACGCCCAGGCGCTCCTCCAGTTGCTGCAGCAGCAGGCTGGCGGCCGGTTGCGAGGTGTGCATCGCCGTGGCCGCCCGGCGCAGGTTGCCGCACTCGCCCAGGGCATTGAGCAAGGTGATCTGCCGGCTGGAAATTTTCAGGGCAGCAAAATTGCGCAGCTCGGGCGTCGTGGTTTCTGGCTCGACAGGCATATCAAATCCGATATCGATGCTTAGGAAATCGCGATTATGCCTGT
The DNA here is from genome assembly GCF_028682635.1 of Pseudomonas putida. GTDB lineage: Bacteria > Pseudomonadota > Gammaproteobacteria > Pseudomonadales > Pseudomonadaceae > Aquipseudomonas > Aquipseudomonas putida_AE. The sequence continues at coordinate 52,741 of NZ_JANHLK010000021.1, read as the reverse complement.
ATCGCCTGGCGATCTACAGTCGGGTCTCCCTATGGTCACCCAGAACAAGAATCCGCCATGAGCATTCGAATCACACACCTGAGCGTGCGCGACATCCGTTTCCCCACTTCCCTGTCCCTGGACGGCTCCGATGCGATGAACAGCGCGCCGGACTACTCCGCCGCCTATGTCGTGCTGCACACCGACGCCCCTGGCGGCCTGGAAGGCCATGGCCTGACCTTCACCATCGGCCGTGGCAACGAAATCTGTGTCGCGGCCGTGCAATCCCTGGCACCGCTGGTGGTCGGCCTGACCCTCGAAGACATCGTCGCCGACATGGGCGCCTTCTGGCACAATTTCACCGTGGGCGACAGCCAACTGCGCTGGCTGGGCCCGGAAAAAGGCGTGATCCACCTGGCCACCGCGGCCATCGTCAACGGGATCTGGGACCTGTGGGCCAAACACGAAGGCAAACCCGTGTGGAAGTTGCTGGCCGACATGACGCCGGAACAACTGGTGCGCTGCCTGGATTTCAGCTACGTCACCGACGTGCTCACCCCCGAAGAAGCCATCGCCCTACTGCGCCGCCAGGTGCCTGGTAAAGCCCAGCGTGAGGCGCAAATGCTCCGTGAAGGCTACCCCGGCTACACCACCGCGCCGGGCTGGCTGGGCTACAGCGAAGAAAAAATGCGCCAACTGGCGCGGTCGGCAGTCGAGGATGGCTGGACCCACATCAAGCAGAAAATCGGCGCCAACCTGGAAGACGACATCCGCCGCGCCACCATCCTGCGTGAAGAAATCGGCTGGGAACGGAGCCTGATGATGGACGCCAACCAGGTCTGGGGCGTCGACGAGTCAGTCGCCAACATGCGCCGCCTGGCCGCATTCGATCCGCTGTGGATCGAAGAGCCGACCAGCCCCGACGACATCCTCGGCCACGCCAGCATCCGCCAGCGTATCGCACCGATCGGCGTGGCCACCGGTGAGCACTGCCACAACCGGGTGATGTTCAAGCAGATGTTCCAGGCCGGCGCCCTGGACTTCTGCCAGCTGGACGCCGCCCGCCTGGGTGGGCTCAATGAAGTGTTGATCGTGTTACTGATGGCCGCCAAGTTCGACATCCCGGTCTGCCCCCATGGCGGAGGCGTCGGTTTGTGCGAGTACGTGCAGAACATCGCGCTGTTCGACTACATCGCCGTCTCGGCCTCGCTGCACAACCGGGTCCTGGAATACGTCGACCACCTGCACGAACACTTCCTCGACCCGGTGGTGATCCGCCGCGGGCGCTACATGCCGCCGCAACGGCCGGGGTACAGCATTGAAATGAGCCCTGAGACACTGGAGCGTTATCAGTATCCGGGTGGCGCGGTGTGGGTCGATTTACAGGCGCACGCGGGGACGTAAAATTCAGACGCCCAACAAAAAGGGCCCCTCTCGGGTAATGCTGTTCACTTAAGCATGGGGTTGTTAAAAACTGGATTGGGGGGATATCCATTGCTGCGGTAACGGCCACCTATGGTTTCGCCCTTGCGGCGAGTCCCTTTTTCAAACGCCAAAAAAGAACCAAAAGGCTCTTGCCCCACCACTCGGTGCCTCGCCTAGGCTCGGCATGCCCTCACTCCGGCATTGCTCCGTGGGTCGCCGCGATCAAAAGCAAAGCGAGGCGGCCTGACAGCCGACCTGGTTTCAAGTGAGCACGTTCCCCTGTAGGAGCAGCCGGTCGACGCTCGATTGCTCGCGAAAAACCTGAGAGCACCGCGGGGTGTCAGGCTCCCCGCGTCATCGTTGACCTCAATCGCGAGCAAGCTCGCTCCTACAGGTAAGAGCGAAACCATAGGTGGCCGTTACCGCAGGAATGGATATACACCTAATCCAAATATCCACCTGAAGCCCTCCAACCTAAAGTGAACAGCATTGCCCCTCTCGGGGCCCTTCGTACTCAAACCAAGACGTGCCTTACTTGCTACTCGTCAGCCCCAGGTCAACTCCAGTGGTCTGTCTCAAACCGTCAACACGCAGACTCTTCACATCGCTCGCCGTCACCGCCGCACCCTGGTTACCCCAGCTCGTCCTGATGAAAGTCACCACCGCCGCAATTTGCTCGTCTGATAATCGCCACGCAAAATCAGGCATGGTGAAGGTTGAGGGTGCCGCATGCGTCGCTGGCAATGACCCACCCTTCAGCACAATGTTGATCAGGGAAGTAGCGTCCTCAGTCTGCAGCACCGGGTTGCCGGCCAACGCAGGAAACACACGAGCGTATCCCTGGCCATCGGTTCTATGACAGGCCGCGCAATTGTCGATGTACACCGAAGCGCCGGGTTTGCTGTCGTCTCCTCGCCATAGAGCATCCGCCACCTGTTTGTCATATTGATGGGGCTTGTCGTCTGGGTCGGTGGGCGGCAGGCTTTTCAGGTATCGGGCAATCGCGCGCAGATCAGCCTCCGTCATGTATTGCATGCTGTGCTCGACCACATCACTCATGCCACCAAAGACAGCACCTCTGTCGCTACGACCGGTCTGGAGAAACAGCACCAGATCGTCTTCGCTCCAGCTCCCCAGTCCATCCTTGTGATCACCGCGAAGGTTCTTGGCGATCCAGCCTTCCAATGGCGCGCTGCCGGACAGGAACAACGGGCTCTCACTGGCACTCAGGGCCTTTTCCTGCATCGTGATTGCACGGGGTGTATGGCAGGCACCGCAATGGCCCAGGCCTTCAACGAGATAAGCGCCACGACTGACCACTGGATCTGCACCCACTGGAGCCTGATGGGTTTCAACTTTTGGGGCGAACAGTTCCCGCCAGATCGAAAGAGGCCAACGCATACTCAGGGGCCATGGAATATCGGTCTCTTTGTTTGGCTGCTCAACAGGCTCCACGCCCTTCATGAAGTACGCGTAGAGCGCTTGCATGTCGGCCGGGCTGACACGTGCGTAGGAAGGAAATGGCATGGCGGGATACAAGCTGCTGCCACTCTTGCCAATCCCATGACGCACCGCCCTGTCGAAGTCATCAAAGCTGTAGCCGCCAATTCCGCTGGCGTCAGGGGTGATGTTGGTCGAATACACCGTGCCGATTGGCGTCTCCATGCCAAGTCCGCCGGCGAAGGGTTTGCCACCCTTGGCGGTATGACAGGCAACGCAGTCACCGGCACGCGCCAGGTATTCTCCCTGTTTGATTTGGGCATCGGTGGACTCTGCAGCCCATGCAGGGAGGTTCGCGCAGAGCATCAACGCCGCGACAATTATTTTTTTCATCACGTGTCGCTCCTTATGCCTGAACCAGCGGGCCTGGGTTTTTCAAGTACTGTTCGCGAATCGCCCGTGCCGACCAGTACGTCAGGGCGGCGACAAGACCCGTGGGGTTGTAACCCAGGCCTTGAGGAAACGCTGAAGCGCCAGGGACAAAAACGTTGTGCACGTCCCAGCACTGAAGATAACGGTTGATGGCACTGGTCTTGGGGTCAGTGCCCATGATTGCGCCGCCGTTGAGGTGCGTCGTCTGATAGGAGGCCGTATTGAAATGATCCCCTACTTTCTTGCCAAGCACGGCAATGGTTTTAGGGTTCATGGCCTGGGCGATCTTGCTCATTTTTTCGACCATGAAACGATTCATTTTTATATCGTTTTCCTGCCAGTCGAACGTCATGCGCAAAAGCGGCAGCCCGTAGGCATCGCGGTAAACCGGATCCAGGTCAAGGTAGTTGCCGCGATAGGATTGATGCGCACCATGCGCGTCCATCGACACCTGATGGGTGTAGTAATCGGCGGTCGCCTTCTTCCAGCTGCTGCCCCAGGCCGGGGTGCCTGGCGGGTTCGATGTACCGGCGATTGGCCGACTCCCCGCCTGGTTGACCCACATCGGCGATCCGCCGACAAAACCGTGGGGGCCGTGATCGAAGTTATCGGCATTGAAGTCATCCACCGCCACGCCGTTGCCACCCGCACCGATAAAGTTGTTGGTGTGGGTGTCCTTGTCGAAGAAGGCCTTGATGGTGGCCATGTTCTGATAGGCAAAGTTCTTGCCCACTACCCCTTCCCCGGTCTTCGGGTCATAGGGTTTGCCAATGCCGGATAACAACATCAGGCGCACATTGTTGAATTGGAAAGCCCCAAGGATCACCAGGTCCGCCGGTTGCTCGACCTCTCGGCCTTGCGCATCGATGTAGGAGACACCCGTGGCCTTGCGCTTGCTGCTATCGAGATTGACGCGCAGCACATGGGCGTTGGTGCGTAACTCAAAGTTCGGCACTTGGCGCAGGGCTGGCAGGATATTTACGTTGGGAGAGGCCTTCGAGTACATGTAGCACACGTAACCGCTGCAGAAGCCGCAGAAATTACAAGGCCCCATCTGTGCGCCATAAGGATTGGTGTAGGGTCCCGACGTATTGGCAGAAGGCAGGTTGTAGGGTTTATAGCCAACACTGAGTGCGGCCTTCTGGAACAACTGCGCCGAGTAGGTGTTCTTCTGCGATTCCAGAGGGAAATCACTGGAACGATCCGGCGCGTAGGGATTACCGCCCTTCCCTGCACCGACCAACTGGCCTTTCACTGTCCAGGCCTGGCCAGAGGTGCCGAAGACCTTTTCGGCGAAATCGAAAAACGGCTCCAGCTCTTCGTAGGTGACGCCAAAGTCCTGGATGGTCATGTCCTTGGGAATGAAGTGCTTGCCGTAGCGCTCCTCGTAGTGGCTGCGCATCCTCAACTCGATGGGGTCGACGCGAAAATGCACGCCCGACCAATGCAGGCCCGCACCACCGACGCCTTTGCCGGGCAGGAACGCGCCAAGCTGCCGATTGGGCAACGCGACGTCATTGACGCTATGACGGATAGTCACCGTTTCCTTGGAGATGTCCTGGAACAGCTTTTTGCGCACGCTGTAGGTCAGCTCATCGATCACTTGCGGATAGTTTCCGTCCGGATAGGTGTCCTGCATGGGGCCGCGCTCCAACGCCACCACCTGCAGTCCCGCCTCGGTCAGCTCCTTGGCCATGATGGCCCCGGTCCAGCCGAAACCGACGATGACCGCATCAACCTTTTTCAATACCGTCGCCATCTTCAAGCCCTCTCGCCACGAATCGACACTGCCGGGAAGGGGTACGGCTCGTTGCGCTCGACCCAATCCATGAAATCGGCGCGAGCGCCAGGGAAACCAATCTGGGTCCAGCCGACCATCCCTTTGTTACCGCCATGAATCGGGTCGCAGAAGAATCCTTCACGGGTGTTCTGCACCATCAGGCTGAAGAATGCTTTCACCGGAAAATCATCGAAAACCACCTCTCCGGACTCCATTTTGTGGAGAATACTGTCTCGGGTAGCGCTGTCTTGCGCAGCAAAAACTTTGCCGTAAGTGGTTTTGCACCACGCGTCCGTTGTCGCGATGCCCAAACGGTAGAGTTGCTGCGGCGCCAATTGCAGTTGGTAACCCAGTTCAGGGGGAGCATCAGTCACAAATGGACCCTGCATGTACCAGAGCGCACCTGTTGCGTAGGGCGTGTTCATCTGCCGATCGATAAATTCGGCTGCTCCCGCTTCAAGTGCACCGGGGCCAAGGTCGTCGGCAGGAATAAGGCGCGATACCACCGCCTGGACGAAAGCCCACTCTTCCTTGGTGAAAAAGCTGGGCTGGTAATCGCTCGCGGGGGGTGCGATCGGCGCTTTGGCGGTCGGGGCGCTATCGGTTGCCGCCAGTGCGTTCATGCCGAAACCGGTACTGGCCACCGTCACCACGGGAATCAGGGTCAGCGTTTTGCGCAGAAAGTCCCGGCGCGGGTTGTCTTGATCTTGCTCAGACATCACAAATCCTCATCAACAATTCGGTTGGGTGGCGCATCAATCTTGTTGGTTTTTGGACGCACTGGCTGGGAAAAAGCGGGGAATATATCGACGACCGAGATAAAATGAAACCGGTTTCAGAGCAGCTTGACAGCCGGGCAGCTGCAAACATTTATCGAGGTTGCGTTTACCCGAGAAAATACTGCAGCGGCCGTCGACGTCGTGCGTACAATGCGCGCCCCTTCATAAGCTAATGTTTTCCAATGAAAAAACTGCTGTCTGTAGTAGCGCTGACCCTATCGGTAATCACCTGCGCCTTCGCAAGCCCTCCCTCGACCTTTTCCGAGGCCAAGGTCATCGCCAAGCAGAAAATCTATCTGGACCAGGCGAACAGCTCCATGGGCGAGTTGTATTGCGGCTGCAAATGGACGTGGGTGGGGAAATCAGGCGGACGTATCGATGCCGAGTCCTGTGGCCTCAAGGCCAGGAAGCAAGAGAATCGGGCAGAGCGCACTGAGTGGGAACATATCGTGCCCGCCTGGACATTCGGCAACCAACGCCAATGCTGGAAGAACGGTGGTCGAGAACACTGCGTGGACGATGATCCTGTGTTTCGCGCCATGGAAGCAGACCTGTTCAACCTCTACCCGTCCGTTGGCGAGGTGAACGGCGACCGAAGCAATTTCAACTACGGCATGGCTACCGGCGTAGCGCCGCAGTATGGGCAGTGCAAGACGCGGGTTGATTTCGATCAACGTGCTGCGGAACCCCGTGACGAGGTCAAGGGGCTGGTCGCAAGAACAACCTTCTACATGTTCGACAGGTACAAGCTGAGCATGTCCCGTCAGCAGCAACAGCTACTGATGGCCTGGGACAAGCAGTACCCGGTTTCGTCCTGGGAGAAAGAGCGGGATCGACGTATTGCAGCCATCATGGGGCACTCCAATCCATTCGTGACGGGCGAGCGTCGATGGTCGCAAGGGTATAAGGCGGTCGGTGAGGGTGTCGTCAGCGCGATGCCTGTTAATCCGCCGCGGGCAGCAGCCCAGCCGACCCTGGCGAGTACGAGCGCAGCAGGTTCGATCATTGGCAACCGCAATAGCCACATCTATCACCTCTCAATGGGGTGTCCTGGGTATGCTCAGGTGTCGACGAAAAACCAGATAACTTTTGACTCTGAATCTGCAGCCCAATCCGCGGGATATCGCAAGGCAGGAAACTGCAAGTAGCTGCGGTGACGCAAATGGCCAGTTCGGTGCGCAACACCGAGCCGGCCATTTGATACTCGATAGCGTGACTAGCGTTTGCCGCCGAATCGAGGAATCTCCAGACCCAGGCTTTCACGCAAGGTCGTACCTTCATACGCCCTGCGGTAGACACCACGCTCTTGCAGCAGCGGAATCACCTCGTTGGTAAAGCGCTTGAACTGCTCAGGGTGGCCAATGTAGATGTTGAAACCATCCACCGCCCGGGCTTCGAACCAGTCAGCCATCTTCTGCGCAACCGTGTCCGCCGAGCCGACGAAGGCACCCGGGCGCAGCTGTCGACCGAACTCTACGGCCTGGCGCAGCGTGAAACCTTTCTCACGTGCCTGATCGGCAATACGTTTGGCCGCGGTGAAAAAACTGCTGCGCGCAGACTCCAGACTCTCCTGAGGGAACGGAGCATCGAGGTCGTATTGGCTGAAGTCATGCCAACCGAAGTTGCGGCCAAATTCCTTCAGCGCGAGCTCGAAGCTATGGTCGGCCTGATGGTAGTACTGCTCGATTTCACGCGCATGTTTGTCGTTGTCACCTACATGGATTTCGGCACCGGGCATGACCAGTAACTGCTCGGGATCGCGGCCAAGTCGCTGCGCCCTGCCCTTGATATCCTGGTAGAAAGCCTGGCCCTGCTCGACGCTGGCGGCATGGGTGAAGACCACATCCGCAGTGGCGGCGCCCAGGTCGCGGCCCTGCTGCGAATCGCCGGCCTGGAAGATCACCGGCTGGCCTTGCTGTGAGCGTTGAATGTTCAGCGGGCCGACCACAGAGAAGTGTTCGCCCTGGTGATTCAGACGGTGCAGTTTGCCTGGGTCGAGAAACTGGCCCGTCGCCCTGTCGCGCACGAACGCATCCTCCTCATACGAGTGCCACAGGCCCTGGACCACCTGGACGTGTTCGGCCGCCCGGCCGTAGCGGGTGTCGTAATCATAATGTTCGTCGCGACTGTAATTGCCAGCGGTGCCGGCATCGCCGCTGGTGACGACGTTCCAGCCCGCACGGCCTTTGCTGATCAGGTCCAGTGATGCCAGGCGCCGCGCGACGTTATAGGGCGAGTTGTAGGAGGTCGTCAGCGTACCGACAAGACCGATATGTCGAGTGCTCACGGCAATCGCTGACAGCAGTGTCAACGGCTCCAGCCGATTCAGGTAGTGGGATGGCGAGCCCGGTGTGATGAACTGGCTGTCGACGATGAACATCAAGTCGAACAGTGCCGCCTCGGCCTGACGCGCAATGTCGATGTACCAGTCGACATTGACGCTGGCATCGGCGGGCAATTGAGGATCCAGCCACAGGTTGTGGCGGCCTGGCCCACCACACCCCATCGTCAGCGCGCCCAGTTTGAGCTGTCTTTTGGTCATGGCAAAAATATCCTTATTTGGCCAAGGCTGGCTGCAAGGAGGCAGCGAATGAATTGTCGAACAGGTTGGCTGCCGGGTAGGACTTGACCAGTCCCAGGCTTGCGAAAAAGTCCACGGTCTTCTGCGCCTCCACAGGAACCTGCGAGCTCAGTGGCTCGACGGTGGTTCGCGCTCGGGCAAACCAGAGACGCGCGATTTCAGCGTCAGCCCGGGTGCGTTTGGCCCAGGCATCGGCATAAGCGTTGGTATTGGCTGGATTTTGCAGCGTCCAATCACGCGCTTTCCTCAGGCGCTGGAGGAAATCACTGATTTGCGCGCGCTTGGCGTCGACGGAATTGGCGTTGGCGGCGATGAAGCTCTGGGCCGGGATCAATCCATCAGCCGTGGCCAGAATTCGCGCACCCTGGCGTTCCTGTTGCGTGACGTAGGGTTCCCAGGTAGCGATGACGTCAACCGAGCCACCGTCCAGCGCATGGGAGGCATCCAGCGCACTGAGATAACGCAAATCCAGCGAGTCTCGTGGCACACCGGCTTTATCCAGCGCGGTCAGCAGCAGCTGCTGGCTCCAGGAGCCTTTCCAAATGGCCGCGCGCTTGCCCTTCAGATCCTCAAGGCTGTGGATCGACGAATCCTTGCTCACAAGAATGGCCACACCGCCAAGACTTTGCCGGCCGACTGCAATCACCTTGATCGGTGCGCCCAATGCGCCCAGGAACAGCGCTGGCGCATCACCGAGCAGCCCGATATCGAGACTGCCGACATTGAGTGCCTCGGCGACAGGCGACCCTGCCGTGAACTGCTTCCACTCAAGGGTATAAGGCAGATCGTCAAGTACCCCCGCCGCCTCCATCACGGCCTGGGCGTTGTAACTTTGGTCACCCACCACCAGCGATTGCGCGTTCGCAGCAAGACACAGCCATGCAGCGGCCATCCCGGCCGCCAGTTTCGTCAGGTAACGCACGTTCGTCTCCAGATGCCTTTTCAGGCAAGTCAGGTCGATCCGCGCGCGCGGTCTCGGTACTATTTACAGGAATGGACGAGCCGATATGGGCTCGATAGGCATGCCGAAGCTTTTTCGCGATTACATCTGAATGCGGCCTGCTTTATACGATGAGGCCCTGACCACCTCTCGTAAAATACTCATTACGCATAACGTAATTCCATAAAAATGCAGTTTTTGCATGAATTACGACAACCAGGGTGCCGCAACTTCCGTCAATCGACTTCATCGACGACCTTGATCTGCGTCAGCCCCACCAGTTCAGCCTGCCATAGCACCTCCTCTGGCGTCGCGTCCGCATTAGGCATGATCAGGCTGTTCTCGCCATCGCCAAAATGCAGTTGCAGCAGGTGCATCGCCGCCTCATGGGTGGGTAACCGAGATGGCTCGAGTTCGAACAGGTGAGTGCGAGGCTCGCCGTTGAACAGGTATTGCACGGTGTAGTGGTGCATGAGGGATCCTCGATAGTGCCCTGCCCTCTGATGCCAGGCCTGTCTTTATGGCAAATGATCAGGAGCAAAGGTTCGACTTTTTTGCTTGCTCATTACATATGGATATCCGTATATTTGATTATCCATATGTAATAGGCCCAACCCAATGCTCACGCCCCCTGAGGTATTCAAAAACCTGGCTGACGAGACCCGCGCCCGCGCCACCTTGCTGATCGCCCACCAGGGCGAGCTGTGTGTCTGCGAGCTGATGTGCGCGCTGGACGACAGCCAGCCGAAGATCAGCCGCCACCTGGCGCAACTGCGCAGCAGCGGGCTGCTGCTGGATCGCCGTCAAGGGCAATGGGTTTATTACCGGCTGAATCCGAACCTGCCTGCCTGGGTGCACGAGATCCTGCAGGTGACGTTGCAGGGCAACGCCGATTGGCTGCAAAACAACGCGTCCCGCCTGCAGAACATGGACGGGCGCCCTGTGCGCGATGCTGCCTGCTGCTGAATCCCTGATCGAGTGAGTTTTCGATGCTGATTGCCTTTGCTGTTTTTGTCTTCACCCTCATTCTGGTCATCTGGCAACCCAAGGGGCTTGGTGTGGGCTGGAGCGCCGCGGCCGGTGCGATCATCGCGTTGGCGGTGGGTGCGGTGTCGCTGCAGGATATTCCTACGGTGTGGGCCATCGTCTGGAACGCGACCGCGACCTTTATCGCCATCATCATTATCAGCCTGTTGCTGGATGAAGCCGGCTTCTTCAAATGGGCCGCGCTGCATGTGGCGCGCTGGGCGCAGGGCAGTGGCTATCGCTTGTTCGCGTTTTGCGTGCTGCTGGGCGCGGCGGTGTCTGCGCTGTTCGCCAATGACGGCGCGGCGCTGATCCTGACGCCCATCGTCATGTCCATGCTGCTGGCGCTGCGTTTCTCGCCCGCCGCGACCCTGGCGTTCGTGATGGCTGCCGGGTTCATCGCCGACACCGCCAGCCTGCCGCTGGTGGTGTCCAACCTGGTGAACATCGTGTCCGCCGACTACTTCGGGCTGGGTTTTGCCGAGTATGCGTCGGTGATGGTGCCGGTGAACCTGGTCAGCGTCGCCGCCACCCTGCTGGTGCTGTTCCTGTACTTCCGTCGGGACTTGCCACCGCGCTATGACGTGGATGCGCTGCCGGCGCCGGAAACGGCGATTCACGATCGCGCCACCTTTGTCGTCGGCTGGTGGACGTTGCTGGGCTTGCTGGTCGGCCTGTTTGTCCTGGAGCCGCTGGGCGTTCCCATCAGCGCGGTCGCGGCGGCCTGTGCAGCGATTCTTTTCGCGGTGGCGGCCAAGGGTCACCGGATCTCCACCCGGCGCGTGTTGCGCGAGGCACCCTGGCAGGTGGTGGTGTTCTCGCTGGGCATGTACCTGGTGGTGTACGGCCTGAAGAACGCAGGGCTGACGGATTCGCTCACCCATGTGCTCGACCGTCTGGCCGACTACGGTCTATGGGGCGCCGCCATCGGCACCGGCCTGCTGTCCGCGCTGCTGTCGTCGGTGATGAACAACATGCCCAGCGTTTTGATCGGCGCGTTGTCGATCCAGGGCAGCGGCGCCGACGGTGTGGTGCGCGAGGCGATGATCTACGCCAACATCATCGGCTGCGACCTCGGCCCGAAGATCACCCCCATCGGCAGTCTCGCCACCCTCCTCTGGCTGCATGTGCTCGAGCGCAAGGGCGTGCGCATCACCTGGGGCTACTACTTCAAGATCGGCATCGTGCTGACCCTTCCGGTTCTGTTGATCACCCTTTCGGCCCTGGCGCTGCGCCTGAGCCTGAGTCTTTGACGCCGCCGTGAGCGGCAGGAGCAAATCCATGCGAGTCCTGTTCATGTGCACGGCCAACAGCTGCCGCAGCATCCTTTCCGAGGCCATGTTCAATCACCTGGCGCCGCACGGTTTCGAAGCGGTGAGTTCGGGGAGTTTTCCCAAGGGCCAGGTGCTGCCGCGCAGTCTTGTCACCCTGCAACAGGCCGGCATTGCCATCGACGGCTTGAGCAGCAAGGGCAATGACGCCTTCGAGGGCAACCCGCCGGATATCGTCATCACCGTGTGCGACAAGGCGGCGGGTGAATCCTGCCCGGTGTACTTCGGCCAGGCTGTGAAAGCCCATTGGGGCCTGGAAGATCCATCCGATGTGGTGGGTGATGAAGCGCTGGTCGACGCCGCCTTCCGCGCCACCCTGGCGCGCATCGAGCAACGCTGCAAGGCCTTCCTCGCCCTGCCCTTCAACACTATCAGCCGCGATGAACTGAAACGCGAGCTGGATCGAATCGGCTCGCTCTGAGCAGGAGGAAAAATGTCAGACCACCTTCCCAACCTTGATCTCACGCTGTTCGACGGCCCACAGATGCCGAACCAGCCCAATGAGCACAAGCCACGCATCCTGCTGCTGTACGGCTCGACCCGCGAGCGCTCGTTCAGCCGCCTGCTGGTCGAAGAAGCCGCGCGCCTGCTGGAGCACTTCGGCGCCGAGACGCGCATCTTCAATCCCTCCGGTTTGCCGCTGCCCGACGATGCGCCCGTCGCCCACCCCAAGGTCCAGGAACTGCGCGAACTGATGCAGTGGTCGGAAGGCCAGGTCTGGTGTTCGCCGGAACGGCATGGCGCGATGTCGGCCGTGTTCAAGGCGCAGATCGACTGGGTGCCCCTGGAGCTCGGCGCGGTGCGCCCCACCCAGGGCAAGACGCTGGCGGTGATGCAGGTGTGTGGCGGCTCGCAGTCGTTCAACGTGGTCAATCAGCTGCGTGTACTGGGGCGCTGGATGCGCATGTTCACCATCCCCAACCAGTCCTCGGTGCCCAAGGCCTACATGGAGTTCGATGAGGCGGGCCGGATGAAGCCATCTCCGTACTACGACCGGGTCGTCGACGTGATGGAAGAACTGGTGAAATTCACCCTGCTGCTGCGTGATCGCCAGGCGTTCCTGGTGGATCGTTACTCTGAACGCAAGGAGACCGCCGAGCAGCTCATGGCCCGGGTCAACCAGCGTTCCCTCTGAAGGCAATGCCTGGTTTATGCGCGGCCAATTTCCAACGTCGCGCGCAAGCCTGCGGGGCTGCGATTCTCCAGTTTGATTTGCCCACCCAGGCGATCGGCAATGGCCTGGACGATGGTCAGCCCCAGCCCTGCTCCCTGGTCATTGCCGCGGCTGTAGAAACGCTCGAACAGCCGAGCGCGATCGTCCTCGTTGATGCCCGGCCCCTCATCTTCGACGGACAACTCAAGGACGTTTTGCCTGGCGGCCAGCGTGACCCTGATGAGTCCATGCAGCGGTGAGAAGTTCGCCGCATTGGTGACCAGGTTGTTCAGGGCGATATCAATCGCGGCGGGGTCTACCCGCACCAGGCCGATGTCGTCACTGACGTCGAACACCAGTTCCAGGTCCTTGCTCAACAACCAGGGCGTCAGCTGGATCAGGCTGTCGCGAACGGTGGCGGCCAGGTCGATGGGGGCAGGCGGTTGCGTGCCGGGATTGGGCTCGATACGCGCCATGGTCAGCAACTGGTTGACCAGTCGACTGGTACGGTCGACACCGGCAATCAGGTGTTCAAGGGATACGCGCCGCTCCGCGTCACTGCCCGCCTCCATCAGGTTTTGCGCATGCACCCGCAGCACCGCCAGGGGCGTGCGCATTTCGTGGGCGGCGTCGGCGATGAAGCGCCGCTCGCGCCCCATGACTTCCTGGATTTGCGCGAGCATGCGGTTGAGGGCGGCCTGCATCGGTTCAAGCTCGGTGGGCAGCGGCGTCAATTGCAAGGGCTCGAGTGAGCCGGGCTGCCTGGCCCGCAATTTGGCCGCCATATCAACCAGAGGCTTCAATCCCCAGCCGATGGCCAGCCAGATCATGGCGGCCAGCATCAGGCTTGCCAGGACATTGGGCCACAGCGTGTGGCTCACGATCCGATCGACCAGGTCCGAGCGCACGTCGTCGCGTTCGCCCACCCAGATGCGCAGGTTGTTTTGTTTGTCTTCGAGCAGGAAGGCGCGCCAATGCCGGTTTTTCAGGTCGACTACATCGCTGAAGCCCGGGGTAACCGGTGGCGCACTGAAGGACGGTGAGCTCGCCGTGTGCACCAGCAACTCGCCCTTGAAGTTCCAGACCTGAAAGGCAATCTTCGATTCATAGGGATGCCCGTCGACCCTGGGCGCCGCCTCGCTCAGCGCCTGATTGAAGGCCCGGTACAGATCGGCATGCTCCTGGCTCGCCAGGGGCATGCGCATGACGCCTTGCAGGAGGCGCGCGTTCTGGGCCAGTTGGGCATCGTAGACTTCGGCGATTTCGTGGTTGCTGTCGTGCAGGTTGAGCACGCTGATCACCGTCAGGCCCGCGAGCATCAGGCCAATGATCAAGGTCAGGGTGCGACGCCTGATCGAGGTCATCGGCGCTCCTCCACCAGGTAGCCGATCCCGCGGATGGTGCGGATCAGGTCGGTGGAGAACTTCTTGCGCAGGTGATGGATGTGCACTTCCAGGGTGTTGCTTTCGGCCTCCTCGTTCCAGCCGTAGAGCAACTGCATCAGATGATCGCGCGTCATCACCCGGCCAGGGGGCGACAGCAATTCGTGGAGCAACTGGTATTCCTTGGGTGTCAGGGCGACGGGCTCACCCTTGTAGCTGACTTGCTGGGTGCCTGGATTCAGGCTGATGCCGGCGTGTTCGATCAGCGCTTGTGCACGGCCGGCGCTGCGTCGCAGCAGCGCCCGTATGCGCGCTTTCAGTTCGGCCAGGTCGAACGGCTTGATCAGGTAATCGTCGGCGCCGGCATCCAGCCCGGCGATGCGGTCTTCGGTGGCATCACGCGCGGTCAGGATCAGCACCGGCAGGTTGGAGCCACCGTCGCGCAGCTGCCTGAGCACCTGGAGGCCGTCCATGCGCGGCAGGCCAAGGTCGAGTACCGCCAGGTCAAAGATTTCACTGAGCAGCGAGTGCAAGGCGCTGCTGCCGTCCTGCAACCAGTCGACGGTGTAGCCTTCTCGACTGAGGGCCTGGTGAATGCCCTCGCCGAGTGCCACGTCATCCTCTATCAGTAATAAGCGCACACGGACTCCTGTCAGCCGAGTTTCTTGTTCACGTCCACCAACAGCGCTTCAATCTCTTTGCGCCGCCCGGCGTCGGCGCTTTCGCGGCCGGGACGCGGCGCGGCCAGCAAGGCTTTCTGCAGGGCGGCCCTGGCCTCGACGTAACGCTTTTGACGGTAGAGGTGATCGCCCCAAAAGTACAGGCTGTCGATACCGTTGGGGTTCATTTGCAAGGCCACCTTGAGCAATTGTTCGGCCTTGTCCGAGTCGCCAAAACCAATGGGCCAACCCGGCACCCGGTCGTACAGCGCACCAAGGCTGGTGTAGGCAGAACCTTGCAGGGCCTTGGGGTCCAGGGTCAGGGCTTTTTCCAGGTCGGCCCTGGCCGCCTTGACCTTGCCCAGCGCCCCGAGCCCGCCTTGGGCACCGGCCCAACTGCTGGTGACGATACCGGACCAGATCCAGGCCTCTGCGACTGCCTGGCGTTCCTGGGTGAAGCTTGCAGCTTGCGCGGCGAGTTTTTCGAAGGCCGCGGTGCGTTGATCCTCTGGCAACTCGTACTGAATATGCGCCCAGCTTTGCTGGATGCCGTTGAGGCGTTGCTGGTCGGCGGCATCCAGCGCCCAGACACTCTGGCTCAAGACGCCGCACAGCAGGCAGGTGATGATCTTTTTCATGGCTTGAGTTTCTCCTCGTCGGGTTTCTGGCTCAGGTGGCGGATCAGCGGCAATTGCTTGCGCAGGCCGCGGTCTACCAGGTGCGGCAGCAGACTGTTGAGGCGCACGAAAAAGCGCTCCGGCCAGCCCAGGTAAAGGTCACGACGGTCACCGGCGATGGCGTGAATCACGGAAGCTGCCACCGCCCGCGGATCGTCGACATTGGCCTTGAGCGCATCGTTGAGCGCCTGGGCCGCCGGGCTGTTCATGCTGGTACGGGTGGCGCGGGGGGCGACGTAGAGTACGCTGACCCGGGTGTCCGCCAGCTCCCGGCGCAGGGCTTCGGAAAACCCGC
Source organism: Pseudomonas putida (assembly GCF_028682635.1). Lineage (GTDB taxonomy): Bacteria > Pseudomonadota > Gammaproteobacteria > Pseudomonadales > Pseudomonadaceae > Aquipseudomonas > Aquipseudomonas putida_AE. Next base: position 36,862 of record NZ_JANHLK010000021.1, on the reverse strand, counting down.
GCAGGGCGAACTTGGTCGCGCAATAGCTGGCGTATCCGGGGTATCCGATGGAGCCATAGGTTGAACCGACGTTGACCACCATGGCACTGTCGGCCTGCTTGAGCAGTGGCAGCAGCAGTTTGGTCAGGCAGATCGGCGCGCTGATGTTCACCGCCAGCATCGCGTTGATCTCACTGTCGTCCAGTTGTTCGAGCATGGCGAAATGATTGACCCCGGCGGCATTGATCAGCAGGTTGATGCCACCGATGCTTTCCGCTTCCGCCAGCACTTCTCGGCGCTCGGCGAGCAGCGTCAGGTCAGCGCCGATCCAGAACAGGTTGCGCGGATACTGCTCGAGCAGCGCCGCCAGCGGTTGCCGATTGCGTGCCACGGCCAATACCCGGGCGCCGCTGGCGCACAGGGCCGTGGCAATGGCCAGGCCGATGCCGCCGCTGGCGCCGGTCAACACCACGCGGGCTTCAGACAGGCGCATGCCGGCTCTCCCCGTCATGCGGCAGGCCGCGGAACATATCGGTGTACAGCCGGTAGACCACGGTGGAGGCGTGAATGACGGCGGCCTGGTCGTCCGGATCTTCCAGCCTGTTCATCAGTCGGCGGTAGATCTGCATGTGCTCGATATCCAGTGAGCCGTGGGAACTCAAGTAGCTGAAGGCGCTTTGCGGCAAGTACAGGCGTTGGCGGATGCTGTCGGCGGCCTGGGTGGCCAGGGCAATGCTGGTGCCTTCGAGCACGTTGACCATGCCGAACAGCCCCACCGGGTTGCCCCGGGCAATCAGGTCGTAGAGAAAGCTGACCATCAATTCGATCGCCATGGACGGACGCCCGGTGCGCACAGCATCCCTGTCACCGCCGCAGGCTTCGATGTCATCGAGTACCCACTTTTCGTGGCCGTATTCATCCTCGATGTACTCACAGACCGCCTCACGCAGCCATTCCAGGCGCGACGGCAGGCGCGCACCGCAGGCCATCATCAAGGGGACGGTATGGCGCACGTGGTAATAGGCTTGCGCCAGGAAGGCCTGGTAACTGTCCAGGCTGACGTTGCCCTCCAGGGCATCACGGATGATCGGCACGTTGAACAGCTCAGTGCGTTGTTGATGCGTGGCTTCTTGCAGCCTGTCAAAAAAACTCATGGTGCGGATTCCTCGGAAAATGCGTATTCACTGAGTTGCTCCCGGTAGCGCTCGACGATGGCGTCCCGCCGGGGCCGGCCATTGGCGGTGAGCAAACCGTTGGCGGCCGTGAAGGGTTGATCGAGACGGGTCCAGCGATGGACCCGGGCGTAGTCGGGTAACGCCTGATTGGCCTGGCTGACGGCGGTAGCCAGTTGCTCGTCGCTGCAATCGGGGCGATGGGGCCAGAGCAGCGCATGGTTGTGCGCCATCGCCTCGCCATGCACGAAGGCCTGGGCGATCAGCCCGCGCTGGGTCAATTCGGCCTCCACCCACTCCGGATTCACGTTGCGCCCGAAACTGGTGACGAACTGATGTTTCTTGCGGCCCTTGAGGTAGAGAAAACCCTCGGCGTCGAACTCGCCGAGATCACCGCTGGGCCACCATGCCGCGGTATGGGGCGCCTCGCCCAGGTAGCCGAGCAAGGTGCAACCCTTGATCAGCACTTCGCCGTCGTCCGCCAGGCGGATCTCTACATGGGGCAAGGGCTGTCCGACGCTGCCGGGACGGTGCGCCTGTGGGCGATTGAGGCACACCACCGAGGCGCACTCCGACAGTCCGTACCCTTCGTAGACCGGCACGCCCACCCGCTGTGCACGACGCAGCAGATCCTCGGAAACCCGGGCACCGCCCACGGCGGCAAAACGCAGGTGCCGTGGGTCGAAGGCGTGCTGTTCGGCAGCACTGACCAGCATCAGCAGCAACTGCGGCACCAGGATCAGGCTCTGCGGCGCCCGGTTGGCCAGGCACCCCAGCAGTTGCGGCACATTCACCCCGCTGGCGCCTTCAATCCCTAAGGTTTTCGCGCCGGGCAGGCTCAAGGTCGCGCCGGCGTACAACGCGGCATAACAACCGATGTTCTCCAGCAGGATGGCCAGTGGCAGCAGCGCCAGATGGTGTTGCGGGTGGGTGGGTTTGCTGGCCTGATCCAGCTCGCGGCTGACCCGCAGGATGCTGTCGGCACTCAGGCACACTCCCTTGGGCGTACCGGTGGTGCCCGAGGTGAAGGTCAACTTGGCCGTGCCTTCAGGCATCACACTCGGGCCGCTGAACCGGCGACACCAGAAGTCGCCGTCCGTTTGATAGCCAGCCGCTTGCAGTTCGTCGTGCAGGTGCGGTTCGGCGATGACCCGTTCGGCGCGGCTCTGCTCCAGGCAATGTTTGCGTTGCGCCGGGCTGAAAAAGCCCGGCAAGGCGACACAGGCCAGGCCGGCGAACAATGCAGCCAGGTCCCAGAGCATGGCCTCGACACCGTTGTCCAGCGCCAGGGCCACGACCTCGATCTGCTCATCGCGCAGCCGCTGCTGGCGCTCCATCACTTCGGTATACAACGTGGCGTAGTCCAGTTTCAGCCGATCGCCCCACAATGCCGTGGCCTTTGCCTGATCCTCGGCATGGCTGCGCAGGGTCTGTTTGAACAGTTCCAGCTCAGGCGACATGGCAGCAAGCCTCACTGGACGTCGGCAAACCCAGGCGACTGAACAACCCGATATTGCGCAAGTGAATGAAGCCGGCGCGGATGTTGCCAACGTGGACCCAAGGCTTGCTTTCGTAATAACTGCCCCAGGCGTGGCGGTCATCACCGAGCCGCGCAGGGTCGGCGGCGCACAGCGTCACGGGCTTCAAACCTAGGCGATGAAAGCTGTTGACCAAGCCCAGGTTGCCGGTAAAGGCCACCCATTCCAGGCCTCCCATGGCCAGCAGGTAGGTCATCGCGATGATGCTCATGCGCGCGTTTGCGCTGTCGTTGGCGGCCAGATTGCCCACCTCGACGATGGCCGACCGCTCTACGGCCTGGTCTGCCGTGGCGCTGATCAGCGGATCGATCGCTTCATCCAGGTAACACTCCAGGAACAGCGGTCCGGTGCTCGCCAGGCGCACACCCACTACTGCACAGAGCGCATCGTTGGCATCAAGCATGCCGAACAGTTCCGGCATGAAATGGCGAATGTCGGCGCCGTGGGCCTTGCGAAAACGTTGCTGGATAAAGGTTTCGAAGGCGCACCGTTGCGGGTCGTCGGGCAAGGCCCTGGCGAGGTGCAACCGCGGCGTTTCGGCCTGGCCAAACTGCAGCGGCAACTGAACATTCCAGTTGAAATCGGACATTGGAAAATACCTCCCCCGGATCTATTGGGGAGGAGTATCGAAGGCGTTTCTTAACGAAGTCTGAAGGTGATCGAAAGAAGCTGGATGGTGTAGGCCATAATGACGCGTATTGCACTGCAATCGGCGGGGACCTTCCAGATGATCTCGATTGAACTGCACGCGGCCCGGCGGGACGAACTGCAGACCATTGAAAACCTGATGCAGTTCTACACCTACGACTTCAGCGAGTGGTTGCCGCTGCCCTTGGGTGAGCTTGGTTTTTTCAGTCTACAGCCCCTCACGGACTACTGGCGAAAACCCGCGACCCAGCCTTTTCTGATCAAGGTCGACGGAGAGTTGGCCGGATTCGTGACCGTGGATGATGAAGTCCATGTACCCGACGCCCGCCACAACATCGGTCACCTGTTCGTCAGTCGGCGCTTTCGTGGCCAGGGTGTCGCCAGATTTGTCGTGTCCACCCTGTTGAACCGCCTCCCTGGTCGATGGCAAATTTTCCATGTCGAGGCGAACCGGCCGGCACGGCTGTTCTGGGCTGCCGTGATGCCCGAGCTCACCCAAAACCGGTTCAGCCTGCATCAGCTGTCGATCCAGGGGTTGCCGTGCAGCGTTTATTGTTTCGAAACGCCGTAAACCCTGTAGGAGCCGGCTTGCCGGCGAAGGCGTTTGAAAGTCCAACACAAGGCTCAAGGACGCCATCGCCGGCAGGCCAGCTCCCACAGTAGATCGGGTAAAGCCGCGAGCTTCGCCGGCAAGCCCCCCTCCCTTTCTAATTCCAAATCAGCTTTGTCGGACAATATGTAGTGAACAAAAATATTCACTACAAAACCGTTGACGCCTTCGATTTGCCCTTGCATGATGCAGACGTCTCCCCGATCGGGAGTACTGGCAACACGCTTGAGCAAGCTCGTCTGACCGCCGAGCTGTTTTTTCCGGATACACGCTGCCCACAAGGCAGATTGAAGAAGCTGACCTGGCCTGAACGTCCAGTACAAGGGCGAGAAGCGCTGGCGATCCATCCTCATGATGCTTGTGGCCGACCCTGAAAAGGACGGCAGGGGCCAAAGGTTATCGCCGCTTCTCTTCGTTGTGACGCTATTGCGTAGCAGTTATTCAACACGACTACATGCAACAGACGCGGGACCCCGTCGATTTCGACGGACGACTGCTGACGTCCTGGTTTCGGTGCCAGGGATCAACTAACCGATGGGCTACCTGTATTAGCGAATCAACTTTGAAAGATCACCAAATGGTCAAGGGGTTTTTATGATGAATCTGAACAATCAACCAACTATCGAAGAACTGGCTCGTATGTTCGCTGCGCAAAAAGACAGCCATGACAGCCATATCCTGTGGATCAGCAAGTCGGGCGAAGTTCAAATCGACTGCCTGTCTCCACACGCCCATGAAGCGGAGTTCGACCAGAACAACGAGAACCTGCTCGCCCGACTGAAGATGTACCGTCGCGGCCAGGGCTATGTCGGCAAGAAAGCCGCGGCCGACAAGGACTTCATCGGTAATGTTCTGCAAACGCTGAAACAGGCCTGGGACTCGCTGCAGAACCAGAACGAAGTTCGGGTGATTGATCGGTTCTACTGATTAGAATTTAAATTATTAAAAAAAGGGCCTGCTCCCAATAAGAGCAGGCCCTTTTTAGTGCCTGATATTCCTAACCACCAAAGATCCAGTGTGGGAGCGGGCTTGCTCGCGAATGCGTCGGGTCAGCCAACGTCAATGTCAGCTGATAGACCGCATTCGCGAGCAAGCCCGCTCCCACAAGGAGATTTGTGGTGATCAAGAAAATACAGGGTCCATCTGGTGTAAAGCCGTCGAAGCCGCCTGAGCTTGACCGCAGCGACCGCCCAGGCAGCCGCTGCGACAATCGTTTTAGCGTTTGACCGACAGATCGACCTGGGTCATGCGACTGCGAATGGTGAACACACCATCGCCCGAGAGAATCGCGCTGCGCGCAAACAGGCGGCCGCTCTCCCAGTTCGACAGGCCCAGTTCCGGCTTGTTGAGTGCGTACTGACCATCGACCCAACGGGTGATCCCGTTACCGACAAAGGGCGCGTTGACCGCGTTGTAGAAACGTTCCTGGGTCGCGGCATCTTCACTGAGCAGCGACACGGTGAATTGCGGGCTGTAGCGGTTGAACAAGGCGATGGCGCTGTCCAGGTCGTCGACGATCTTCAGGCTGACTTCCGGCGTCTCTTCCCATTCCCACTCGCGACCCAGTTGATCTTCCGGCAAGGATTCGGCCTGAGCTTCCGTGCGATAGCCTTCGGCGCGGTAGACCTCGACGCTCGCGGTCTGCCAATCCGCCGGCAGGAACGCTTCGCTACCTTCGACGATGTGCAACTTGCAGCCCTGGCTGCGTGCCTTGCCGGCCTGTTGCAGCGCGTCGAGAAACAGCGGTACCAGTTCCGCGGCGCGATCGCGCTGGATCAGGCACACGTTCAGGGTATTGCAGACCTTGCGGTCGAGGGAGTTGCGCACCACGGAGGCGAAGCGCTTGGCATCGGCGTCGGTGTCGGCGATCAACCAGGCGCCGCCAGTTCCGTGAAGGCTGACGGCAGTGCCGGCCTGTTGCGCGATGCTGCCCAGTTGACTGACGGCACGTCCCGAACCACGGGCCACGGCCAGTGACAGGCGGCGGTCGGCAAACATCGCCCAACCGGCGGCGTGATTGACGCTTTCCACCAGTGAAACCGCACCGGTCGGCAGCCCGGCGTCGTTCAGCGCCGGGTTCAGTGCGTGGGTGACGATGGCCTGGGCCGTGCCCAACGCATCGCTGCCAATGCGCAGCACCGCAGTGTTCCCCGTGCGCAACACCCCGGCAGCATCGGCGAAAACGTTCGGCCGACCTTCGAAGACGAACGCGACGATGCCCAGCGGCGAGACCACTTGTTCGACTTTCCAGCCGTCGTGCTCGACGCAACTGATCACTTTGCCGCGGGTGGCCGGCGCATCGCGCCAAGCGCGCAGGCCTGCGATCATGTCGCGGCGCATTCGCTCATCGGCCAGCAGGCGCGTGGTCGAGCGGCCACGGGCCTTGGCCCGTTCGATGTCGGCCAGGTTCGCGGCCTCGATCAGGGCCCAGCACTCGGGCGTCTCCAGACGTAGGGCGAACAGATCGAAGAAGGCGCTGATGGCCTGGTCCGACACCGTCGACATCACCTTGAACGCCGCTTGTGCACGCTCGATCGCCACCGCTGCGGCTTGCTGGTCCGCCACCGGGATCAACAACAGCTCGCCGCTGACCTGCTCCACCAACAGGTGGTCACCGGGCTGGAAGCGTGCCGCCAGTTCGGGGCTGACCACAGTGACACGGTTACCGGCGAAAGGGATTGGCGTGCCAGCGACTAGACGTTCGAGCGCAAGAGACATGAAGCGGTATCACCATGCAAAGGGCGGGCGGAAAATGTATAGCAAAAGTCCCCGAGCGTCATCCGCCGCCCCCATCGCCCAAGACAGCTGCCCAGTGTTGTACCTGGTTACGTATCAAAGTGTGTACAGCCCCACCCCAGACACACCACGCCTTCATTTCCCCGCACAAACGACACACCGCAGATACACCCGGTTGATGAAATACATCTCAACGGGCACCCCACCGCCCGACTTCCCTGCCTCGAAGGAGATCAACCATGAGCGCCACTATTTCATCGGCCGTCAAAGGCCTGCACCTGAACCTTGACCGTGCCGGCAGCTGGATAGCGCCACTGACCCTGCGGGTGTTCCTCGCCTGGGAATTCTTCGAGTCGGGCCTGGAGAAATTCAATGGCGAGAACTGGTTCGCCGATATCCAGGACCGCTTCCTGTTTCCGTTCAACCACTTGCCGGCCACGTTGAACTGGGAATTGTCGATGTGGGTGGAGCTGATCTGCGCCCTCGCCCTGCTGGTGGGCCTGGCCACACGGTTCTCGGCGATCAGCCTGATCGTGGTGACCATCGTCGCGACCGCCGCGGTGCACTGGCCGGCCGACTGGTCGACCTTGAGCGAACTGGCCCAGGGTTACTCCATCAGCAACAAGGGTTTCGGCAATTTCAAACTGCCGCTGATCTACCTCGCCGCCCTTGTGCCGCTGCTGCTGTCCGGCCCTGGAAAGTTAAGCCTCGATGCCTTGCTGGCCCGATGCTTCTGGCGCCGCGCTCATCTGTAAAACGCTGCCGGATCAGAGCTGGTTGGTCATCGCCATGTTCACGAACCGGGTATCGAAGCGCAGCTTGATATTGTTTTTGTCGCCCAGGGTCGAGCCATCGGCGAACTGCATGCCCACCGCGTCAGCACTGGTGGCCGCTTGACCCAGCAAACCCTTGGCGAAGGAAAAGGTGCGGACCTTGTCCATCGTGTGGCGGATAGCCTCGGAGCTGGCGAATTCGTAGGCCGTGGTCGGCGTGTAGAACAGCATGGTCTGGGTCAGTTGATCTTCGTACCCTCTCAGATCGGTGCCCGAACGCTCGGCCATCGAGGAGCGTGCAGCGATTGCCTGTGCGTTGTCACCGGACATCAATTGCAGGGTTTCGAACCACGCGCCCACCAACGCCTTGCCCAGTTCCGGGTTGGCCGCCAATGTCTCTGTGTTCACCGCCATCATGTCGATGATCTCCCCCGGAATTTCCCTGGACGTGAAGACCTGGACCGCCGTCGGCGATTGCTTCAACACCATGCTCAACTGCGGGTTCCACAGCGCCGCCGCGGTTACGCCGGGCGTGGTGAAAGAGGCCACCGCATCGGCGTCGGAGGTGTTCATGATCTTGATATCGCGCTGGCTCAGCCCGTGGATGTCCAGGGCGCGGGACATCAGGTAGTCGGAGACCGACAGCTCCACCAGATTGACCTGCTGGCCTTTGATGTCGGCAAAGGTCTTGCCATTTTTCAGGACAATCGCGTCGTTGCCATTGGAGTAATCCCCAAGGATCAGCCCCGTGGTGTCGACGCCGTTGGCACCTGGAATGGTCAAGGCATCCATGTTGGTCATGCCGCAGGCATCGAATGCGCCGGCGGCATATTGGTTGATCGACTCGATGTAGTCATTGAGTTGTACCAGTTCGATCTTGATGCCGTACTTGCTTGCCCATTTGTCGATGATCCCGTGTTCGCTGGCGTAGCCCCACGGCATCCAGCCGGAATAGATCGACCACGCGACCTTGAACTCGTGCTTTTTCTCGGCGGCAGAAGCACCGAAAGCGAGACAGGAACACGCCAGCAACACGGCGGCAAAACGGTAAAACACACACGAGAATACCTTCATGGGAACCTCACGGGTTATGAATGAGTTGGAGCAATGAATTCAAACGAGCGGCTGGGTATAGCGGCTCAATGTCGGGGATTCGCGCTCATGCCACTGCGCGGCGCTGCGGGTGAATCCGGTGGTTTGCGCGTAGCTGACGTGCGGTTCCAGCGTGTCGATGATGAACAGGCGTTCGCAGGCCAGCCCATCAACCAGCAATCGCTGGATGACGTGAACGCCGTCAGCCTGCAGTTCGAAGCCGTCCAGTGGGATCAGGGTCTGCCCCACGCGCGCGGCACAGGTCGAGAGCGTTACGTTGTAGCCCTCGTCGAGCGAGCCTTGGGCCACCGATGTTTCGAAGTTGAACGCACGGCGCAGCCATTGCGGGTCATCCGCGTATTGAGCGACCAACTCACGCAGTGGCACACCTCCCTCGAGCGGATGTGAACGCCCCAGCACTAGCGCCGCGTACTCACCGCAGACGATCAGGCCGCCACCGCGATGACGCACGATGCCACTCTCCAGCTCCTTTTCCTCCAGCAGACGCAAGCCGATCAATGCGCCGGGCGCCGACAATTGCAGACGCCAGTCTTCGACATAGGCCCCGCTGGGCGCGAACTCGATCATGCAGTTGCCGATACGCTTGAGCAGCCCTGGCTCGGGCCAGCGATTGTGCAACTGCAAGGACGTGTCGGTGTGCCAACTGAGAATCTCGCCTTCCCATGAACACAAGGCTTCCCAGCCTTCGTAGTTGGCCAGTCGCTGCAGTTCTTCCGCGCTGTACGCCAGCAACGGTTTGGCTTGCACCTGGTGTTCTTCCAGCGGCAGGCGCAAATCGATGGTGAAGTTGCGGCTCTGGAACCAGCACACGTGGGTCTGGGTATCGGTCAGGCCATCGGCAAAGCTGATTGCCCGGCGTTTGTAGAAACCCGGCATCCAGTCCGGAACGCCTTGGGTCGGTTGCTGCGGGTAACGAGCGACAAGTTCATTGAGGTGCATATCAAACCTCCACGGCGCGGGCGGTACGGCCGAATGAGGACAAGCCCTTTGCCCCGTCCGGCAAGCTCAGTTCACCGCGAGCCAGGCGCTGCTTGAGGTAGCGAAAGGTTTGCAGGGTTTGCGCGTACAAGTGCTCGCCACACACAACCGGTCCATAGCGGCTCGGCGTTGCCGGATCGAGCAGTTGCGCGACGGGCTCGATGACCGTGTCGTAATCACAGGCGCAAAACATCGGGAACGAGTAACGCTCCTGGGCGACTTTGCGTACCCGATGCGCGGTGGCGACGTAGGAGCCGTTGCTCAGCACTTCCATCATGTCGCCAATGTTGATGACAAACGCGCCGTCCACCAAGGGCACATCGATCCACTGCCCTGCACCGTTCAACACTTCGAGTCCCGGCGCGGTCGGGAGCAAAATGGTGAAGCACTCATAGTCGGTGTGCGCACCTATACCGGGACGATCCACCGGCGCATCCGGCGCGAACGGATAGTGGATCAACCGCAATTGGCTGGGCGGGTTGTTGACCCGTTGCGTGAAGGCATTTTCCGCAAGCCCCAGTGCCAGTGCGAAACCTCGAAAAAGCGTGAGGTTGAGGCTGAACACGGCGTCGTAATAGGCCTTGACGTCCTGTTTGAATCCCGGCAACGCCGGCCAGCGATTGGCACCCAGCATCGGTCGCGTCCCGTGCGGCAGCCGGTAATCGAAACCGACATCGAAGGCCTCCTTGTGATCGATGCTGCCCTCGACGAATTGCTCTTCGCCCTCCGGTACATATCCGCTGTGGTTGCTCGACAGGCCGATGTAATCGTTCATCTTCTGTTCAAGCGGCTGGGCGAAATATTCCACCGTCCGTTGTTTGATGCGGTTGATGATCTGCGGATCGATACCGTGCCCGGTCACGTACAGAAAGCCTGCCTGCGAGGCTGCTCGCCCCAGGGCAGCGGCGGTTTCGATACGAGCGGCTGCACAGTCGGAAAACAGTCCCTGAATGTCGACCAGAGGCAGGGTCTGGAACGCGGAATGAGGGGTAATACGAGGCGTGGGCGCCATAAGTAACCTCCTGATGATTAGTCAAAATGTCACCTGGTCGTCCAGATATCGCAGAGCCGCGAGGCCTCCGGGTCGTCCCGGATCAGTCGCACCAGAAAAGGTGCTGGAGAGGTGGAGCAATGTGCGTGCCATATTCGATCGTGCGCATAAGCACAGCTGTATCTAATTGATTTAAAACGGCCGATGCCAATGGAGACCGACCAGGCGTCTCTATCCTGAAGCCAGTAAAGGCACCAGCATGGAGCGAATGCTCTTTAGCGTGGCTTAAGGTCGCGGCCTGGTTCATGATCGCCTGGGTGAATTTGCGCCTACTTCGCATCCCCGGCCTTGGGTTTGTAAAATCTGAACAAGCCGATGTTGGCCGTATTGTTGTACTCCCTGGCCCAATCCGGTTTCACCGTGCGATCATGGAAATACAGCGCGCCCTTGGTGCGATCCGGCAATTGCTTGTTCAGTGCCTTGCGCGCGATTTCCTTGGCCATCGCATAAGGCACCTCTTCCTGCACCGAGTCGGCACGACCGTCGCACCACCAGGAGAACTGGCAGCTTTTGCTCTGCGAGCCCTGCTTGACCACGCCGCACACGGTATCGGGAAAACCGTCGTGGCCGAGGCGGTTCATCACCACATTGGCCACCGCTTCCATGTCCGCCGCGTTCTTGCCCTTGGCTTCCCAGTAGATCGATCGGGCGAGACAGGTGATGGCGTCATCCAGCGGCGCTTTGCCCGCCGGGTCCACGGCCTGGACCTCGGGCTGGGTAATGGCTTGAGACTTGGACGCCGACGCAGGGCTGCTGTTTTCGGCGGCCTTGTGCTCAAGCACCTCGGCCTTGTCTTCGGCGACTTTCTGTTTTTGCTGCTGGTCGGTGGCGAATACCGGAACAGCGATCAGGGTGAGGGCGAGGCAGGCGGCTATCCAGTCGTGGCGCATGGTCGGGCACTACTCTGTGGGCAGTTTCGCCTCAGTGTAGTAGTGAAATGATGGCGCAAAGGAGGCGACATCGCGAAAAAGACATTGCGTTCAAGGGGGGCACTTCGCGCATCATGTGCGCAGTCAGCTCAAGGAGGATTTCCATGCATTTCCTGTCATCCACTCTGCGCCTTGCCGGGTTTTCACTAGGGCTTGTGTTTGCCGCCACCGCGCTGGCGAGCGAAGAGTCGCAACTGATCGAATCGATCAACCTCTACCGCGGCCAGCTGCAGCGTTGCGCCGGCCAGGTGTCCTCGGAACTGCCGCCGCTGTCGGCCGACCCACGGCTGGTGCTGTCCGCCGCCAGCGTCGGCAACCTGCAGCAGGCCATGGCCAGCGCCGGTTATCCGATGAAGAACGTGCAGGCGATCAGCCTGAACGGGCCGCGAGATGCGCCCTCGGCCATGAAAGCGATCCAGGAAAGTTTTTGCCAGATCGTGCTCGACCCGCAGTTCGTCGACGTCGGCGTCAGCCGCCAGGACCGCGAGTGGCGCATCGTCCTGGCCCGCCCATTGTTGAGCGCACGCCTGGGCGATTGGCAGGCCGAAGGGCAAAAAATGCTGGCCGAACTCAACGTCGCACGCAGCCAGCCCCGCCAGTGCGGCGCGCAATCCTTCAACGCCACCACGCCGCTGACCTGGAACGCCACCCTGGCGACCGCCGCCGAAACCCAGTCGCGCAGCATGGCCAACAACAACTACTTCGATCACAAGGACCGCGACGGCCGCACCCCGGGCGACCGCGCGGAACTGGCGGGCTACGACTTCCAGCAGATAGGCGAAAACATCGCCGCCGGCCAGGACAGCGTGCGCAAGGTGGTCGACGGCTGGCTCACCAGCCCCGGTCATTGTGCCAACCTGATGAACCCGCAGTTCCGCGATCTGGGTGCAGCGTATGCGGTTGATCCGAAGAGCGATGCGGGAATTTACTGGACGGTGATGTTTGGGGCGCAATGAATCGCCCCATCTCCCACGGCCGTACCCGATCTACTGTGCGCGAGCCTGCTCGCGATGGAGGTCAACGATGATGCGGGGAGCCTGTCACTCCGCGGTGCCCTGAGCTTTTTCGCGAGCAAGCTCGCTCCTACAGGCCCGCTCAACACCAGCCACCCAATGCGCTTGTACCACCGAGTAGATGCCGCTTGATGTTTATCAATGGTAGCCATCGCCAATCCTGACGGCGGCACGATGTTCGGCCAGAGACTGAAGGCCAGGCCGAGGTAGCCGAGGAACATGATCGGAATGACCCGCAGGCCCATACTCGTGATGGGGCTTGGGCCCCTTGGCCACCCGAGAAATAGATCAAGTGCAAGCCGCGCCCTACCCGGTTCCAGCCAAACAGCATGACCCCGAGGAAGCCCGCTTCGAGGAAGAACGCGGTGAGCACTTCATAGGTCAGCAACGGCCCGGTGATGCTGCCGGCGAAGTCGGAAAAACGGCTCCAGTTGGTGCCGAACTCGTAGGCCATCACCAGCCCCGAGACCACGCCCATGCCGAAGTTGACGGCGAAGATCTTCGACCAGAAATGGTAGAGATCGCGGTAGGTGTCGTTGTGGGTTTTCAGCCAAAGGCCTTCGAGCACCGCCAGGAAACTGTAGGAGCTGGCTTGCCAGCGAAGGCGTCCTTGAACAATGCATCGTTCTTTCGGGCGCCTTCGCCGGCAAGCCGGCTCCTACAGGTTTATGCGGCGGAAGTGGAAATGAGACTGCTCGCTTTTGCCTGCTCCAACCGTATGGCGACGAACTTGGAGGTCGGGGTGAACGTGCGGTCACCGTAGCTTTCCAGTGGCACCAACGGGTTGGTCTCCGGGTAATACGCGGCCGCCTGGCCGGCCGGAATGTCGTAGGCGATCAGGGTGAAACCGCTGACCCGACGTTCACGGTCGTCGTCCCACAGCGCCACCAGGTCGACTTTCTGCCCCGGCTCGAAACCCAGCCGGCGGATGTCCTGCTCGTTGGCGAACACCACATCGCGCATGCCGTAGACCCCGCGATAACGATCGTCCAGACCGTACAACGTGGTGTTGTACTGATCGTGGGAGCGCATGGTCTGCAGGATCAAATGAGGCTTCACCGCCAGGTTGCGCACGCCTTCGCTGATCAGGTGTTCGGGCAACACGCTGGGGGTGAATTGCGCCTTGCCGCTCGCGGTTTTCCAGATGCGCTGCGCGGCGTTGTTCGGCATGTGGAAGCCGCCCGGATGAAGCAAGCGCCGATTGAAATCCTCGAAGCCCGGGATGGTGTCGGCAATCATGTTGCGGATGCGGCCGTAGTCGCCGACGGCCCAGTTCCAGTCGATCGGCTGCTTGCCCAGGGTCGCGGCGGCGATCCCGGCAATGATCGCCGGCTCCGACAGCAGGTGTTTGGACTTGGGTTTCAGCTGGCCATGGGAGATGTGGATCATGCTGAAGGTGTCTTCCACGGTGACGCCTTGCGGCCCTTCGGCCTGCATGTCGATGTCGGTGCGGCCCAGGCACGGCAGGATCAGCGCTTCACGGCCGGTGACCAGGTGGCTGCGGTTGAGTTTGGTGGCGATGTGCACCGTCAGCTCACACTTGCGCAACGCGGCGTGGGTGCGCGGTGTATCGGGGGTGGCCTGGGCGAAGTTGCCACCCAGGGCGATGAACACTTTCGAACGGCCCTGCTCCATCGCCGAAATCGCCATCACGGTGTTGTGGCCATGCTCCCGAGGCGGCTTGAAGGAGAAACGTTTTTCCAGGGCATCGAGCAATTCGGTGGGCGCCAGTTCGTTGATGCCCATGGTCCGGTCGCCCTGCACGTTACTGTGACCGCGAACCGGTGACAGGCCGGCACCGGGGCGCCCGACATTGCCGCGCAGCAACATCACGTTGATCACTTCCTGCAACGTCGGCACCGAATGGGTGTGCTGGGTCAAGCCCATCGCCCAGCACATGATCACGCGCTTGGCGCGGGCGTACATGCGCGCGGCCAGTTCGATGTCGGCCAGGCTCATGCCCGATTGCTGCTCGATGTGCTCCCAAGCGGTGGCATCGACTTCGGCCAGGTAGGCATCCATTCCCGAGGTGTGTTCGGCGATGAACTCACGGTCGAACACCGGCTCACCACCCGTGGCTTGAGCTTCCCGTTCCCACTGCAAGAGGAACTTGGCGATGCCGCGCATGACCGCCATGTCGCCGCCGAGGGCCGGACGGAAGTAGGCGGTGTTGGTCGGCTCGGATCCGTTCATCAACATTTCGATCGGGTGTTGCGGATGCTGGAAACGTTCCAGTCCGCGCTCCTTGAGCGGGTTGATGCAAATCACCTGCGCCCCGCGTTTGACCGCTTCACGCAGCGGTTCGAGCATCCGTGGATGGTTGGTGCCGGGGTTCTGGCCGATGACGAAGATCGCGTCGGCATGCTCCAGGTCATCGAACACCACGGTGCCTTTGCCCACACCCAGGCTCTCGATCATGCTGACGGCGCTGGCCTCGTGGCACATGTTCGAGCAGTCGGGGAAGTTGTTGGTGCCATAGGCGCGGACGAACAGCTGATAGAGAAAGGCGGCCTCGTTGCTGGCGCGGCCGGAGGTGTAGAACTCGGCCTGGTTCGGCGATTCCAGCGCATTGAGATGCCGGGCGATCAGCGCGAACGCTTCGTCCCAGGAGGTTTGCACATAACGATCGGTGCTGGCGTCGTAACGCATCGGATGGGTCAGGCGGCCCTGATACTCCAGCCAGTAATCGCTTTGTTCGGACAGTGTCGAGACGCTGTATTTGTTGAAGAAAGCCGGGTCGACCAAACGGCCGGTCGCTTCCCAGTTGACCGCCTTGGCGCCGTTTTCGCAGAACTTGACCATGCCGTTTTCCGGCGATTCGCCCCAGGCGCAACCGGGGCAGTCGAAGCCGCCATTCTGGTTGGTCTTGAGCATTGCACGGATATTTTTCAGGGCGTTTTCACTGCCCAGCCAGGTTTTGGTAACGGCGATCAGCGCGCCCCAACCAGCGGCGGCACCTTTGTAGGGTTTGTAGCGGTCGACTTGCGACATGGTACTTCTCCGTGACTGATTCAGGCCATTGATCGTTTGACGGAGAAAAGCATAGGAATGAGGGTTGAATATTGTCTAATCGCTATTAATGACCAGATTATCGAAGATATCTATCAAGACATTTTTACTATTATTTTCAACTAGTTAATCAGAAATAATGAACTTTTCAAAGGGAAGATATTTCATCATAGAGCCCATCGATCAACCGGTTATCAATAGTGATTGGACGCCCTCGCAAGTTGCACTTAGCCTGCGTTTAATTTGTGGGAGGAGCCTGCTCGCGATGGACTCAAGCGCACCGCGTTCAGCCAGTAAGCACGCGTCATCGTTAACGACCATCGCGAGCAGGCTCCCACAATTCATTTAATGCGCCCAGCGCCAAGCGAGGATGTCATGTCGAAACGAGTCTTGATCGATGGGTTCTCCCGCCGCGTGGATTATCTGCGCATGTCGGTCACCGACCGTTGCGATTTCCGCTGCGTGTATTGCATGGCCGAGGACATGCAGTTCCTGCCGCGCCAACGGGTGCTGACCCTGGAAGAGATCTACCAGGTGGCCGAGAGCTTCGTCGCACTGGGTACGCGCAAGATCCGCCTGACCGGCGGTGAGCCGCTGATCCGCCCGGGCGTGGTCCAGCTGTGCGAGAAGATCGCCGCCCTGCCCGGCCTGCGCGAATTGTGCATGACCACCAATGGCTCGCAGTTGGCCAAACTGGCCGAGCCCTTGTTCGAGGCCGGGGTCAAGCGCCTCAATATCAGCCTCGATTGCCTCGACCCGCAACGCTTTCGCGAATTGACTCGTACCGGTGATCTGGCGCTGGTGATCAAGGGCATCGACGCCGCCAACAAGGCCGGATTTCGCAACACCAAGCTCAACTGCGTGGTGATGAAGGGCCGCAACGATCACGAGATCAACGATCTGGTGAGCTTCGCCATCGACCGTAATCTGGATATCTCCTTTATCGAAGAAATGCCCTTGGGCACCATCAGCGAGCACAGCCGCGCCGAGTCGTTTTATTCCAGCGCCCAGGTCTGTGAGCGGATTGCCGAGCGCTACACTTTGATTGATTGCGCCGAGTCGACCCAGGGCCCTTCGCGCTACTGGCGCCTGGCCGAGGCGCCGCAGATTCGCCTGGGGTTCATTTCGCCCCACAGCCACAACTTCTGCGGCACTTGCAATCGGGTGCGGCTGACTGTCGAGGGTCGTCTGCTGCTGTGCCTGGGCAACGAGCACTCCGTCGATCTCAAGGCCGTGTTGCGCAGTCACCCCGGACAGCCGGAACGCCTGGAGAAAGCCATCATCGAGGCGATGAAACTCAAGCCTTATCGGCACAATTTCGAAGTGAACGACGATGTCCAGGTCGTTCGCTTCATGAACATGACGGGCGGCTGAAAGACCATGATCGTCAGACCCAAACCCAACCTGATCGGCGTGCTGACTTCGCTCAAGGGCTCGATCGCCAAACGCATTGCCCTGCGCAGCCTGTTGGTGACCTTGCTTGCCTCGGCCATCGTCCTGATCGAAACCCTGCACCCGAGCTACTTCTCCAAGGTCAGTGCAACGCCGTTCACCCTGCTCGGCCTGTCACTGTCGATCTTCATGAGCTTTCGCAACAACGCCTGCTATGACCGCTGGTACGAAGCGCGCAAGGCGTGGGGCGAGATCATCGTGGACATCCGCTCGATGATTCGCGAAACCCAGATCATCAAGGACGCGCCAGAACGACACACGATCCTCGGCAACCTGTGTGGCTTCGCCCATGCGCTCAACGCGCGACTACGCAGGGAAAACGAACTGGCCGCCAGTGGCGACTGGCTGCAACCGATGCCCAAGGGCAACACCACGGATATCAGCGGACAGATACTGCTGCAGGTGGGTCAGCAGTGCTCTTCACTCAACGAATCCGGGGCGATCAACGATTGGCGCTACACGCTCATGGCCAACCATTTAACCAGTCTGACCCATGCCCAGGCAGTCTGTGAGCGGATCAAGAACACCCCGCTGCCATTCCCCTACACTTTGTTGCTGCACCGCACCATCTACCTGTTCTGCATCCTGTTGCCGTTCGCCATGGCCGAACCCCTGGGCTGGTTGACTCCGATCTTCACCGCGATCGTCAGCTACACCTTCTTCGGCCTGGATGCGATTGCCGACGAACTGGAAGACCCCTTCGGCCGCGACGAAAACGACCTGCCCACCGACGCCATCGTGCGCAATATCGAGCGCGATGTCCTGGCTGCGCTGGGCGTGACGGAGTTGCCACCGGCGCTTGAACCGGTGGATTTTGTGTTGAGCTGACACTCAAGAAACACCCAAAACCTGTGGGAGCGAGCCTGCTCGCGAAGACGGCCTATCAGTCAACATCGATGTTGAATGTACCGGCCTCATCGCGAGCAAGCTCGCTCCCACAGGTTTACGTTGCTCACCCCCGTGTCCCGCAGGCTTGCACCGATTTGAGGTGCGTCGCTGACGGTCAGTACGGCAATGTTCAAGGGGACAAACAGTGCATCCGGTTTGACGCTCATCAAGATTCTCCGGCAGACAGGAATTAACTAACTTGCGGAGACTAAAGCGCTGGAACAAGCACTGTCTAATCACTCTCACCAACCGCATTATCGAGCGAATCTATTGCCCTTTAAATACAGCTGATTGGACGCACAGAACCAACAGTGAGATCGTCTACGCTCAAAATCAAGCCTACCAGTTGCTACACCCTTCCCCCGCCAGCAGGTGCCATCATGGACATCAAACAACTCAAGTTCCTGATCGCCCTGGAGCAGACCCGCCACTTCGGCCAGGCCGCCGCGCGCTGCCACATCACCCAGCCGACCCTGTCGATGCGCCTGCGTAACCTCGAGGATGAACTGGACCTGGTACTGGTTACCCGCGGCCAGCGCTTCGAAGGCTTTACCGAGGCCGGCGAAAGGGTACTGGCGTGGGCCCGGACCCTGCTGGCTGCCCACGATGGCCTGTTCGCCGAAGCGGCCGCGTGTCGTGGCCAATTGGTCGGTAACCTGCGCCTGGGCCTGGTGCCGCTCAGCAGTTTCAATCCGGTCAGCTATATCCAGGGGCTTTCGCGCAGCTTTCCCGAACTCAAGTTCAGCCTGTCTTCACTCAGTTCAGACCAGATCATCGAGGGGCTGGGCAATAACCAACTCGACCTGGGCGTGTGTTACCTCGACCACGTCAACCCGAACTATTTCGAGTTTTTCGAGATCGGCGAAACCCGCGTCGGCCTGCTCTACGACACCCGTCACTTCCGTTTCGACGGCACGCAAATGAGCTGGGAAGATGCCGCCGAGCTGCCACTGGGCATGCTCAGCAACGGCATGCACTATCGTAAATCCATCGACCTGAGTTTCCGCAGCCGCGGGCTCGACCCGCAGCCGATCCTGGAAAGCGATTCCACCTACCAGTTGCTCCAGGCGATCCACGAGGGTTTTTGCTGCGCGATCATGCCCCTCGATAGTGGCCTGGAAGCGCCGATCGAACACCTTTCCTTCATCAACCTGCCCGATGCCAGCGTGCTGGCGCCCCTGGGTTTGGTCATGCGCAAGACCGAACCGCGTTCGGCGATTGCCGAGAAGTGTTTCGCACAAGCGCAGCAGTTATTTCCCGCAAAGAACTGATATTCACTTCGAGGTTCTTTGCTAAAGTCACGGGCTCAAAGCGCCTTTGCAAGGAACATCCGCTTGAGCCCCACGCCCTCCCAGAACAGTCAACCAGACCAAACAAAGCCTGCTGCAATCAGCCTGCGCGAAGCGTTCCGCTTCTGGCTCAAGCTCGGCTTCATCAGTTTCGGCGGGCCGGCTGGGCAGATTTCGATCATGCACCAGGAGTTGGTCGAGCGCCGACGCTGGATCTCCGAGCGACGCTTTCTGCATGCCCTCAACTATTGCATGTTGCTGCCCGGTCCAGAGGCCCAGCAACTGGCGACCTACATCGGCTGGCTGATGCACCGGACCTGGGGCGGCGTGATCGCAGGCACGCTGTTCGTGCTGCCGTCGCTGTTCATCCTGATTGCCCTGTCCTGGGTGTACATCGCCTTCGGTGAGGTGCCGGCGGTGGCCGGGTTGTTTTACGGGATCAAGCCTGCGGTGACCGCCATTGTGCTGCAGGCGGCACACCGGATCGGCTCCCGGACATTGAAAAACGGCTGGATGTGGGGCATCGCCGCCGCGTCATTCGTGGCCATCTTCGCGCTCAACGTGCCCTTTCCCTTGATCGTGTTGGGCGCGGCAATCATCGGCTATTTCGGCGGGCGCCTGGCACCGGAAAAGTTCCGCACCGGAGGCCACGGCGCTGCGCAGAAAACCTTTGGCGCGGCATTGATCGACGACGACACACCGACCCCCGAACACGCCCGTTTCAGTCGCTGGAAATGGCTGCACCTGGCCCTCATTGGCGCGGTGTTGTGGACACTGCCGATGGCCACCCTCACCGCCCTGTTCGGTTGGGACGGCACGCTGACGCAGATGAGCTGGTTCTTCACCAAAGCGGCGCTGCTGACCTTCGGCGGTGCCTACGCGGTGCTGCCGTATGTGTACCAGGGCGCGGTGGGGCATTATGGCTGGCTGACGCCGACGCAGATGATCGATGGTCTGGCGCTCGGCGAAACCACACCCGGGCCGCTGATCATGGTCGTGGCCTTCGTCGGTTTTATCGGCGGCTACGTGCATCAGGTGTTCGGTCCCGATCAGGCCTTTGTCGCCGGTGCCGTTGCCGCCATGCTGGTGACCTGGTTCACCTTCCTGCCTTCGTTCCTGTTCATTCTCGCCGGTGGCCCCTTGGTGGAATCGACGCACAACGAACTCAAGTTCACCGCACCACTGACAGCGATCACGGCCGCTGTGGTCGGGGTGATTGTCAATCTGGCGTGTTTCTTTGGCTACCATGTGCTGTGGCCTGACGGCTTCGACGGTCGGCTGGATTGGCCTTCGTTGTTGATCGCGATCGCGGCGGCGATTGCCTTGCTGCGGTTCAAGCGCGGGGTGATCGAAGTGTTGGCTGGTTGTGGGCTGGTCGGACTGGGCGTGCACCTGCTTCGCTGAAAACAGACGTTTACAGGTTTCGCTTTCACCCCTAGTATCCAGTCACTGCGGATAGCTCGTTATCCGCCACCGACGATTTCCCCTGCTGGAAACCTGAGTCATGAGCACCTCACCGTCAGAGCACCACTTGCTGGATGTCTCGATCCTGACCACCCCTGTGTTGGTCGTGGGTGACATTGCCCCATGAAACGCATCGTCAACCTGCCCATGGCCCTGCGCCGCTCCAAACTGCGTCACTCCGCACGCCCGCCGGATAGCAACCTGCTCGCCTGATCGCGTCCACGATTCGTCGAGCCCCTCTCCTTTTTGCTATCGCTGCCAGCCCGCGGCGGATCTTTATCCGTCGTCGAGCCCTGGCCTGAATCCGTGCGTCCGCGGGACGCCCACGTGAGTGACGAACAATGAAATTTGCAGCCCTTGAAGACGCTCAATCCTTTCTGGCGAACAACCCCGATATCGACATGATCGAGCTGTTCATTCTCGACGCCAATGGCGTACCGCGCGGCAAGCTGTTGCACCGTGAGGAACTGCTGGCGGTGTATGAAAGCGGTCGCCCGCTGCCCAGCACCATTCTCGGCCTGACCTTGCAAGGCGATGACGTCGAGAACTCCGGGCTGGTCTGGGACGTGGGCGATATCGACTGCCGCGCCTATCCGCTCGAAGGCAGCCTGGTGCGCTTGCCGTGGCGGCAGATTCCGACGGCGGCGGTGCAGGTCAGCATGCACCCGCAAGAAGGCATGCCGGCGAGCATCGCCGACCCACGTCATCTGCTGATCAAGGTCATCGACCGCCTGAAGGCCGAGGGTTACCACCCGGTGATGGCGTGCGAACTGGAGTTCTATCTGCTGGACGCCAAGCGCGACCATAACGGCCGCCCGCAACCGGCGCTGGACGCTGACGGTGGGCGACCGCGACACACGCAGGTCTACGGCCTGCGCGAGCTGGAGCAGATCGAACCCTTCCTCGCCGACCTCTATGCCGCGTGTAAACTGCACGGCATTCCGGCGCGCACGGCGATTTCCGAATACGCCCCGGGGCAAGTGGAAATCACCCTGGAACACGGCGATGCCTTGCAGGCGATGGATCAGGCCGTGCGTTACAAACGCCTGGTGAAAGCCGTGGCCCACAAGCACGGCATGCAAGCTACGTTCATGGCCAAACCCTTCGATCATCTGGCAGGCACCGGCATGCACATGCACGTCAGCATCGCCGACGCCGAAGGCTGCAACCTGTTCGCTTCCGAGGACCCGGCCGGTACCCCGCTGCTGCGCACGGCCATCGGCGGCATGCTCGCCAGCCTGCTCGATTCGCTGTTGCTGTTCTGCCCTAACGCCAACTCCTACCGGCGCTTCCAGGCCAACAGCTATGCGCCGTTGGCCCCGACCTGGGGCGTCGACAACCGCACCGTCAGCCTGCGCGTGCCCGGTGGCCCGGCCAACAGCCGGCACATCGAACACCGCATCTGCGGCGCCGACGCCAATCCCTACCTGGCAGCGGCGGCGATCCTGGCCGGCATCCATCGAGGCATCAGCGAGAACCTCGATCCGGGCGAACCGGTGCAAGGCAACGGCTATGCGCAGGCCACGCAGTTGCTGCCGACCGACTGGCTGACGTCACTGACGGCGCTGGAAAATTCGGTGTGGGCGCGGGATGCGTTGGGCCAGGAATTCCTGGGGGTTTACCTGGCGGTCAAGCGTGCAGAGTATCGGCAGTTCATGGCTGAAGTGGGTGAGCAGGATTGGCGTTGGTATCTGACTGAGGCGTGAGCCGCCCGGTCGACCCTACGCATTCCCCCTGTAGGAGCGAGCTTGCTCGCGAAAGGGCCGTGTCCGCCAACATCAATGTTGAATGACACGCCGCCCGGAGCAAGCCCGCTCCCACAGGGTTTGCGCCAAGCTCTCTACCTCTTTTGCCTGGACACTGACATGACTCAGCAACGCTGCAATTCCTACTACACCGCTACCCTCAACCACGAAACCGACTACCCCACGCTGCAAGGCCAGCACCGCGTCGACGTCGTCATCATCGGTGGCGGTTTTACCGGCGTCGCCACGGCGGTCGAACTGGCTGAAAAGGGCCTGAAAGTCGCCATCGTCGAAAGCCACAAGATCGGCTGGGGCGCCACCGGGCGCAACGGCGGCCAGGTCACCGGCAGCCTCTCGGGTGACGAAGCGATGCGCAAACAAATGCGCCGCACCCTCGGCGAAGAAGTCGATGACTTCATCTGGCACCTGCGCTGGCGCGGTCACCAGATCATCGAGCAACGGGTGGAGAAATACGCCATCGCCTGCGACCTCAAGCACGGCCACTTGCACGCCGCCTACAAGCCCGGCCACATGGACGGTTTGCGCAAAGACCATGACGAAGCGCTGCGCCGTGGCATGGCCGACGACGTCAGCCTGCTCGACCGCAGCCAGGTGCGCGACCTGCTGCAAAGCGACCTCTACCACGGCGCGATCAAGAACACGCGCAACATGCACCTGCACCCGCTCAACCTGTGCATCGGCGAAGCGCGGGCAGCGGAAAGTCTCGGCGCATTGATCTTCGAAAACAGCGAAGTGCTGGAGATCATTCACGGTGACAAGCCAGGCATACGCACCGCCCACGGCCGCATCGATGCCAACCAGGTGCTGCTGGCCGGCGACGTCTACCACAAGCTGGAACCGGGCAAGCTCAAGGGCAAGATCTTCCCGGCCATGGGCGGCATCGTCACCACTGCGCCGCTGGGGGACCTGGCCAAACAGATCAACCCGCAAGACCTCGCGGTCTACGACTGCCGCTTCGTCCTCGACTACTACCGCCTGACCGCCGACGGCCGCCTGCTGTTCGGCGGCGGCGCCAACTACAGCGGCAAGGATTCGC
This sequence comes from Pseudomonas putida, assembly GCF_028682635.1. Lineage (GTDB taxonomy): Bacteria > Pseudomonadota > Gammaproteobacteria > Pseudomonadales > Pseudomonadaceae > Aquipseudomonas > Aquipseudomonas putida_AE. Next base: position 13,418 of record NZ_JANHLK010000021.1, on the reverse strand, counting down.
GCGACATCGCCGCCGAGTTGCGCCCGTGCATCGAGCAGACGTTTCCGGCACTCAAGGGCGTGGCCATCGATTACCAGTGGAGCTGCGCGATGGGCATCGTGATCAACCGCATCCCGCAACTGGGCAAACTCTCGGACAACGTCTGGTACTGCCAGGGCTACTCCGGGCACGGCATCGCCACCACCCACATCATGGGCGAAATCATGGGCCGGGCGATCACCGGGCAACTGGAACACTTCGACACCTTCGCCGCCTGCCAACACATCCGCGTGCCCATGGGCGACCTGCTCGGCAACCCGATGCTGGCGGCGGGCATGTGGTACTACCAAATGCTGGAGCGACTGCGTTGAGTCATCTGCGAAGTTGAGGCAACACCCGAATCCACTGTGGGAGCGAGCTGCTCGCGATAGCGGTGTATCAGTCAACATTGAAGTCGCCTGACACATCGCCATCGCGAGCAAGCTCGCTCCTACAGTTTGTGTTTCATTGAGACATAGCGCTCAAGCCTCCGCCTGCACCACCTCGATCCCCAACTTGCGGTAATCCTCAACGCTGCCCGTCGCCACATGACGCTCGGTGATCAGCGTGTGCAGACGCTCACAAGGCGCCACCACGAAAGGCTCCACCGCGCCCAGCTTGTCCGCCGTGGTGACGGCAATGACCTGGGTCGCGCTGTCGAGCATCGCCTGCTTCACCGGCACTTCATCGAAATGCAGGGAGCTGATACCGACTTGCGGATGAATCGCACAGACTCCGGTAAACAACAGATCCGCCTTGATGCCCTCGAGCAAGCGCAGGGTTTCATGGCCGCTGGCCGACATGGTCGCAGGATTGAGTTGTCCCCCCGCCAGGATCACCTTGATGCCTTTGAATTCGGACAAGGTAATGGCCGTCATCGGCGACGCGGTGACCGCCGTGATGCAGATGTCCGGTGGCAGCAACCGCGCAATCTGCAACGTGGTGGTGCCTGAGTCGAACATCACGATCTGGCCGCTCTCGACCCGACTCGCCGCCAGTTGCGCCAACCGGGTTTTGACTTCGTCGGTCTCGCTGATCCGGGTGAAGTAGTCCTTGCCCGTGTCCTTGGGACGTGGCAAGGCCCCGCCATGTACGCGCTGCACCAGCCCGGCGCTGTCCAGCTCTGCAAGGTCCCGGCGAATGGTGTCCTCGGAAACCGCGAAATGCTGGCTCAATTCGGCCGCCATGACCTTGCCGTCACGTTCCAGGATCAAGAGGATTTTCTGCCGGCGCAGTTGCGGGAGTTCGGCTGCGGAATGCTGGTCGTGCATGATATTGCCCGTTTGTGCGCGAAGTTGCCTGTTTGCGAGAGTAGCCAAACAACGCAGGAAACACAAACACGCCAGCAGGTATCAATTCTTTCGATCTTTCAAATCACCAAGCCGAATTTTTTATTTGCGCCCGACCTGTTCAAGATGAGCGCCATCACCCCTGTATCGGAAACAAACGTCATGAATATCAATTTCGCCTTCGCCTGTATGATCGTGGTTTCGTTCACCATCGCCTTGGTCCATACCTGATTCGCAACAACGCGCTCCCTTGCTACGAACGGTGCCTCAACGCCGTTCTCCTTTTGTAACTCAATGCTGTAATGGATCGAAACGTTATAGCCAGCTATCTCAGGGCAATAGCTACAGGCCACCGTCGGTCGATAAAAACTGCAGTAATAACCCTCTTAAATTTCCGTGATCTAGTCTGAATGCAAGTTCGGCTGGAGCGCACTCCATGTCATTGACCGAAGAGCAAAAACCGCAGCGACGCAAGGAAATGCGCCTGTTTCTCTTTCTTGTCGTTTGCCTGTTTCCGTTACTTTCAGTCGCCATCGTCGGCGGTTACGGTTTCATCATCTGGTTTTTCCAGATGCTCTACGGCCCGCCCGGACCACCCAACTAAAAGCCTTCCATTAGAGCCTGTTGGAGTCAGCCATGGATGAACCCCTGCACATAGCCAGCCTTGTGGTACTTGCCCGACCTGAACTGTTTGACGCCGTCAAAGCCAACCTGCGTTTATTGGACGGCGTGGAGTTACATCAGGAAAGTGCCGCCGGCAAACTGGTGGTAGTCCTCGAGGCCGTACACGAAAACCAGATCCTGCAACGCATCGATCAAATCAACAATTTGCCGGGCGTGCTCAACGCCGCGCTGATCTATCACGAAATTCTCGATCCCGCGGGAGACATCCAATGAGCATGTCGCGCCGAGCATTCGTCAAGGCCCAGGCCGCCGCCATCGCAGCCTCCGCGGCCGGCCTGCCGATCTTCACCACTGCCAGCAACCTGGTGACCGAAGCGGACATGGTCACCCTTGACTGGAACAAGGCGCCCTGCCGTTTCTGCGGCACCGGTTGCAGCGTGATGGTCGCGACCCGGGACAATCGGGTGGTCGCCACCCATGGCGACGTCAAGGCCGAGGTCAATCGCGGGTTGAACTGTGTGAAGGGCTATTTCCTGTCCAAGATCATGTACGGCGTGGATCGCCTGACCCAACCGCTGCTGCGCATGACCAACGGGAAGTACGACAAGCAGGGAGAGTTCCAGCCGATCAGCTGGGACAAGGCCTTCGACATCATGGAAGAAAAATTCAAGCAGGCCCTGAAAAACAAGGGGCCCGAATCGGTCGGCATGTTCGGTTCGGGTCAGTGGACGGTGTGGGAAGGTTATGCCGCCAACAAGCTGATGAAGGCCGGCTTTCGCAGCAACAACATCGACCCCAATGCCCGTCATTGCATGGCCTCGGCGGTGATGGGATTCATGCGCACCTTTGGCATGGACGAGCCCATGGGTTGCTACGACGACATCGAGGCCACCGACGCCTTTGTGCTGTGGGGCTCGAACATGGCGGAGATGCATCCGATCCTGTGGAGCCGTGTCACCGACCGGCGCCTGAGCTATCCGCACGTGAAAGTCGCGGTATTGTCGACCTTCGAACACCGCAGCTTCGAACTGGCCGACATCCCCATGGTGTTCAAGCCGCAAACCGACCTGTTGATTCTCAACTATATCGCCAACCACATCATTGAAAGCGGCGCGGTCAATCAGGACTTCATCAGCAAGCACACGCGCTTCGCGAAGGGCGCCGACGATATCGGCTACGGCTTGCGTGCCGATGATCCGCTGGAAAAACAGGCTAAGAATGCCGACAAGGCCAATACCTGGACGGACATGTCCTTCGAACAGTTCGCTGAGTTCGTCAAACCCTACACCCTGGAACGTACCGCGAAGGAAACCGGGGTGGCGCCTGAACGCATCAAGGCCCTGGCCGAACTTTATGCCGATCCCAAGTGCAAGGTCGTATCGTTCTGGACCATGGGCTTCAACCAGCACACCCGCGGGGTATGGGCCAACAACCTGATCTATAACATCCATCTGCTCACGGGTAAAATCAGCGAACCGGGCAACAGCCCTTTCTCGTTGACCGGCCAGCCATCGGCCTGTGGCACCGCGCGCGAAGTGGGGACTTTCTCCCACCGCCTGCCCGCCGACATGGTGGTGACCAATCCGAAACACCGCGCCACCGCGGAAAAAATCTGGAAACTGCCCGCCGGCACCATTCAAGAGAAAGTCGGCTTTCATGCGGTACAACAAAGCCGCATGCTCAAGGACGGTGTGCTCAACGTCTACTGGACCCAGGCCAGCAACAACATGCAGGCCGGGCCCAACATCATGCAGGAAGTCCTGCCGGGCTGGCGCAATCCGGAAAACTTCGTGATCGTCTCGGACGTCTACCCCACCGTTTCCGCCCAGGCCGCCGACCTGATCCTGCCCAGCGCCATGTGGGTGGAAAAGGAAGGCGCCTTTGGCAACGCCGAACGTCGCACGCAGTTCTGGCATCAGTTGGTCAGCGCCCCCGGAGAGGCCAAGTCTGATCTTTGGCAACTGGTGGAGTTTTCCAAGCGCTTTACCACCGATGAAACCTGGCCCGCGGAGTTGCTGGCCAAGGCACCGGAGTACAAGGGCAAAACCCTGTTCGAGGTGCTGTTCAAAAATGGCCAGGTCGACGAGTTTCCGGTCGAGCAGATCGAGACCGGCTACAAGAACGATGAAGCCAAGGCCTTCGGTTTCTACCTGCAGAAGGGTCTGTTCGAAGAGTACGCCCAGTTTGGTCGCGGTCATGGCCATGACCTGGCGGCCTTTGATCGTTACCACACCGAGCGTGGCCTGCGCTGGCCGGTGGTTGACGGCAAGGAAACCCGCTGGCGTTACCGCGAGGGGCTCGACCCCTACGTGGAAACGGGCAGCGAAGTGCAGTTCTACGGCTACCCGGACAAGAAGGCGATCATCTTCGCCCTGCCCTATGAGCCACCGGCTGAAGCGCCGGATGCCGACTACCCGTTCTGGCTGAGCACCGGCCGAGTCCTTGAACATTGGCACACGGGCACCATGACCCAACGGGTCGATGAACTGTACAAAGCCGTGCCGGACGCGCTGGTCTACATGCACCCCGAGGACGCCAAGGCCATGAAGGCACGCCGCGGCAGTGAAGTGAAACTGATCAGCCGTCGCGGGGAAATCCGTGCCCGCATCGAAACCCGTGGACGCAACAAACCGCCACGCGGCCTGGTGTTCGTGCCGTTTTTCGATGCCAACAAGCTGATCAACAAGGTCACGCTCGACGCCACCGACCCGATCTCCAAGCAGACCGACTACAAGAAATGCGCGATCCGCATCGAGTTGATCAGCGTGGCTTGAGGAGAACCGTCATGACTTTTCGCATCCTGCCGTTGTTCCTGCTCGCCGTGATGGGCGCGGTGATCGCCGCCGAGGTCGATTACCCGCTGGATGCTTCGGGCCCGGACGGACGCCGGCCCGGCGGCACCCTGACGCAAAACGCGCCTGCGCCGCCACTGGCCGACGATGAAAACAAAGACCTCAAGCGCGAGCGCAACTACCCTGACCAGCCGCCGACCATCCCCCACAGCATTCGTGGCTATCAGATCGACAAGAACGGCAACAAATGCCTGTCCTGCCACAGCCGGGCCAACAGTCCACGCAGCCAGGCGACGATGATCAGCATCACCCACTACATGGACCGCGACGGCCAGGCGCTGGCGGCTGTCTCACCGCGTCGCTACTTCTGCAACCAGTGCCATGTGCCGCAAAAAGATGTGCTGCCGCTGGTGGGCAACAGCTTCGAGACCATCGACAAAATCCTGCAAGACGACGCCAACGCCGCGCAGAAACCTTGAGGAGTCGCCATGAAAGCATTGTTCGCCCTGCTTAAGGACTACTGGGGCATCCTCTGTCGGCCGAGTGTTTATTTCAGCCTGGGATTTCTGACGCTGGGAGGTTTTATCGCCGGGATCATTTTCTGGGGTGGTTTCAACACGGCCCTGGAGCTGACGAACACCGAGAAATTCTGCATTTCCTGCCACGAGATGCGCGACAACGTGTTTGTCGAACTGCAGGACACCATCCACTACACCAACCGCTCGGGTGTGCGCGCAAGCTGCCCGGACTGTCACGTGCCCCATGAATGGACCCACAAGATTGCACGCAAGATGCAGGCATCGAAGGAAGTCTGGGGCAAGCTGTTCGGCACCATCGACACCCGCGACAAGTTCCTCACCCTGCGCCGTGAACTGGCCGAACATGAATGGGCCAGGCTCAAGGCCAACGACTCGCGCGAATGCCGTAACTGCCACAATTTCGAGTTCATGGACTTTACCCGCCAGGGCAAACGGGCGGCGGCCATGCACTCGACCTCATTGGCCAACGGCGAGGCAACCTGCATCGACTGCCACAAGGGCATTGCCCACAAGCTACCCGATATGAGCGGCGTCAAAGGCTGGTAGCTATTCAGTTGCTCGCGACATGATCCACATGGTCGGCCGCCACCAGCGACTTCAGCGACGCATCGAACTGTTTCAACGCATTCACCTGCAACACCGTTTGCTGATTGATCTGCGCGGCAATCTGCGGCGCGGCTTTGCCATGCACCCACACCGAGGGCATCTGCTCGGCACGGGAACCCGCAGCCTGGCCGATGTATTGCAAGTTCGCATCGTAGAACTTCGCCACAAACCGCGCTTCAACCTGATTGTTGCGTTTCGACACCAGGCGACTGTAGGTGTCGAGCATCACCACCACATCCGGATGCGCCTGCACCGCCGCATCGAGGCTGTCGTAGACCGTCACCGCCGCGAACTCCTTCTGCAATGATCCCAGCAACCAGCCGATCGCCCGCTGCGGATCGGAACTGTCGACGAACGCCTGGCTGATCCGCGAATCCAGCCCAGGATTCTGTGCCCCTTTCACCGCCACATCGTGGTAGCTCTCAAGGTATTGCTGGGTATTAAGGGTGTTTTCGCTGTAGAGCACCGCCACTGTTTGCGTGTGTTGCAAACGAGCGGTGCTGTCGGCGATCGGCAGGAAACGGCAGGACGGATCGGCAGCAATAGCCGGTGCGGTAGCAGCGATGCCACCGCTGAATACGGCGACAAAAGCCAGCAGGGTCGAGATTCTCATCGCGCTTATTCCTTCAATGGCGAGATCGGTATCACGCTATCTTCCTCCCTTGGTGGAAAAACTGAACTTGCATTCCTTAATGATGGGTATCGAGCAAATGAATGGATGCTATGACGGCAACTGCTCGCCCGGTTTCCCGCAGGCGCCGACCTGAGGCACCAGTTGGATATCGACACGACGGTTGGCCGCGCGGCCGGCCTCGCTGTCGTTGCTGGCGATTGGCTGGCTGTCGGCAAACCCCTGGACCGCGAAACAACTGTCGGGGATATCCCCCATGCGCTGCATCCAGCTGCGCACGGCTGTAGCGCGAGCGTGGGACAACTGCAGATTCTGCTCGGCATTGCCCTTGGCATCGCTATGCCCGGCGATGACGATCAACCAGTCAGGTTGGGCCTTGATGTCGACCAGGGCGCTGATCAAGACCTTGGTAGAGCCTGGCTTGAGTTCGGCGCTGCCGGGGGCGAACAGCGACAGGCTGTCCAGACGCACCGGCTCGGGAACAACGGGTGGCGCCTGGAACACACTGGTGAGGCGATTCACGCCCTCCTTGTCCGGGTTCACCAGCCAGGCCATCCAAGGGACACCCGCAGCCAAGGTGATCGTCGCGGCGGCCGCGAACAGCCAAGGGCCAATCCGATGCATCTTTTTCTGCTTGGCGCCCGACAGCACGACAGGCATTGGCGGCGTCGGCAGGATCACCACCGGCATCACCTGGGGCGGTGGCGGCAGTCGCGTCGACAAGGCCACCGCGTCGAACACCCCGTGTGTCTGCCCATGGCTCTGGGCGTGGCTCTGCGCCAGTCGCTGCAACAGGCTGTCGACTTGCTGGCGCAGGGCGTGCAATGAACCCGGCGCGGGCTGCGCCTGTCGATCCAGACCTGCATGCAGGCGCTCCAGCCCAGCGCCCAATTGAACGATCGCCGGCAGACTCCAGTGTCGTAGCTCCAGGCTTCGCAGCAGGGGCTGCAGGCAGGCGAACAGCCAGGCCAGGATTTCCAGGCGCGCCGGCTCCATCGCGGGCCACAGGGTCGGCCATTCGCTGACCAACGCCTCGATCAGCGCGATCCCCTGAGCCATGCCCTCCAGGCCGTGGCGGTGACTACGGGCCAGTACGAAAGCCGCGGCCGTTTGCAACTCCGCACCGTTGCGCTGGAACAACGCCAGGCACAACTGCTCCACCTTGGCCCAATCCACATCCGGGCAGGCCGGATGACTCAGTCTGGCCAACTCTTCACGCAGCGCCTTGAACTCACTGAAGGCACCCGGATCGCCACCGAGCCTGATTCGCATTTCAAACAACGCTGTCATCGCGCATTCCTTTGGTTAAACAGTTCCCGACGTCGACAGGTAGTGCTGCCGCTTCAAGTGACGCACCAGGACATTGCCCCCTGGCGTCAGGGTGGTGCCGAAGGTCACTCGCTGGCCCCCTTTTAGTTGCACCTCGAGGCTGTACTCCAGATGACCCGGTCGGGTCTGGGGCAACAGCTCGATGCCTATCGTGGACACCCGCGGCTCGTACTTGGCCAGGGTGTCGCCCATGGCACTCATCAGTCCATGCGCCGATCCGGGCAGCCCCTGGAGGATCTGGCCCATGTCCGGCAGGCCATAATCGGGCAGATGGTCGAGCGCGCCGGCCCGGCTGTTGAGGATGCGGCGCAAGTTGTCCAGCACAGAGAGCGTGCACTGATCCTCTTCGGCGACCTGATGCAGATCCAGTTCGCCGTCGAAGTTCTGCAGGAGTGTCTCGTACAGCGAGGGGTTGAGATCGCTCATCCGTCACTCCTTGGCCAGTGGGCGTAGGGTCAGGCGGTTGTCCCCCAGCTCGATCACCCGCACCCGGTCCGGATCGAGGTCATCGCGGGCCAGGGTCAGGCGCCAGCTATCGGTCCGGCTATCGAACTCACGAAACAAGGCAACCACGGCAACATAGCGGGCCTGCTTGTCCAGGGGGATGTTCAGCTGCGCGCCCTCGTCGGGCTTGATTACCAGGGTTCGTTTGTCCAGCAGATCGGCACTCAGCACGCGCTCGTCGTGGCTGAGCAGGCTGTCATAGTTCGCCCTTTCCAGCGCCTTGCGGTCACGCAGTTGATAAACCCGCACCAGGGTCGGCACGGATAACGCATTCATGTCGATCCCGGCGGTGTTCAGTGCCGCGCGCCCGTTGAGGTCCAGGCGCAGGGTTTTAACCTGCTTGTAGAAGATTGCCTGTGTGGTCGAGGTCGTCGCGTCGGTTACGCTCTGGCTCACCCCGCAACCGCCGAGCACTGCGAACGAGGCGATCACCAATGATTTATAAACGGTACGCGCCATGCTTTATCTCCCTTTCCCGGGGTTTGTCCCGCAGGCCTTGATAGCGACCCAGATTGATCGTGATGGTGGTGCTTTCGCCGGCCTGCCAGGCATCGCTGTCCAGGCCCAGCACCGCAGTCATGCCCAACAACACCTGCGCGCCTCCCAACAACGGTGGCGGCAGGCTGTGCAGGGGCAACGCCAACTGCAGCCTTGCCGTGCAACGCCAACCCAGGTACACCCGCAGCAGTGCCAGCAGATCGTTGTACAACGGGCCACCGGGCAGCCAGCCACGAGCCTCGTCCCGGTCTTCGGTGAACAGCGCCAGATGCAACTGGCTGTTTGCGTCGTAGCCGACACAGCCCAGGGGTGTGCCTTGGGACAGTCGCACCGGATGCATCGGGGACAGGCTAGCCGGCTGCGCCAATAGCACTTTCTGCGGCCAGTGGGGAGTCACCTGTGCCCGGGTTTCGGGGGCCAGCAGCTTGACCAGCGCAGTGATGCCTTCGGCGTTTCGGGTGGGCAGGCGCATCACGCTAAGCAAGGCGAGGAAGCGAGATATCGGCGTGCCGACCCGCCCGGCCGTTCCGGGAATGCCCAGGCCAATCAGCCCCAACAGGCATTGCGAAGTCGCATCCGTGCCACCGGCTTCGAAGGTCGCCGGATAGGAGTACTTGCGCCATATCCGATAGAACTGGGTGAAGATCCGGTGGTTGAAAATGTCGAGGAAGGCTTCAAGTGCCTCGTGCCCCTCCCGTCGCTGGGCGATATCGTCCAGAAAAGCCGTCGGCAATGGCGAGTCCACGCCGTACAGACCCAACAGACGCGTGCGCACCGTGGCCGGTCGCCCAGGGTGTTTATCGTCGGTTTCAATCGCCTTCAATTCACCGGCGGGAAAACTCATGCCGGGGTCTGGCCGAAAGCGTACCGGATCATCCGCCGGCGACGTGGTGCCGCCCAGTGGCGGGTGGTCGGGCAACGCCCGTTCGAGCAACTGGCAGAAGCGATACAGTTGCGCCTCGGCCACCCGCCCCTTCAGTGCCTCCAGTAAACCGCCGGCTTTCAGCCGGGAATACGCTGACTGTGGTTCTCGTTCCATTGCAGGCACGTTCCAGTAGGTTGCAGGATCAGCGTGAGCTGGTTGAAGAGGTGGATGTCGGCGTACAGGCCGAAGAAGCGATTGAGCATTTCGCCGAACAGGTTGATGTCGCCCTCACCGCTGAAGCCGTTGGCGTCCAGGGTGACTTCGATGTCGACCCCGCGCAGCAGAAAGCCCTTTTCGAAGCGCTGTATCAGATGGTGTTCGACCTCGACAATCGCCGCCAGGCGACGTCGATTCAGCTCGCTGCCCGTCCAGTCGTACAACGCCAGCGTGCCGCGCAGCACTTCGGCGTTGTCGAGCATCGGCAGGAAGTTCGAGCCGAGATGGCTCAGCACCCGCCAGTGGAAGCGGTCGCGGTTGGGCGGATAGCACGGCAAAGTCGGCGCACACAGGTTGCGCACGCGCAAGCCGACCTCGATGGATTGCACCGGTGTATCGAGCAAGGTGCCTTGCAAGGCCTTGCGCGGCAGCTGGCCGTGGGTACCGGTCAGGCGCAGCGACAGGCTTTCGTTGGTGTCGAGCCGATCCTGATCGAAACCTTCGCCGCCCAGGATCAGCCAGGTGTCATGCAGGCCATTGGGGCCGCGCTTGAGTCGTGTATGGAAATATCGTTCGGGGGCTTCGTCACGCAACATGCCGCCCTTGTGACGAAAACTGGTGAAGGGCACGTATTCGTGGCGCACGGCACTCTTCGACGCGGTGACCCGGTCCACCGAATAAATCTCCGTATGGCCGTCCTGCAAACGCATGGGGCGAAGCAGGTAATCGGTCTGCAAAGGCGCCAGGGTCATGGGGTCGGACTCCAGCGTGAACAGGTTGATCACCGGCACGCAATGCAGGCGAATGTGCTCGGCGTTCGGCGTGAACGCCTGGGGCAACGGCTCGCTCAACACCACCTCGAGTTCGAACCAGGGGGTATTTGGTGCCAGCTTCAACTGCTCGAGTCCGCAGAGGGTGACGAACATGAATTTCTCGCGAAAGGTGAAATATTCCAACAGCAACTGATAGCCGCTGAAGGCACTGTCGCCCTTGGGCCACAGGCGATCCTCGTCGCCGAACCCCTTCGGCGAAAAATACCCCTCGAGCAGAGAGCGGCCCGTCTGGTCAGGCAGGCGTACATATAAGGCTTGAGCGTTCAGGGTCAGCGCCTGATGCAGCGCACTGGCCAGCGCGGCATCGGCATTGAGGTACAACGGCAGGCGGCTCAGGTCGATCTCGCTGCCGTCGGCCATTGCCCCGCAGGCAAAGCGCAATCGCAACAGCGAGCGACCGTCCGGTTCATAAGCCACCTGCACGCTTTCCAGCGCCAGCGGCTGTAATGTCAGGTCTTGGGTCGTGGTGTAGCGGCAACGGGTACGCAGCGGCCCGATGGGTTGCGACAGCACTTCGAAGCCGCTGGCGATCCGCTGGCTGCGCTTCATCTCTGTGAGCTCGGGTATCAGCTCGACAATCGAGAGCGATGGAATGGTGCGCAGGTAATGGGGCCAGAGCAGGCTGACCAGGCCTTCGGTCAGCTCCGGCAGGTCATCGTCGAGTTTTTCCCGCAGCCGCCCCATCAGGAAGGCAAAACCTTCAAACAGGCGCTCCACGTAAGGGTCGCGCGCGCCCGACTTGTCCAGGTTCAATTGGGCCGCCCGGTCCGGAAAGGCCTCGGCGAACTCCTTGCCGGCCTCGCGCAGGTAGCGCATCTCGGCGTCGAAATATTGCAGTGTCAGATTGTCGATGCTCATGGAAAGAATCCTGATAAAGAAGGTTTAGCCACAGAGCACTGCGGCGCGTACCGGGTCGACAGCCACCAGCGCTGCCAGCAGCGCCTCCATCCGCCGGCTCAGGGTGGGTTTGTCTGTGTCATTGCGTTGAGCCTTCAAGCGCAACAGCTTGAGCAGGCGCGCCTTGACCTCGAAACTCAGCTCGGACTCCCATTCCGCCAGCCCATGCCGTTGCCCACAGGCATCCAGTTCGCCCAGCAGGTGAATGGCCAGCTCGCTCTTGCCGTATTGCTCGGCCACCCGAGCCATCAGCAGGCGCAACAGCCAGCGTTGGCGACCGGTATGGATGCCCGGGCGCGCGGCCAGCCAGGCCAGTGAGTGCTCGACGCCATCGTTGTCGGCCTGGGCCAGGGCTTCGCCTTCGAGTGACAGGATCTCGGGGTCTGCGCAGGTAGCTGCTACGGGTGGTGCCGGCAGCCATTGCTGGGGGCGATTGCCACAGACGTGCTGGCTGATCCATTCGCGGGTGGTCTCGTCCGCCAAGGGCGATCCGTCGCTCCAGCACAATGCCTCCAGCCCTGGCAGGCGCTCGAGGAACATGCCCAGGTCGCGCTTGGCAATGTCGGCCCAGCTGTCCTGTGGCGCAGGCTGCTTGCTCAGTGCCTGGTGGAGGTACCACTGCAGATCCAGCCAGAAATGGTTCACGCCCTCGGCGTAGATCCGTTCCACCAGATCCAACAGTTCACTGAAGCTCTGTTGCAGATGCAGGCGCTTGAGTTGTGCCCGGTATTCGCCACGGGGTGGAGTCAGGCGAGTCTTGCCGCTGGCATCCTGAAGCGGTGCTTCATGCACGGTGTCCCAGCGCAGGCTTTTCATCAGGCGATGCGCCGCCAGCCAACCCTGGGGCTGCTCGCGCAGGTAGCCGGCCAGCGCCCGGCCGCTGTCCAGCAGGTCACGCCCGGACTTGATGGCCGTGGGGTCTGGGGCGGCCGTTCGGGTGTTTTTCTCGTGGCTGGCGCTGTTCTGCGGGACCAGCGCGTCGACCCCGCCGGATTGCGCCAATCGCGCAGACAACGCGGCATACAGCGCACCGAAGGCGGGACGCTGATCCTGAGGCCAGGCCGCGAGCCCGTGCTCCAGCCAGGCCAGCGCCGCCACCGTACGCTCGGCCTCGTTCTTGACCACTTCGGGGTAGCGCGACAGGGTGTCGAGCACCTTGCTGCTCGCCAGCCACTCCAGCGCCATCTTGCGGCTGTTGGGACGCGCAGGCAGCACCTGGACGGCGTAGCGTTCCAGCATTGCGGCCAACAGGTTCAGGCCGTCGGCCAAGCCCGCTTCGCCGTCCCTGTGCAAACGTGCCCAGATGTAATAAGTGACCACCCGCAGATCCTTGCACGATCCGGCCAGCAGCGTCTGCGCCAGTTGGATGACCTGTTCGACGTCGGCCCCGGACAGCTTGTTGACCTCCTCACGCATGCGCTGGAAATCATCATCGCAGGCCGGATCTTCCCCGGCGGGCAAGTCCGCGCTGATCGGCTGCAACCAGGATTGCCAGTGCCCTGCCTGCGCCCGGGCAAGGCCCACGGCATCCCGCTCCCCGAGGCAACGTTCGATCAATCTGTCCAGGCTCATTCAAACCTTCCATTCAGTGCATAGGGCACGGCTTTTTCGTCCTTGCCGAGAAAGATCTGCGCTGGCAACTTGAAGCCACGCAGCTTGAGCAGCGCCATCGGCCCTGCCCCCAATTCAGTGCGCAGATACCAGGTCAGGCCAATGCCATCGGGCGCCTTGAGCACCATCCGAAAACGACTGTCGCCGTCGTCCAGTGGCGTGACCC
>NZ_JANHLK010000020.1 GCF_028682635.1 Pseudomonas putida | reverse complement strand
CCGGCGAAGGCGGCCTTGAGGCTGGTGCTGCTCTATCGGGCCGCTTCGCTGGCAAGCCAGCTCCTACAGGGGAATGCGTTCGCTTGGGATCAGGAATGGATATGTACTCGGTCAATAAATAATAGGTCGGCTGTCAGGACGCCGTCGTCGGAACGCCGCCCGCAGCAAGCCGGCTCCTACAGTAGATCGGGGACAGCCGCGGACGATTGGTCGGCTATAAGGCCGCCTTCGCGAGCAAGCCCGCTCCCACAGTTGGGATCGGGTACCGCCGCGAGAGACGGGTCGGCTGTAACGCCGTCATCGCTGCGATGCGGCGACCGGACAAGCCAGCTCCTACAAGGCCGCGCCGGTTCACTCGTCCTCTCCCTCACCTTCAGGTACAACACGATTCTGCGTCAGGTAGCGATCCAGCGTCTCGTTCTGCGCAGGTTGGGAATTATCCCCCGCCACCTGCCACAAATGCCGCTCGATCCCCTGGGCCAGCATATGCCCCACCGCCGCCTCGATCGCCGACAAAACACACAACTGCGCCGGTTCGTTGGTGGTGTAGCCCACCTCGGCCTCGAGCAGTTTCTTGAATTCGATGAACTTGAATACCCCGGCACTGCGGGCCACGGAGTAGATGGTCTTGCTGGTCATGACGTTGGACAGCACCTGGCCGCTGCGCACGTCCACCGCCCGCAGGTTCACCGTGACCTGGTCGACGCGATACTCACGGGCTATGTCGATGCCCAGGTAGCGCGCCCCTTCCCCGCCGCTACGTACGTTGGTGTCGTAGGCGATGATCCCGCCTTCGAGCATCATGTTCGCCGCTTGCAGCGGTGGCAGTTCCGCCTGGATGTTCACCGGGGTGTTGGGTTTCTTTTGCGAGGCGCGGATGATCTTGCGTTCGGTCAACAGGTTCTGCAGACCTTCACGCTCGAGCACCACGAACCAGCCGCTGGCCTGCAAGGCGTCCATCAGCATGCTCGCCGCGCCCTGGGTGACGCTGGTGGAGAACGAGCTGGCCGGGGTTGGCTTGTATTGCCCGGTCTGGTCACGGAAGCCGTAGACCACCGCCATCAAGCGGCCCTTGGGTCGTGGCATGTTGATCAAGTCATAATAAGTCGAGGCCCTTGGGGTCAGGGTCGGGGTTTGCGAGTCCTGTTCGGCCGGCATCGGCTCGCGCAGACTGCACCCCTGTAATGCCGCCAACATCAGCCCCAGCGCAATTATTTTTTTCATGTCCTTAACTCCCCATAAACCCGCATCCCCTCAAGGGGCCAGGCCATTCACCTGGATTTCCGAAACTTCGCCCGTGGCCCGGTCGGTGACGTTGATCGTCAGCGCACCGGAGTCGTCGACCACGTCGACGATGAAAGCGTCCGTGGACAGGCTCCCCGTGTTGCCGGTGGAGATGTTGTCCAGCAGTTGCCCGAGCAAACGCGATTGCAACTGGGCGCTGAAGCGCTCCAGGGCCGAGGTCCCGGCCACCGAGGTGCGATCCTTCAAGTCGGGATCGTCGTAGTCGTTCTGCGCCTGGGCATTGTTGAGCAGCCAGGTGCCGTTCAACGGGTTGCCGCCGAACGATGGGTTGACGGGCGTGTAGACCAGTTCCGTGCCCTGGGCCAGGGCGCAGGCGCCCAGGCCGAGCAAGCATCCACCGGCGCGCTGCAAAAACGTTTTCGCTTTCATAGTTCGTCCCTCTCAAGGTCCGTGGTGTCCTGCAACAAGGCTTCCAGCTTGCGCTGGACAATCTGCCCGCGTACCCAGTCGGCGGCGGCATAGGCCTCGTCCTTGAGCTCCACGGTGTTCGGCGGCAGGAAGCGCCGGTAAACCAGTCGTTGTTGAAATTCCACGGTCACCAGGCTGCCCCAGCGAGCCGAAGGTCGTTCGCGTACCACCAGGTTGAAATCCATCGGACTGGTGGCGCGCAGGCGTTCACTGAACGAGTAATAAAATTCGTGGCCGATGTGCGAGATCGTGTCGTCGACGATAAAGCCGAGCATTTCGTCCTCTTCACCGGCCCAGGTCACAGAGGTGCTCAACACCAGGATCAAGGCCAGGCAGAAGCGCTTCATGGCTGCACCGCCCGGGACGCTGCGGACTGGCCTTTGGCCGGGCCCGAGGCGCCGTCGAGGAAGGCTTTCTCGGCCACGAACTGCCAGTCCTTGTAGCTGGCCATGCCGTTGAAGTCCGACCACTGGCTGGGAAAATCCGCCTGCTTCAGGGGCTTGTCCGTGGACGGGCTGCTGATGCCGGTAATGCGTCCGTCGAAGCCGCGCATCAGAAACCATTCGCCGCCGCCAATCGGGTCCGGGTACAGCTGGCGGATATGGTGCTTGGCGCCGGGAAAACGCTCGTCCTGCACCAGGTCGGCGAGTTCCCTGGGGTACTGGGCCAGGCCTGGCGAACTGCGGTAATAGCTGCGCAGTGCCTGGGCGTACTGGGTGCCAACCCACAGCAACTGGCGTTCGCGGTCGCGGCGCGAGGCGGTGGACCACAGCTCGCCGGCACTGGCCAGGCCCATGCCCATCACCATGATCAGGAACAGCACACCCAGGTAGGTGAAGCCGTCTTGCCCCGCAGGCTTACCACTCGGAATAAAGGCTGCCATCACGGGCCCTCCCTGTGGCACCACTCTTGATATCGGCGACACCGCCGGCCACGCCATCAGGCGGTGCAACCATGACCCAGGCGTCCTTGCGTTCGGTGATCGGGTCCATCGGCGGGTTGCGCAGGTAACGCTGTTCAACAAGCTGCTCGATTGAATCGGGATAACGTCCGGTGTCACCGTAATAGTGATCCAGGGCTTCGCGCATCGCCGACAGGCTCTGGCGCAGGGTGGTCTCCCTGGAGGCCTCCAGGCTGTTGAAATAGCGTGGCAAGGCGATGGTCATCAGGGTCGCGATGATTGCCATGACCACCATCAGTTCCAGCAGGGTAAAACCCTTTTCCCGACGCATATTCTCACCACTCCCGGTAGGCGATGCCGTTGAGCCCTTTGCCGCGGGCCTTGGAGTAAACGTCAAAGACGTCCTCGCCCTCCCGCGGGTTCTGAGCCGTACTGTCGTAGGAGCGCACGCCCCAGCCGCCTTCGTCGTCGCGCTTGACCGGTGCCAGCGGGTCATGGGGCACGCGCCGCAGGAAGTAGAACTTGGCACCCTTGGCGCTGCGCACATCACGCACGCCTTCCACCAGCACCTGCAGGTTCGGCGGGTAGCCGCTGCTGTTGAGCGACTTCTCGATGTAACCGGCGTCGAACGCGCGCTTGTAGGCGTCGATGGCATCGCGGATCTGGTACAGCGCGGTGCGCAGTTCCTGCTCTTTGCCCCGGCGCACCACGGTCTCCGTCAGCGGCGCGGCCATGCCGGCAAGCAGGCCGATCAACGACAGCGTCACCACGACTTCGATCAGGGTAAAACCGCGTTGCGAGGCGTTCATGATCAAGGCTTCCCGACGGTAACGGTGGTCGCGATCGGTGCGCTCATGCCATTGGTCTTGACCTCTTCGACTTCGACCTTCGAACGATCCGGCGCCTGGATGTGCATGCTGGTTTCGGTGCCGGTGGTGAACTCCATGTCCGACGGGCTCTGGTACGGCAGGTTGCGCACGATCCGCGGGGTGATCGACAGCACCAGCTCGGATTTGCTGACGTCGTCCTTGTTGCTGCCGAACAGGCGACCCAGGCCAGGAATGTCGCCAAGGCCGGGAATCTTGTTGCCGGTGCTGCCATGGTCGTTGCGCATCAGGCCGGCGAGGATCTGGGTTTCGCCGTCATGCAGGCGCAGGGTGGTCTGCGCGTTGCGGGTATCGACCTGGACCGGAATCGTGCCCTGGCGGGTCGGCTCCAGGGGCGTGGCGTTACTCACTTCCAGGGCCACCTTGATCGCCACTTCGTTGTTCAGGTGCACGGTGGGCTGCACTTCCAGTTTCAGACCGACATCGAGGTAAGTCACGCTTTCGGTGATCACCGGTCCCTGGGTCGACGGCACCGACGTGGCGCTGATGATCGGCACGCGCTGGCCGATGTGGATGCGCGCCTGTTCGCGGTTGCTGACGCGGATGACCGGGCTGGCCAGGGTGTTGATGTCCTTGTCCTGGGCGTTGATCTTGGCCTGTGGCGACGGCTGGATGGTGATCCGGCTGGAGTTGATGCCCTTGAGCTGATCGAGCAGGGTCACCGCCGAACCGTCGCTGTTGACCACGCCGAAGGTGTTCGGCCATTGCAGGCCAAGGTCGAGGATGCGCTGGGTGGCGACTTCCATCACTTCCACTTCCAGCACCACTTCGGGGTTGGACTGATCCTGGGATTGCAGGAGTTTTTCCGCCATGCGCACGGCGTCGCCGGTGTCGCGCATGGTCAGGGTATTGAGGCGTTCGTCGACGAACACGTCGCGGGTCTTGAGCATGGTCTTGACCATGTTCAGCGCGGTGTTGGCATCGATGCTGGTCAGGTAGAAGGTGCGCATCACCAGTTCCTGGTAATCCTTGAGCTTCTGCGGCGAATCCGGGTAGATCAGCAGGGTGTTTTCGTTCACCACTTTCTGGTGCAGCTGGTTCTGTTGCAGCAGCAGTTCCACAGCGTCTTCAATGCGCACGTCACGCACGAAGATGGTGGCTTTCATGTCCGGGCGCAGGTCCTTGTCGAAGATGAAGTTCAAGCCGGCGACCTGGGACAGCACTTCGAAGATGGTCTTGAGGTTGGCGTCGCGAAATTCCAGGGTCACCGGTTTGTCCAGGCGGGTGCGCAGTTGCGGATAGGCCACCACGTTGCGGCTCTGCACCAGGCGGATATTGCTCTGCAGTTCCAGGGCGCCTTCGTTGTTCGGGTCCAGTTCGAGAATCTGTTTGACCTGACGCTCGGCGCCGTAGATGTCGCCGCGGCGCAGGTCGCCGCGGGCCAGTTCGAGTTTCTCGTCGAGGCTGCGCATGTGTTCGAGTTGGCGCATGGCGTCCTGGGCGCGGCGGTTGTTCGGTTCGATGGTCAACACCCGGCCGTAGGCCATGCGGGCCGACGCGAAATCACGCTGGGTGCGGTCCATGTCGGCCTGGGTCAGCAGTGCCGTGATCGCCCGGGCACGGGAGCTGTTGAGGGCGATGTGCAGTTCGGTGTCGCGAGGGTTTTCCCGCAAGCCCTCCTCGATCCGGGCCAGGCCGGCTTCGTACTGCCCCTGCTCCATCAACTCGGAGGCTTCTTCCTTGGCGACCTGCGCCGAGCTGCACGCAGCCAGCCCGGCACAGAGACAGAGGCTCATCAGCAAACGGGATTTGTTCATTGCGCGCTCCCCACAGACAAAGTCTGGGACAAATGCAGAGGCAAATAGACCAGGCTCAGTTCCAGATCGGAAATCCCCTCGATCTTCCATGTTTCGTCGATCACATCCCCTTTACGCACGACGTAGATCTTCTCGCCGTTTTGCAAAAACACTTGCAGGTCGGTGCGGTCATCGATTCGCCCGATGAACTGGAAAGGCATCGGCGGTGCAGTGGGGACCTGCACCACCGGCGCGACGTTGACCGGTTTTTCGGTGACGCTGGCCAGGGTTGGCGCGGCCTTCCAGCTGCGCGCGGCGAACAGGTCGCCCGCCGGGCTCAGGTCCTTGATCGGCACGGGCGCAGCGGAGGCTTGCGCCGCTGGCAACGCGCTACGTTTTTTGCCTTTGGCCGGCGTGGCCACGGCGGCCACGGCAAGGTCGCTGTCGTCGGCCGGCTTGAAGTAGTCGGGCAACCAGGTCAGCGCCGCGGCCACGCCGAGGAACGCCACCCAACCCATAGTGCGTTTGCTGTTCATCATGACCTCGACAGGTAAAGGGTCATGCGGATCCGCCCATTGAGGTCGGTGTCGGCGATCTTCTTGCGTTGCAACTCCAGGTCTTCCACCACCACCGCCGGCAACTGGCCGAGCAAGGCGTGCATGAAGCGCCGCAGTTGCGGGTAGCTGCCCCGCACCGGCAACAGGATCTGGTAACGGGCCAGGTGGGTCTTGGGATCGATGCCCAGGGAGTACTCGCCCCGAGACAGGGTGATGCGTTCCTGGGCGGCCAGCGCATAGATCTTGTCGATGGCGACGGTAGCCTGGGGCTGGGTCGGCAACTTGCTGCGGAAATCATCGAGCTGACGTTGCGGTACCACCGGTGCGGCGACCGAACCCTCTTCGACCTTGGCCAGGTATTCGCGGGCTTCGCGGGTCTGCTGGCTCAGCTGCTGCAATGACTGCCAGTCCGGCAACAGGCCGAACAGCCCATAGGTCAACGCCACTACCAGCATGGCCAGCCCCGCCAGGCCAGGCACGCCCAGGCTTTGCAGGTATTCGTGGACGATCAATCTAGGGATTTGCATCGCCAATCTCCCAGGTAGCCGACAAGTTGAATTGCACCGGGTGTTCCGGCACGTTGGCGACGATTTCGTGGCTGAGCAACGACACGTCGGAGAGCTCGTCGCTGGCTTCGAGGCGGCGGTGGAAGTCGAGCATGGCGTCCAGGTCGCGCGCCTCGGCGCTGATCCGCACCTGGCCCTTGCGGGCATCCGGGGTCAGGGTGAGCAAGGCAACGTTGTCCCGGGGCATGGCTTCCAGGGTGGCGAACAGACGCTCCCAAGGGCGGCGCAACTGCTGCGAGACCTTGCGCATCTCGGCCAGGTTCTGCGCCTGCTCGCGGGTTTCGGCCGGGGTCAGGCTGACCTTGCCGCCGGTGTCGCCGGTGAGCACCCGTTGGGTGGTTTGCAGGTGACCTTGCTGTTGTTCGGCCTCACCGCTGAGGTGTTGCGCAAACACGATGCAGGTCAGCGCCAGCACCACGCCACCGGCCAGCAGGCTCCAGCCCAGGGGGCTCGAGCGGCGGCGTGGCTGAAAGTCGAGCATCAGCGGGCGCATGTCAGGCCACCGTCCGGGACATGACGTACAGGCAATCGCGTACGCAGGTCCGGCCTTCTTCGAGGGTGCGCAGGTGCACACCGGGCACTTCAGGATGGGAGTCGATGCGTGCCGGTGCGTGCAGGTAGACGTTCAGCGGCCGTTCGCTGGCAGAGGCCTGCAATTGGCATTCGCGTCCGACCAGTGCGCTCAGTGCGGCATCGCTGTCGCTGCTGCCCACCGAACGCACCGCTGTCCAGCGGCCATCGCGGGCCAGCAGCAAGACGCTGCGCACCGGCTCGGCGACCACGAACAGGAAGTCGCCGGCGTCGAAGCTTTTGTCGAAGTGATTGAACGCCGCCATCAGGTACGGTTGCACCGAGCGCAGGCGCAGGCCACGGCCGCTGACCAGGGTACGCAGGCGCTCGAGCAAATCCTGCGGCAGCGCCGTAGCGATGCGGTCATAACCGGCGGGTTCGGCCGACAGCACCAGGTCCCAGGGTTGGTTCGCCGCGCCGTAGAGGTCTTCCAGGCACAGCTGGGCAAACCCCTGCAGCTCGGCGGGGCTGCTGATCTGCTCGCTCCAGGGCACCAGGCAGAACCGGCTGAAGTGGCCGGAGACCACCACGGTCAACTCGGCACCGGCGCGGGCATGTTCGCCCAGCAGGCGGTCGAGGGTTTCCAGGGCGACCGCCCAGGCCATGAACCCTTCATCGATGAAGCCGACGCTGCCCAGCCACAGGGTGTCGCCACCTTGACGCTGACCGAGGCCGACACCGCTGGCGCCGAGCACGGCGACATAACGCTCACGAGATAAAAGTGACACGATTGATCTCCTCGAGAGTGGTCCGGCCTTGTTGCACCAGTTCCAGCGCCGACTCGCGCAGCAGGCGCAAGCCACGTTTGCAGGCGTGTGCCTTGATTTTCGAAATCGGTTGGCGCTCGACGATCATCTGCCGCAGCTCGTCGTCCAGGTGCAGCAGCTCGGCAATCGCGCTGCGGCCGCGGTAGCCGGTGCCACGACAATGACCGCAGCCCTTGCCGTGGACGAACTGGTAGTGGCCGACCTGTTGCGGGTCCAGGCCCGAGCTTGAAAGCTCTTCTTCGCTCGGCGTGTACGGCGTGCTGCAAGCGCTGCACACCAGGCGGATCAGGCGCTGGGCCAATACCGCATTGAGCGCGGAAACCAGGCTGTAGGGGTCGATCTCCATCTGGGTGAAGCGTCCGATCACGTCGAACACGTTGTTGGCGTGGATGGTGGTGAACACCAGGTGCCCCGTGAGCGCCGACTGCACCGCGATCTGCGCGGTGTCGGGGTCGCGGATCTCGCCGACCATGATCTTGTCCGGGTCGTGGCGCAGGATCGAGCGCAGGCCGCGGGCAAAAGTCAGGCCTTTCTTTTCGTTGACCGGGATTTGCAGCACGCCCGGCAGCTGGTATTCGACCGGGTCTTCGATGGTGATGATCTTGTCCACGCCGTGGTTGATCTCGGTGATCATCGCGTACAGCGTGGTGGTCTTGCCGCTGCCGGTGGGGCCGGTGACCAGCACCATGCCGTAGGGTTCGGCGGCCAGGCGGCGCAGTTGGCGCAGGGTTTCCTCTTCAAAGCCCAGGGCCTGCAACTGCACGCCGCAGACCTTGTCGGCCAGGTCCTGCTTGTCGAGCACCCGCAGCACCGCGTCCTCGCCGAAAATGCTCGGCATGATCGACACCCGGAAGTCGATCTGGCGGCCGCTGATGCCGATCTTGAAACGCCCGTCCTGGGGCACGCGTTTTTCGCCGATGTCCAGTTCGGCCATGACCTTGACCCGGGAAATCACCTGCTCGGCGAACTCGTTGCCCTGGATCTTGCTGATGTTGTTGAGCACGCCATCGATGCGGTACTTGATCACCAGGCCGCTGCCGGTGGTGCCCAGGTGGATATCGCTGGCGTGCATCTTCAGCGCGTCGTAGAGGGTCGAGTTGACCAGCTTGACCACCACGCTGGAGTCTTCGCTGATGCTGGTCAGGGACAGGCTTTGCAGGGTGTCGATCTCGGTATTGCCGTCGGCCTGGGCGTTGAGCGACTCCACCGCGTGGAAGCTCTCTTCGTGGCGCGCCAGGTAGGCTTTCAGGTCGTCGGCATGCACCAGGTACAGCGGCGCGCCGTGCAGGCAGTCGTCGATCCAGGCAAGGCGTGCAGTGTCGAAGGGGTCGGCAAACACGCCAATGACCGCGTCGGCGTGACGCAGCAGGATGAATTCGCGCTTGAGGCATTGGGCCAGGGTGACCCGGTCGAATACCGGGGTCGATTGAAACAGGCTGTCGGTGTCGAGCACCGGGTAGTGAAGGGTTGCGCCCAGGCACTGGATAAAGGGCATGGGGGCCAGTTCGCAGAGCACCCCGAGGGCTTCGAGCATCCGCTCGCCGGTACTGCCGGCCCGGGAACGGGCCTGGGCCAGTTGCTCACTGGAAAAACGAGTCGGTACAGAGTCCAGCGGTGGCACATCGACGACAAGGGATAGACGGTCCATGGCTTGCTCTCCAACACCCGGGGCTTAGAGCCCTGTCGGCGCGGCGAGCAATTGCGGCATGTGCCGTAACCTCTTGTCGCGCCATTACTCCCCGGTGAGCAATTGTTCGTCGTCTGGCGCTGTGGAGGCCGAGGTACTTCGTCGGCGATCTGCTAGCACCCAACTACCGTCGTACAACTGCAGCGGGAAACTCTCGGTCCTGCTCTGGCGTCGTTCGACAAAGCCTTCGGAACTGCTCACCGCCGCGTTGGGTTCGCGCTGTCGCCCCAGAAGATCAAGCACTGCACGCGCCAGTTCCGCCATCGGAAAGGGTTTGAACAGGATATGGCTGACTTCCAGTTGCCGGGCCCTTTCGCAAACCTCTGCGGTGGGGTGCCCCGTGATCAGCACAAAATGACACTTCCTGTTCTGGCGGACGGCATCGAGCACCTCAAAGCCTTCCATATCGGGCAAGCGGTAATCGAACACCATCACATCGGGTGCGAAGTCGCCGGCTTCAGCGATTCCTTGCGCACCGTCGTGAGCAATCCGGACTTCCAACCCTTGCGCCTGCAGGTAACCCTGGAGGTTTTCTGCAAGAAGTTGTTCGTCTTCAACAACCAGTACTTTGTTTAACAAGGTGGACTCCTTGAACCCCAGGTCCGAGTACCGAACCTGGCGGAGTGCGCGCCTTGATAGGTCTAACGCACACTTCATGCCAGGCTGAGTGCCGGTAATTTTATGTATTCATGTCCTTGAATTTAAAAGCAATGCCGTTTCGTCCACATGCCCCACCCCCCAAAAGCGGGGGAAAGCGAACGGACGTGCAGCGAAGCTTTCCCCCACTGTTGGGGAAAGCTCATTGATCGTCAATTCTTTCGATGCTGTTGCTTGCGCGCAG
Organism: Pseudomonas putida; assembly: GCF_028682635.1. GTDB lineage: Bacteria > Pseudomonadota > Gammaproteobacteria > Pseudomonadales > Pseudomonadaceae > Aquipseudomonas > Aquipseudomonas putida_AE. The sequence goes on along the minus strand of NZ_JANHLK010000020.1, from coordinate 101,972 downwards.
CTGCGCCAGCGCCTGCAGACGCGCCTGGACCTGTTTCTGTCGGGCAAGGTAGGCCCGAACCATTTCAAGTCCCTGCTCTTGTGTGACATCGGCGGCCTCCATTCGGTTCTCCAACAGGATCAAATGCCAGCCCACCGCCGTGCGCACCGGCTCGCTGACGGACCCGGGTTTGAGGGCAAAGGCTGCGGCTTCGAACTCCGGCATCATGCGCCCCCGGGCAAAGTAACCCAGGTCGCCGCCGGCGCTGGCCGAAGCGTCTTCGGAACCGCTACGAGCGACGCTGGCAAAATCGGCGCCTTCACGGATGCTCGTGTGCAGTGCCTGCAAGCGTAGTCTCGCGGCTTCGACTGTGGAAGCGTCCGCCCCCTGAGGCACTTTTATCAGGATATGCCTGACCTGGATTTCCTCGGGACGGTTCATCTCGGCGCGGTGCTCCTGATAGAACGCCCGCACCTCTTTTTCGTCCGGCTCGACGACCCTCGTGAGTTCAGTAAACATCTGCTGCGCCGCCAGGTCGCGGCGGGTGTACTCGATGTAAGAAGCCTCATCGAAACCGGCGTCTTCCAGGCGCCGGGCGAACACCTGTGGGCCACCCATGGCCTGGCGGGTCTGGTCCACCTGGGCTTGCACCGTGGCATCGCTGATCACCACCCCGCGCTTGAGCGCCTCCTGCCACAGCAGTTCCTTGTCGATCAGTGCATCCAGCGCCGCCGTGCGCAGCTGTTTGTAGGCGCTGGGGCTGCGGATGCTGGCGACCGCCCGGCCCTGATCCTCCAGGTATTCGGCGAAATAGCGCTCCAGGCGTAGCTGGGAAATTTCCTCGCCATTGACCCGTGCCACGGCCGGGCCATTGCTGCAAAACGCGGCGGGCACCCACAGGGTCAACAGCACCATTACAGTCGTGAGTTTCATCTTCGGCCTCCGGATCAGGGCGTGGCGGCAATGGGTTTGTAGGGGGCGACCAGATAGAAGCGCTGGTCGGGCAGGTCCACGGTGACCACATGGGCGCCGCTCAGGCCCAGGCGTCGGCCCGGCCCGAAACTGATCAGCGGGGTCAGGCCGGTATCGAAGTCGTGCAGGCCTTCCAGGGCATTGATGAGTTTTTCCCGGCTGGCATCGCGCCCCGCCTGCTTCATGCCCTCGCTGAGCAGCAGCATCGAACTGTAGGCCCCGACCTGCAGCACCGCGTGTTCGCCGCCGAGCTTCTGGCGTTCGCGCAATTGGGTCAGGGCGGTGCGCCCGGTGCGCGTCCAGTCGCTGGGCACGAACGGATACGCCAGGAACACCCGCCGGGAAAACCCGCTGGGCACCTGCATCAGATCCCCCGCCACCTGGTTCGAGGCGGCGAACAGATAAGGCACCTGGCCCGCGGTCTGCAAGCGCGCGGCCAAACGACTGAAGCCGCCACTGCTGCCCATGTAGAACACCGAGCGCGAGCCCAGTGGCAACTCGTCCTGCGCCGTCTCGTAGGGTTGCAGGCGCACTTTCTGCCAGGCGTTGTCCTGCAGGTATTGGGCAAGTTTCTCCGCCGCCAGGCGCTGGCCCGGCTCGTTCGGGTAGGCGATCAGCGTCGGGCCCTGCAGCACGCGCAGGCTGGTGGCGGCGTAGTTGGCCAGGGCAATCATCTGTTCGCGCAGCCCCGGCAGCGGCTCGAAAATCTGCCGACTGGCCTGGGCCGTGCCCTGCAACGACAGCGGCCCGATCAGGGGCACGCCGGCCTGCTCCAGGCGCGGGGCCAGTTCGTTATCCAGCGCCGGCACCAGCGGTGCGACCAGGGCGAACACCTGTTCCTGTTCGATCAACTGGTCGAGCGCATGCTCGGCGCTGACACGGTCGGGACCGGGATCGAGGATGGTCAGGCGCAACTGCCGGCCATGGATCCCGCCCGCTTCGTTGATCCGCGCCACGCTGCCCCGCAGCACCGCCGCCACCGTGGTGCCCTCCTCGCCCAACACGCCAGTGCTCGGCAGCAAGGTGCCCAGGTGCAGGCTGTCGGGGCTCAGGCCCGGATCGCGCTCATCAGCCAGGCGCTTGAGGTAGGCCGTCAGGTTGCGTTGATCGCTCATCGACAGGACGAACCGCGGCATCGCCGAATCCAGCCGGTTGTTGCCCGAGTCACGCCCCTCCTGGATCGCACGGGCCACAGTGCCCTCGGTGTAGGCTGGGTAGGCACGTCCGTTGATCTGCTGCTGGCCGTAGGTGCTGGTCAGCCGCGACCAGCTCAGGTCCGGCGGGCGCACCCCGCCTTCCGGGCGCCCCAGGCCATCGCTGCCGTGGCAGTTGGCGCAGGGCACGCTGGTGGCCGGCAGCAGCATGCCCGCCGCGCCGATCCGGGCCATGATCGGCTCACCTTTGGCGGAGACACCTTCGCGGTACAGCCGCTTGCCCGCGCTTTCGCTGGGCGTCAGCGTTAATGCCTGGGCGCTCAGGCTGATGCCGCCGAGGAGAAGCAGGCCGAGGATCAGGGCGTTTTTCATGGCCCTGGCTCAGCGACCGGCCACGGGCATTGCCAGCAACTGCAAGCGCTGGGCAATGGCGGCGGCCGGGGCATCGGGACGGATCTTGCTCCAGCGCTTGTTCGCCACGTCACCGACGATCAGCTGGGTGGAGTGCTGCTCGGGGGACGGTATGACCTGGCCGATACGGCCCAGGACCAGGTCCATCTGCGCTTTGTCGCCGGTAAGAAAAAGCCAGTGGGGCTCATCGACGCCCTGCTTCAAGGTGTAAGCCTTGAGTACCGCCGGGGTGTCCCGCAGCGGATCACTGGTAAGGGAGATAAAGGTGATGCCGTCCGCCTTGTCGCCCAGCACTTCGCGCACTTGCTTGAGCTTCTGGGTGATCAACGGGCAGGCATCGGTGCAACTGGTGAAAATCACATTGAGCAGCACCACGCGGTTTTCCAGCGCGTCGCTGTAGAAACGCAGGGTATTGCCGTTCTGGTCCTGCAACGGCGTATCGGTGAACCAGGTCTTGGCATCGCGGGTGCCAGCGGTCGGCTGGGCGGTGGCCGCCACCGTATCGGCGGCAGGCGCCGCGGGTGCATGCCCTTCGTGGGCCATGGCCAGGGCGCTGGCGAGGCAGGCGCAGAGGCTCAGGGCGAACCCGTGGAGAAGTCTCATGGCTGATGCTCCATGGCGATGGCGGTGTGTTTGGCATGGGTGTTGCGTTCACCGCTGAGCTTCTCCACCTGCCGGGTCAATATGTTCGGGTCGGTGAAGCCGTAGTAGCGGGTCCAGTGGCGACTGTTGCCGTCCCCCACCAGGATCAGCGGCGCATGGTTCTTGAAGTCGCCACTGAAGCTGCCCAAACCCTTGAGGGTTTCGTTGACCGACTGCGTGGAACCGGTCAGCCAGCTCCAGCCCGGGCCGTTCTGGAAGGCGCGGGCGTAGTCGTTGAGGCGCTTGGCGTCGTCGCGCTGTGGGTCGATGCTGATCGACACCAACTGCACCTCGGTGCCGACCCGCGCACCCAGCTGTTTCTGCACCTTGCCCATGATCGAGGACACCACCGGGCAGACCGTGGTGCAACTGGTGTAGATGAAGCTCATGACCACGATCTTGTTGGCCACCAGGTCTTTTTCCAGGCGCACGGTCTTGCCGCTCTGGTCCACCAGCGCGACGTCGGCAAACTTGACCTGGGCGGTCTCGGAACTGGTGCTCTTGGCCGCCTGGGTGTGGCCGGCATGTTCGTCTACCGAGTGGGCCAGGGCCTGGCCGATGGCTAATTCCAACGAGCAGGCCAACAGGCAGATCGTCAGCAGTCCATGATGTGCGAATCGGTTCATGTCGATGTCCTCTTCAATGAGCAATGCCTGGGGTTACCCGAACGCTGGCAAAAGTCTGGTCGTCGAAATTCGCGCCCAGGGACGCCGCACGCACGTGCAGGTACCAGGCGCCTTTTTGGTCAAGGGTGACCGGGGCTTCATAAATGCCATTGCCGACGTCCCGTGCTGCGACGTGCTGGGGCCGTGAACTCGGCGCGAGGAAGTAACGCACCTGCACGTCCTTGACCCCGCTGCGCTGGACCTTCTGCTTGCCCTGGACGATACGAAAGCGCACGACATAAGGGCTGCCCAAAGCGGCCGTGGTCTTGTCGAGCATGAACTCCACTTTCGGCACGCCGGCGACGGGCGGGAGTTTGTCGTTGGTCTCCACCACGGCGCTGAAGCAATGGATGATGTTGGGCTGGTTGAGCAGGAACGCCACGTCGAAGCGCCCCGCCGCCGGCAGCTTGATCCGCGAGCTGTACAGCCCCGGTTCGACCTCGCGCAGGCTGCGGTCGATGACCAGTGCTGCCCGCGCCACCTGCCCGCGATTGGGGTAGCCGGACATCGGCGCGTTCATGCCTTCGGCATAGAAGTAGGTGGTGTTGTCCACCGGGTTGACCACAAACACCGCGTTGTCGTCCCGCGACACCGCCAGGCTCGACGCCAGGGGCAGGTCACCGGCCAGCCGTGGTGGCTGCGGCCCGGCTTCGAAACCCTGGCTGATCGGCTTGCGGCCTTCGCCGAGGGACGCCAGGTTGATCATCGTCACCTTGGCCGAGGCCAGGCCGCGCACGTAGGCATAGGCCTTGGTGAACACCACCTGGTAGGGTTCGGCGGACACGTCCAGTTCATGGATCAGCGCATCGTTGGCCGCATCGATCACCGCGGCCTGGTTCTCCAGGGTATTGAGCACGATGCCGAAACGCCCGTCGGCGCTGAAGCCCATGGGGCCAAGGCCCTGCTTGACCTTGATCACCCGCCGCACCGACTGGCTCGCGGCATCGACCACGGTCACCGTGCCGTCCTTGCCATCGGCCACATAGGCCGCGTCGGACAGTGGCGAGTACGCCACCGACAGCGGGTGCGAACCGGTCTTGAGCTGCTTGGCGATGGTCAGGCTGGCGATATCGATGAGGCTGACGGTGCCGTCGTCGCGGTTGGTGACAAAGGCAAAACGGCTGTCCTTGCTGAAGGCGATCTCGTGGTGGCCGCTGCCGGTGGCCAGGTGCTTGAGGGTCTTGAGCGTGGCGGTGTCGATCACCGTGACCCCGGATTGCTCGGCCGACGGAGCATTGTTGCCCACCCACAGCAGGCGCTCGTCCGGTTGCAAGGCCACGCGCACCGGGTTACTCCCGGCGGCCACCGAGTCGATCAGCTTGAATTGCTCACTGTCGATCACCGCGACTTCGCCCGCCGTCGGCATCGACACGAATACCCGCTTGTTGTCCCTGGGGGTGACCCAATCCATCGGCGGTTGCTTGATGTCGATGCGGGTCAGGGTGCTGGTGATACCGCCCACCGAGACTGACGGGTCGACCACCGAGACGCTGGCATCACGGTTCATCACCATCAGGAAATAGCTGTTGAGATCGAGCAGCGGCCGTGCGCCGATACTCGACTTGAGGAACACCCCGACCCGGGCCTTGCAGCTCTGTTCGCGGCCCTGGGCCTGGTCGGCAGCAACGGTTTCCGGGTCAATCCAGGCGCCGGGGGCGATGCCCGCCAGCGGTTGGCCGGACGCCTTGTCGGTGACCTTGAAACGCACGTCGGCAAACTCACCCTCGCGCAACACGCCGCCTTCGGCCAGCGGCCGTACTTCCAGGGCCACCGACACGCCGTCGCGTTCAAGGGTCTGGTCGCTCCAGGTGTCGGGTAGCGCAATGTCGCTGAGCAGGGTCGGTGGCGATGTGCGCCACACCCCGAACCAGATCAGCGCGACCCCGACGATCAGCGCCACGCTGGCGATTTTGATGGTCCTGTTCATGTCACTCTCCCCTTCAGATCTATCCCTGCCTCACCGCGCCCCCCTGTAGGAGCTGGCTTGCCAGCGAAGGCGTCAGCACATTCAACATTGATGTGTCTGACACTCCGTCTTCGCTGGCAAGCCAGCTCCTACAGGTGTTGCGTTTGCCTGCCCTACGGCGCTGGCGCCGGTTCCGCTTCGTTGGTCACCCGCAACAGCCCCCACAACCCGGAGGTGTTGCCGTAGGCGGCGTAATCGCGGAACAGGTAGTCACCCGGTATCGCGTTGACCCCTCCGGCGCTCGGCAGCATGAAACTGAAGTGGGCTGCCGGCAGGACGCTCTCGCGGGCGCCGATGTACATCGACATCGGGTTGTAGCCGAACTTCACCGAGCCCACGCCAGGGGTGCCCATTGGATAGCCGCCGGTATCGCTCTTCTCCGACAGGAACGGGTTGGTCGACCAGACGTGCCCGTCCAACTGGAAGGTCGTGCCGCGACTGCCGCCGGTAGGCATCAGGATGTGCGTACGGAATGGTTGCCCAGGCCTCGCGTAAAGCACCGGCGTTTGCGGATCACCACCCACCAGCGCATTGCTGTAGGCCATGTGCGCGTTCACCATGTCGCCGTAGCCCGCGCCATCGGCGCGCCCGAACGGTGCATCCGGGGCCAGGCCGAAGCGGTACCACATGGGTTCGGTCCTGTAGTTGATGGCCATGCTCGAGTTGTCCTGCGGATCGTTCGGTACGCCGAACCCTTCCGCGGCAATCCCTTCCACCGGCCGACCATTGGCCCAGCGAATGTTCAAGGCCTTCTGCCAGACCATCGCAAAGTCGCGGTAGCTGGTTTGCCCTGGTGCGGTGACCGTGGCATTCACTTTGCGCGTGTCGTCAACCCAGGTGGCGCCCACCGGCAGGATGCTCGCCGCAGCGGCCAGGCCTTTTTGCGACTGCTTGATCACGTCCGCCGGAGTGAAATTCAACCCGCCGAACTCGATCGCCGTGGCGTTGATGTTGTCGACATTACGTCCCAACTGAGTGATCGGTTTGCCTTCACGCTCCAGGTGCCCGGCGTAGTACTGGTAGGTACGGGTCGGGTAGGCTCCGCTGCTGCCGACACGCGGCGGCACGGTCTGGGTCGGGTTGGCGCCGACGTTGGTGCCGTCGGATTTGGTGATGTCGTACGCCAGCAATTGCGCGTGCAGACCCACGTGGCTCGACGGCCGCATCAGGTTGTTGCTGAAGGTGGTCGAACCGGTGCCACTGTTGCGATCACGCTTGACCATGCCTTGCATCACCGCGGTCTGGGCCAGGTCCGGCATCACGCTCGGCAGACGGTTTTCCAGGGTGACATTGATGCAGTCACCGGCCGCTGCGCGCAGCACCAGGGGTTCGACTGGCACACCGGGTTTGAGCTTGCCGGTGGCAGGGTCGAGGTCGGCCTTGCGCACATACAGGATCGCGGTCGGGTCATGCAGCGGCCCGCTTTGCCCGCCGATGGTGATGGTTTCACCGTCTTCAGGGTCGAACACAGTGACCTGCGGAATGCTCACGGTCCGCGAGTTGAACACCAGGGTGCCGCCGGCCGGATTCAACGGCCCGCCGACATGCTGGCCGAGACCCGCCGGATCACCGATGGTCAGGCCCAGCGGGTTGCGGAGGATGTCGTTGGCCAATGCCGCCACCACTTCATAGTTGCGTTGTGGGGTCGGCCTAGTGCCGATACCGTTCGGGTTGGCGCCGTACCGTGGGCAGATGCCGTCGAACGCCACGGTGTTGCGCATGCCGGTAGGCTTGGCGTTGTTGGGCAGCGCGAACAGATCGCTGCGTTGCGCCGTGTAGTTGCGCATCACGCCCCAGATGCCGCTCCAGTAGCCTTCGATCGAAGCATCCATCGAGTACAGGTAGTCACCGGTGGTGGCCGCTGAGCTGGACAGCATCGACACCGGTGCAATGAAGCCCATCTGCTCGGAGATGCCGATCATCTGCGACGCGCGCCAGCCGGAGTTGGAGCTGTTGCCGAAACCGGAACCGCTTTGCAGCCACTTCACGCCGTGCAGGGTGACGTTGTGCTCCTCCTCGTGACCACCGGCATGCACCCGCAGCCGCACGTTGTCGCCGGTGTAGGTCCGCAGCATCGGGGTGAACGGATCGCCAGGCTCGGCGCCGCCCTTGTTGATGTGCGGCGGGAACAGCGTGGTGCCGCCGGTTGGGCCGGTGGCCGCGGTGATCAGGTTCGGCGCCAGGTTCATCGCCGGGATCGCACGGTCGGTACGGCTTTGCATGGCGTACGCCAGGTCGCCGCCCAGGCCATCGGCCTGCATGCCGCGCTTGCCGTCCGGGCCGACCTTGTTCGGGTCGTACACCCGCAGGGCCAGCGGTTCGTTGCGGTAATTGACCACGAACATGCCCGGGTCATCCACCGAAATGGCTTGAGGGCATGGCCGGCTCGGGCAGCCGGGCAGCATGCCGCCCTGCATTTCGACAATGCCGTCCAGCAAGGTACTGGCGTTGTTACGCACAGGCGGGTTGATGGCGTAGCGGAAGCTGTCCGCCGTAGCCGGGAAGGCTTGTGCATTCGGCTTGCCGTCCGGGCCTGCGCCGACGTACACACCGGCTTCATACGCGTGCTGGAAGTCGCTGTACTCGAGGAAGAACTCACGGAAGCTGTCGTTCTTGCCATCGCCGTCGATGTCACCGGTATTAATCACCGCTTGCCACGAAGTCGGTCCGCCATCCTGACGCGCGCCGCTGTACAACGGCTCGCCGGTCTCGGCGTGGAACCAGGTGGAACCGGCCGGTTCTGCCAGTACGGTGGCGTACAGGCCAATCTGTTGGTGAGTCGATGGGCCGAGGTGGTCGTGGGTGAAGATGGTGCCCAGGCCACGGTCGACGCCTTTGGCGTTCACCACCGGATCGACGAACCAGCGCTGCATCGCGGTACGCGCGCCGACCCAGTCAGCCCGGCCATATTGACCGAAGTACGGGTGGTTCTTGGCTTTCGGACAGGCAGGTGTGCCGTCGCGTGGATCAGTGCCTTCGCACTGGTTGAACTCGCGGATGGCGTGGATGCGTTCTTGCACCGCACCTGGGGAAAGTACGCCGTCTTCGTAGTTCCAGCCGTTGGACGAACCATCGGCAGACACCAGGTCCCACTTCGGCAGGTGAATGTGCTGGCCGATCACGTCGGTCGGCGTGCGCACCTGATAGTCGTCCATCTCATAGGTGGCCGGCACCAGGTTGGTTTGCTGGTATTGCACGCAGTCGAAGGTGTTCATGCGCATCACCAGAGGTTCTGGCGGACGCTGCTTGGTGATCACCGGCCAGGCGTCTTCCCAGAGCGCGAGGATGCGCGCTTGCGGGAAGTGGTAGCCGACCTTGTTGTACACCGCGTCGAACTGGATGTTGGCCGCCTTGTAGATGCGCGGACGGTCGGCGGTGAAACTCGAGGAGCCAATGAAGGACATGCCGTCGAGCCGCTCACCACTGTTGAATTCACCGATGCCGGCGCTGCTGCTCAGGCGTTTCTGCCGGTCGTCCATGCACGGTTCATAGAATGGCGCACCGGCCATCGGCAAGGCGCCGTTGGTGCGGAAAGGCCGTGCGACGATCTGGTTGCCCGGCAGCAGGGCGAAACTTGGATGGTCTTTCTTGGCGTGGAAGGCCATTGCCGCTTGCTCGACTTCGGTGCCCTCTTCCGGCAGGTAGATCGGCTTGGCGCGCGTGACCGTCTTGGAGAAATCCAGCGAGGTGGTAATGGTCTCGGCCTCGCCACCGGCAGACATGCCATCCAGCACATGGCGGCCCAGGCCACCGTCCCAGCCACCGGACTGAGCCGGGTCAAGGTTGGCCCACAAGGCTTTGCCCGTGGCTTTCAAGGCCTGCGCCGTGGCAGCGTCGAGCATGTCCAGCGGCGGAGTCGGTGGGCGTTGGCCGACCGAGCTTTCCATGCCGCCAATCCAGAATGGATAACCAGGGTTTTTCAGGGTGCCGTCGGCGTTGCGGTTGGCTTCGCTGCGATCGACCAGGGCCAGGGAACCGATGGCCTGGGCGCCGCCGCTGCCGCCATGGTGCTCGCCGTCATCGTCGCCCTCTTCTTCATCGTCATCGTCGTTGGCGGCCAACAGGCCCTCGCCGATTTTCGGTACCACGGCGACTTTGCCTGGCATCGGTGCCATGGCTTTGCCGGGCAGCGGCACTACCGCAGGGATGGGTGTGCCAGCGACGATTTCACCATCGGGCAAGGCCCGTGCGCCCGCCGCGGGTTTACCGCTGCGCAGGGCATAAGGCTCGCTGTGGTAACCGTCGTTGCCTTGTTGCGAGACTTCGAGCTTGGTGCCTTCTTCGAACACGTCGTGCACCCGCCACATGGCCCACATGCCCTGGGCGAAGTGCGGGTAGAAGTGGCAGTGATAGATCGCATCGCCGGCGACCCGGTTGCGGTTGCCCGAACCGCCGTTGGCGATTTCATAGGTGTATCCGGCGCCCGCACCGATGCCCTGGGCGTCCACGTAGTCCGAGTTGTCATCGTTGGGGTTGAACAGCCACTGATGCCCGTGCAGGTGGAAAATGTGCTGCTCATGGCCGTTGTGGGTGTTGCGGAATTTGACGAAGTCACCGATGTAGCTGTGGTTGACGTTGGACGGCTCGGACGGGTACAGCGCCATTGTCGCCTTGACGCCCACCTGATCGGCGTTCGGTGTCTGGCCGGGGGTGATGCCTTCCAGGCCGGCGTTGGCCGGCACGTCCACCAGCATCGCCACGTCGCCGACAGTGTGGGAGCTGAGGAAGAATTCTTCGTAGGCGCAGGACAGGCAATCGTGCATCGGACCGACGCCGAGACGGTTGGCGACCACTTCGGCGCCCATGCCGCCGGAGCCATAGTTGATCATGAAGGAGTCGCGGGTCGGCTCCAGCACGTGGGCCATCACCGGGTCGGCCCAGTAGGCCGGAAACGCCTGGGTCGCTGCGGTTTCATCCTGGAACTGCGAGGCGAAGTCGCGGAACGGTTCCAGCCGATTGGGAAGCGCCGGGTTGCGTTTGCCCACCGATTCCAATGGATAGGTGGAGGGCGGGAAACTGCCGTCGGCATTGCTGCCCATGACGATCGCGTCGCTCTCGCTGGAAATGATCTCATTGCCGTCGACCATGTTGATGATCGGCGTGCCGGCCTTGCCTTCACGGACCCACGGCTCGCGTTGCGGGTAGCGGGCCTGGTAGTCGACGATCGGCTGACCGGCCGGGGTGCGCCCTGTGGTCGCCAGGCGCATTTCTTCTTCGGTCACCGTGTTGCGGTAGGTGCGACCGCCCTTGGGCACCACCACGACCTGGCCGAACAGACCGTTGGCGACGTTGCCGGCCGCACCTTCACCACCGAAAGTTGCGCCACGGCTGCTGGCGGCGAACACCCCTTCGCGCTCGGCATACAGGGTGTATGAGCGGCTGGCGCCCGGAGCGATCAGGCTATTGGCATTGCGCCCGGTGAACGAAGCGATGTCGTCGATGCTGTTGACCGCTTGCATGCCGTTGACCTGGAAACCGACATGCCGGTCGGCCACTTGCTCGTCGACCTTGAAGTTTTCGTTACCGCCCACTTCGATGCCTTCTTCTTCCTCGCCCTCCTCTTCCTCGCCACCGTCGTGGGAACCGGGGTTGGCCTGATAAGCCAGCAGGTTCTGCAGGTTGATGGTCAGGCAGTCACCGGCGGCCACCCGCAGCACCAGCGGACGTGGACGCTTGTCGGGACGCAGCGAAACCTTGCCCGGCACCGCCGCACCACCCTGGGCCAGTGAGACGTCATGGTCATCGACCACATCGCGACGCAGGGCGAACATCATGCCGTTGACGTTCTGCGCACCGAGGCGGTTGAACATCAGCGGCTGGTCCAGCGCCACGACGTTGGCCACCAGGTTGCGCTCACATCGCGCTGCCGCTTCGGCGACTTCGATGCCGAGCATCGATGCGGCCAACAGCAGCCAGGGAAGGACGGATGGAGCGTGGAATGTGCCGGTCATGATCACGGGCCTCGCTGTGGGTGCTCACAGGGAATAATTCTCGACAAAACCCTTTGAGCAATCTGCATGCCATAAAAAATTTATCGTTATTTCAAACAGTTACAGTCCCCATTTAATTCATCGGGGGATATTCCCCACCCATTCCCCACTTTTGCGTCGGGGCCACCATGCCCCAATGTTGGGGAAACTCGCCCCAAGCTGTTCGTCATAGCGGGGCATCCGCCGCCAGCCCCTGCAGGCGCCGGTATTGGCGCAGCACACTGGGCACATAACGCTGGGTTTCGGCGAACGGCGGGATCACCCCGCCACGGCTGAGCACCGCTTGCGGCCCGGCGTTGTAGGCGGCCACGGCGAGGGCGATGTCGTTGTCGAACATCGTCATCAGGCGCTTGAGATATCGGGCTCCGCCCTGGATGTTGGCCTTGGGGTCGTAGACGTTTTTCACCCCCAGCTCGCGGGCGGTGTCGGGCATCAACTGCATCAACCCGCCCGCGCCCCTGGGCGATACGGCGCGGGCGTTGTAGCTCGATTCGGTCTGGATCACCGCGTGCAGCAGCGCGGCCGGCAACTCGTTGTCCGTGGCGGCCTTGGAGACCAGCTCGGCATAGGGGCGCGAAGCGATCATTTGCGGCTGCTGATCGAGGCTGACCGCCGCCACTTCGACCTCTTGCACCACCCGTTCGTAGTGGCGGCCGGGGCGATGGACGTTGGACAAAACGAAGTCGCCCTTGGCGTCTCTGGAAACAAACACATCGGCCTGGACAGCACCGGCCAGCAGCATCATGCCAAGCAATCCTGTGGTGAGAGTTTTCATGGTTCTACCTCCCCTGACCGGCCCCGAAAAATGGGGGTAATGCCCCAATGGCCAGTCGCGTATCAGCCATACGCAAGCACTGTGCCGAAAGCGCGAGTGGCCGGAATACGGGGGCTGCACGAGGATGTCCGAAGCTTGAGCGGGGCTTTGCATGGCAATTGCATAAGCCGTTGACGCGACCCTTCTGCCGACTGTGTGAGGTCAACATGAAACAGCGTCTGCGTTTCGCCCCGCGTGCTTTTCCCCCTCGAGCCGAGCGCGGGTTCACATTGCTTGAACTGTTGGTGGTGCTGGTGGTGCTGGGGCTGTTGGCCGGCATCGTCGCGCCGAAATATTTCGCGCAACTGGGCCGTTCCGAAGTGAAGGTGGCCAAGGCGCAAATAGAAGGCCTGGGCAAGGCCCTGGACCTGTACCGCCTGGAGGTCGGCCATTACCCGTCGACCGAACAGGGGCTGCAGGCACTGGTCACCGCCCCCAGTGACGAAACTCATTGGACCGGTCCGTACCTGCAGAAAAAACTGCCGCAGGATCCGTGGGGCCGTAACTACAACTACCGCTACCCTGGCGAAAACGGCGAGTACGACCTGCTGTCCATGGGCAAGGACGGCCAACCCGGCGGCGAAGGCGAAAACGCCGAAGTCACCAGTTGGCAATGAGGGGAATGGCGACCATGCGTTTTCACCTCAAAGCGGTCGGCAAGGCCGGTGTGGTTTCAATGACTGTCGAGGCGCCAGGTGACAGCGAAGCCCGGCGCATCGCCGAGGACCAGGGCCTGCGGGTGGTCAGCCTGCACGCCGAACGTCACTGGCGGGCGCTGCGCCCCAGGCAGCGTGAGACCTTCAACCTGGTGTTGTTCAGCCAGGAACTGACCACCCTGCTCAATGCCGGCCTGCCGTTGATCGATGCGCTGGAAAGCCTGGCGGAAAAAGAGAACGCGCCACAGGCCCGCAAGACCTTGAGCGAACTGGTGCGCCTGCTTTACGAAGGCAAATCGTTTTCCCAGGCGTTGGGCCAACTGTCGGCGGTGTTCCCGCCGCTCTACGTCGCATTGGTCCAGTCCAGCGAGAAGACCGGCGCCGTGGGCGAAGCCTTGGGCCGCTACGTCAGCTATCGCCAGCGCATGGACGAGGTTCGCCAGAAGATCGTCAGCGCCTCGATCTACCCCATGCTGTTGCTGGTGGTGGGCGGTGGCGTGGTGTTGTTCCTGATGGGGTATGTGGTGCCGCGCTTCAGCCTGGTGTTCGAAGGGCTGGGCTCGAACCTGCCGTGGCTGTCGCAGATCCTCATGAGCAGCGGCATGTTCCTGCACGCTCACCAGGGCGAATTCTTTGGCGCACTGGCGACGATCGTCATCGCCCTCGCCTTCCTCCAGCGCCAGCCGGCCTTTCGTCGGGGCCTGGACCGCTTGATCGAGAAACTGCCGGCGGTGCATCAACGCATCTTCATGTACGAACTGGCGCGGTTCTACCGTTCGCTGGGCATCCTGCTGCAAGGCGGCATCCCCCTCGTCACCGCCATGGGCATGGTCCGCAACCTGCTCACCCCGGCCTCCCGCCTGCGCCTGGACCAGGCCTGCGAAAGGGTGCGCGAGGGGCAATCGCTGTCGACGGCGCTGGAACTCAATCACCTGGTGACCCCGGTGTCCCTGCGCCTGCTGCGCGCTGGCGAACAGTCCGGCAACCTCGGGCAGATGATGGAGCGTAGTGCGGACTTCTACGACGAAGAAATCAGCCGCTGGATCGAATGGTTCGTGCGTTTGTTCGAACCCTTGCTCATGACTTTCATCGGCCTGCTGATCGGGGTGATCGTGATTTTGATGTACATCCCGATTTTCGAGCTGGCCTCAAGCATTCACTGACGCCTCTGGGACGGGCCTGCCCGGGAAATCTCAGTCTTTTTCCCCGTGACAACGAATAAAGCCGGACCCAGGCGTGTTTACCCACTGAATATGGCAGCACGTTGCAATGTTCATCAACGTTCTAACTTGAATTAAAAGACGGAGAACGACATGCACATCAACAAGCTATTACTGGCGGTAGCGATTGGCGCGGTCTTATCGGCGTCTACCGTCCTGATTCCGGACAGCCTGTCCGGGGTATCGAGTGCCCAGGCGAAAGAAGGCGGAAGTGGTGGGGGTGGTGGTGGCGGTGGCCACGGTGGTGGTGGCGGCAGTGGTGGCGGTGGCGGCGGTCACGGTGGTGGCGGCGGCAGTGGTGGCGGCGGTCACGGTGGTGGCAGCGGTGGCGGTGGCGGTGGCGGTGGCGGTGGCGGCGGTAATGGTGGTGGCCACGGCGGAGGCAGTGGTGGCAGCGGCGGTGGCAATGGCGGAGGTCACGGCGGCAATAGCGCCGGCAGCGGTCATGGCGGCAGCGACCATGCTTCGGGACACGCCGGCAATACCGCCTCTAACTCCGGACGTAGCAGCACCCACTCTGAACCGGGCGACGATCATGGCGTACATCAGGCCGGGCATGACGACAATGGTGTTCACCGCTCCGGCGAGGTCGGCGACGACCACGGCGTTCACCGTGCTGGCGAAGTCGGTGACGATCGCGGCCTGCATGCTGCTGGCGAACCCGGCGACGACAAACGCGTCAACTGACCTGGTCTAAACCCTGTGGGAGCCAGCCTGCTGGCGATGGCGGTGGGTCAGACGACATCAATGTCGAATGTCCTGACGCCATCGCCAGCAGGCTGGCTCCCACAGTGGATTGTGTGAACCGTAGATCTACAATACACCCTGCGTCTGATCCAGGCGCTCGCGTAAAAACTCGATCAGCACCTGCACCGGTCGCGACGCCTGGCGATGCTGCGGATACACCGCCGACAGCGTCAGCGGCTCGGGACAAAATTCATCCAGCACCGCCACCAATCGCCCATCCTTCAACGCCGCCCCGACGATAAACGTCGGCAGGTAGGTAATCCCCATCCCGGCAATCGCCGCGTCCTTGAGCAGCTCGCCATTGTTGACCCGCATCCGCCCGGTGACGTTGACCATCAGCGGCTTGCCCTGCCCTTCGAAGCGCCATTGCACCTGACGCCCATGACCGTAAGGCAGGCAGTCATGCTGGTGCAGGTCTTCGGGTTTGACCGGCGTACCGCGCTCAGCCAGGTAAGCCGGGCTCGCGCAGTAGACGCGCTGGATGGAAGCGATGCGCCGCGCGATCAACGTCGAGTCTTCCAGCGTGCCGATGCGCAGTGCCAGGTCGTAGCCCTCGCCGAGCAAATCCACCGGGCGATCGCTCAGGTCCACCTCCACCGTGACGTCACGATAACGCTGCAGAAACTGCGGCAGCAGGCACCCCAGATGCGCCAGCGCAAACGACAGCGGGGCACTCACGCGAATGGTGCCGCGCGGCTCGGTGGTCTGCCCGGC
Organism: Pseudomonas putida; assembly: GCF_028682635.1. GTDB lineage: Bacteria > Pseudomonadota > Gammaproteobacteria > Pseudomonadales > Pseudomonadaceae > Aquipseudomonas > Aquipseudomonas putida_AE. The sequence continues at coordinate 86,042 of NZ_JANHLK010000020.1, read as the reverse complement.
GATGCCCTGCTCCACCTGCTCGACTTCGCCCAGCAGGCGCAAGGCCGATTCGTAGTAACTTTGCCCCAGGGGCGTGACATCCAGCCGCCTTGTCGAGCGATTGAGCAGCCGCACACCCAGACGCGCTTCGAGCTGCATCAGGCGCCGGCTGACAAACTGCTTGGACAATCCCAACTGATCGGCGGCGGCCGTAAAGCTGCCGGAATCCATCACCTGGCAAAAAATACGCATATCTTCGAACGGGTTCATTGTCGCGCCTTGATTGACAGTCCGACACTTTACAACGTTTACAAAGCAAAAGATCGCAGCCTCCGGCAGCTCCTACAGTTGTACGCGTTCCCCTGTAGGAGCTGCCGAAGGCTGCGATCTTTTCAGCCTGTCGACTTACTTCGAAGTAAAGGTCGTGTAGCTGTTGATCAGGTTACGGTAGTTCGGAATGCGTTCCGACAGCAGGTTGGCCAGGCCTTCCATGTCGTTGCGCCAGTCGCCTTGCAGCTCGCACGCCACGGAGAACCAGTTCAACAGCTGTGCACCGGCGGCCGACATGCGGGCCCAGGCTGCTTGTTGGACGGTGGTGTTGAAGGTGCCGGAAGCGTCCGTCACCACGAACACTTCAAAACCTTCGGCCAGGGCCGACAGGGTCGGGAACGCCACGCAGACGTCGGTGACCACGCCGGCGATGATCAGTTGCTTGCGACCGGTGGCCTTCACCGCCCTGACGAAGTCTTCGTTGTCCCAGGCGTTGATCTGGCCAGGGCGCGCAATGAACGGCGCATCCGGGAACTGCGCCTTGAGCTCCGGCACGATCGGACCGTTGGGGCCGCTGTCGAAACTGGTGGTGAGGATGGTCGGCAGTTCGAAGAACTTGGCGATGTCGCCCAGGGCCAGCACGTTGTTCTTGAACTCGTTGGGCGAGAAGTCCTGGACCAGCGAGATCAGGCCAGTCTGGTGATCGACCAGCAGCACCACTGCATCGTCTTTGTTCAGGCGTTTGTACGGAACGTTGCTCATGAAAAACTCCTTGGTGGATGGTTGTCGCTTAAGTTGATTAGAAAGCAAAACACGAGCAGCCGAAGGCACCCCAGAACCCGGCGAAATCACTCACCGGCGCATTCGACAGACGCGCCCGCTCATGGCTGTGGGAGTGCACCGCGCAGGGTCCGCTGCACTGGTGAACCTGCGCCTGCAACGGCGAATTCGGCCGCCAGTGGCCCGGTACCTTCACCACCGGCGACCAGTCCGGCAGCACCGGCACGCTGGCGGGCCCAAGTTTTTCGAAATCATCGGCGGCATACACCACCTTGCCGCCGACCACGGTCAGCACCGACTCGATCCATTTGATCGCTTCGTCCTCGACGCTGAAATAGTCCGCGCTCAAGGCTGCCACGTCCGCCAGTTGCCCGACCTTGATCTGGCCTTTCTTGCCCTGCTCGGAGGAGAACCAGGCGCTGCCGTGGGTGAACAGTTCCAGGGCGGTCTGGCGCGACAGGCCCTCGGCGTGCAATGCCAGGCCACCGACGGTGCGGCCGCTGACCATCCAGTACAACGAGGTCCATGGGTTGTAGCTGGACACCCGCGTGGCATCGGTGCCGGCGCCGACCGGTACACCTTCGGCCAGCATGCGCTTGATCGGTGGCGTCGCCTCCGCTGCCTTGGCGCCGTAGCGCTCGACGAAGTATTCGCCCTGGAACGCCATGCGATCCTGGATGGCGATGCCGCCACCCAGCGCCCTCACCCGCTCGATGTTGCGGGGGGTGATGGTTTCGGCGTGGTCGAAAAACCACGGCAAGCCGTTGAACGGGATGTCGCGATTGACCTTCTCGAACACGTCGAGCATGCGGCTGATGGATTCGTCGTAGGTGGCGTGCAAACGGAACGGCCAGCGCTGCTCGACCAGATGGCGCACCACCGGTTCCAGTTCGTCTTCCATGGTTTGCGGCAGGTCCGGGCGCGGTTCGAGGAAGTCCTCGAAATCCGCCGCGGAGAACACCAGCATCTCCCCGGCGCCGTTGTGCCGCAGGTAGTCGTCGCCCTGGTGCAGGGTCACGCTGCTGGTCCAGTTCTTGAAATCGGTCAGTTCTTCCTTGGGTTTCTGGGTGAACAGGTTGTAGGCGATGCGCACGGTCAGTTGCTGGTCCCTGGCCAACTGCTCGATCACCTGATAGTCGTCCGGGTAATTCTGGAAACCGCCGCCAGCGTCGATGGCACTGGTCAGGCCGAGGCGATTGAGTTCGCGCATGAACTGGCGCGTCGAGTTGACCTGGTACTCCAGCGGCAACTTCGGCCCCTTGGCCAGCGTCGAGTACAGAATCATCGCGTTGGGCCGCGCCACCAGCATGCCGGTGGGTTCACCGTTCGAGTCCCGCACGATCTCGCCACCCGGCGGGTTCGGCGTATTGCGGGTGTAACCGGCGACCCGCAACGCGGCGCGGTTGAGCAAGGCGCGGTCATACAGATGCAGGACGAACACCGGGGTATCGGGCGCGGCCTGGTTCAACTCTTCGAGGGTCGGCATGCGCTTTTCGGCGAACTGGAATTCGTTCCAGCCACCGACCACCCGCACCCATTGCGGCGTGGGTGTGCGGTCGGCCTGATCCTTGAGCATGCGCAGCGCATCGGCCAGTGACGGCACGCCTTCCCAGCGCAGTTCGAGGTTGTAGTTCAGACCGCCACGGATCAGGTGCAAGTGCGAGTCGTTGAGGCCGGGGATCACGCAACGGCCCTTGAGGTCGATCACCTGCGTGCCAGAACCGCGCAAGGCCATGGCCTCGGCATCGCTGCCGACCGCGACGAAGCGGCCCTCGCTGATGGCGACCGCAGTGGCGCGTGGGTTTTCACGGTCGACGGTATGAAATTGGCCATTGAACAGAATCAGATCGGCGTTCATCGCGTTTCCTTGGGCGCAGTGGAAGAAGACAGCCAGGGCGCGAACAGGCGCGTCGCCATCGGCATGAACAGGTACACCACCGACAGCACGATGGTCAGGGTGATCAGGAAGGTCGCGACCACGTAGTTGGAGAGCACGGCGTTGAGCCGCAACAACGGCCCCCAGAGCAGCGGCACCAGCAAGGTGTGCGGCAGGATCACCAGCAGCGTCACCACGGCCTGCTTCCAGCGCGGCGGTGGCGAGCCCGACTCGACCTGGGGGGCGAACCAGAATTCGTTGACCGGGTTGACCTCGGTCTGGTCGCCGTCGGCCAGCATCGGCGTGGCTTCGTTGACCAGCGCCTGGCGTTGGGGCGAATCGAGCCAGCGCTGCATCGCCGAGGTGGAGCAAAAGCGCAGGACGCAGGTGTACATATCGAGGCCCGCGTTCTTGCCGCGCATCACATCCACGCCCAGGTGCCCCTCCTGCTGTCCGGCGACACTGACGATGTTGCGCAGCCAGGCCTCGTAGGGCACTTCATAACCGGCCCTGACCCGGTGTTTGATGACCAGGGTCACGACCTCCTCGAAAGGCGAGTCGAGCACGTTGGAATCAGGCATGGCGGAGGGCTCCGGCGAGACAATATTGAATTGAATAATGCCGGGGCGAGAAAGGAAAAAATTGAATGTACGTGCTCTTATTGCGAGGGACCCCGAGCCCCCTGTAGGAGCTGGCTTGCCAGCGAAGACGGTTTTACATTCAACAATGTTGCTGACTGACCCACCGCAATCGCGAGCAAGCTCTCTCCCACAGTGGTCCGAGTACATCTGTAGGAGATAGGTTGGCCTCGTAGCCGCCTTCGCTGGCAAGCCAGCTCCTACAGGGGTTGGGTACATCCGCAAAAATACAGGTTGGCCGGCAGGCCGCCGCGGTCACGCCGGGATCGACAGCGGCTCCGACATGAACTGACTGATCCGCGACCGCAACCAGCGCTCCGCCGGATCATTGTCATGCACCCCGCTCCAGGCCATCGACAACTGCGCCGCCGCAATCTCGAACGGCGGATCCTCGGCACGCAAGCCACACCCCTCCACCAGCGCACACGCCGCATAATCCGGCACCGTCGCAATCATCTCGGTGCCGGCGAGCAACGCGCGCAAGCCGCTGAACTGCGGAACGCCCAGCACCACCCGACGGGTGCGACCAACCTTCGCCAGGTCCAGGTCGATATTGCCGCTCAGGTCCCCGGAAAACGACACCATCGCATGGGGACGCGCGCAATACTCATCCAGGGTCAGCGTCCCCGGTCGCTTGTCACCGCGCAGCACTTTGCAGGGAATATCCCGCAGCTTCTTGCGCTTGGCATTGGCCGGCAGGTCGGTGGTGTAGCTGACGCCCACGGAGATTTCCCCCGACGCCAGCAACGCCGGCATCAGCAGGTAATTGGCCCGGCGCACCACCACGACAATGCCCGGTGCCTCTTCCTGCAGCTTGCTCAGCAGAGGCGGAAACAGACCGAACTCGGCATCGTCCGACAGGCCAATGCGGAAGACGTCGCAACTGGTCGCCGGATCAAATTCCTTGGCGCGACTGACCGCGCCGGAAATGGTGTCCATGGCCGGTTGTAGTTCCTTGAGAATCGCCAGCGCCCGTGCCGTCGGCTCCATGCTTCTACCGTTGCGCAACAGCAAAGGGTCGTCGAACAGATCGCGTAACCGCCCCAGCGCCGCACTCACGGCCGGTTGGCCCATGAACAGTTTTTCCGCCACGCGGGTCAGGTTCTTCTCGAACATCAGCGCTTCGAAAATCACCAGCAGGTTCATGTCGACGCGACGCAGATCGTTACGGTTCATAGGCACGGTTCCCTTGTGTGTTGAGCCAGGCGCGAGGTGGCGATTGTGTCTGACTTTACCCAGGACTGCCCACCCTGCATGAGGAATTAACAACGTTTAACTCGCGCGCCAGAGCCTTGGGGTTCAAGAATGAATCCTACCCATTCGGACATTCGCCATGGCTCAGTTCCAGCAAAGCGCCGCTCGCGCGACAGTCGCGCAGCCCCAGGAAAAAAGCGCCAGCGGCCTCAGTCCGCAGCGCGAACAGTTGGTGAAACAACTGATCCTCGATCGCCTCGGCGAATCCCTGCAAGTGACCGAACTGGCCCAGGCTTGTTCGCTGTCGCGCAGTCATTTCTCCCGCGCGTTCAAGTGCAGCACCGGCTGTTCGCCACAGGAATGGATTCGCCAGCAACGTATCGCCCGGGCCAAGCAGCTGATCCAGCACACCGACCTGAGTCTCACGCAAATCAGCCTCGAATGCGGCTTCTGCGACCAGGCTCACTTCTGCCACATGTTCACCCGCAGCGAGGGCATCAATCCGTTTGCGTGGCGTTGCCGGGCCGTACGCGCCCTCCCCACATCACCTGCCTGCGGGCAGCACCCGGATCATCGAGCGCCGAGTTCAACCGCTGTGATAAACGACGCATTGCGCGCCGGAAAAAATATGAGGAATATGCTCCAGAAGTGCGTTCCAGACGCATTCACACAGGAGCAACCCGTTGACCCTCGCCCTCGAACAGGCTGTGCATTTCGGCCCCTACCGGATCTACCCCGGACAACGTCTGGTGCTGGAATCCGACCGGCCCCTGCGCCTGGGCCGACGCGCCATGGACATCCTGTTGATCCTGCTGGAACACGCCGGCAAGGTGGTCAGCAAGCAACAGCTGATCGCTGAAGTCTGGCCCGACAGCGTGGTGGAAGAGATCAACCTGCGGGTGCACATGGCCGCCCTGCGCAAAGCCCTCGGCGACGGCCAGGCTGGCCAGCGCTACATCGTCACCGTGGCCCAGCGCGGCTACAGCTTTGTCGCGCCGTGGTCGCTTGCGCCCATCGAACACCGTCCGCAAAATGGCCTGGTTGAATCCAGCGGCCATAACCTGCCCCTGCGCCGCGCCCGCCTGATCGGCCGCCAGGTGCTGGTCGACAGGCTGGTGGCGCAACTGCCGCTCCAGCGCTTCATCACCCTGGTCGGCCCCGGCGGCATCGGCAAGACCAGCGTCGCCCTGCGCGTCGCCGAGCAACTGATCGGCCACTACCGCGACGGCATCCGCCTGCTGGACCTGACGCCGATCAACGACGCCTCGTTGATCACCGGCCACCTGGCGACATTGCTGGGGTTGTCCCTGCACGACAGCGAACCGCTGAGCACACTTGCCACGTTCCTGCGCGAGCGGCATATGCTGCTGGTCATCGACAACTGCGAACACCTGATCGACCGCGTGGCACTGCTCTGTGAAAGCCTGCTGGGTGGCGCGCCGCAGGTGCACATCCTCGCCACCAGCCGCGAGAGCCTGCGCGCCGAAGGCGAATTCGTCCAGCGCCTGGAGCCGCTGGAATGCCCCCCACCCATCACCGTGCAGGACCGCACCCAGGCCCTGGGTTTTTCCGCCGTGCAGCTGTTTATCGAGCGGGCCATGGCCAACCAGGACAGCTTTGAGCTGAGCGAAGCCGAATTGCCGCTGGTCATCGAGATCTGCCAGCGCCTGGACGGCATTCCGCTGGCCCTGGAACTCGCGGCCGCGCAAGTCGCCAACCTTGGCCTCAGCGGTTTGCTGGCGCAGTTGCAGGAAAGTTTTCGCCTGCTCGCCCACAGCGGCCAGACGACCCAGGGCCGGCATCAAACCCTGCGCACGACGCTGGACTGGAGCTTCAACCTGCTCACTGCTTGCGAACAGACCTGCCTGCGGCGACTGGGCATCTTGCGCAGTGGTTTTACCCTGGAATCGGCAGCGGCGGTGATCGTGGGCGAACACATCGAACCGCGCGAGGTGTTCGGCTCGATCATGCAACTGGTGGCCAAGTCGCTGCTGATCGTGGACGTCGGTGACGAAGAAGTGTTCTACCGCCTACTCGACACCACCCGCCGTTATGCCCTGGAAAAACTCGAACAAAGCACTGAACTGCCCGACACCCGCAAACGCCACGCCGAACGGTGCCTGGCCCTGATGCAACAGGCACAGGAGGACTGGGAACAGATCCCCACCGGTCTGTGGATCGAGCGTTATGCCCGCAGCCTGGAGGACATCCGCGCAGCGCTCGACTGGGGCCTGTCTGCATCAGGGCCGCAGGCGCTGGCGATCCGCCTGACCGCGACGTCCACGCCGCTGTGGCAGGAACTGTCGCTGCTCAACGAGTACGGCGGTTATGTGCGCAAGGCCCTGGCCCTGCTCGATGCCGCGCCCGAAGTCTGCCCACGGCTGCAAATGCTGCTGAAACTGGCCTTGGGCAGCACCTGTTACCACGCCCAGGGCGGCACCGCCGAAACCGTCGAGGCCTTCGTCAGCGCCCGGGCTTTGGCCGAACACTGCAAAGACGTAGCCGGACAACTGCGCGCCATCTCCGGGCACCTGGCGGTCAACCTCAGTTGCGGCCACTATCAAATGGCCCTGGAACAGAGCGAGCAATTCGATCGCCTGGGGTTGCATGGTGACCCGATGCTGTCCCTGAGCACCCACCGCCTGCGGGTCCTGGCCCTGCACTTTGCCGGCGATCAGCAGCGGGCCCGGATGAACGCCGAAGAGGTGATCCAGCGCATGGCCCACAGTGGCCATCTCAATCGCTTCACCCATGGATTTGGCGTGCAATACGACCAGAGCGTCGCCGCGCTGACCATCCTCGCCCGTATCCTCTGGATCCAGGGCCAACCGGAGCAAGCCTGGCGTACGGCCCGGCAGGCACTGGACATCGCACTGCAGATCAACCATGGCACGTCCATCTGTTACACCCTGGCCCTGGCGGGCTGCCTGATCGCCCATTACAACGGCGACGCCCGAACCGCTCGCGAACTCTTGCACCTGCTGCTGGAACAGGCGCAGAAACACTCGGTGCTGCTGTTCCATACCTGGGCTCGACATTATGCGCAGGTTATCGACACTGCCCAGGCCGATGCGTCGCCGCGTCCCGCTGTGGGCCTGATCAAGGAACTCATGATCACCCTCGACAGCCGCCTGATTGATGACGACTTGCTGCAACGCGCGCAAACCGGTGCGGCGGGCTGGAGCACCGCGGAGATTCTGCGGGCCAGGGCCGATGTGCTGCTGGCCGCTGATTGCCCGGTGCAGGACTGTGCCGCCGAGACCTTGCTGAGCAAGGCGCTCAACGTGGCAAGAGTCCAAGGCGCCCTGGCCTGGGAACTGCGCAGCGCCACCTCGTTGGCGCGGCTTTGGCAGCGTCAGGGCCGCGACCGGCAGGCCCGGGAGCTGCTGTCGCCGATCCACCAGCGGTTTACCGAAGGCCATGCCACACCGGACCTGGCCACCGCGCAACGCCTACTCGGCGAGCTCCCCAGCCACGAGTCGGCTTGATGGCCGGTGGGTGTGACTGACGTAGCCGGCGTAGCGCATTTCGAAGGTACGCAAGGCCCCGCTCTGTTCGAGTTTTTCCAGGGCATAACAACGGGTGGTATTGAGGAAACGGTAGCGCGTCACGCCGCGCAGTTGCTCCAGTGCCAGCAGCGATTTGAGCGCCAGGCTTTGCATCACGCTGCTCAGGCTGGACGGCGGCAGCGTCGCGCAACTGATCACGGCGATCGCCGCGTCGAGGGTGAACGCCGCTTTGAACACCGCCAGACGCTGCAACACGGTTTGCTCCATCGGGCTTAGCCGCTCATAGCTCCAGTCCAGGGCCGCCTTCAGCGTCTGGTGTCGCGGGACCGCCGTGCGCCGCCCCTGGGTCAGCAGCTGAAAACAGTTGTCCAGTTGCGCTTGCAGCCCCACCAGCGCCAGCGCATCGATCTGCGCCGCCGCCAACTCGATAGCCAATGGCAGCCCATCGAGTCGCCAACAGATTTCGCGCACAGCCTTGAGGTCCTGCTCGCGCAGGGCAAAACCTTGCTGGCGGGCGCGGGCACGGCTGACGAACAACTGCACGGCCGAATAGCCCATGACCTCATCGACACAACGTAACGCCGACGTCGGTGGCACCAGTAGCGGCGGCAATGGCAAGAGTTCTTCGCCGGTGGCCAGCAGCGGCTCACGGCTGGTGACGAGAATCGACAGGCGCGGTGCCGAAATCAACAGCTGCTCGACCAGTGCCCGGCAGCTTTCAAGCAGGTGCTCGCAGTTGTCGAGAACCAGCAAACCATGCCACTGGCCCAGCGCGTCCAGGGTCGTACCCACGTCCAGTTGCAAGGTGCGCGTCACATAGTCGACCACCTGTGCCGGGTCGTCGATCATCGCCAGATCCACCCGCCACACGCCATCGCGAAAGTGCTGCAACAGCAATTCGGCGACACGCAGGGCAACGGTGGTCTTGCCGATGCCACAGGGCCCGACCAGGGTCATGCAACGGCGCGCTGGCAACTTGCGCACCAGACTGCCCACCACGGCATCGCGACCGATGACGGGTGTGAGTCGTGCCGGCAGGTTGTGGGGGGATGGTGCAAAGGCGTCGCTGGCCAAAGGCGTGAGCTCCAGCGCCTGGCGCACCGGCGCGACAAAGCTGTAGCCACGCTCGGGGATGTTGACGATGTAGCCGTGCCCGTCCTGCCCGTCACGAAAGGCCCGGCGCAGGGCGGCAATGTGCACGCGCAGGTTGATGTCCTCGACCACCGTTCTCGGCCAGACCTGGGCAATCAGATGGTCCTTGCTGACCACCGAGCCGGCATGCTCAACCAGCACCTGCAGGATATCCAGCGCCCGCCCGCCCAGGCGCAGCGGCTGATCACCCTGGCGAACCAGTCGCTGATTGACGTGGAAGGCGTAGGGGCCAAAGTGCAGCACCGTGTCGCTGATTACATTTCTGAGGCTGTTCATACGCTTTCACCCGCTGGAAACCTGCTCGGCACATGACAGGCTCCGTACCTTCCTTGCAATGAGTTCAGCGGTATCTTGGCAGGCTCCGGTGACGGTACAACCGCCATGGGGGGAGCGTCACGGCCAATAGGGTGCGCACAACGGACAAGCGTGTCAGCTGAACTGCTCACGGTACTGGATCGGGGTCAGGCCGAGCTTTTCACTGAACGGAAACGGTGGCGAACGATACAGAGACATTCCGCAGACGCCTCAGTGATGTAGTCACGCAATTGAATGCGTAATCAGAGGCTTTATCTTGAAGACAAATCAAGCGGCAGCTTTAACAGAAGTATTGAAATTTAATCGAACCAGCACCGCAACTATCAATAGCAAGACAATAGTCGTTCCCATTACCGAAAACACGGCATTATCGAAAGCTAGTCGTGCATTCATGACCAGCGAATCACCAACCGCACCCGGCAACTGTTCGGCCATCAGTATCGCGCTATCGATACCATCTCGGGCCAGTTCTGCATCAATGGAGCTTTCAGGAATAAATAATGTTCGACTGTAAACAACCGACATCAAGCTGCCCATGATTGCAATACCCAACCCCCCTCCCAATTCATATGATATTTCTTCGATTGAGGCTGCCATTCCGGCACGCTCGGGCGGTGCGGCGGACATAATCGTATTTGATGCAGCCGTCATACTGGCTCCAACACAAGCCCCTAGCAGAAATAAACAAGATACTTGCAGGTACATGGAGTAGGAGAAGCTGAACATGAACAGGGCAATGCCCGCAGCGTACACAGTCAGCACACACGACAGAAAACGGTCGCTCCTGAAGCGCGGCAGAAGCCAACCACACAACGGACTGCCAACAATGGCGCCTAAAGACAAAGGCAAGAAGTAAAGCCCGGTCTGCAACGGAGAAAGCTCCAGAACCAGTTGCAATCGTTGACTAAGGACCAGGTTGATACCCATCAGACACCCGGCTACCACCAACCCGGCCAGAACCGCAGAGGAAAACGCAGGGTTACGAAAAACCTGCATATCAACCAATGGAAATTCGCTGTTGCGTTGGCGACGGGCGAACAGCAGGGCAAAGGAAATGCAGATCAGCAATGCCAGAATGACATCCGCATAGGAAGGCATCTGCTTGGCAAATTCCTTGATCGCATACGCGAGACTTATCAACACCACCGTGATTTGTAATGAAGCAACCAAGTCCCAAGGTTGAGCAGAATCGTTCTTGATATTTTTGATCAGCAATCCCGACAACAAACATGCTATCAACACAATCGGAACGTTGATCAGAAACACCGAGCCCCACCAGAAGTACTCAAGCAGTGCCCCGCCCATCAAAGGACCAGCAGCAGCACCTCCGGAGGCAACTGCTGCCCAAATGCCAATGGCAATAGAGCGTTCATCTTCATCTTCAAAAGACAAACTGATGATTGCAAGTGTCGCCGGCATCATGGCTGCCGCCCCGACACCCAAAAGTCCACGAGCAAGAATCAAAACAGCGGAAGTTGGTGAGAATGCCGCCAGTAGTGACGCCACGCCGAAAATGAGCAGGCCAATGATAAAGATTCGTTTGTGCCCGATCCGATCCCCAAGCGTGCCAGCCCCTAACAAAAGGCCCGCAACCACCAATGGATACATATTTACGATCCAAAGCTTTTCTGAGGTAGAAGCCCGCAGCTCATGGGTTAAAGTGGGCAGCGCGATATATAAAACTGTCATATCAATCGCCACCAGAAGAAGTGCAATCGAAACAACAGCCAATACAAGCCATCTATACTTCTCTACATGCATCTTCGCCCCACCTAACTTGCTACTTTTAGTGCTTGCGGTAATAACAGCGGCTCACAACCCCAACAACCTAACCACAAGCCCGATACACAATCAACAGGCACAACGCAAAACTCGAGCAAGAAAGTCAAAAGAAGAACACGCTGTAGGAATTATCTCTGCACTTCCACAAACACCTCACATGAAACACATTTCGTTTCGACTTTACACACAACTTCTTTCAGAACATGCGCCTGCCCCTCAGGATAAGACCCATCGAAAAAGGAGAAGATCAGTAGATATTACGGATCAGGAAATCCGTCTATTAGTGTTCGAAAATTGTAACGGCCAGAGGACACTAGCTGAACTGCTCGCGGTACTGGATCGGGGTCAGGCCGAGCTTTTCACTGAACAGGAAACGCATGTGCCGTACGCTGCCGAAGCCACTTTTGAAGGCTACGGTCTTGAGCGGCAGGTCAGCGGTTTCCAGCAGGTTCCTGGCGCGGTCGATGCGGGCGCTTTGCAGGAACTCCATGGGGGTCATGTTCACTTCCCGGGCAAAAACCCTGGCGAAATGTCGCGGGCTCATGTTGGCCAGGCTCGCCATGCGTTCGATGCTGAAGGCTTCGTCCAGGTGTTCGAGCACATGGTTCTGCACCCGGGTGATCGGCGTTTCATTTGGGGCCACTGCCGCCATTAGCGGGCTGAACTGCGCCTGGCCGCCCTGGCGTTTCATGACCACCAACAACACCTTGGCCACGTCCTGGGCGACTTTCTTGCCATGGTCGGCGGCGACCACGGCCAGCGCCAGGTCAATGCCGGCAGTGACGCCGCCGGAGGTGATGAGGTTGCGGTCCTGGACGTAGATCTGGTCGGTCTCGACCGTCGCCCTGGGGAATGCCTTGATCATCCGTTCGGTGTAGTGCCAGTGGGTGGTCACGCGATAGCCGTCGAGCAAACCGGCGTGCCCCAGCACGAACGCCCCGGTGCAGATCGAGCCAAAGGTCTGCGATCGGCTGACATTGCGCTTGAGCCACTCGAGCAAGGGCGGATGTTTTTCGTTGTAGGCACCGGGGCCGCCGGGCACCAGCAGCAGATCAAAGCCGTCACAGGCCTGCTCGACCGGCATGTCAGCCTGCACCCTCACGCCATTGGACGCCCGCAGTGCGCCGGGCTCGGTGCCAAGGGTCGTCAGCACATAGTGCTCGTCGGGCTTGAGATAACGATTGGCGATGGAAAACACCTCCATCGGCCCGGCCATGTCGAGCAGGAGAAAGTCGGGGAACAGCACCATTGCCACGGTTTTCATGGGTTCAATCACTGAAATCAAGGAAGGTCTTTGTGCCGAACACCGAACCTGTGGGAGCGGGCTTGCTCGCGAAGGCGGTGTGTCAGTCACCAAATTTGTTGAATGTAACACCGCATTCGCGAGCAAGCCCGCTCCCACAGGGGTACTGCGTCCGTAGGTACACAGCTGTCAACCTGAAAGAGACAGTATTTCAGTTTTCATCTACTTATTGCACCAATGGATTAACATTAACCTTCTCCTCACTCGGACGAATCAACGTCCCAAAAGGAGATTTCATCATGCTGACCCTTCGCAAAGCATCGGATCGTGGCCTGGCCAATCACGGCTGGCTGAAGTCGTTCCATACCTTTTCCTTCGCCAGCTATCGCAACCCGAAAGAACAGGGTTTTTCCGATCTGCTGGTGATCAACGATGACCGCGTGGCCGCCGGCAAAGGCTTCGGCCAACACCCGCACCGCGACATGGAAATTTTCTCCTATGTGCTCGAAGGCGCGCTGGAACACAAGGACACCCTGGGCACCGGCTCGGTGATCCGTCCCGGCGATGTGCAGTTGATGAGCGCCGGCAGCGGCGTGGCGCATAGCGAGTACAACCACTCGGATTCGCGGCCCGTGCACTTCCTGCAAATCTGGATAGTGCCGGACGTTAGCGGTGCCAAGCCACGCTATCAGCAGGAGCATTTCAGCACCCAGAAGAAACGCGGTCGCCTGCAATTGATCATCTCCCCCGACGGCGCCCAGGGTTCGTTGACGGTGCGCCAGGATGCGCGGGTGTATGCCGGCCTGATTGATGGCAAGGAAAGTGCCACTGTGGAACTGGCTGCCAATCGTTATGCCTATGTCCATGTGGCTCGTGGTCGCGTTGAGCTGAACGGTGTAGCACTGCAGGAAGGCGACGGCGTGCGGGTTCGCGAGGAACAGTTGCTGAGCTTGAGCAATGGGGTGGATGCCGAGGTGCTGGTGTTCGATCTGCGTGCGAATGAGTTGCCAGAAATGCCATGACCCTGCGGGAGCGAGCCCGCTCGCGAAGAACGGAAGGACAACGCGGTTTCCAGGGAGCACGCGTTATCGTTAACGTCCATCGCGAGCAGGCTCGCTCCCACAAAAGGCTTCGACAATTTCCTCAATCACCACACGGACCCTCGCCGTATGCCGAAGGTCCGCGTGGGTCACCAGCCACACGTCATAGGGCAACGGCCGAGTACGCTCCGGCCACAGCCGGACCAGTCCATCCCTCTCCCCCACGTACACCGGAATTTCCCCGATCCCGATCCCCTCGGCAATGGATCGCCGCACCAGCAGGCTGGAACTCAGGCTTGCGACAATCCGCCCGCGCCCCACAGGTTCACTGACCAGCGTCATGTCCTTGCCGCTCTGCAGATACGGCTGATACACCACCAGATCATGCCTCTCGAACGCCGATCCCGGCTCGGGCACACCGTGGGCATTGACATAGGCTTGCGAGGCGAACAGGCCCACCGGCCAACGGGCGATTCGCCGCGCGATGAGGTCCGGATTGTCCGGCCGGGTATTACGTACGGCGATGTCGGCTTCGCGTTTGGCCAGGCTGAGGATTTGCGTCGAGGCGTCCAGTTGCACCCGCACGTCGGGGTGACGTTGATGCAGTCGAGCGACGGCCGGGATCAGGAAGTCGATGGCCATGGAGTCGGTGGTAGTGACCCGCACGGTGCCCGTCAGCCGGTCGTCGAGGCCTTGGATACGGCGCTGCAATTCCAGCGCCGAGTGCTCCATTTTCTCGATGGCGCGCATCGCCGCTTCGCCGACCGCGGTCAACGCATAACCTTCGGAGGTGCGCAGGAACAGCGTCGCTCCCAATGACTTTTCCAGCGACGTGATGCGCCGGCCCACCGTAGCCTGGTCGACACCCAATACTCGCGCGGCGCCACGCAGCGTTGATTCGCGGCAGACCGCGAGAAATACCCGTGCGTCATCCCAGTTCATGGAGCTCTCCATCTGATGCATTTGCGCATCACGATAACGCGAAATCGCTGCGCTGGTGCATCACTAAACCTGGTTAAGCTGATCACCAGTGAAAAACTTGCAGGAGAGCACCCATGCTCAGCCCCCTGAACACCCCACGCAACGCATTCTGGCTGCCGATTTTTGCCGGCCTGTGCGCCAGCCTGGTCAGCATTGGCCTGGCGCGTTTTGCCTATACGCCGTTGATTCCCTCGCTGATCCAGGCCCATTGGTTTTCCGCCAGCGACGTGGTGTACCTCGGTGCCGCCAACCTGGTGGGCTACCTGATCGGTGCACTGATCGGCCACCCGTTGGCGCGTCACACATCCAACAAAACTGTGCTGCGGCTGATGATGCTGGCGGTCACCCTGTCGTTCTTCGCCTGTGCCTTTCCCTTGTCGGTGAGCTGGTTTTTCGGCTGGCGTTTGCTCTCGGGCGTCGCCGGTGGCGCGATCATGGTGCTGGTGGCGTCGACGGTGTTGCCGCATGTGCCGGCCTCGCGCAAAGGGCTGGCCAGTGGCGCGATCTTTCTCGGCATCGGGCTGGGCATTGCCGGGTCGGGGACGATCGTCCCGCCACTGCTGAGCCTGGGCCTGCAGCAAACCTGGTTGGGACTCGGCTTGCTGGCACTGATATTGACTGCTATCAGCTGGTTTGGCTGGCCGTCGGCTGCGCCCCAGGCAACGATGACAGCGACGGCCGATGCCGTGTCGACCCGCACCCAGCCGGCCGTCTACCTGCTGTTTGCCCAATACGCACTCATGGCGGCGGGGCTGGTGCCAGCCATGGTGTTCCTGGTGGACTACGTGGCCCGCGGCCTCGGTGCCGGGCCACAGGTCGGGGCGCTTGTCTGGGTGATGTACGGCCTCGGCGCGATTGTCGGGCCGGTAAGCTATGGCTTTCTCGCGGATCAACTGGGGGCGAAGCCGAGTATTCGTCTGGTGCTGGTGGTGCAGGCGATTGCCGTGGCGCTGCTGTCGATCTCCAGCTCTTTCGCGGCATTGGTGCTGCTGGCAGTGATCCTCGGTTCGTTCCCTCCGGGCATCGTGCCGCTGGCACTGGCGCGGGTTCACGAATTGGTCCCCGGGCATCATCAGCAACAGGTGGTGTGGAGTCGCGCCACCGTATCGTTTGCCACCTTCCAGGCCATTTCCGGGTTCGCTTATTCCGCCTTGTTCAATACCAGCGGCGGCCATCATGGGCTGATGTTCGTGATTGCTGCCGGGGCGATTGTTTTGGCGTTGTTGCTGGAGTTGGCGGTGCGTTTATCGAGTCGGCCTGACTCTCTTGTTCAGGTCAGTTGCCCATGAAGATCAAAAGATCGCAGCCTGCGGCAGCTCCTACAAGGGGCCTGCATTCCCATGTAGGAGCTGCCAAAGGCTGCGATCTTTTGATTCTCCGCGCGAAAGCGCGGTCTCATTTAACGGACACTTTGCCCACAGGTATATGAAATGAATTTGCCCAAAGACATGACCCTGATCGAAATCACCCAACCCGGTGGCCCTGAAGTCCTGCAACCGCGCCAGGTGCCCTTGCCCACTGCAGGCGTCGGTGAAGTGCTGATCCGCGTGCATGCTGCCGGGGTCAATCGCCCCGACGTTCTTCAACGAGCCGGCAAGTACCCGATGAAACCCGGCATGAACCCAAACCCAGGTTTGGAAGTGGCCGGCGAAGTGGTCGCCGTTGGCGCAGATGTCAGCGAGTTTATCGTCGGCGACAAGGTCTGTGCGCTGACCAATGGCGGCGGTTATGCGCAGTATTGCGCGGTCCCGGCCAGCCAGGCGCTGCCGATCCCCGAAGGCATGGACTGGGTGCAAGCGGCGGCGGTCCCGGAAACCTTCTTCACGGTGTGGGCCAATCTGTTCGACATGGGCGGCGCCAGCAAAGGCCAGCGCGCGCTGATTCACGGTGGCACCAGTGGCATCGGCACCACCGCCTTGATGTTATGCCGCGAGTTCGGTGTCAAGGCATTTGCCACGGCGGGCAGTGAGGAGAAATGTGTGGCGATCCGCCAATTGGGCGCCGAAGCGATCAACTATCGCGATCAGGACTTCGTCCAGGTCATCCAGGAAAAAACCGCCGGCAAGGGCGTCAATGTCATCCTCGACATCATGGGCGCTTCGTACCTGAACCAGAATATCGCGGCACTGGGAATGGAAGGTCGACTGGTGATGCTGGGTTTCCTCGGCGGTGCCGTCGGCAAGGATGTCGACCTGCTGGCGATCATGAGCAAGCGCGCGACGGTCACCGGCTCGCTGCTGCGCCCGCGTACCCGGGAAGAAAAAGCCTCGATTGCCGAACAATTGCGCGAATACGTATGGCCGGTGCTGGCGGCCGGGCGTTGCCTGCCGATGATCGACAAGGTGTATGCGCTCACCGAGGCCTCCCAGGCCCATGCGCGAATGGAAGCTGGCGATCACATCGGCAAGATCGTGCTGCGCGTCGACTGATAGCGCCGCAAAACCCTGTGGGAGCGGGCTTGCTCCGGGCGGCGTTCCGACGAAGGCGGAGCATCAGTCTCACTAGTGCTGACTGACACATCGCCTTCGCGAGCAAGCCCGCTCCCACAGGGTGAACGACCGTCGCATTTTTCCCCACCCCACGCGCGCATCTGTTAAAACGCGGTCTTCATGTCCCTACCGGTGAACCACCCAATGCCCTCAGCCCTGCTCACCCGTCTACGCCTGCGCTGGCTGCCGCTGCTGTGCATGGCCGCGCTGGTCGTCGGCTTGCCCGTGGGTTGCGGCGCACTCAAGTACAAAGAGCGCGAGTTGCTGTTCCGCATCGAGCCGGGCACGGCCGGCTGGTATCGCGGCCTGCCGCAGGATGTGCAGGAATTCGACATCAAGCCTGCCAGTTTCAAGGCCGGGCAAAACCTGCATGCCTGGTGGTGGCCGGCCGCGCGCCGTGACGCGCCGTCGATCCTCTACCTGCATGGCGTACGCTGGAACCTGACCGGCCAGGCCTTTCGCATCGAGCAGTTGCGCGCCATGGGCTATTCGGTGCTGGCGATCGACTACCGCGGCTTTGGCCAGAGCAAGGGTGACTTGCCGTCGGAGGCCAGCGTTTACGAAGATGCCCGCGCTGCCTGGGAACGTTTCAGCACGATGCAACCGGACCCCGGCAAGCGCCTGATCTACGGCCACTCCCTGGGTGGCGCGGTGGCCATCGACCTGGCCGCAGACTTGGCCGCGCAAGCGAAAAAGCAGCATGGCGCCGTTCCGGTGCGCGGCCTGGTGATCGAGTCTACCTTCACTTCCCTGGGCGATGCCGTGGCGGAAGTGGCCGACAACAACCTGCCGGTGAACTGGCTGCCGGTGCGCTGGTTGCTGTCGCAGAAGTTCGACTCCATCGACAAGATCGTCGACATTCACATGCCGTTGCTGGTGGTCCATGGCCTGGCCGACCGGTTCATGCCTTCGAGGTTCAGTGAGCAACTGTTCAATGCCGCCAACGAACCCAAGCGTCTGTTGCTGATCCCCGGCGGCACCCACAACAACAGCATGAGCCTGGGCGGCAGCCAGTATCGTCAGGCGCTGGAAGGCTTGATGAAGGCCAAACCGCAGATCGCCGGGCCGATGGTCTCGCGTGACGCCCAGGACTCCTGAGGGTTATCGATAGCCCCGTGCCTGCAGGTCGAACAGCTGCGCATAACGCCCGCCCGCCGTGACCAGCGTGTCGTGATCGCCACGTTCCAGAATCGAGCCCTGATCCAGCACGATGATGTGATCGGCGTTGCGCACGCTGGAAAAACGGTGGGAGATCAGCAGGGTCATGCGGCCCTGGGTGTGCTGGCTGAAATGCTCGAACACCGCCGCTTCCGCCGCCGGGTCGAGTGCCGAGGTCGGCTCGTCGAGGATCAGGATATCGGCATCGCGGCGCATGTAGGCGCGCGACAGCGCGATTTTCTGCCACTGCCCGCCCGACAGCTCCAGCCCACCGGCAAACCAGCGCCCCAGTTGCGTGGCGTAACCGCGATCGAGCCGCTCGATGAACGGCGCGGCCATGCCTTCGGCGGCGGCTTGCTGCCAGCGTTGCTCGTCCTGGAACGCCAGGGTGTCGCCCACACCGATGTTCTCGCCGACGGAAAACTGGTAGCGAATGTAGTCCTGGAAGATCACCCCGATGCGCCGGCGCAGCGCATCTTCCTCCCAGTCCTGCAAGTCGCTGCCGTCCAGCAGGATGCGTCCTTGATCGGGACGGTAGAGCCGGGTCAAGAGTTTGATCAGCGTGGTCTTGCCCGAACCGTTCTCGCCCACCAGCGCCACACTGTGCCCCGGTACCAGGTGCAGGTCGATACCCGCCAGCGCGTCGCGACTGGCACCCGGGTAACGAAAGCCGACGTTCTCGAACCGCAGGCCATCGCCAGGCACCGCGCCCACCGTGAGATGGCCCGTGGCCGCGACCACGGGCTCGGCCAGGTATTCATAGAGGCTCGACAGGTAGAGGCCATCCTCGTACAGGCCGCTGATGGCGCTCAGGCTGCTGCTCACTGCCGACTGTCCCTGCTTGAACAACACCAGGTACATGGTCATCTGGCCGAGGCTGATGTTGCCGTGCACGGCATCGACCACCACCCAGGCGTAGGCCAGGTAGAACGCCGCGGTGCCCAGCAGGCCGAGGACAAATCCCCAGCCATCGCGACGCAGGGTCAGCCGCCGGTCCTCGGCATAGAGCCTGGCAAAGGTGTCGCGGTAACGCTGCAACAGCAGCGGCGCGAAACCGAACAGCTTGACCTCCTTGATGTAGCCCTCATGGGACAGCAACGTCTCGATGTAGGTCTGCTGTCGGCTCTCCGGCGCACGGCGGGTAAACAGGCGAAAGGCATCGCCGGAAAAATGCGCCTCGGCAAAAAACACCGGCAACGCGCCGACCACCAGCAACACCAGCGCCCAAGGCGAAAAATGCACCAGCAACACCCCGAAGCTGATCAGCACGATCAGGTTCTGGATCAGCCCCAGCGACTTCATCACCAACGCCAACGGCCGGGTCGAGGCTTCGCGCCGAACCCGCACCAGCTTGTCGTAGAACTCGGAATTCTCGAACTGCACCAGCGATAACGTCTGGGCCTTTTCCAGAATCATCGTGTTGACCTTCTGCCCCAGCTGCACCCGCAACAGCGACTGCTGCACCGACAGCGCACGCTGGGCACCCGACAGCAAGGCCAGTACCCCCGCCTCCAGCAGCACATAACGCACCACCGGCCACAAAGGCGCACTGCCTTGCTGCGCATGCAATTGCATGGCAAAGACCACGGCATCGACAATGCGCTGGCCCAGCCACGCCGCCAATGCCGGAAGCACACCGGCAATGAGGGTCGCCACCACCAGACCCAGAAACAATGCGCGCGAGGTGCCCCAGACCAGCAGCAAGGCACGCTGGGATTGGTCGAGCAATGAGGTGACGCGGGCAAATACCGGGCTCACTCCAAAGGCTCCGCCAAGGTATCGAGCCGCTCCCCCTGAAACCGCGCCCGATACCGCCCCGGACTCTCCCCCGTCCACTTCTTGAACGCCCGGTGAAATGCACTCGGCTCCTGGAAACCCAGTTGTTCGGCGATGTCGCCGATACTCGCCTGGCTCTCACGCAACTGTTCGAACGCCACTCCACGTCGCACTTCGTCCTTGATCTCCTGATAGGAACAGCCTTCGCGCTCGAGTTTGCGGCGGAAGGTACTGGGGCTCAGGTGTTGCTCGAGGGCAAAGGCCTGCAGGGTCGGCCACTCGCTGTAATGGCTGTTGCGCAAGCGCTGGTGCACCTGTGACGCCAGGCCGTGCTGGTTGCGAAAGCGGATCACCAGCCATTGTGGCGCGGTGCGCAGGAACACTTTGAGCGACGCCAGGTCCTGGACCACCGGCAGGCGCAGGTAGTGACTGGCGAACTCGATTTCGGTGCGCTCGGCGCCGAAGGTCAGGTTCGGCCCCCAGAGCAAACGGTCATCGCTGAGCGACAGGCGCCCGTGGCGAAAGTCCGCGCGGTCGATCGGGATGCGTCGTCCACCCAGCCAGCACATAAGGCTGATCATCAACACCAGGAAGGTCTCTTCGCCGAAACGGCTGACGTCTTCGTTGGCGCCCTGGCTTTGCAGGCTGATGACCGCTCGTTTGCCGCGCACGGTCAGGGTGCCGCGAAAATCGCGCAGGAACAGGCCGAAGTTGACCAGGCACTGGCGCATGGCCTTGTGCAGATCGGGCTCCTGGATCAATGCCCGGCAAATCAGGGCGAAGCTGCCCGGCGGCATGCCGTGGGAGTCGAGGCCGAAGAATTCGTCGTCGAGCTCGCGGATCTGGATCAGCCACAGCGCTGCGAACGCGCTGGCCGGTACCCGCGACGTGGGTTGCGCAATCACCGCCGGGTCGATGCCGGCCTGTTCGAGCACAGCCCGAACACGCTGCGGATCGTCCCCCAGCCCCTGGATCATTGCCTGCACGAAGTAGGCGGCCACCGAGTCCTTTTCCCGCATGCGAACGCTTCGCTCCCCATCACCCGAAATGGCAAAAAACATCAGTGCCGTTGAACAGTTTCAGCATAGGACAACCACCCTGCCGGCTCTAGACTCGCGGCAATAGTACGCTTTCGGCCATACAGGCGGCCAAGGTATCGCAGGGTTTATCGAAAGGACGGCAACATGAATCTGCAAAACATTGGCGTGATCGGCGCCGGCACCATGGGCAACGGCATCGCGCAGGTCTGCGCCCTGGCCGGTTTCAACGTGACCCTGGTGGACATCAGCGAGGGTGCCTTGCAAAAAGCCCTCGCCACCGTCGGCAAGAACCTTGACCGCCAGGTCGCCAAGGAAACCCTGAGCGCCGAGCAGAAAAACGCCGCCCTCGACAAAATCCGCCCCAGCACCGATTACAGCAACCTGCGCGACGCGCAACTGGTGATCGAGGCCGCCACCGAGAACCTCGAACTGAAACTGCGGTTGCTACAACAGGTTGCCGCACAGGTCGGCGCCGAGTGCGTGATCGCCTCCAACACGTCGTCGCTGTCGATCACCCAGCTCGCGGCCAGTGTCAGCCAGCCGGAACGCTTCATCGGCCTGCACTTCTTCAACCCGGTGCCGGTGATGGGCCTGATCGAAGTCATTCGCGGCCTGCAAACCAGCGATGCCACCCATGCCCTGGCGCTGGACATGGCGACCCGCCTGGGCAAGACCGCGATCACCGCCGGCAACCGCCCGGGGTTCGTGGTCAACCGGATCCTGGTGCCGATGATCAACGAAGCGATCCTGGTGTTCCAGGAAGGCCTGGCCAGTGCCGAAGACATCGACGCCGGCATGCGCCTGGGCTGCAACCAGCCTATCGGCCCCCTGGCCCTCGCGGACCTGATCGGCCTGGATACGCTGCTGGCGATCATGGAGGCCTTCCACGACGGCTTCAACGACAGCAAATACCGCCCGGCCCCATTGCTCAAGGAAATGGTCGCTGCCGGTTACCTGGGACGCAAGACGGGGCGCGGCTTCCATGCCTATGCCTGAGCGTTGTTCGCGTTTCGCCGAATACCGGGACAAGGTGCTGGAGCTGTTCGCCAGCAAGGGTTTCGGTCAGGTCGGCATGCGCGAGCTCGCGACGTGCCTGGGGCTTTCCCCGGGCTCGTTGTATCACCATTACCCGAGCAAACAGCACCTGCTGCTGGACTTGATCGAAGAGTTCTACGAAGAGCTGCTGGCCACGCTGGGGCGCATCAAGCAAAAGGCGCCGGGTAAACGCGACCGCCTCAACAGCCTGATCCGCGCGCACCTGAACCTGCATCGCGACATGCCCTGGCATTTTCGCCTGGTGGAACGCGACAGCGGCTGCCTGAACGACGAGCAACAGGCACGGGTTCGACATTTGAGCGAGCAGTACCAACGCCAATTGATGGTGATACTCGGCGCCCGTTCGCGGTTCAGCGAATCGGGCCTGCTGGCGGCCGGTCATGCCATCGCCGCCTTGCTCAACAGCGCGCCCAGCTGGCTGGCGTCCCATGCGCTGGAAGAAGGCGAGCACAATGAACTGCTGGAGAACATGGTCGGTGGCGCCATCGAGCGCTTGCTGGCGCCGAAGCGCCCAAGCGAGGCTATAAGCCTGGCCCGGCCTATCGAGAATCCATCTAAAAAAACCCAGGCTCCCACCGCGATTTAGCGCTTTGCTTGCCCAGTCAATCTCATCGGAATTCGCGCTGGTACCCGGCGTCCAATCCGATGTGTATCTTCAATGACCGGGAGCAGCACCATGAAAATCAGTCCCTACCTCATCTTCAATGGCGATTGCCGCGCCGCCTTCACGTTTTACCAGCAATGCCTGCAAGCCCAGCTCGAGGCGATGATGACGTTCGGCGAAACACCCGCCGCCGAGCACGTCCCCAAGGAACATCACCACCTGATCATCCACACCTGCCTGAAGGTCGGTGACCAGATGCTCATGGCCTCGGATACCACCCCCGACCGTCCGACCCAGGGCATGAGCGGTTGCTCGATTTCCCTGAACGTCGACAGCATTGCCGAAGCCGAGCGGGTGTTCAACGCACTGGCAGAAGGCGGCAAAGTCGACATGCCACTGGAAGCCACGTTTTGGGCCGCACGCTTTGGCATGCTGGTCGACCGCTTTGGTGTGTCGTGGATGGTCAATTGCGAAAAGGATCAGTGACACTGTTAAGACCGGCTGTCTGGCAACTCCCGGGCCGTCTGCTACCGTCAACTTCTAACCCCTGTAGCAGCGGCCCTTCGGAGAAAACCCACCATGCAAGCCCATGACGCGTCATGGTCCACCCGTTTCAAACTGTCCTTGCTGGCGGGCGGGCTCACCGCCGCGCTGCTGGCACTCAGCGGTTGCGCGACAGTCGATGCCCAGACCACCGCCTACGTCGGCGTGGAACATCCCGCACCGACGCTGCCCAGTGAAGTCGTGGTGCTGCGCACCGAGCCCCTTCGCCCGCACGTTCGACTGGGCGAAATACTGATCGACGCCAGTGTCGACCCCGCCCCGCCGATTACCGAGGTTGAAGAAAAATTGCGGGAAGAAACCGCCAAGCTCGGCGGCGATGCCGTGGTGGTGGTGTATGACCATATCCAGGCGGTCGGTGCCTATGTCAACGGGCCGCTATGGGCGCGCGACGTGCAGACCATCGAGGGGCGCAAACTCAAAGGGATCGTGATCAAGTACAAGTGAGGCGCGGGGATTTTTCGTCGAAAAATGCCGGTCGAGTAGCCTTCATCGGGCCTCGCCTGACAGGACACTGAATGAACCTTGTAGGAGCTGGCTTGCCAGCGAAGGCACCCGAACGACCAACGCAATACTCAAAGACGCCTTCGCCGGCAAGCCGGGCTCCTACAGTCCACCGCTACCCCAATTGATGGGAGCCCCGTAGACACCGTCCTGAGCCTACACCAACCGCTCAATCTTCTGATGCTGCCACACCAGCTTGTAATACAGCGTCTGCAACGCCAGCATCCCCAGATACGCCACAGGAAACGCCATCCACACCCCTTGCAGCCCGAACCGCGCGTCCAGCAGATACGCCACCGGCAACTGCACGCCCACCACGCACACGATCGAGATCGCCACCGGCACCATCACCGTGCCGCTGGCGCGCATGATGCCGCCGATGATCGCCTGGAAGCCGAACACCAGCAGGCTCCAGAGCATGATGTGCAGCAGATGCTCGGCCATGCTGCGGGTCGCATCCTCGGTGAGGAACGAGCCCAGCAGCCAGTGCGACAGCAAATACCCCAACACCACCAGGCCGCCGGTCAGGCACACGTTGATCATCAACCCGGTCTTCAAGATCGGCCCGATGCGTTCGATGCGCCCTGCCCCGATCGCCTGCGCCCCAAGGATCGACGCCGTGATCGCAATCGACAGCGCCGGGAACTGCACGTAATTGACGATCTGCGTCACCGCCCCGTACGCCGCCGTCGCCTGGGAACCGTGCTGGTTCACCAGCGCCAGGATCACCAGCTCCGACAGCGACAACACCACCATCTGCAAGCCGGTGGGCAAGCCAATGCGCAGCACCTTGCCGAGGATCGCCCTGTCCAGCTTCATCGCCACGAAAAATTCCCGGTCCGGCGCCAGCGGATGGCCCTTGCGAATCAGGCGCCACGCCAGCCACCCCATCGCCGCCAGGTTGCCCGCCAACCCGGCAAACGCCGCACTCTGGATCCCCATCGGCGGCAACCCCAGCCACCCGCGTATCAACGCCGGCGTCAACGCCAGGCCGATACAGGTCGACACCACCAGCGCCAGCAACGGCGAGAACGTATCGCTCACCCCGCGCAGCAACTGCGTGAACAACACGAACACCAACAGCGTCGGCATGAACCACAACATTACATGCGCATACGCCACCGCATCGTCCAGCACATCCCCCGGCGTCCCCAACCCCACCAGCGAATCCCGCGCAAACACACTCCCGACCACCGCCGCTACCAGCCCGATCAACAACCCCAACAACAAGGTTGACCCGGCAATGGCCTTCACCAGATGCGTCTCCCGCGCCCCCCAGGCCTGGCCGATCAACACACCCGCCCCCGCACCCAGGCCGATGACCAGGGCGATGAAGAAGAACACGATGGGGAACATGCCCGACACCGCCGCCAGGGCCTGGGTGCCGAGCATCTGGCCGATGTAGATGCTGTTGACCGTGCCGGACATCGACTGGAGGAAATTGGACAGGACCATGGGCGCGAGGAACAGCAGGTAGGTTTTCCAGAGGGCGCGTTGCGGTTGGGCTGGGGTTTGCATGGGGGTAGAGGTCCATCTCGACGGCGGGCGTGTTGATTGAGGATAGCTTCGGTGGCTGAAACCAAAGGGCGATGACCATCTCAGGTCTGTGTTTGGATTTCCAGTGAAGAGATGTGAAAGGTCTGAGATTTCGTTGTCACGGGTCCTACGCAAAGCTCGGAATGCCTCACCTTGCCCACTGAACCGATGAAGCTTATAGTCCGCCCCGTCGCCCACATGGCGATCAGGTTTGGCGACCTGTCTGATCGGGTGCAAAAGCTCTGCTTTCTTGCAGGTGCTGTTGCACGCACGCAAAGCTGTCTTTATGGCAGCTGTGCGCGGGAGACCTTCGGGTCTGCCGGATTCCGATCCCGGTTCGCCAACCTGCGTACAGCTGTCACCCATTCGTTTGGCGACGATTGATGGATAGCCAACTTTTCCCTGATCGGAGTTTCACCTATGGATAGATACATGCCCCTCACCGGAATCGACCTGGTTCCGGCCTCTCTGCTGATCGACACCCAAGCCCCCCTCGACGTCCTGCAAGCCATGGCGGATTACCGTATCCGCACCGTGACGCAAGTGCTGGAAAACATCGCCTTTCGTGCCGAAATTGGCTGCGACACGGTGGTGTTGTCCGACTTCTCAAAACTGCTGGCGATCCCATTACGCGATGGTTGCGATTTGATGGACGTGATTGGCCGACGCTTGCGTGCCCAAGCGGCGGAGTAAATGAAAAGGGCGCCCAAGGCGCCCGCTTCTTTGATCCGTCGACAAATGATCCTGGCCCATTTTTCTGAATGGCAACCAGCAACAGTCAATGAATCTTCCATTGGCAACGACCCAGCGAAACCCCTGATAACGACCCTGAAGCCTGGCACTGAATCTTGTCGCCCTTGCAGTCTCTCTTGCCCAACCTACCCGAACAGGGTACAAATCGCTCAAGTTGTACGACAACATACTAAAAAACTCCCACTCCACACCCGAGTTGTCCTATCACCCTTCGAGATCTGCCATGCCCCGCCCTACATTTGCGCAAACCGTACCGCCGCCCTTCCCCCGCCATCTCGCCTTGATCATTCTTTTGTGCATGGGCTGCGCATTCGCCGGCAACCATGTGGCGGCGCGGGTCGCTTTTGATGATGGCGCGGGTGTGTTGCTGGCGATTTTGATGCGTTCTGGCGGGACCTTGCTGGTGCTGGCAAGCCTGGTGCTGTGGCAAAGACAAAGTTTGCGTCTGCCGGCAGGTGCATGGCGCTGGCAATTGCTGTTGGGCCTTCTGATTACCGCGCAGAGCCTGTGTCTGTATTCTGCCGTCGCACGGGTCCCGGTGGCGCTGGCGCTGCTGGTGGCGAACGTGTTTCCCATCCTGCTGGCGTTGCTCACCTGGGCGCTGGGTGGCCCGAGACCGACCGCACGCACCGCTACGTTGATGGGTTTGATTCTGGTGGGGTTGGTGTTTGTGCTGGACGTCCCCGGACGCCTTTCGACCACGACCAGCGTCGGCCCGCAATGGCTGCTGGGCGTCGCGCTCGCGTTCTGCGCCGCCAGCGTGTTCGCCTGCGCGCTGTGGATCACCGACCACAAGTTGTCTCAGGTGCGTGGTTCGGTGCGCAGTCTGCTAACCATTTTCATCGTCTTCAGCAGCGTCAATCTGGCGGGACTGACGGGTGCCCTGCCTGGCGGACTAAACCTGCCCGCAACCTCGACCGGATGGCTGGCTCTGGCCACCCTGGTTGTGCTGTACGGCACCGGTTTTATCGTGCTGTTCATTTCAGTGCCTCGGCTGGACATGCCACGCAATGCACCGGTAATGAACATCGAGCCGTTGGCGACGTTGCTGATGGGCTGGATTGTGCTGGATCAAATGCTCAGCGCGGGGCAGATCCTGGGTGGGGTGATTGTGGTCACCGGCATCGTTTTGCTGACGTATCGCAAATCAGTTATCAAGGCTGACGCCGAAGCTGTGGCGTGAAATGCCTCGATGAACCGTTCGTTTCACTGCACCGCTTGCGCGATATCCCCACAAAAGAATATCGGTGCTGCCATCTCGCATTCGAGTGAAATGCAGCTGGCAACAGGCCCGCTGCGAAAGCTTTTGGCACCTTGCGCACGATATGTCATTGGGTGCGCAAGGTCGTCTCAGCCTGCAACAGGGCCGCATCCGGCCCTGATGAATTACTGCTGGGTGCCGGGCAGCAGTTCAAAGGTAGGGGTAAAAGGCGTAATGGCGGCCATCAACCGTTCGAAGGGTTTGTGGTCGCCTTCGAAGGTAGCTTTTCCCGCCGCGACGAGTTGAGCAAAGCTGGTTTTCCTTGCCATCACGCCTTCAAGATCCGAGCGGTCAAGGGTGATGGTCAGGTCAGCCTTTTTCGCTTGCTGCCCCTTGATGGTGGTCAGCGTTGAATTGCTCAACTCAACCACAAACTGTTCACCGTTGTCGGGTGTCCTGAGATTCAGAACCAGGTGTTGATCCGCAACCTTGCTGCCGTCCAGGGCAATGCCGAGGTATTCCAGCCACAACTCGGTGCTCATCGCGCGGATCATGTCCGGCCCGGTGGGTTTCGGCGGCACTCCCTTGGGCATGCCATGGCGTAGTTCATACGCCGCCGCCAGGAAGCTGTTGCGCACGCCCGCACTTTCCTTCTGATAACCAACCTGCTCATAGACGTCCGCGAGCAAGTCCTTGGCCTGGGTGTTCTGGGGTTCGGCGTACACCAGCTTATTGAGAATTTCATAGGCTTCGCGGTATTTGCCCTGATCGAACAGGGATTTGCCCTTGACCATGATTTTGTCCGCGCCCCCCATCATTTCCACGTACAGCGGTGCCGAATCTTTCGGAGACAACGGCATCAGTGTCGCCGGGTTGGCATCCCAGTAACCCAGGTAGCGGTTTATCACGGCACGGCTGTTGTGCTCTTCGGAGCCGTGGTAGCTATGGGTCGCCCAGTTGTTTTTCAGGCTTTCGGGCAACTTGTAGACGTTTTGGATCTCGTTGATGGTGACGCCCTGGTTGGCGGCGTGCAGCACGGCATTGTTCAGGTTGGCATAGGCATCGCGTTGCGCGCGCATGACGTCCTGAATACGCTCATTGCCCCAGCGTGGCCAACTGTGGGAGGCGAACATGACATCGGCCTGTTGCCCGTAGCGATACAGGGCGTTGTTGATGTTTTTCGACCAGACCAGTGGATCACGGACCAGAGCACCGCGCAGGGTGTAGATGTTATGGATGGTGCCGACGATGTTTTCAGCTGCCCAGAATGCCTTGAACTGCGGGAACCAGGTGTTCATCTCTGCCGGCGCCTCGGTGCCGGGAGTGCTTTGGAACTCCATTTCCACACCGTCGATGGTCAGGGACTCGAAATCTTTCTCGATGTAGCGATTGGGTTCGATCAGGCCCATGTTGCCTAGCGAGGCATTTTTTCCGATAGCCATGTCGACATGGCCATAGGGGCTGTGCGGCAGCATCACGCCATATTGGAAAAAGGCGCGCCGGGTCATGGCGTTGCCGGCGTAGACGTTTTCAGCCACGGCATGCTCCATGAAACCGGTGGGTGCTATGAGCGGGATCTTGCCGCTGCGCACATCGGCTTCATCGACCAGACCGCGGACACCACCGAAATGGTCGGCATGGGAGTGAGAGATCACTATCGCCACGACCGGGCGCTTGCCGAGTTTTTCATTGATGAAATCCAGCGCAGCCTTGGCGGTTTCCTTCGACATCAGGGTGTCGAACACAATCCAGCCCGTATCGCCCTTGATGAATGTGATATTGGCCAGGTCAAACCCACGCACTTGGTAAATCTTTTCCGGAACGACCTCATACAGACCGAAGGCCATGTTGAGTACCGCCTGGCGCTGCAAGGACGGATTGATACTGTCGTAGTCCTTGCCCCCGAGCAGGAAGTCATAGCTGCCCATGTTCCAGGCGACATTTCCGGCTTCGGCCATGATCTTGTTGTAGGACGGTGCCGCGATGAAGCCTTTCCTGGCCTCTTCAAAATCACGGTTGTCCGCGAACGGAAGGGTCTTGCGTACAGCATTTTGCGCTTCGATCGTGTAGGACGAAGGCGCTTTACCCTTGCTGTCGAAGTGCGAATTTTGTGTCGCTACCGGTTCAGGATTTGCGTCGTTTGCCACGGCAGCAAAGAGCATAGGGCTGATGCCGCTCCCAAGGGTGATTGCCAATGCCAGATGAAGGGTCTTGTTGTGCATGGGGGTTCCTGCGCCAGAGGGCCATGAGCGTCAATGGGGAAATTTGCGCTCGATTGTATTCATTGGGTACGCGTCACCTTGACCCGCCTGGCCATGAATAGCATATTCATTTCATTACGAAAAATTCCGTTTCAGCCATTTTCGATAACATAAAGGTTATGAGATGACACCGCGTCGCTTACGTCAGTTTCTGGCATTGATTGAGCAGGCACACTTTGGTCGAGCGGCCAAAGCGCTGGGGGTTTCCCAGCCGGCGCTGAGCAAAAGCATCCAGTTGCTGGAGAGCGAACTGGGGGTCACGCTGTTTGATCGACGCTCAGACGGCGTCGTATTGACGGCGTTTGGTCAGTTGCTACGGGAAAAAAGCCAGCGCCTGTTAGTGGCCGAGGAGGATTTGCGCCGCGATATCACCCTGTTGGCGGGTGGCGATATCGGCGCGCTGAAAGTGGCCTTGGGTCCCTATCCGAGTGTCACCAGCGGATACGCCAGCATCGCGCGTTTGCATGCCCGACATCCGCAGATCAAGGTCACTGCCCATGTCGCCGGCTGGCGCGAAGTCGCTCATCAGGTCGCCACGGGTGCAGTGGACCTGGGGATCGCCGAAATCAGTACCTTGCAAGGCCGGGAAGAGTTCACCTGTGAGTTGCTGGGTGAGCATGTGGGCCGTCTGTTTTGTCGCCCCGGCCATCCCCTGCTATCGCAAAAACGTTCACCAACGCTGGCGCAAACACTCGACTACCCTTGGGTGGCCTCGCGCATTCCGCTGCGGTTGGCGACCCATTTGCTTCCGGCAACGTTGGGCTGTGCCGGCGCCTACGATCCCTTGACGGGTGATTTCGTACCGGCGATCGAAATAGACGTGCCCATGCAAATTGTCAAATTCGTCGAGAACAGCAATGCCCTTGCGTTAGGCAATCTATCGACTTTCGAGCAGGAAATCAGCGCAGGGGCGATCGTGCCGTTGCCCGCCCATGACCCTGCCCTGCGTACCCGTTATGGCTTCATTTACCTGAAAGAGCGCTCACTGCCACCCGCGGTAGAGATTTACATGCGGGAGGTGCGAGCTGTGGAAGCAGAAATTTGTCAGCGTGAACGCATCCTGGCCCGGATGGGCAGCGAGTGAACTGAGTTATATATCCAGGAACGCAATGCGACATTATTGAGCTATACCCAATAGTCCCCCCAACGCACTTCTTCCATTCTTGGAGGTTGGCAATGAAACCCTGTCTCTCCCTTTCAGCACTATTGATGACCGCAACGCTCTTGGGCTGCTCCAGCTCTTCACACCAACAGTCAATGAATCTTCCTTTGGCAGCGACCCAGCGAAACCCCGGTCACACCGCCACGACTACATTGACCGGCGAAGGCAATCAGACCAACTTTGACTTCTACCTGACCGGCGTTCCCAACGGCACCATCCTGCCGCCCCGCATCTACACCTTCATCAACAAAGGCAGTTGCCAGCAACCCGGGGCAGTCGCGTTCGCAATGAACGACAAGGTCAACACTGAACCCAATGCAGGCACCGGTGGATGGACGTTTTACAGGAGCGCGCCGATCGCCATGCCAGACCTGCTTTCCGGCAAGTACGCCGTCGTCGTGCGCACTTCACCCGAGGATGGCAGCGCCGATATTTTCTGCGGCGATGTTGTACATGCGACTCGATGAAACACCCATCGCCGTGAGTAGTTGAGTCGCGTTGTATGTGGTGATTGTGTTTACCGTTTCCAGGTTGGTGTTAACCCAGTTTGTAATACTGGCGTTACATCAGCCACTGAAGCACTGCAATCGCCCGTTCATTTGAAAAAACCGCACTAGACTCCTTCCTGCGCCTTAATCCGTGCACGGTCATGCAGTAATGGGGAAATGATTCTGTACGCAGTACCTAGGCTAATTACTCGGTGGTCAATGCATCAGGGGACAATGTAAATATGCACTCATCACCCGGTTGCCAACACTTTGAAACAACGAGGAATCCTGGTATGGAACAGCTATCGGATCGTTTCAGACGCTCAATAGTGTTTGCCGCGCTTTTGTCATTGACCGGGCTTGCCCACGCAGCCCAGACGGAAAAGACCAATATCCTGTTTATCGTCTCCGACGATACCGGCTATGGCGACCTGGGCCCCTACGGCGGTGGGGTCGGTCGAGGCATGCCCACGCCCAGCATCGATCAATTGGCGGCAGAAGGGGTCACCTTCTACTCGTTTTATGCCCAGCCCAGCTGCACTCCGGGTCGGGCGGCCATGCAAACCGGGCGTATCCCCAATCGTAGCGGCATGACCACCGTGGCCTTCCAGGGCCAGGGCGGTGGCTTGCCGGCAGCCGAGTGGACCTTGGCGTCGGTGTTGAAAACCGGCGGCTACGACACCTACTTCACCGGCAAATGGCACTTGGGCGAAGCCGATTATGCGCTGCCCAATGCCCAGGGTTATGACGTGATGAAGTACGTCGGCCTGTACCACCTCAACGCCTACACCTACGCAGACCCGACCTGGTTCCCGGACATGGATCCGGAAACCCGCGAGATGTTCCAGAGGGTCACCAAGGGCGCATTGTCCGGCAAGGCGGGGGAAAAACCGGTCGAGGAATTCAAGGTCAATGGCCAGTACGTGGACACGCCGGTCGTAGACGGCAAACCCGGCGTGGTCGGCATTCCGTTCTTTGATAACTATGTCGAAAAAGCCGCCCTGGAGTTTCTCGACACGGCGGCCAAATCGGACAAGCCGTTTTTCATCAACGTCAACTTCATGAAAGTGCACCAGCCCAACATGCCGGCGCCGGAGTTCGTTCACAAGTCCATGTCCAAGTCCAAGTACGCCGATTCCGTCGTCGAACTCGATACCCACATCGGCCGCATCATGGACAAGCTCAGGGCGCTCGGCCTGGATAAGAACACCCTGGTGGTCTACACCACTGACAACGGGGCCTGGCAGGATGTCTATCCGGACGCCGGCTACACCCCGTTCCGCGGCACCAAGGGCACGGTGCGTGAAGGCGGCAACCGGGTACCGGCCATTGCCGTCTGGCCAGACAAGATCAAGCCGGACAGCAAAAACCACGAAATACTCGGTGGCCTGGACTTGATGGCGACGTTCGCTTCTGTGGCTGGCGTGAAGTTGCCGGAGAAAGATCGCGAAGGTCAGCCCATCATCTTCGACAGCTATGACATGACCCCGGTACTCACCGGCAACGGCCCTTCTCCACGCAAGGAGTGGTTCTTCTTCACCGAGAACGAACTGTCACCGGGGGCGGCCCGTGTCGGCAACTACAAGGCCGTGTTCAACCTGCGCGGCGACAATGGCGCGCAAACCGGTGGTTTGTCGGTGGACACTAACCTGGGATGGAAAGGCGGCGAAAAATATGTGGCCGTCGTGCCGCAGGTCTATGACTTGTGGCAAGACCCGCAAGAGCGCTATGACCTGTTCATGAACAACTTTACCGAACGCACCTGGACAATGGTCCCGATCTCGGCCGCGATCATCAAGTTGATGAAAACCTACGTCGATTACCCTCCCCGCAAACTGCAAAGCATGGGTTATGACGGGCCGATCGAGCTGTCGCAGTACCAGAAATTCCAGTACGTGCGCGACGTCCTGAAAAAAGAAGGTATCAACTTGCCGATGCCAGCGGGTAACTGATCAGGCAGGCGAAGCATGGCGGCTTCATCAGGGGGTCGCCACTTCGCAAGCAGCGGAGAATGGAGCGATGGCAAATGACAGCTAAGCTTCCTCTGGAGTGAGCTCTTCACTACAACCTCGGAGGGGAGCCAATGAAACGCTTCGTCATGCTTATCACCATCACTTTGCTGACCACTGCTTGTCAGTCGGATGATTACGGCATCACCAAACTTGATAATTGTGTCTGCTATAAAACGCCCGAGGGACAACACATACAACTGTCGCAAGTGGCATCTATAGACCCTGACACCTTGCAGGAAAATTTCTCGCATTGCGTTTGCCGAGCCTTGGTTGACCTGAAGAAGGTCGATGATCCCGGTAAATTTTTCGTGCCCGGAACTGAAATCAAAACTCAAATCAAGTAAGGGTCTTGTGTCGGCAGCCTCATAGTTCGGGCATTGGCCGGCTTTCGTTCGGCGACGATTTATGCCACGGATAGCCCTTCGAACTGAGTTGAAAGGCGTAATCGAACAAACGCTTCATGTACTCGCCATCGAATTTGCGGGTGCGCGTAAAGTCAAAATCGGCGCCAATGTAGGCAAGGTTGAAGTCGGCTCCATCCTGCTGCGCCATACGGTAGATGCGCTCCAGGTCGCTGATCCCCTGGGTCTGGATCAACGCACTGATGGCCCGCCCGCCGATGCTCAACGTACGGCGCTTCGTCCCGGACCACTGCGGCTCCAATGTCCCGTTACGAATGACATAGAAATGCCGTTCCCGTCGCAAAGGGACTCCGGCAGCACGGTTCAGTCCCACCAAAGTGCCAGGCGGGTAAAGAAACACTTGGGTGATCACCCCGCCGTCCACGTGCATTTCATGAAACTGTTGGCCGTCTACTTCCACATCGATCATGACGGGTGAGACCGCGCCTGGAATGCTCATCGACGCGAGCATGATGCTACGGAACAGGTCGAGCGCGCCCGGTGCCTGGCTTGAGGCAATGGCGCCCATGTTCCAGGTGACGGGTCGCCCTGAATCAAGGTCGGTTGTGCCGATCAGCAGGATTCTTCCTTTGGCGTATTCCGAAGCTATCGCCGCAAGAATCCGCGTAGTGATGTATCTGGAAATGAGCCGCGACAGTGGCTTGCTGTCCGCGATACCGTCGCTGGCAAAACGGGTGAGCACGTTTCGCGAATGAAAGATGTCTTTGGGACCAACTGCGTTGGAGACGTAGCGAATCACACCGTCGTACTCAGGCCCCAGGTAAGCGAACGGGGCGATCAGGGCACCCGCGCTGATACCCGTGACCACCTTGAACACGGGCCGGGTTCCATGGGTAGTCCATCCAGCAATCAGCCCCGCGGCGAATGCGCCGGCATCACCGCCGCCGGAAACGGCCAACATGCTTGCCAGCGGCAGGATATCGTTCGGCTTCCCGGCCTTGGCCAGCTCCTCGCTTTCACGTTTGTTGGCCTGAACCGCATCCTGGATGAACGGTGTCAGGTCGTGGTCCAACCGGTAGCGGGCATTGGGTATACCCGGGATGACCGCTTTGTCCGTCAAGGTTTGCGGAACGGCGTCACGGCGAGGCAGACAGGCTTGAAGAAACATGTCCAGGGTCAAGTCGCCGGGTTTGAGCGGGAATGGTTTCACAACGCTTCCTCCGGTGCGTGAGACAGCTGCATGCCAGCCGAGCGCGACAGCTCATTCGAACGCCAGGTCGCTCAGTTTGCGCTCCTTTACAGGATAAAAAAACTTGAAAGCACCTGGCCGCGCTGCAAAGTTGTCTGTGAACCCATCCAACACTCATTCCAACAACGAAACCAACCGCGGCTCAATCAGACCGTCTTCAATTTCGAGCAATGCCAACGTCACCGGCAGCTTGAAACGCCGCGGCCCCGCGCTGCCTGGATTAAGGAATAGCCGCTCCCCACGCCACTCTATCCGCGGCTTATGAGAATGCCCGGTAATCACCAGCCTTGTACCTTCATCCAGTACCGCCGGTACGTCAGCCATGTCGTGAACCAGCAAGGTCAACCACCCATTGAGGTCGAAACTCAGGTGATCGGCGATGTGCTCCGCCCACGGGGCCGCCTGGTCATTGTTCCCGCGCACGACATGCAGCGGCGCAATCGCCGCCAGTTGTTCGAGGATTTGCGCTTTGCCGATGTCGCCGGCGTGAATGATCCGTTCACAGCCCTGCAACGCCGCGAGGGCTTCGGCGCGGAGCAAGCCGTGGGTATCGGAGATCACGCCAACTTTCATGCCAGGCTCCAGGAATGAATACAGGTCCCCATCGCGTTGTTTGCGTGTTCCGGGATCAGCTGCTTGACTCACTCCGGCACACGGTCAACGACAGGGATGTTCGCCAGCACTACCTTAGCCGAGTCCGGCCTGATCCACGATCTGCACTTTCATTGACTCAGGTCTGAAACCAGTGCGATTAGCTCTGGATAATATTTTTTTCAGGTTTTTCAATAGGCTATAGATGACCGCCCAACTCTTTGCTGTTCATGGCCTGGTGAGCTTCACGCTCGCTATCCTGCTGCTCTTCCTGGGCAAGACGCTGGTCCAGCACAGCACCTTGCTGCGCCAATACTGCATTCCCGAATCGGTGGTCGGCGGTTTTGTCTGTGCGGCGGTCACCAGCGTTTTGTACTTCGGTCTCAACATCCAGGTCGAATTTGACCTGCAAGTTCGCGACACCATGCTGCTGTACTTCTTTGCCGGCATCGGCTTGAAGTCGGACATGCGCCAGTTGATCAAGGGTGGGTGGCCGCTGATGATCCTGCTGGTGCTCGCCACCGTGTTCATCTTCCTGCAAAACGCGCTGGGCATGGGCATGGCCGAGGTCTTCGGGCTTGATCCCAAGGCAGGCCTGATGGTGGGTTCCATCTCCCTCACCGGTGGGATTGGCACTAGCCTGGCCTGGGCACCGCTGTTCGTCGAAAAGCTGGGCATCCAGAACGCGCACGAATTGGGGATCGCCAGCAACACCGTCGGCCTGATTGCCGCCTGTGTGATCGGCGGCCCTATCGCCAACCGGTTGATCCGCCGCCATCAACTCACGCCGTCCCGGGATGCGGGGCTGGAAGTCGGCATTCTCGAGCAACAGCAGAGCAAGCCGCTGGACTACTACGACGTGCTCTGGGCGTGGATGTGGCTCAACCTGACCTTGATGCTCGGTTATGGGCTCAACCTGGTGCTGGTCGACAGCGGGATCACCCTGCCCAAGTTCGTCAGTTGCCTGTTCGCCGGTATCGTCATTCACCACCTTGTTCGGGCACTTATTGGCGAGCAGCGCCTGAAGTCCTGGAGCGGTGCCAGCCAGGGCCTCGCGCTGATTTCCGACGTCTGCCTGGGCATGTTTTTGACCATGGCGCTGATGGGCTTGCAGTTGTGGCAGCTCAGCGGCGCGTTGCTGTTCATTGCTTGTGCGTTGACCCTGCAGATTCTGTTGACGGTGCTCTATACGTATTTTGTGGTGTTTCGTTTCATGGGTCGCAACTATGAAGCCAGCGTGATCGCTTCAGGCTTTGGCGGGATTGCGCTCGGTTCTACCGCGACCGCCATCGTCAATATGACCACCGTGACCCAGAAGTATGGTGCGGCGCACCAGGCGTTTCTTATCGTGCCGCTGGTGTGTGGGTTTTTCATTGATCTGGTTAATGCCGTGATCATTGGGATGTTCAGTGGTCTGTAGCGGGTGAAGCTCCACAAATGGCAGGCGCCTCGCAAGGGCGCCCGTTTTGCAGAAGCCACACAAAAATAATGCGAAATAAAATGTGAAGATTATTTCTCTCAAAGCGGATGAAAACAGCCAAAAACCCAATAATTTAGCGCTTGTTAAGCGGTCAACTATGTGAAATAAAATGTGAAGTCTTTTCACGCAGTGCAAACCGCTATGTCCCTGATCACATCAAAATCCTGGCTCGATCCGATACTTCCCGATGCGTTGCCCCCATCGATCATCGCCCTTGCGGATGCGCTGCCCAGAAAGACGCAATTTCTTGCTGGACGCTTACCGCCTGAAACCGCCGCACGCCTTCGCCGTCTCCTGCAAATCACCAATACGTACTATTCGAACCTGATCGAAGGGCAGTACACCGAGCCTGCCGATATGCAGAAAGCGCAGGCAGCCCCGGTCAAGGATCGCAAGCGGCTTAAAAGCCTGGCGGTTGAGCAGATGGCGGTCCAGGCTTTGTTCGAACGGACGTTAAGCCAGCGTGGACCGTTTCCCTGGAGCGCCATGTTTGCCCCTGAGCTGATAAGCACTGCACATGATCGGCTTTTTCGCGGTGCCAGTGATGCAGAACGCACGCTGTCCGATGGCTCAGTAATGCAGCCCGGCGCACTCCGGTCGATCACAGGCCAGAACGTTGTTGTGGGCAATCATGATGCACCGCACGCTTCTACAGTTGACGGGATGCTGCGACATCTCCAGGCAGGCTTTGGCCGGCAGACCGACCCGCGTCGTCAGCTTGTTTCTTCGCTTGCCTACCATCATCGTCTCGCATGGGTTCACCCCTTTGCTGACGGAAATGGTCGGGTTGCCCGGTTGATCACTCATTTGCAGTTGGTGCAACTGGGGCTGGAGCCGACACTCTGGTCGCTGTCTCGCGGACTCGCACGACAGCATCAGGATTACTACAGTGCCTTGACCATGGCCGACCGACCACGAGAAGGCGATTTGGACGGACGAGGCCAGTTATCTCAGCGACGCTACTTCGAATTTATCGAGTTCATGCTGCAGGTTTGTCACGATCAGGTGGATTACATGACCGCAGCGGTAGACCCGTCCAAGCTGCGAGAGCGCGTGATACGTGCGTTTCGCTTCAACGAGAAACTTCTACAGCAAGGCATTCGCCCGGAAAGTGCGCCAGCGATTATTGCGCTGATCACCCAAGGTAGCCTGCCGCGCAACGAAATAAAGACATTCACCGGCCTGACACCACGCCCGGCAATCGATGAGCTGTCGCGACTGATCAAAGTCGGCCTGGTGGAAAGCCGAACGCCCAAATCGCGAATCGTCACACCCGGACTGCCTGCGTGGTTTGCCCAGGATATTTTTCCGGATTTGCATCGACGGTTTCAGTAGAATTCATCGACCGCTTACGCTTCACGATGGCAGCTCCAGAGCTAGCGCGCAGCACTCCGGGTACCAGCAAACGCACTCGTACCCAGCCAGCGCCATAGGCTTTGCGCATCCTGCGCCGCGCCGTCTACCCGCAGCTCTTGCGACTGGAGCACTTCCTTAGGTGTACGGTCGCCCGCCCACACTTCGGTCAACGCGCGCACGCTGGAGTCGACGACGAGCGTCAATTCGCGTCCGGGGTCGTCGCGGCACAGGTCCGCCACACCCTCTTCGACCACCAGCCACCATTGCTGCTCACCGGGTCGCGCGTCGCGAAACTTGAACTGGATGATCACCGGCCGGGACGGGAACGTCTCGATGTGCACGAACCGGCGCACGTCCCACATGAGCAGGCCCGCGTCGAGTTGGTCGTCGCGCAGGCGACTGCCGATCCAGCGCGCGCCCCAATGCCCCAGCGCCATGATGATCGGGCGCAGTTCCTCACCCGCTTCGGTCAGGCTGTACTCCCAGACTTTGCCAACCGCCGTGCGATGCACCACGCCGATCTCTTCCAGATGGCGCAGCCGCTGCGCCAGCAGGTTGGTGGACATCCGGGGTACGCCGCGGTGCAGTTCATTGAAGCGTTTGCTGCCGCACAGCAGTTCGCGCACGACCAAGGGTGTCCAGCGCTCGCACAGTGCTTCGGCACCGCGCGCGACCGTGCAGAACTGACCGTAGCTTTCGTCCATCGCCTGCCCTCCCGCTGCTGCAACGCTTCAGATTCTGAACTAGCCGCGCGACTTCGCCACGCGCACGCTCAAGTCTCCTAACAGCCAACCGTCCCAGGAGAACGCCATGACCAGGATCGCCATCATTCAGCGCCCGCCCGTGCTGCTCGATCGCAGCGCGACGATCGCCCGGGCCGTGCAATCGGTCGCCGAGGCTGCGGCAGCGGGCGCCTCGCTGATCGTTTTGCCCGAATCGTACATTCCAGGTTACCCGTCATGGATCTGGCGGCTGGCGGCGGGAAAGGACGGTGCTGTAGTAGGTCAGTTGCACACGCGGCTGCTGGCCAACGCCGTCGATATCACCCACGGTGATCTGTGCCAATTGTGCGAGGCTGCCAGGGTCCACGCCGTGACGATCGTGTGCGGCATCAATGAATGCGACCGGTGCAATGGCGGCGGCACGCTCTATAACAGCGTAGTCGTTATCGGCGCGAGCGGCGCCGTGCTCAACCGCCACCGCAAGCTGATGCCGACCAATCCCGAGCGCATGGTGCATGGCTTCGGCGATGCGTCCGGCTTGCGTGCGGTCGATACACCGGTCGGTCGCGTGGGTGCGCTCATCTGCTGGGAAAACTACATGCCGCTGGCTCGCTATGCGCTGTATGCCCAAGGGGTGGAAATCTACGTCGCCCCCACCTACGACACCGGCGAGGGCTGGATCAGCACGATGCGTCACATTGCACTCGAAGGCCGTTGCTGGGTGCTCGGCAGTGGCAGTGCGCTGCGTGGCAGCGACATTCCCGATGACTTTCCGGCGCGTGCGCAACTGTTTGCCGATCCGGACGAGTGGATCAACGACGGCGACTCGGTGGTGGTCAACCCGCAAGGCCGGATCGTGGCCGGTCCACTACACCGCGAGGCAGGCATCCTGTATGCGGACATCGACGTCTCACTCGTGGCGCCAGCACGGCGGGCGCTCGACGTCACCGGGCACTATGCGCGCCCGGATATTTTCGAGCTGCAGGTGCGGCGTACGCCGGCGACCTCGGTTCACTACATCGACAGGTAAAGGCAGGCAACATTCAGGCGAGCGCTCGCCTGACCACTGATCAAGGAGTCATGCCATGAACAATGAACGGACGTACAAAGGCAGTTGTTTTTGCGGCGCAGTCCAGTTCACCGTCAGCGGAGAGCCGGCCGGGATGGGCTATTGCCATTGCGAGTCGTGCCGGCATTGGTCAGCCGGGCCGGTCAATGCCTTCACCTTGTGGAAGCCCGAGGCGGTGCACGTGACTCAGGGGGCTGACAACATTGGCACCTACAACAAGACACCACAGAGTTACCGCAAGTGGTGCAGGACGTGCGGCGGGCACCTCTTCACCGAGCATCCGGGGATGGGGCTGATCGATGTGTATGCCGCGGTCATCCCGGATCTTGAGTATTCGCCAGGGGTGCATGTCCATTATCAGGAGTCGGTGCTGCCCATTAAAGATGGTCTGCCCAAGTTCAAGGATGTGCCGAAAGAACTGGGGGGATCGGGTGTTAGCGTGGATGAGTAGGAGCAAGCTTGCTCGCGAAAAGATCGTGAACGATATTACGTGACCGGATACTTGCGACATCTTTGGATTTTTCGCGAGCGAGCTCGCTCCTACATTGGCATGACGGAGTTACCTACATGGAAGTTTCCAACCCATTGCAACCTGCAGAATGCACAGGAATGGAGGACATCAGACGCGAGATCGATGCCCTCGACCAGGCCGTTATCAAGCTGCTTGGCCGGCGTTTTCAGTACGTGCTGGCGGCTTCGAAATTCAAGACCTCTGCGGCTTCGGTGCGTGCCCGGGAGCGTTTCGATTCGATGCTGGTAACTCGTCGGGAGTGGGCTGAGGCAGAAGGCCTGAGCCCGGATGCGATCGAAAAGATGTATAGCGATCTGGTGAAGCATTTTATTGCCGAGGAGATGAAACACTGGTCGGCGCAATTGCCCGAGACCTGATTCTCAGGGATTGGATGCCCCTTTAATCAGCGGCGTGAATAAAAACGGACGCTGGGGACTTAAGCAGATCTGTAGGAGCCGGCTTGCTGGCGATAGCGCAGGTACAGTCGACCAAGTCTTCGCCTGACAATCCGCAATCGCCAGCAAGCCGGCTCCTACAGGATTGGGTCTTCACTGACATTTGTGCCGAGGACAGATCTTTTTCACTTCGACGCATTACATGGATCATCACGCCCACCAGGGGTGGGCCTCTGGCCCTATCAATCCCATCGATGTTCACAATCACCTCAATGAAGTTCTCTTAAAAACTCCGCGGCGTAACATCACCTCCATACCAACCAACAACACCCCGGAGTACACGATCATGAAACGCCAAACCCTCCTCAGCATCGCTTTCTCGGTTTTTGCAGTTAACGCTTTTGCCGCTACCTCCGTTCAGCCTGTTGTCGCTGAAGGTGGCTCGGATCGCCTGATTGAAAGCCGAGTGGCTGAGGGTGGTTCTGACCGCCTGATCGAAAATCGCGTCGCTGCCGATGGCTCGGATCGTCTGCAAGGCAACACCGTCGCTGCCGATGGCTCCGACCGTCTGCAAGGCAACACCGTCGCCGCCGATGGGTCCGACCGCCTGCAAGGCAACACCGTCGCCGCCGATGGCTCCGACCGCCTGCAAGGCAACACCGTCGCCGCCGATGGCTCCGACCGCCTGCAAGGCAACACCGTCGCCGCCGATGGCTCCGACCGCCTGCAAGGCAACACCGTCGCCGCCGATGGCTCTGACCGCCTGCAAGGCAACACCGTCGCCTGACCCCATCGCTACACCGCAGTACCCAACAAAAAGCCCGGCCTGATCAGCCGGGCTTTTTCGTGTTCACTGCGTTTCACCTGTCTATCAAGGCACTGCATCCATCTTGTTCACCGCCACTCCAGGCGCACCCCGGTTTTCAGCTTTTTCCATGGCCGCCACCAGGTCCTTGGCGCCCGCGCCCCATTTGGAGATGACTTTGAACGTATCGGTGAAGGACACGTCGAGGGGATGCACGCGGCTCGGCTCGAGGATGTAGATTGCGCCGGCCAGGGGTGTGGGTACCGAGGGGACGAAGATGGTGTAGCGGCCGTCGTCGAACACTTCGATGATGAACGCCGGGACCAGGGCATCTTCGATCTCGACCAGCGCGGGTTTCCACACGGTCTGGCGACTGTCCCCCGCTATCTGCTGGGTCAGGCTGCGGAACAAGCCATAGCCGGGAATGCGTTCGAACACGCCCGTCTCTACCCGTTTGCGGGCTATCTCGCCCAATCGGGTGCGCAGCGCCACGCCGATCAGGAAGCAGATCACCAACACCAGTATCAATGACAGGAGTTGCTCGGCCGGCAGCCATTCCGGAAGCAACTTCGTAAACGGTCGGACCAGTTGTCCGAGGGATTTCATGCCCTTGAGCAAGACCAGGATGGCGAGGTAGATGGGGATGATCACCAGCAAGCCGGCAATGACCCGTTTAGTGAAATACCCCAGTGCCTGGTTCATATGCGCTACCTTTTCTGGATGGGCAGAATGGCTCAGGACTTCTCGCGCCTGGGAGCTGAATTGGCTGCCGGCGCCCTGAAAAACAGCACTGCAAATGTGATATTTGACGATAGTACCCACCCGGCGGTCCCACAAGCACAGGCCGGTAAAGTTGGCTTGGTGGGACTATTGGGCTCGGAGTCGAAGGTATTGCGAGCAGATTTTTTTTGTTTGCTACTATCAATGCACGGCGTCGACGCCGAGGTCCGGGGTCTGCTCAGGCGGCCTGCATTTCCCGGCAATGATGCACTTATTGCAAATCTGCCTGACCACAGGGAGCTGTGATGCGCATTCCATTTTTCTACGCGTTGTCAGCGGTCCTTTTACTGAGCGGCTCCCCCTTCATGGCGCAGTCAGCGGATACAACCGCTACCCCGCCGCCCAACCCTCCCAGTACGGCACCCGTCGCGGCACCAACCAAAGACCCCGTATTCACCCAGGAACAACTGGACCAGATGCTGGCGCCCATTGCGCTCTACCCGGACCCGCTGCTGGCACAGATACTGATGGCGTCCACCTACCCCGGGGAAGTCGCCGAGGCGGTCACCTGGTCCAAGGCGCACCCGGACGCCAAGGGCGATGATGCGGTCAAGCAAGTGGCGAACCAGCCCTGGGACCCGAGTGTGCAGGCGCTGGTTGCCTTCCCGCAGGTTTTGGCGACGCTGGGGCAGGATCCGGTCTGGGTCCAGCGCTTGGGTGATGCTTTCCTCGCGCAGCCCGACGATCTCATGAACGGGGTGCAACGCTTGCGTCATCAGGCCCAGGCAGCCGGCAACCTGCAGAGCAACCAGTATCAGAACGTGACGATCCAGAATGCTGCGCCAGCGGCTCCAGCACCGGCGACCACGACTGCGGCGCCAGCCCCTGCTGAGGCCCCAT
Organism: Pseudomonas putida; assembly: GCF_028682635.1. Classification (GTDB taxonomy): domain Bacteria; phylum Pseudomonadota; class Gammaproteobacteria; order Pseudomonadales; family Pseudomonadaceae; genus Aquipseudomonas; species Aquipseudomonas putida_AE. The sequence continues at coordinate 42,522 of NZ_JANHLK010000020.1, read as the reverse complement.
CCAGCAGCAGCTCAACCATCATCATCCAGCCCGCCGATCCGCAGGTGGTATACGTCCCCACCTATAACCCGACAACCACCTACGGCACCTGGGCCTACCCCGCCTCGCCTCCTGCCTACTATCCACCGCCGCCCGCCTATTACCCCGGCCAGGCGCTGATGGCCGGGCTGGCGTTCGGTACCGGGGTGGCGATCGTCGGGGCGCTGTGGGGCGACTGTGACTGGGGCAATAACGACGTCGACATCGACGTCAATCGCTACAACAACATCAACGCCAACAACCGGATCGGCAACAATCAGAACAAGTGGCAGCATAACGCTGCGCATCGCAATGGCGTGCCCTATCGGGACAACAGGAGCCGTGAACAGTACGGCCGCCAGCTGGACGGTGCCAATCAACGTCAGGCCTATCGCGGCGACAACAACGCCCAGCGCGCCCAGGCGCGTGAAAATGCCCGCAGTTCAATGGACAGGGCCGGTATCGAACGGCCTGCCACCAGCAATCTGGAGGCCCGTGATCGGGCGCGCGAAGCCCAGTCCCGGGCTTCGGCCAGCAATCGGATGCAGGCCGGTGCAGACAGACCGAGGACTACCGACAGAAGCCAGGGCACTGCCAGAAACACCCGGGAGAATCAGCAGCCGAGGACTCAGCAAACCAGGAATCAGGCGAATCAACGCATACAGGGCAGCACACAGGCGCGCCAGACAACGCAAAAACGCCAGGCCGCACCTGCCGTCAATAGAGGCAGTGCCCGCAACAATGCCTTCGCAGGCGCGCGTTCACCGTCCCAGGCCAACATGCAAGCCAATCGTGGCCGGGCCAGCCAGGCATCCTATCAGCGCCCCAGCGCCTCACGAGCCGCCGGCCACCAGATCAGTCGGCCATCCAGTCCACCAGCGCGTTCAAGGGGGGGCCGCCGTTGAATAATCATCCTCGAGTAAAGGCAAGGGGCATGTTTGTACAGGCCCTGGCGATCACTGTCGGCCTGGCCTGGTCGTGCCTGGCAGCGGCGCAGCAGGAGTTTGCGACGCCGGAAAAGGCCGCTCAAGCGTTCGTCGAAGCGCTGGGTACGAAAAACGCCGATCAGAAACGCCTGACCGAGCTGCTGGGTGAAAACTGGCGCAGCTACATCCCTCGCGACGGCGCGGAACGCGAAGACGTGGAGGCGTTCCTCAAGCAATACCACCAGCAACACCAGATCGAAAAAATCGCGGACAACAAGGCGCTTCTATCGGTGGGAACTGACCACTGGACGCTGCCTATTCCCATCGTCAAAAGCGCGAACGGTTGGCGCTTCGACCCCAAGGGCGGCAGTGCCGAAATCCGTGCCCGGCAAATTGGCCGCAACGAGCTGGCCGCGGTGCAATCGGCACTGGCCTATCACGATGCCCAGATGGATTACGCCTCGGTGGATCGTGACGGTGACGGCGCACTCGAGTATGCGCAGAACATCTACAGCACCCCCGGCCAGCACGACGGACTCTATTGGGCCGACGACGATAGCGGCCAGATCAGCCCGTTGGGCCCCGAGTTCGGCAAGACCATTGCCGGCGAGCCCTGGCATGGCTACCACTTCCGTATCCTGCTGGGCCAGGGTCCTTCGGCACCGGGCGGGGCCTACAGTTACCTGATCGGCGACAAGATGAGCCGGGGCTTTGCCCTGATCGCCTGGCCGGCAAAATACGGTGAAACCGGGGTGATGAGTTTCATGATCAGTCATGACGGGCAGGTCTTCGAAAAGGACCTGGGACCGGATAGTGAAAAGTTGGCGCAGGCGATGAAACGCTTTGATCCGGATGACAGCTGGAAGGAAGTGCCGGACGACCAGGAGAAGCCGGATTGACTCCAGTTTTGGGCGGGCGAAGTCAATGAAATCGGGCGCGCCAGGCGCCCGTTTTTGTACTCGGTGTCCTGTCCTCAAGCCCCTTACCCGCCAAATGCGCATTAGTTGCCTCTAAAACTGACATTGTTCGCTGTCCACGCCATCGCTCACTTCCAGAGTGATGGCAAACAGCTACTCTCTTCCCGATTTCGCATGCACACCTCAACCAACCCAAAACGATGACCCTGTGGCGAGGGAGCTTGCTCCCGTTCAAACGTCCCGTGCTCGTGTGCAGCCGGAGCAAGCTCCCTCTCCACAGGGTCATCGTCATGAGTACCTGATTGGCAGCCCCCCCTGCTTCGTCCCGACTCCATGTCATGAAGTAAGCTTTCGTCGGTTTTTTTCAGCCTCCGCCAGTGCCTGGCGAACCAGCGCCCGCGCCGCCCAGGCGCTGGCGTCGAGTGACTCCTCTAGACTCGCGCCACTGATATCGCGCACGGCAATCAACGCTTCGGTGCCCATCACAATCGACAGCGCCTGCTTCAGGCGTTTGCGCGCCCTGGGAGCAAGCACGTCCTTCATCGAGTCGACAATCGGCTCGATGTAGCTCAGGCGACGGCCCGGTCGCAGGGGCTCGTGGGACTCGTTTTCGAGCCACACGGTCATGAACGAACGCTCCATCACGTGCAGGCCGACCTCGTCGCCGAGCAAGAGTTTGTTCAGCGCATTCGCCGCCAGGCCGATGCCCTTGACCGGATCGTCGCCCGGGCGCCAGACGCGCTCCAGCGGCGGCATGTCGCGATCGGCCGCCGTCTCGCTGATCAACGCTTCAACCGTGGGAAAGTAGCGATACGCCGTGGCGCGCGAGACCTTGGCGCGCTCGGCTGCTTGCGCCACCGTGGGCTGATGGCCCTCGTCGCGCAAGGCGACGGCGGCCTCGATCAGCGCCTGGCGGGTGCGCAGCTTCTGGTTGACGCGGCCTTGCGAATCGCCGTCGCCGACCGACGGGCCTGGCTCGGATCTTGACTTGGGGCTGGACATGGAATAAATGATACCTTGTCTTGTAATGAGACTCTTGTCTCATGATAGACCCACGGCACCGGACCTGCCACCGCACTTGCGGTCATCACGATTTCAGGGATTTTCCAGCAACTGAGCGCGCCTCAGGGCGCTTGAGGTGAATGCCATGAATCACACTCCCCGTTCGCGAACCTGGTTTCGACTCGCGGCCCTCTACTTTGCCATGGGCGTGCTGCTGGGGGTGGCCATGGGCGCCTCCGGCGACCACTCGCTGTTCGCGGTCCATGCCCATATCAACCTGTTGGGATGGGTGTCGATGGCGCTGTTCGGCGTCATCGCCACGTTGCACCCGTGCATGACCGAAGGTCGCGTTGCCACCGTGCAGTTCTGGACCTACAACCTGGGCGTGCCGGTGATGCTCGGCGCATTGACCCTGCGCATGAAGGGCTTCCCGGCGGTCGAACCGCTGATTGGCGTCGCATCGATCCTGATTGGCTTGAGCGTGCTGCTTTTTCTGTGGCTGGTGTTCTCGCGCATCGGCGTGGCTGCCGGGTACTTGAGCCGCGGGACAGGCGAATCGCGCCTGTCCTGACGCGGGTGACCGGCTCGTCACCCAGCCGAAGAACGCTGCCGTTTTATCCGGTACATATCGTCATCCGCCTGGCTGAGCAGCGTATCGGCGTCCTCCCCGTCCGCGGGATAACAGGCGATGCCGATACTGCAGGACGGCATCTTGACTGCACCGGATTCAGCGTCCAGCGGCTCGGCCATGACCGCGAGAATCCGCGCCACGGTCTCGCTGACGGCGCCCTCGGACTGGATGTCCGTCAGCAGTACCGTGAATTCATCGCCGCCCATTCGGGCCACCGTGTCCGTCTCACGCACGCAGCCCTCCAGCCGCCGTGCAATCGTGCTCAGCACACGATCGCCCGCAGCATGGCCATGGACGTCATTGATGCCCTTGAAGTCATCGATATCGAGGAACAGCAAGGCCAGCGTGCTGTTGTGCCGGCGCGCCGTGCGCAGGGCCGTGTCCAGGCGATCATTGAACAGCGCCCGGTTGGCCAGGCCTGTCAGCGGATCATGATGGGCGAGGAAACGCAGTTCCTCCTCGGCCTGCCAGAGGGCCGTCACATTGCGCGCGACACCGATGCGCGCCCCCACTTCCTCGGACCAGAAGGCCGCCCACAGGATGTGGACGATGCCGCCATCCTTGCGGACATAACGGTTGCGGAAGTCGACGTGAGGCTGGCCGTTCATGACCCGGACAATGGAGGCCCGAGTGATCGCCAGGTCGTCAGGGTGCATGTAGTCGGTGATCGCGGTACCGGTCAGCTCGTCGGCACGGTAACCGAGCAGTGCCTCGCAGGCATCGCTCACGAATACGATCTGGTTATGCCTGTCGACCACGAAGACCGTGTCCAGCATCAGATGGATCAGTTTGGGGTAGAGCGCTTGCAGGTCGACGGGCATAGGTCAGGGGAGTCCCGGTTCATATAGCCCGATCATGCCTGATCGCGAAGGGAGGCGGCTAGGCGTCCGGCAGACTTTTGGCTGGCGTGTGCAAAGTCGGGTGAGGGACAGCAAGCGGCCAGCAGCGATGGCCTGCGCAAATTGCGCAGGCCACAATACCGAACAGCTCGCCAGATGCGTCCCTAGCCAGCGCTGATGTTGCCGCAGAACAGCTCGCGACTGCCGTCTGCCGGGCTGGTGCGAACCAGCAAGGCATAGCCGCCCTTGGTCAGTTCGCTCAGCGCCACCGGTGCCTGGGCCCAATGCTGGGTACGCGGGGCCAGCGATGGGTAGTCGACACTGTTGGCCTGACGGGTCCGGTACGCCGGTTGTGCTCCCAATTGCTGGCACGAGCCTGCGTAGATAGCCGTGTCGAGGCGGCTGGATACGGCCATGTCGTGGGGGACCCCGCCGACAGTGAGCCAGATGCTGGTTTGGTTGCCCACCGGGCTGAGGGTGGCTCGAGCGATATGCTCTGCGTTTTGCGGGGTAGCATCGAGGGGGACATCGACAACATCATTTCTGCTCGCGCAGGCTGAAATCGTCCCAACCGCCACTACCAACGCCAGCCAAGATGTTCTGTTCATCACAGGTTTCCTGATTTGAGGTGCGTTGATGTCATCCCCCCTGTGAAGTCTAGTGGCCTGCTCCGGGCGCGGGCGCTGGCTGATGGGTGGTTATTGCTGGAGAGAATTGGCCGGGAAAAGCGTTAACGTGGTTTAACAGGCCAGGTGCAAAGCTGCCGTTGGTCGAAACGACATTGTTCTGTAGATGCAAGATGACTATCTTTGAATCTACAGATTCAAGGATAGGTAATGCAGATGGCCGTCGCCGCCCAGCCCCGCTCTTTCAGCAAAAACCAGTGCGTCACCGGCCTGCGCGCCGCCGTGGGCATTCTGGAAAAGTGGCGCGCCAGCAGCGAGCAGGCCTGCCAGATCCTGCGCATTTCCCGCAGCACCTACACCCGCGCGCGGCAGCCTGACCCCGACTGGTCGGTGGCGCTGGATGCCGATCAGATGCAGCGCATCAGTTTTGTCCTGAACATCCACGCCACGCTGCGCCTGGTGTTCGATAACCCGGACAACGTCTATGGCTTCGTGTCCATGGCCAACGACAACGAATTTTTCAATGGGCGTTCGCCGCTGGCGATCATGGCCCAGGGCGACATGGTTTCGCTGTACGAGACCTTTCGGCGCATCGATATGCTGCGGGGCGCGTTATGGTGAAGTTGAGCGCGCTGGCGGATTTTGCCGGGCAGGCGTTGCAGGCTTATCGGCTGGTCAACTCGAAGTTTCCACCGATTGCGTTGTTCGATGACGTGGCGAGCGCGGATGAATTCGAGGTGCTGTTCGAGATTCAGGCGCTGACCAATCCACGACTGAAGAATGAAGTCGGTCAGCTTGAGTTGATCCCGCGGGGCGAGATCCCGTTCGGGATTGCCGGCTGCTCGTACGCCACCGCCCCCTTCACTCACATCAACCCGGCGGGCTCGCGGTTCAGCGATGGCAGTTTTGGCGTGTTGTACCTGGCCGACTCCATGGAAACGGCCCTGGCCGAGGTGCGGCATCACCAGAGCCTGTACTGGTCGAAGCTGCCGGCCCTGAACTATGAGCGGTTTGTGTTCCGCGGCCTGACCTGTTCATTCATGGATACGGGAATGAAAGACGCCACCGCCCTGCCGATCAACGATCCGGTGTATGCACCTGACGACTACAGCCACTCCCGCGTGCTGGGCCGGGCGATCAGGAAGGCCGGTTGCCCTGGCCTGCGTTATCGTTCGGTGCGCCTGCCGGGCAGTGTCTGCTGGGCGCTGATGACGCCCCGGCCTGTCACTTCGATTATCCAGACCGCCCATTACGAGATGGTCTGGAACGGCCAGATCACCAGCGTCAGCCAGATCAACGAGGCCTGAGGCCAGCAGCCACGACCTGTGTCTGGACTCTCGATCTCAATGCCTGGACATCAGCCCATGCAGCACGCCCAGTCTCAACCCTGGTTCGGAGGGCGTCATGTGCAACACGCCAAACACCTTGAACGCCGCCAGCATCGCCACCAGGCCACCGGGCAGGATGCTCAGGCGATGGGCTTGCAGGCCCGCCAGCTTGAGTTGCCTGACATGCCCGACTTCCAGCAGGCGCAATGACAGGCGCAGCAGGCCGCTGTAGGTGATACCGTTTTGGCCGTCGTCGTTCAGCCCGTTGGCCTTGAGCACCTTGGCCAGCATCCGCGCGGTACCGGAAGAGCCAATGGCCTGCTGCCAACCCAGCGCGCGATAACGCCGTGCGACCTTTTCGAACTGCAGGGTGGCGACCCGCTCGGCTTCGAGCAGCGCCTTGGCCGTGATCACCCCGCCGGCAAAGTAGCGCGCCCCCAGGGTACCGCTGCCGATGGCGATGCTTTCGGTGACGAGGGGTTGTGCGCCCTTGCCCAGGATCAACTCGGTGGAGCCGCCGCCGATGTCCACCACCAGCCGCATGCGTTCGGGGTCGGGATTCGTATGCGCAACCCCGGCGTACACCAGCCGGGCCTCTTCATGCCCGGAGATGACATCGATACGAAACCCCAGGTGGCGCTCGGCGCTGGCGAGGAACAGTTGCGCATTTTCGGCTTCGCGCACGGCACTGGTGGCCACCGCCCGCACGCGACCGGCTTCGAAGCCGCGCAGTTTTTTGCCGAAGCGCGCCAGGGCTTGCCAGCCACGGTCCAACGCCAGCTCGTCGAGCGCGCCGCCCTGCAAGCCTTCCGCCAGACGTACGGGTTCTCGCAGGGTCTTCACTTCCTGGATCACGATCTGCTGGCTGCGCCGGACTTGTTGGCCAATCATCATGCGAAACGCGTTGGAGCCCAGGTCAATGGCCGCAAATAGCGAGGCGTCGCCTTTCATGGTGGGGGTTCCTGGCAAATTCATCGGCCCGTGACGGGTCTGTCGCCCATGGCGGTTGCGCGGATGTTGCCATGGGTTCAGTGACACCCTGATGACAGGGTGCACGCTCGGGTAGCCCGTCGATCAAGTACGGGTTATCGATTTCCAGGAAGAGCGCTGGCTGGGGCGGACATTCAAGCGCCTACAGGCAACAGCGTTTGCCGATCCGGCAAAAACACGATGCCGAAATCTCCACATCCGCCCGGGCCATGGCCAGGTTGAGGCGAACCTGCGCAGCGCCCGCTTCGGCATCGCGACCCAGTCGCTTCAAACATTCCACGTAGCCGTGCAGGCTCCACACATTGTCCAGGTGCCAGGACGAGCGACTGAGGGTGTTGTCCAGGCCCAGGTCGGCACGGTAGGCCTGCAGGGCTTCTTCCACCCTGCCCTGCTCCAGCAGCAGTGCGCCCAGGGCGTGGCGCACCGGTTGCATCCAGCCCCAGGGCTCGTCGTAAGGCAGGTGATCGTCCAACGACTGCGCTTCACGCAGATGCGCGAAGGCTTCGTCGAAGTTGCCTTTGCGGTACTCGATTTCGCCGCGCAGCATGCCCGCGGCCACGGCCAGGATATCGTTGCATTGGTTGTTGAAGAGGTAGCGTGTGTCCGGCACACGGGCCCAGGCCTCGAGGAACAGGTGATGCTCGGTTTCGGCCTCGGCGACCTGCCCGCAGGCCGCATGGGCCACGCCTTTGGCGTAGTGCAGCATGGCCGTGGTCACGCAGTACAGCGCCTGGTCGGCGGGCAGTGGCGTGGCGAGGATGTCTTGCCATCTGCCGAAGCGGATCTGCACGTGGAGCTTCATCGACACGAAGCTTTCCAGCCAGTCGGCCATGGGCGGTTTTTCCACCCGCAGCAGGTCTTCCTTGATGGTATCGGCCAGTTGTTCGGCGGCTTCCAGGGCCGGTTGATACTGGCCGAGGAACATCGCCGAGTAGAGTTTGAAGTGATAGTTATGGCTGCGGTACAGGGTGTAGAAATTGATCGGACCTTCCTCGGCCAGATACAGGCTGTCGGCCTGGATGGCCCGGTGATTGGTGATCATGGCCCCGCGGTAATCGCCGCAGAGCACGTCGATGTGCGACGGCATATGGCGCAGGTGTCCGGCATCCGGCACCAGGTCACGCAGGACATCACCGGCGCGCAAGGCCCGTTCCGGGTACGGCGACATTTCCAGGGTGTGGACGTACATGTGCAGCACGCCGGGGTGCGGTGCGTCGCCGTGTTGCTCCATGCGGTGCAGGGCCCGTTCGAGCACGGCCACCGTTTCGAGGGTGTCGGCACCGGCTGCTGGCTCGCCGGTTTTCAGGTCCCACAACTGCCAGGGCGTGCGGTCGATCAGCGCTTCGGCGAACAGCGCCACCACGTCGGGATCGTCGGGAAAGCCGTGGTAGACATCGCGCATGGACGCCGCATAGGCATCGTTCCAGGTGAAGAGTTCATCAACGCTGCTCGCCTGTTCGGCCTGGTAGCGTTGCTGCAGCGCGCGGATCAGGGCCTCTTCCACCGGCGTCGCGCCGTCGAGGTGCACCAGGGCGATTTGCGTCGCCAGGCGCGCCTGGGCCACGGCCTCCTTGAGCTCTTGTTCGATGAAGGCGTCCCAGCGCTTGTTGTAGTTGGGCCCCGAGGCATAGGCGATGCCCCAGTAGGCCATCGCGCAGTTGCGGTCGTGTTCCAGAGCCTTCTGGAAACAGCGGATGGCTTCGTCGTGGTTGTAGCCGTAGCACCACATCAGGCCGCGGTCGAACCACAGCTGGGCCTGGGGTGAACTGGTCGTCACGGGGCGGCTGTAGGTGCCCAGATCGTAATAGTCGTGCATCGGTTTATCCTCTCGATCAGAGTGCGGAACCTGCGAAAAACCAGCATACCCCTGCGCACCTGGCCCGGCGCCGCAACTGACGACAGGCTACGCCCTGTCATCACGCTCGCCACAGGTGTGGCGCTTGCTACATCAATACCGTCGATGTTCACCATCACGTCAATGAAGTTCTCTTAAAAATCCTGCGGCGTAACATTGGCTCATACCAACCAACAACACCCCGGAGTACACGATCATGAAACGCCAAACCCTCCTCAGCATCGCTTTCTCGGTTTTTGCAGTTAACGCTTTTGCCGCTACCTCCGTTCAGCCTGTTGTCGCTGAAGGTGGCTCGGATCGTCTGATTGAAAGCCGTGTGGCTGAGGGTGGTTCTGACCGCCTGATCGAAAATCGCGTCGCTGCCGATGGTTCTGACCGTCTGCAAGGCAACACCGTCGCTGCCGATGGCTCCGACCGCTTGCAAGGCAACACCGTCGCTGCCGATGGTTCGGACCGCCTGCAAGGCAATACTGTCGCCGCCGATGGCTCCGACCGCCTGCAAGGCAACACCGTCGCTGCCGATGGCTCCGACCGCCTGCAAGGCAACACCGTCGCTGCCGATGGCTCCGACCGCCTGCAAGGCAACACTGTCGCCGCCGACGGCTCCGACCGCCTGCAAGGCAACACTGTCGCCGCCGACGGTTCGGATCGTCTGCAAGGCAACACCGTCGCCTGACCCTATAGCTTCACCGCACCGACGAAAAAGCCCGGCCTGATCAGCCGGGCTTTTTCGTCGGTGCAATCAAGCCACGGCGTTGCAGGGTTCTTCCCCTGGTTCGTGATCGTCTATCCTGTGGGCCCGATTCTACCCGTGCCGCCGGAGACACCTGTGCCACCCCTGACAGCCCGAGAGGTTTACCAGCAACTGCGCGATGCCGCCCTGGGCCTGCGCCCGCTCAAGCGCCTTGACGAACGACCCGGTCCGGTACAGGTGGACATCGAGGGCTGGCGTTTGAGCCTCGATGTCGACGACAGCCGCCTGCACCACTGCCTGCATTGCCAGAGCCCGGACGGCCGAGCGTTCGACGGCGGGCCGCGTTTCGGTACCGACCCGGTGAGTTTGCTCAGCACCTGGGAGCTGGCGCAGATCGAGCGGCTGTTGGCCGGCGACTGAATTCGGACCGAGGCATCGCGAAAGTGTTCGTTCAACTATCGTTCATCTGTCTCAGCTGTGTTACATAAGACTTGATGCGCATCCCGTCACCAAGAGGTTGCTTATGTTCCACTGCCCACGCTTGCCGCAAGCGCTGACTTGCTCGCTGTTCGGCTTACTCGCCAGCGTCGCCAACGCCGCTGCGCCCTCCCCGGCACCCGAAACGCTGCAGCCACTGCTGAACACCATCAACGAGCGCCTGAACGTTTCCGATCTGGTGGCGCTGACCAAGTGGGACACAGGCAAACCGATCCAGGATACCGCCCGGGAAACCCTGCTGATCAATAACGCCAGGAAGCAGGCAACCGGTAGCAACGTGGACCCGGACGAAGCCGCCGACTTGATTGCCGCCCAGATCGAAGCCAACAAACTGGTGCAGTACGGCCTGATCGCGCAATGGCAAGCGGCGCACAAGGCGCCCGACATGCCACGCCCGGACCTCACCCAACTGCGGGCAAAGCAGGATGAGTTGCAAGCCCGCCTGTTGCAGCAATACGCCGATTTCGTGCCCTATCGCGTCGACCCGGAATGCCCGCAGTGGCTGGCTGAGCAGCGCGCCAGCCTGATCAAGGATGCCCTGCATGGCCAGGCGCTGATCCGCGCCACCGGGGAATTGTGCGTTACGGATCTATGATCGAAACCAACTCAATTCTCGCATCCATACTCGATCTACTGTGAGCGAGCCGGCTCCGGGGGGTGTTCCGACGATGGAGGTCGACGATGACGCGGGGAGCCTGACACCCCGCGGTGCTCTCAGGTTTTTCGCGAGCAAGCTCGCTCCTACAGAGTCTCGCGACAGACCATCAACGCCATCGAAAATGGCCGCTATGATCCAAGTCTGCCACTGGCATTTCAGATTGCCGGGACGTTTGTATTGCCCATCGAAAGCATTTTCGACGATGAATTCACTGGCTGATTCACCACACCCGCCAGGCAAGCTTCACACAACAACAAAAAACAGGAGTTGACTATGTCTGAGCTGCAACTGCACCCCAAAGCCGCAGAATCCTTGAGCCTGTGGCACGCGATGATCCGCACCGGCGATTTGCAGGCCTTGCCTGCGCTGCTGGACCCGGACGCGGTGTTTCGCTCGCCGATGGCACATACGCCGTATCCAGGCGCGCCAGTGGTTTCGATGATTCTCAACACGGTGTTCAACGTATTCGAAGACTTCACCTACCACCGCGAACTGGCGAGCGCCGACGGCTTGAATGTGGTCCTCGAATTCAGCGCCAGGGTCGGCGAGAAACAGCTCAAGGGCATCGACATGATCCGCTTCAACGAACAGGGAAAAATCGTCGATTTCGAAGTGATGGTCCGCCCCCTCAGTGGCCTGCAGGCGCTGGGCGAGGAAATGGGCCGGCGCCTGGGCGCCTACCTGGCCGCCAGCAAAGCCTGATCGTCGTGCAGCGCCGGTCGAACCTTGGATACCACCTGCAACTCGACCGGCTCACCGAGAAACGCACAGCAGCGCGAGCGTAACCAGCGCTGGCCGGGGTCATTGTGCACCGCTGCGCGCCAGACCATGGACAGTTCCGGCACGGGCAATTGCAGCGGTACCGGTTCGACTCGCATGCCTGCCACCGAGGCCATCGCCTTGGCCACGTAATCCGGCACGATGGCCAGCATGTCGGTTTGCGCCAGCAATCCCGGCAACGCACTGAACTGCGGCACGGTCAGCACCACTTTGCGCTGCCGGCCCAGCAGGCTCAGGGCATGGTCGGTGTCATCCGACGCATTGCCCATCGACGACACCAGCACATGAGGGCGCCGGCAAAACGCGTCCAGCCCCAACGGCCCGGGCCGGGTGTCAGACCGCAGCAGCATCGGGCGAATCGGCCGCAAGCCTTTGCGCCGGGCATTGGCCGGCAGGTCGAGGGTGTGACTGATGCCCACGCAGATGTCGCCATTGCCCAACCTTTGCGCCATCTGCTGTTGATCGACACGGCGCACGATCAAGGCGATGTTCGGCGCCTCGATTCGCAATTGTCGCAGCAGCCGCGGCAGCAGCGCGTATTCGACATCGTCCGACAGGCCGACATGAAACGTCGTCTCGCTGGTGCGTGGGTCAAACGACTGGCAACGGCTCAATGCAGCAGCGATGCCGTCCAGCGCCGGCGCCAGGTTGGCGAAAATTTCCTCGGCACGTGCGGTCGGTTCCATCATCCGCCCGCAACGAATGAACAGCGGGTCATCGAACAGTGCCCGCAAGCGGCCCAGGGCACCGCTGATGGTGGGTTGCCCGAGGAACAGCTTTTCGCCGACGCGGCTGACATTTCGCTCATGCATCATCGTCTCGAAAACCACCAGCAGGTTGATGTCGGCACGACGCAGGTCATTTCTGTTCATGAGGTTCACTACCCGGCACGCGGCCATTGAGTTCGGGAAGGGTATGAACAGGGTATGGCAGCGAATGAAAAACGTCTGTCGTACCTGGGGACAGCGCGATCATGCGTTAGATAACCGACTTGATACTTCGGTATAGCCCCCACTGAAAAACCTTAATTTGATTAATGACTTACGCACACATTCGAGCAGTGGGCGATTCGATGCCATGGCAGCTTTTTCGGGTTTTTTGTCCTAACGGGAGGCGACCCCGTGCTTCTAGGATTACTGAACCGATTCTCCGCCCCAGCCCGAACAAAAAAACGAGGCGCGCATGATCGACAACCAAAAAGGAACCTGCAGCAAAATGCTGTTCAACTCAGGCCAAAGGATCTCTCGCCTCTTGTCCGGTTTCAGCCTCAAGCCGGTGGAAAACGCCCTGGTGTGGTTGATGGGCCTGATCGTGGCCTGCGGAATCCTGCTCAATTGCGAAACCCGGACCGACTTCGCCACGACCACGCTGTACATCGCGTTGCTGCTGATGGCGATCAACCTGTTGTCGATCAGCGCGGTGATCGTGGTCGCGCTGTTCTGCATGCTGGTGCTGACGTCGATGTGCCTGTATCAGGGTGGCTTTCACCGCTGGGAGTCGACCATGGATTTGCTGCGCAGCCTGACGGTGCTGGCGGCGATCATCTTTCTGGCGCTGCGCAGCAAGCGGGTCTGCGACAGCCTGCGCCACAAGGAAGTCTACATGACCGGTGCCCAGCGCCTGACCCAGACCGGTTGCTTCGGCTTTCGCGCAGACCTCGCACGCATGGGCTGGTCGGAGCAGGTGGCACGCATGCTCGAATACCCGGCGGGCATGCCCTCCTCTGCGTCCTTGTACCTGGAGCGCACCCACCCCGATGACCTGCCCCTGGTGCTGGCCGGTTTCGAAAAGGCGGCGCGCCATGCGACCCTGATCGAGGTCAGGCACCGCCTGCTGATGCCCGACGGGCGCATCAAGCATTTGCACCTGTTCGCCACCCCGCTCTTCACCCGACACGGATGTTTTGAATACCTGGGCGCGCTGATGGACGTGACCGCCAGCAAACAGGCCGAAGAAGCGCTGTGCCGCGCCCAGACCCAGTTGGCCCATGTCACCCGCGTGACCTCCCTGGGTGAACTGGCCGCGTCCATCGCCCATGAAGTCAATCAACCGCTGGCGGCGATCACCAGCAGCGGCGAAGCCTGCCGCAACTGGCTGAGCCGCCCGCAGCCCGATCTGCTCGAAGCTCGCCAGGCACTGCAGCGGATCATCGCCAGCGCCCATCGAGCCAGTGAGATCACCCGCCGCGTTCGGGCCCTGTCGCGCAAGAGCGAGCCGCTGCGCCAGAACGAATCGCTCAACGACATTGTCAGCGAAACCTTGGGCCTGGTCCGCCATGAACTGGCGCATCACAAGATCAATCCGAACATCGAGCTGAGTGCGTTCGGCGGCCAGGTCAGTGCCGATCGCGTGCAACTGCAGCAAGTCATCATCAACCTGATCCTCAACGCCTGCCAGGCCATGGACGCGATCAACAGCGCGCAACGGGCCTTGTCGATTCGCACCTGGGTCAAGGACAACGAGGCCGTGCTGGAAGTGGCCGACCAGGGGCCGGGCATTGCCGCCGAGGTCCTGCCGCAACTGTTCACGCCGTTCTTCACCACCCGGGAAAACGGCCTGGGCATGGGGCTTGCCATCTGCCGCTCGATCATCGATTTCCACGAGGGCCGGATCTGGGCCACCAGCACACCAGGCCAGGGCAGTTCGTTTCTGTTTGCCCTGCCGATACGGGTCGCCAACGATGCGGGGTACGCCGCGGCCATTTGATACACAGGTATGAGTGCCGCCAGCCCGACCTGCATTAAAAGTTGCGCCCCGCGCCAGGAGCACAGCGCCGGGCGGCTGCACGTCCAACCCTTGGGAACCCGCCATGAACGAACAACACCCGCTCAACAAGATCAACCACAACGAGTCCCTGGTGTTCATCGTCGACGACGATGCGCCGCTGCGCGAATCCCTCGGCAGCCTGCTGCGCTCCATCGGCCTGCGGGTCGAGTTGTTCGGCTCGGTCGCCGACTTCATGAAGTACCCGCGCCCGGACACGGTCAGTTGCCTGGTGCTGGATGTGCGGTTGCAAGGCAGCAGTGGCCTGGACTTTCAGAACGAACTGGCCGCCGCCGGCATCAACGTACCCATCGTGTTCATCACCGGGTACGGTGACATCGCCATGACGGTACGGGCAATGAAAGCCGGCGCGGTGGATTTCCTCACCAAGCCCTTTCGCGAACAGGACCTGATCGATGCGGTGTGCGCCGCCCATGGCCGCGACAAACAGCGTCGCGAGTCCTCGCGACATGCCGAACAACTGCTTGCGCGCCACCAGACGTTGACCGCCCGGGAACAGACGGTGATGGCGCTGGCGGCCTCGGGCTTGATGAACAAGCAGATAGCCGGGGAAATCGGCCTGAGCGAAATCACCGTGAAGATCCACCGCGGCCAGGCCATGCGCAAGATGGGCGCGCGTTCCTTCGCCGATCTGGTGCGCATGGCCGAGGCGATCTCGTGCCAGCCCGCTAACCGCTGACTATACCCACGTATACTGTGCACCCTTTCAGGACGGCGTATCTTGCAATAATGGCGCGGTGCCTCTAAGTGCTCTGCGCTACCAGGCAGGACACCGCTATGCACAAAGAGGCAATGATTGCTGTAGTCGATAACGATGAATCGGTTCGAATGGCCCTGGACAGTTTATTGCGATCCAGTGGATATACCGTGCGAACTTATTCGGGGGCCCATGAGTTTCTCATTTCAGAGGGTCCGCTTATTACCACCTGCCTGATTTCCGATATACAAATGCCGGAAATGGACGGGATCAGCATGTATGAGGAACTGGCAACCAGGGGCATGCATATCCCGGTGATCTTCATTACCGGCAACCCCTGTGCACAGCGCCAGCCGGGCAGCCACGCCATGAAACCCATCGCCTTTTTCCCCAAACCCTTCTCCAGCGAAAAGTTGCTCGCCTGCATCGAAACGGTGCTCGATCGAAGCCACTGAAATCTGTTTATTCAAGCAACTAACACTTTGGTATAGCCGGTTAATACCTAGTCATACTCGCGCTGACCCTATGTAGCAGTGCCAGTTTCAAACCCCTCGAATAACATCTGTTCCAGATCCAGCCGATGCCGACTGTTTCGCATTGTTTAACGACATCGCAGACGATCAGCCACAGCGGTTATGCGGCAACAACTTTTTCATGCCCTCGATTGTTCTTCAGGAGCTAAACAATGAAACAGCAAATCTTGATTATTGGTGCAGGGTTCGGTGGGGTCTGGAGCGCGTTGAGCGCTGCCCGTCTGCTGGACAAGCATGATCGAAACGACGTCGAGATCACCGTGTTGGCTCCCCAGGCCGAGCTGCGCATCCGCCCGCGCTTCTACGAGCCGAACGTGCACACCATGAAGGCACCGCTGAACGAACTGTTCGACGCCGTGGGGGTGAAATTCGTCAAGGGTGCGGCCGAGTCCATCGATGAGCGCAGCAAACAGGTGAGCTACACCAACGCCGCGGGCATCCAGGGCACGCTGGGCTACGACCGCCTGGTACTGGCCGCCGGCAGCAAGCTGATGCGCCCGCCGGTCGACGGCATGCTCGAGCACGCCTTCGATGTCGATGAGATCGAATCCGCCACGCGCCTGGAAGCTCACATCAAGTCGCTGAAGGACAAGCCGGTCAGTGCCGCCCGCAATACCGTGGTGGTGGCCGGCGGGGGTTTCACCGGGATCGAAACCGCCACCGAAATGCCGGCGCGCCTGCGTGCCGTACTCGGTGAAAACGCCGACATCCGCGTAATCGTGGTTGACCGTGCCCCGCAAGTCGCCGCCGCCCTGGGCGATGGCATTCGCCCCTCGATCGTCGAAGCATCGGAGCACCTGGGCATCCAGTGGGTGCTCAACGCCACCGTTGCCGCCGTCGATGCCAATGGCGTCACCCTCGCCGATGGCCAGCGCATCGAGTCCAACACGGTGATCTGGACCGTGGGTTTTCGTGCCAACTCGCTGACCGAGCAAGTACAAGGCACCCGCGATCATCAGGGCCGCCTGCATGTCGATCAGCACCTCAAGGTGCGCGGTCACGCCGATGTGTACGCCAGCGGCGACGTGGCCTATGCCGCCACCGATGACCTGGGCAACTTCGCGGCCATGTCCTGCCAGCACGCCATCGCCCTGGGGCGTTATGCCGGCAACAACGTCGCCGCCGAACTCCTGGGGGTCGAGCCAATGGCCTACAGCCAACCCAAGTACGTCACCTGCCTGGACCTGGGTGCCTGGGGCGCGGTATTCACCGAGGGCTGGGATCGCCAGGTAAAACTGGTCAAGCAGGAAGCCAAGGAGCTCAAGACACAGATCAACACGATGTGGATCTATCCACCGGCGGCTGATCGCGCCGCGGCGCTGGCGGCAGCCGACCCGTTGATTCCAGTGGCCTGAAGACGATCGATGCGGCCGTGGCAACCACGGCCGTCACTCCCCTGGCACCGCCCGGGTGATATGAAGTTTCGCCTGTATCCCGACCAGCCCACTCCTTGCTGGACCGGGGCCTTTCCCAAGCGCCCGCCACTGGTTTTTCTGGCGGGCGTTTTTTCTTCAGTCCGATCAAGCACCAATCCCTCAAAGAGTTTGCCCGGCATCAGCGATGCCTTGCGAGTTGCCGTTCGATAGCAAAAATCCGGAAGAACAAATGTCTATCATCAAACGTTGCAAGAGACTTTTTTTTTCAGACCCGGTCGCCTGGCTGGCCGCCATTGCGGTCGGCAGCATGATCTTCATTACCAACTCGTTGCTCGACCTGGATGTCGCACCGACGCTGCTGTACATCACGCTGGTGTTCATGTCGGCGAACATCTTCTCCGTGCCGGTCTTCCTCGCCGTCGCCTTCAGTTGCGTGGCCATCCTGACCGCCAGTTTCATTATCGATGAAGGCTATCGTGATCACCGGCTCATCGCCGGCTTCGTGCGCTGCCTGATCGCGCTGACCACCATCACCCTGCTGGCGCTGCGCAGCAAGCGCGCCACCGACACGTTGCGCCGCAAGGAGGCGTTCTTTCTGGGTGCGCAAAAACTCAGCCATACCGGCAGTGTCGGCTTGATCATCGATGACCAGGTGATCGTGTCGTGGTCGGACGAGTCTTCACGCATTTTCGAATACCCGCTGGACGTTACGCCGACGCTTGGCATGGTTCGGGCGCGCACTCATCCCGATGACCTGTCGATTATCGACAGTGTCCTGGAGCAGGCCGCACGCCGGGAAAACCTGATCGAAGTGGAACATCGACTGGTCATGCCCGATGGGCGGATCAAGCACGTGCAGATGCTCGCCAACCCGCTGTTCAACCACGGTGGACGCATTGAGTACGTCGGCGCATTGATGGACGTGACCGCGTCCAGGCAAGCCGAAGAAGCACTGTTTCACTCCCAGGCCAAACTCGCGCATGTCACCCGGGTGACCTCCATGGGGGAACTGGCCGCCTCCATTGCCCATGAAATCAATCAACCCCTGGCGGCGGTGATCACCAGCGGGGAATCGTGCAAACGCTGGATCAATCGCCCTGAGCCGAACCTCGAAGAAGCCCGCCGTTCGCTGGACCGGATCATACAAAACTCGTCCAGGGTTGCCGATGTGATCGCCTGTATCAGGGCGCTGTCGCGCCAGAGCGAGGTGCAACGCAAGGCCGAAGCATTCGACGAGATCGTCCGCGACTCACTGACGCTCATGCAACATGACATCGGCAACCATCAGGTTCGCCCACACCTGCAACTGGGCGCACCTGGCTCGCACATAAAAGGCGACCGGATCCAGCTGCAGCAAGTCATCATCAACCTGATCATCAATGCCTGCCAGGCCATGGCCAACGTGCATGACCGCGCGCGAACGCTACGGATTCACACCTCGGTACAGGACAACGAGGCCGTGCTCGAAATCGCCGACTCCGGCACCGGCATTGCCGAAGACGTTCTGCCCTCGTTGTTCGATCCGTTCTTTACGACCAAACCCACCGGCCTGGGAATGGGCCTCTCGATCTGCCGCTCGATCATTGAATTTCATGGCGGCCGAATCTGGGTCAGCAGCACCGTAGGGGTCGGCACGCAGATGCTATTTGCGATTGCGCTGACACCCCCCGTACACGATGAATAACCTCATCCACCTCTGACGCCACGATTCGGCGACCTGGAGACAAGCAGTGCCCATCAATGAAATGAGCGACAACCTTGGAACGGCACAACCTCGCAGCATCATCTTCGTGGCCTATCCGCAAATGGGCTTGCTGGACCTGACCGGTGCCCAGACCGTGTTCTGGGCGGCGACCCGCAGCCTGGCCGAACGCGGTTTGCAAGGTTATGCCTTGCACACGGCCAGTCTGGACGGTGGGTCCATTCGCACGGGCGAAGGGCTGGAGGTACAGACCCGGCGCCTGAGTGAGTTCGCCGGTAGCCCGATGGATACGCTGATCGTTCCCGGCTCCCCGCACATCCGCCAGGCCATGGTCGAGAGCGCCCCGCTGGTGGAGTGGTTGCGCGCCGCTTCCAGCTCGGCCAGGCGTACCACGTCGGTGTGCAGCGGCTCGTTTTTTCTGGCCCGGGCCGGCTTGCTCGATGGCTTGCGTGTGGCGACTCATTGGGTGATGGCCGACCTGTTCGAGCGCCTGTTCCCGCAGGTCGAGCTCGACCGCGAAGCGATTTTCGTCCAGCAAGGGACGATATGGACCTCTGCTGGTGTCAGCGCAGGCATTGATCTGGCCCTGGCGCTGGTCGAGGCCGATCACGGTCGTGATGTGGCGATGCAGGTCGCCCGGCGCATGGTGGTGTACTACCGACGCCCGGACAACCAGGAACAATGGAGCCCGCTGCTGCGCTCGCAATACCCCACCGCTCATACCCAGGTATGACGGGCCTGACCCGATGTGCTAGCACGCTGTCTTGAGGTAGGAGTGTTATCGCGCACCCGTCGATTTAGGCTGGTCACCTCGAATGAATCAACTCATCGCGCCGATGCGCTGACCTGGGGACGATTGCCATGAACGCATTGCAAAAGCTGTACATCGTCAGTCATCCGCTGCGCATCAGTCGTTATGGCGCGCATACCTCCCTGTCCTCCGCCGAGCGCGTGGAGGTCATCGATGCATTGACGCAGACGCTGGGCACCACCCTGGGCATGCTCGCGCAACTCAAGCGGGGCCAGCAGCAACTGCGCAATGTCAGCTTCCTGCCAGTGCAACAGCTGTTCCGCCGCCTGGTGCGCGCCAATGCCGACTATGCCGATTTCCTCGCCAGTGCCATCACCGACCTGGGCGGCCACATCGAAACCGCGGCGCTCTACAGCCTGAACGACACCCGCGAGCCGCAGTGTTTTGCCGACTGCCTGACTGGTATTTGCCAGGGCAAGCTGCGACTGCGGGCCGTCGATGCCTTGCTGCATGATTGCCTTGAACGCGCCATCGCCAACAAGGACAACGCCAGCAAACGCTTTTTCGAAGCATGCGCACGGCACAACGCGCGTTTTCTGTCGGTGATCGAGGACAACCTGCCCCATGAACAACCAGGGTGAGGCAAACCGCTCAATGATATTGATAACCCATCGCAACTAACGCGAAATAACAACCCAACATACCCAAGTATACTATTGCACTTTTCTGCAGCGCGTATCTTGCAAGTATGGCGGGCGCCACTTAGCGCCACCCGCAACAACGCAAGGTTTCTACATGTTCAACTCAGCTATTATTTCGGTTGTTGATGATGACGAACTTATTCTTGTCTCACTGGACAGTTTGTTGCGTTCTTACGGTTACAGGGCAATCACCTACAACAGTGCCTGTGCCTTTCTTGAATCCAGCGGACCTGCGCAGACAGACTGCCTGATTTCGGATATTCAGATGCCCGGCATGTGCGGGGTGGAAATGTACGAAACGCTGGCGCGCAGAAACATCCACATCCCTACGCTGTTCATTACAGGAAAGCCCGGCCTGCCGCCGCAATTCAGTGCCAGCGTGCATAAACCCGAAGGCTATTTCCCCAAGCCCTTCTGCACCCATGCGCTGCTGGCGTGTATTGAACGGGCCTTGAAGCGCCGGGTTCCCGAGTGAACTGCAAGACGCCGCCATAACAAATAACGTTTTCTTTTTCAGCTTTCGGTTAGTTAAGCCGTTCACTCTTGCCACTCAACTAAAGTCCCAACTTGGAGAACCGTGCCATGCCCAGGAATAAACTGACTTCGATCAACGGCGCACCGGTCGTCGACAACTTCAACATCCAGACTGCCGGCCCCCGTGGCCCCGCGTTGTTACAGGATGTCTGGCTGCTGGAAAAACTTGCCCACTTCGATCGCGAGGTGATTCCTGAGCGGCGCATGCATGCCAAAGGCTCCGGCGCCTACGGCACTTTTACCGTCACCCACGATGTGACGCGCTACACCAAGGCCCGGCTGTTTTCGCAGGTGGGCAAGCAAACGCCGATCTTCACCCGTTTCTCCACCGTTGCCGGTGAACGCGGCGCTGCCGATGCCGAGCGCGACATCCGTGGTTTCGCCTTGAAGTTTTATACCGAACAAGGCAACTGGGACCTGGTGGGCAACAACACCCCGGTATTTTTTTTCCGCGATCCATTGCGCTTCCCCGACCTCAACCACGCTGTCAAACGCGACCCGCGCACCGGCATGCGCAATGCGCAAAGCAACTGGGATTTCTGGACGTCATTGCCCGAGGCCTTGCACCAGGTGACCATTGTCATGAGCCAGCGCGGCATTCCGCGCAGCTACCGGCACATGCACGGTTTCGGCAGCCACACCTTCAGCCTGATCAACGCCAACAATGAGCGGCACTGGGTCAAGTTCACCTTCAAGAGCCAGCAAGGCGTTGAGAACCTCAGTGATGAACAAGCACAACACCTCATTGGCCGCGACCGGGAAAGTCACCATCGGGATCTGTTCGACAGCATCGAAGCGGGCGACTTTCCACGCTGGACCTTTTACATCCAGGTCATGACCGAAGACCAGGCCCATGACCACCCGGTGAATCCGTTCGACCTGACCAAGGTCTGGCCGCACGAGGATTACCCGTTGATCGAAGTGGGTTACTTCGAACTGAACCGTAACCCGCAAAATGTCTTCGCCGAAGTCGAGCAAGCCGCGTTCTCGCCGTCGAATGTGGTGCCCGGTATCGGCTTCTCACCGGACCGCATGCTGCAGGCGCGCCTGTTTGCCTACGGCGATGCCGCGCGTTATCGCCTGGGGATCAATCACCACCAGATCCCGGTCAACGCGGCCCGTTGCCCGGTGCACAGCTTCCACCGCGACGGCGCCATGCGCGTGGACGGCAACTACGCCGAACAACTGGCGTACGTGCCCAACAGCGAGGGCGCCTGGGCCGACCAACCGGACTTTCGTGAACCGCCGCTGAAGATTTCCGGCGCTGCCGGGCATTGGGATCATCGCCTGGATGAAGACCACTTCGAGCAGCCGGGCAATCTGTTCCGCCTGATGTCCGACGCGCAGAAACAGGCACTGTTTGAAAACACTGCGCGTTCGCTCAGTGGCGTTTCACAGGAGGTGCAGCAACGGCATATTGCGCACTGCACCAAGGCAGATCCGTTCTATGGGGCCGGGGTGTCCAGGGCGTTGGCAGAACTCGACCGGTAAACACACACACCCTGTAGCAGCAAGCTTGCTCGCGATGGTCGCTAACGATAACGCTGGAAACCTGACACCCCGAGGCGTGCTCAGGTTCTTCGCGAGCAGGCTCGCTCCCACAGGATGATCAGTGGATTCAAATCCTCAGTGCGGCACGAAACTGGGAGGCTTGAAGCACTGGCGAGCATCGGCTGGTGAACAAAATGACCTGTGGGAATGAGCCTGCTCCCACAGGTGGCATCGGGATCACGGATGCGCAAGCCGAGCGTCGATGGCATCATCACCCGCTTCGAAGGTTTCGATGCCGACGGTGAACGGGTCATTCCGTTGTTCGGCGTACCCTGGCCGAAACCGCCACCGTCCTGAACGACTAAGGAAGCGTCCTGATGCGTATCAAATCACTGCTGGCCTGCGCCAGCGTGCTCCTGAGCCAAATGGCCGTGGCCGACGCCCCGCCCCAGCGCTGGGTCAGCGCCGGTGGCGCGTTCAGCGAATGGGTGGTCGCCCTGGGTGGCGAGGGCAAGCTGGTGGGTGTCGACAGCACCAGCCAGCACCCGCGCTCCTTGCACAGCCTGCCGAGCGTCGGTTACCAGCGGGCGCTGGCGGCCGAAGGCATTCTGGCGTTGAAGCCGGACATTCTGGTGGGCAGCGCCGAAATGGGGCCGCCGCCGGTTTTGGCGCAACTCAAGGCTGCCGGCGTGCGCATTGAGCTGCTCTCGGCCAAGGCCGACGTCCCCTCGTTGCAACACAACCTGACCGAGCTCGGGCAACTGCTCGGCAAACCGGCTGAAGCGCAGGCGCTGATGGCCGATTATCAACAGCGTCTGGAGCAGCAGGCAGCGTGGGTTAAACAGGTACAACAGCATAACCCCAGCCCTCGGGTGTTGCTGCTGCTCAGCCATGCCGGCGCCAATCTCCAGGCCGCGGGCAAGGACACACTGGCCGCCTGGATGATCGATCAGGCCGGCGGGAAAAACCTCACCGAGCACAACGGCTACAAGCCGGTATCCAACGAAGCCATGCTGGCCCTGGACCCTCAGGTGATCATTTTCGCCGGTGCCAAGCTTGAAGGCGATGCCGCGGGGGCAGCGCTGCTGGAGCAGAATCCGGTCCTGGCGCAAACCTCGGCCGGTCGCGAAGGCCGGGTGCTGGTGATCGACCCCACGCTGCTGGTCGGTGGCCTGGGGCCGCGTGTGCCGGACGCGTTGAACACACTGTCGAAAGCATTCTATCCGTCGGCACAGGTGCAGACTGCCGAGCGCAACCGATGACGGCCATCGTTCGGCCGCGGTCGATGCTGATTACTTTGGGTCTGTTGTTGGTGCTGGTGTTCTGGCTGTCCCTGGCCCTCGGGCCGGTCAGCCTGCCGCTGGGCGATACTCTGCTGGCCGGGCTGCGCTTGCTCGGGATGCCGGTTGACGGTGGTGACACGCAACAGGCGGAGCTGATCCTCGGCCAGATCCGCCTGCCGCGCAGTCTGCTCGGCATCGCGGTGGGTTCGGTACTGGCACTGTCGGGTGTGGCGATGCAGGGGTTGTTCCGCAACCCGTTGGCGGATCCGGGTCTGGTCGGTGTATCCGGCGGTGCCGCACTGGGTGCAGCCGTCGCAATCGTCGGCGGCAGCATGCTCGGCGGACTGCCGCCGGCCATCGAACCCTACCTGTTGTCAGTGAGTGCCTTCGTCGGTGGCCTGATCGTCACGGCGGTGGTGTATCGCTTCGGCCGCAGCGATGGCCAGACCAACGTCGCCACCATGCTCCTGGCCGGCGTGGCGATGACGGCCATGGCCGGGGCCGGCGTCGGTCTGTTCACCTACCTGGCCGATGACGCCACGTTGCGCACCCTGACCTTCTGGAACCTGGGCAGCCTCAACGGCGCCAGCTACCCGCGCCTGTGGCCGTTGCTGATCGTGGCAGTGGGCGTGGCGTTGTGGTTGCCGCGGCGCGCGGCGGCGCTCAATGCGATGCTGCTGGGCGAATCCGAAGCCCGTCACCTGGGGTTCAATGTCGAGCGGATCAAGCTTGAACTGGTGTTGTGCACGGCGCTGGGCGTCGGTGCCGCGGTGGCGGCGGCAGGCCTGATCGGCTTTATCGGTCTGGTGGTGCCGCACCTGATGCGCCTGCTGGTTGGCCCGGATCATCGGGTGTTGTTGCCGGCGTCGTTGCTCGCCGGTGCCAGCCTGCTGTTGCTGGCCGACCTGGTCGCCCGCCTGTTGCTGGCACCGGCCGAGTTACCGATCGGCATCATCACCGCACTCATCGGTGCACCCTTCTTCCTTTATCTGCTGGTACGGGGGCGTTCCTGATGCTGCGGGCCAACAATTTGCTGGTGCGGCGCGGTAGTCGCACTGTGCTGGCGGACATCGATATCGAGTTGCGTCCGGGTGAAGTCCTTGGCGTGCTGGGGCCCAACGGCGCCGGTAAAAGCACCCTGCTCGCCGCCTTGTGCGATGAGCTGCCGGCCAATGAAGGCACGGTCAGCCTCGACGAGCGTGCACTCGCCGACTGGCCGGGGCAGGAACGGGCCAGGCGCCTGGCGGTATTGCCGCAAAGTTCGAGCCTGAACTTCGCCTTCTCGGTCAATGAAGTGGTGGGCATGGGTCGTTTGCCCCATGCCAGCGGGCGTGTGCGCGATGCCGAAATCGTCGCCCAAGCCCTGAGTGCCGCCGACGCCTTGCACCTGGCGGGGCGCAGTTATCTGGCCTTGTCCGGTGGCGAACGCCAACGCGTGCACCTGGCGCGGGTGCTCGCGCAATTGTGGCCGGGTGCCGAAGGGCAGATCCTGCTGCTCGACGAGCCGACTTCGATGCTCGACCCCTTGCACCAGCACACTATTCTGCAAGCGGTGCGCGACTTCGCCGGGCGCGGTGCGGCGGTGCTGGTAATCCTGCACGACTTGAATCTGGCGGCACGGTATTGCGATCAGTTGCTGCTGTTGCATGAGGGACGTGCGCACGCCTACGGTCCACCGGATGAGGTACTGAACGCCGAAGCACTGCAGACGGTGTACGGGTTGCAAGTACTGATTCAGCGGCACCCGGAGCGCGGTCACCCGTTGATTATTGCGCGCTGATAGACGTCTACCGTCCAACAAGGAGATCCGATGCGCATCCTGCTGTTATGCCTGGTCAGCCTGCTGGCTGCCTGCCAATCCCATGACGTCACACCGCCACCGCCGGCGATCGCCTCGCAAGGGCGAGATCACGCCGATCTCGGGGTGATCCGCGAACTCGCCAGCGGGCGCACCCTCACCCCGCAAGAGCTGGTCGAGCGCCTGGCCGCTGCGCCGCGGGTGCTGGTCGGTGAACAACACGACAATCCCGACCACCATGCCTTGCAATTGTGGCTGCTGCGCCAACTGGCGGCGCAACGTCCGCAAGGCAGCCTGTTGCTGGAAATGCTCAACCCCGACCAACAGGCGAAAGTCGATGCCGCACAGGCCGCCAGCCGTGCCGGTCAAGCGCCGGCCGACCCGTACCAGGCGCTGTCCTGGCAAGCCAATTGGGACTGGAGCGTTTACGGCGCACTGGTGACTTACGCCCTGCGTCAACCCTACCCGCTGCTGTCGGCCAACCTGGACCGGGCGCAGATCATGCAGATCTATAAACAGCGCCCGACGCTCAGCGGCGAAGCGTCCACCACCCGACAGGTGCAAGCGACATTACTGGACGACATCCGCGAGTCCCATTGCGGCTTGCTGCCCGAAGCGAAGATGCCGGCGATGCTCGCCGTGCAGCAGCAGCGTGACCGACGCATGGCCGAGCGCCTGTTGGCGGCCCCGACGCCAGCCCTGTTGCTGGCCGGGGCGTTTCATGTGCGCAAGGACCTGGGCGTGCCGTTGCACCTGAAAGACCTCGGCGCGGGTGAAGGTAACGCGGTGCTGGTGCTGGCCGAGGTGGGCAAGACGGTCAGCGCCGATAGCGCGGATTACGTGTGGTACACCGCAGCGCAACCGGAACAGGACCACTGCGCGCAATTTCGTCGATAACACGCCCCCCTGTAGGAGCTGCCGAAGGCTGCGATCTTTTGATCTTGCCCTTGAAAGCAAATCAAAAGATCGCAGCCTGCGGCAGCTCCTACGGGATCGAGGTACATCCACCAGGATCAGGGTGTCTGGAAGGTCTGCAAGTAGGCCAGCAGATCATCGATTTTCTCCTGATCGCTGATCCCCCAGAAAATCATCCGCGTACCCGACACCACCGCCTTCGGATCCTCGATGTACGCGGCGAGTTTATCCCGGGTCCAGACGATCCCGGATGATTTCATGGCATCGGAGTATTGATAGTTCGTGGTGCTCCCGGCGGTGCGCCCGACAATACCGTTGAGCTGCGGACCAAAAAACGCCCGTGCGCCCTCACCGACCTGATGGCAGCCACCGCACACCCGCTTGAACAGTTTCCCGCCCGCCTCGGCATCACCTTGTGCGTGCGCCTGCATGCCGAACAGACCCAGGCTCAGGGCAAGGGTCATCATCGCTGTTTTGTTCATCAAGCCAGTACCCACGCAAAAATGGCCGCCATTTGATCATGATCCGGCTTCCTGCGAAATAAATGCCTGCCGTCCATCCCGCCAATGCATCGCGTTGTTATCCCCGCCTAGACTTGAAGGTCAGTCCATCTCCACCAGGCTCACGCACACCCAACAGACGGAGGCAAACATCATGAAAATTGTCGTGATCGGCGGAACCGGGTTGATCGGCACCCAGCTCTGCGAACGGCTGCGCGAGGATGGGCATGATGTCCTGCCCGCCTCGCCGAAATCGGGGGTCAACGCGGTGACCGGGGAAGGCTTGCAGGCTGCCCTGCAAGGCGCCGACGTGGTGGTCGACGTTGCCAACTCGCCCTCGTTCGAAGATGCCGCCGTGCTCGATTTCTTCGAAAAATCCGCGCGCAACCTCGCCGCTGCCGAGAAGGCCGCCGGGGTCAAGCACCACGTCGCACTCTCGGTGGTGGGCACCGAGCGGATGCTCGAAAGCGGTTACTTCCGCGCCAAGATGGCCCAGGAGGAATTGATCAAGAAAGCCGGCGTGCCCTATTCGATCCTGCGTGCCACGCAGTTTTTCGAGTTCATCGGCGCCATTGCTCAATCCGGTGCACAAGGCGACAGCATCCGCCTGACTTCCGCCGCCCTGCAACCGATCGCCTCGGCCGACGTGGCCTCGGCACTGGCCACGATTGCCGTGGCGGCGCCCACCAACAAGACCTCGGAAGTGGCAGGTCCAGACAAGCAGCCGCTGGTCTCGTTCGCCAAGACCTGGCTGCAACACAACAAGGATCAGCGGGAAGTGATTACCGACGACAACGCCGGCTACTTCGGCGCGATCATCAACGACCAGTCACTGACCCCGGGCGCCAATCCCATCGTCGGCAAGACTCACTTCGATCAATGGCTCAAGAGCGCCGGCGCCTGACAGTCAGCCCGCCCACTTCATCAGGAGCGTCCCATGCGAACCCACGTTCTCCTCGCCCTGCTTGCACTGTCCACCCTGCCGCCCCAGGTCCTGGCCGCCGACGCACCGCCCCCGGACGTCAAGGAGGTATCTGTCACCGCGCTTCCCGATTACCCCGGCAAGGAAGTGCTGATGCTCACCGTCGAGTACCCGCCGGGCGGTGCCGACCCGGTTCATCGGCACGACGCCCACGGCTTCATCTATGTGCTCGAAGGCTCGATCGTCATGGGGGTCAAGGGTGGCAAGGAAGTCACGCTGATGCCCGGGCAAAGCTTCCACGAAGGCCCCAATGACATCCACACCGTGGGCCGTAATGCGAGCAAGGACAAGCCGGCGAAATTCGTCGTCTTTCTGTTGAAGGATCAGGGCAAGCCACCGGTCCTCCCGGTCGATTGACGGTCGCTGGTCATACTTGCGTATAAGGCGCCAAGAAGGCGCCACCGACCGCATCAAGGAAAGACAACTGGCCGCCGACGGGGCGGAGCGCCTCAAGCAGGATCAGGTCGCTGAAGGTGGCGCTGATCGTCTGAAGGAACGGCAACTGGCCGAGGGTGGTGCCGATCGTTTGAGAGAGCGGCTACTGGCATCGGACGGTTCCGACCGGCTGAAGCAAAACAGCGTTGCCGCGGGCGGTTACAACTCGATGCGCGGTACTCGGGTTGCAGAAGGCGGCTCTGACCGGTTACGGCAGAACCATTACGCAGATGGCAGCAATGGCTACGATGCCAGCTCCGACGTCATGCCCTATTTCTGTATGGAATGCCGCTGATCAAAAACCTGTAGGAGCCGGCTTGCTGGCTCCTACAGGGTTTCACCTGAGTCAGTCCTTGAAATCGGTGGACAGCGCCAGCTCGTTCCACTCGGCCAGTTCCTGGGCGACAAAGCGGTTTTTCGCCGCTATGCGCGCGATGGTATCGCTGCCCAGCGCCAGCCGTTGCGGCGGTTTCGGCGCATTGACCAGAGCGAGCATGGCCTCGGCGAATTTCACCGGGTCACCCGGCTGGGCGTGGTTGGCGGCCTCGGCATGCTTGCGCATGGCGCCCACGGTGTCGTCGTAGTCCGACAGTTCCAGCGCGGTCTTCACCAACGACTGCTCGTCGAGGAAGTCGGTGCGGAAGAAGCCCGGTTCCACCACCGTGGCGTGGATGCCCAGCGGCGCCAGTTCCTGGTGCAGCGCCTCGCTGATGCCTTCCACCGCGAACTTGGTGGAACCGTAGACGCCCCAGCCCATGTAGGCCTGGTAGCCGCCGATGGAGGAAATGTTGATGACATGCCCGCCGCGTTGGCGACGCATGTGCGGCAGCACCGCGCGGGTCACGTTGAGTACGCCGAAGACGTTGGTGGCGAATAGGCGCTCGGTCTCGCTCGCACTGGTTTCCTCCACCGCGCCCAGCACACCGAATCCGGCATTGTTGATCAGCACGTCGATTCGGCCGAAACGCTTGATGCCTTCTGCCACGGCCTGATGCGCTTCTGCTTCGCGGGTCACGTCCAGACGCACGGCCAGCAGGTTTGGATGATCGCCGAGTCTGGCGATGATTTCTTCGGGTTTACGGGCGGTGGCAATGACCGCGTCGCCGGCACGCAGAGCACGATCTGCGATGAGAGTACCAAAACCACGGGAAGCCCCAGTAATGAACCAAGTACGCATTTCAACTCCTCCTGGCAGCGACCCGAACGTTATTGTCGGGCCTTCTTGATGAGTTGACGCAACTTTAATTCTGCATTACTGATGTGATAATCCCAGTAATTTTGCATGACTTTGTGAACGGTATTCACATATGAAGGCCCCTTCGGCGGCAGATCTCTCGACCTTCCTGTGCGTGGCCAACCACCTGAACTTCAGCCGTGCGGCGGTGGAACTGGGGCTGACCCCTTCTGCGCTGAGCCATGCGGTGCGCACCCTGGAGAACCGGCTTGGCGTGCGGCTATTCAACCGCACCACCCGCAGCGTCGGCCTGACCGAGGCCGGCGAGCGTCTCTTTGCACGATTGAAACCGGCCTTTCGCGATATCGACGATGCCCTGGAAGACCTGAACCATTTTCGCGAAAAACCCTCGGGCAACCTGAGAATCACCGCGGGTCGCCAGGCCGCCGAACTGGTGCTGCTGCCAATGGCCGGCCGGTTCCTGGAAGCCTATCCGGACGTGAAACTGGAGATCGTGACAGACGACGCGCTGGTCGATGTGGTGGCTCAGGGCTTTGACGCCGGAGTGCGCTTCGGTATTCGGTTGGAGGCGGACATGGTCTCCCTGCCGATTGGCAGCACCCTGCGCTCCGTGGTCGTGGGCTCCGCGGAATTTTTCCGCAAGCATCCCGTTCCACAGAAACCCGAAGACCTGCATGGCCTGCCGTGCATCCGCCATCGCTTCCCCAGTGGCACCTTGTATCGCTGGGAGTTCGAACGTGGCGGGATCACCCAGGAAATCGAGGTGGACGGCCCGCTGACCCTGGGCGACGTGAGCCTGATGGTCGGCCCGGCGTTGCAGGGTGTCGGCATGGCTTACGTCTTCGAGGACATGGTCAAGACGCAGATCGCCGACGGCAGCCTGGTTCAGGTGCTGGGTGACTGGTGCCCCTACTACCCCGGCCTGCATCTGTACTACCCAAGCCGACGACATGTGCCCGCAGCGCTCAAGGCTTTCATCGAGTTTGCCCGTACCGCACGGGGGAATGTGTTCTCTTGAGATCAGGTCGTCTGTCAGGCCGCCATCGCCGGCAGGCCAGCTCCCACAAAATCGCTCTGCGCCATGGCGTCCACCAGGCCTGTTGTCTACCATCGGCGGCGAGCACTTCATAAACTTAGTCAGCGAGAAAAAAGATGGTCACCTGCTACCTGAAATATGTGCTGGACCCGTACAAGCTCGACGCATTCGAACACTACGGCAAACTGTGGATTCCACTGGTGGAGAAATTTGGCGGCCAGCATCACGGCTACTTCCTGCCGTCCGAGGGTGCCAATAACATTGCTCTGGCGATGTTCACTTTCCCAAGCCTGGCGGCCTACGAAACCTATCGCCAAGAGTCGATGAACGACGCTGAATGTATCGCCGCCTTCAAGTACGCGGAAGAAACCCGCTGCATCCTCAGTTATGAACGCTCCTTCTTCCGGCCCGTGTTCGGTGAGCCGAAACAGTAAACCGCTTGATCGTAGTCAACGAAAATGTCGCCTGTCGGGCGGCATTTTTTATTTCTCGAACATGGGCTGTCACTGCGCAATAAAACGTCAGATGAATGGTCAGCCAATACAGGGCGAGTTGCCATTGGTAGGACTAACTTTATAAGTCCGCATTGCCAACCCGGCATTCTTACCGCGGTGACCTCCCATGGAAAACATCTCTGTCACCCGCATCACTGGAGCAGTTCTTGCCCTGACCATCGGATTGAGTACACCAACAGCACAGGCCGATGAAGCCTATGCCAAGACGCTGCTCAAGAAGATGTCCGACTATATGTCAGCGCAAAAAAATATATCGTTCAACTACGACACCATCCTTGAAGTGGTCACCAAAGATAAGCAACGACTGGCACTGGCAGGCTCCGGTACAGTCGCCATCACCCGGCCTGACAAGTTGCGCAGTACCCGCGCCAGTGGTTTTGCCGACCTGGAGATGGTGTTTGATGGCAAGACCCTGACCCTGTTGGGCAAAGGCAAGAACATCTACACCCAGGTCGAAGTCCCGGGCACGCTGGATCATCTGCTCGATACGCTACGGGATAAATACAACCGGCCGCTTCCCGGCGCAGACCTGTTCATGTCCAATCCCCAGGATCAATTGATGGCCGGCGTGACCGACATCAAGGATCTGGGCAGTGGCGTTATCGGCGGTACCGAATGCGATCACCTGGCTTTCAGGAAGAAAGAAGTTGATTGGCAGATCTGGATCGCCCAGGGCGACAATCCCTACCCTTGCCGTTATTCCATCACTTCAAAAACCATTGCCGGCAGTCCGCAGTACAGCATTCAGCTCAGCGACTTTAAAAGTGGCGATGCCGCACCGGCTGATGATTTCGCCTTCAACAACTCGACCAATGCCCAGAAAATCGATCTGAAAGACTTGCCTAACGCCGAGGACCTGCCCAGCAACTTTGTGCGAGGAAAAACCAAATGAACCTCTTGATCAAATCCTGCGGCTTCCTGCTGATGGGATTGGTAGCGGTGTGCGCGCTGGAGCTTGGAGAAACCTTGTCGATCCCAGGCGTGCACAGTGTTATTCCTCAAGCCGAGGCGGTGGTCGGGCGTCCACTGACGCCGGTCAGTGTTGCCGGCGTCGCGAGGCGATCGGCGCGGCGCGATTGACAGCTTGAAAAACGATCAACGCTGCAAGTCCAGGCAGTAGGTGTAGTAGCCCGAATCGCGCACGTAACCCAGGGACTCATACAGACGCTGGGCACTGAAGTTGTCGGTGGCGGTTTCCAGGGTCATGCCCTTGGCGCCCATCAACCGGGCAAAGTCGCGGGCGGTGTTCATCAGCAGCGTGCCAACCCCTTTGCCCCGGGCGGCGGGCGTCGTGAACAGGTCGCCGAGCAGCCAGGTGCGGTGTGCGTCGATGGAGGAAAAGGTCGGGAACATCTGCACGAAACCCAGGGTTTCGCCGTCGGTATCCTCGGCGAGAAAGATCACCGACTCGTCACGGGCGATGCGTTCGGCGATGAAGTTGCGCGACTGTGGCAGGTTCGACGGCTGGCCGTAGAAGCCGCGATAGGCGTCGAACAAGGGGGCGATTTTTTCGATGTGCGAGGCGTCTGCGCGCAGGGCCAGGATAGGCATGAGGGTGCTCCATTGCGGTCTCAAGGATCTACAGCCTAGCAACCACAACGAAAAAATTCCTGAAAGCACCGCGCCTCCTGTGGGAGCCAGCCTGCTGGCGATAGCGGACTGTCAGTCAACATCACTGTTGAACCTGAAGGCCTCATCGCCAGCAGGCTGGCTCCCACAATGGATCGCGGATCGCAGTTAGACCCGCACGTTACGCCCCGGCAATGTCGTGCGCTGGCTGTTTTCCCAGTTCTCCACCAGCCCCACCGGCACATCCGCCGCTGGCAACATATTCACCCCACGCACCAGATCCGAAGCCCGCTCGGCAAGCATGCGCAACCTTTGTGGGAGCGGGCTTGCTCGCGAAAGCAGAGTGACAGTCGACACATGTATTGATTGACACTCCGCCTTCGCGAGCAAGCCCGCTCCCACAATGGATCGTGGATCGCAGTTAGACCCGCACGTTACGCCCTGGCAATGTCGTGCGCTGGCTGTTTTCCCAGTTCTCCACCAGCCCCACCGGCACATCCGCCGCCGGCAACATATTCACCCCACGCACCAGATCCGAAGCCCGCTCGGCGAGCATGATGGTCGGCGCATTGAGGTTGCCGTTCGGCTCGGTCGGGAACACCGAGGAGTCGATCACCCGCAACCCCTGGATGCCATGCACCCGCAGTTCGGAGTCCACCACCGCCATGTCGTCCTCGCCCATGCGGCACGAGCCACACGGATGGTAAGTGCTTTCGAGGTTGTCACGGACAAAGGCATCGAGGTCTTCGTCACTGGTCACCAGCGCGCCGGGGGCGATTTCGCCGTCGCGGAAACGGTCCATGGCTTTCTGGCCGATGATCTCGCGGGTCAGGCGGATGCAGCGGCGGAAGCCTTCGCGGTCCTCTTCGCGCTCCAGGTAGTTGAAGCGGATTTCCGGATGCTCGTAAGGGTCGGCCGAACGCACCCGCACATAACCCCGGCTTTTCGGTTTGTTGGGACCGGTGAGCACCATGAAACCGTGGCCCTTGATCGGCTTGTTGCCGTCGTAGCGCATCGCTGCCGGCAGGAAGTGGAACTGGATGTCCGGCCAGCGCAGGCCCTTCTCGGAGCGGATGAAACCACCGGCCTCGAAGTGGTTGGTGGCCCCCAGGCCGTCCTTGAACAGCAGCCAGCGCAGGCCGATCATCAGTTTGCTCAGCGGGTCCATCTTGCTGTTGAGGGTCACCGGTTCCTTGCAGCCGAACTGGATGTACACCTCGGCGTGGTCCTGCAGGTTCTCCCCTACCCCCGGCAGGTCATGGCGCACGCCGATCCCGGCCTTGCGCAGGACCGCGGCCGGGCCAATGCCCGAGCGTTGCAGCAGGTGCGGCGAACTGATCGGCCCGGACGCGATCAGCACTTCGCGGTTGCAGTACACCTGGTGGGTCTGGCCCCCGTGGTCATACATGACCCCCACCGCACGCTTGCCTTCAAGGATGACCTGGCGGGTCATCGCATGGGTGATCACCGTCAGGTTCGGACGGCCCATGGCCGGGCGCAGATAGGCGTTGGCGGTGGAACAGCGCACGCCGTTCTTCACGGTCATGTGCATCGCGCCGAAACCTTCCTGCATGTAGCCGTTGCAGTCTTCGGTCTTGATGTAGCCCGCCTCGGCACCGGCTTCGACCCAGGCCCCGTACAACGGGTTCTTCATGTTGTTGCCGTTGGTGGTGTGCAGCGGCCCGGTCTGCCCGCGATAGCTGTCGCCGCCGGACTCGTAGCTTTCGGCACGCTTGAAGTACGGCAGGCAATGCTTGTAGCCCCAGCCCTGGGCGCCAAGGGATTCCCATTCGTCGAAATCCAGGGCGTGGCCGCGGATGTACACCAGGCCGTTGATCGACGAGGAACCACCCAGCACCTTGCCCCGTGGGCAGTGGATGCGCCGGCCGTTGAGGTAGGTTTCCGGCTCGGTTTCGTAGCGCCAGTTGTACTTTTTGGTGTTCATCGGGATCGAGAATGCGCTGGGCATCTGGATCACTACGCTCTTGTCACTGCCGCCGAACTCCAGGACCAGCACCGAGGTGGCCGGGTCTTCGCTCAGGCGGTTGGCCAACACACAACCTGCCG
Organism: Pseudomonas putida; assembly: GCF_028682635.1. GTDB lineage: Bacteria > Pseudomonadota > Gammaproteobacteria > Pseudomonadales > Pseudomonadaceae > Aquipseudomonas > Aquipseudomonas putida_AE. Next base: position 7,896 of record NZ_JANHLK010000020.1, on the reverse strand, counting down.
AGCCTGCGCCAATGATGATGTAGTCGTATTTTTGTGTAGACATTCTTTGCGTGGTCATAGCTATCTCCCGACCGTCGATTCAGTGAATACCGGTTGTGGTGACTGTTTGTGGGTCAGCGTGTCGCCGGTGGTGTATTGCGGGGAGGTCTTCTCGATCTGTTGGATCACCGCTTCTTCGCGCTTGAGGTCGATCGAGCGGCTCAGCCAGTAGTACGCCAGGCCCGAGACGATCAGCCCCACCAGCCAGGCGACGTCGATGCTGCCAAGCGCCTTGGCCAGAGGGCCGACATAGACTTCGCGCTGCTCGACGCCGTCGTAGATGTAGAAGAACGGAATCATCGAGAGGAAGCCGATGGCATAGGCGGCGATACCGCGCAGGCCCCAGCTGCCGTAGATGTTGCCGTGGGGCATGAAGAAGTGCGGGATGGCGTAGCGGCCCTTGCGCACGAAGAAGTAGTCGGTGAGGTTGACCGAGGTCCAGGGCACCAGGAAGTACAGCATCACCACCAGGTAGATGCCGAGCACCGACAGGCCTTTGCCGGAACTCTGGATGCTCAGGGCCACGCCCAGTTGCAACAGGATCACGAAGGCGATGGCGAGGATCCGCGCCTTGCGGGTTGGTTCGATGTGCTTGATCGAATCGACACAGGTCAGGGTGGTCAGCTTGGCGCTGTAGATGTTCATCGCGATCACCGGCAGGAACGCCAGGATGGTCACCACCACGACCGCGGTGCCGATCAGCGGCGACACGGTGTTGCCGACTTGACCCAGGGCCACCAGCACGTCGGTTGAGTGCAGGTGATCGGCCAGCCAGCCACCGACGGAAATCATCCACGCACCGGACAGCGAAGCACCGAGGAACACCACGGCGATCAACTTGCCGCTGGAGGTGTTCTTCGGCAGGTAGCGCGAGTAGTCCGATACGTATGGGGCATAGGCGATGTTGTAGCTCGCCGCCGCCGCGAACTGGGCGATGAAACCGGTCCAGTTGAAGCCCAGCGGCGCCGGGGCCACTTCGCCTTCGGCCAGTGCCGGCAAGACCGCATCCGGCACCCAGCCCATCACCACCGCCAGGGTCACCAGGCCGTACAGCGGCAGCGACAGGTACAACGCCCATTTGAAGCTGCGGTGCATCCAGTCATGGCCGAGGATGGCCAACACCGCCGCCGGAATGGTCACCGCCACCGCGATCACCGCAGGGTTGAACCCGAACAGCGTGTGCAGGCCCTGCATCATCAGGACCAGGTTGACGATGTTGAACCCGGCGAACACGAACAGCGTCGCCAGCAGCACCAGGATCACGCCGCGGTAACCGAACTGCGCACGGGACTGGATCATCTGCGGCAAGCCCAGGTGCGGGCCTTGGGATCCGTGAAACGCCATGAACAAAGTGCCGAACATGATGCCCAGGGTGCCGGCGAGTGTGGTCCACAGCGCGGTCAGGCCGACGCTCGGGCCGACGAAGCCGATGGTCATGGTGAAGAAGGTGAAGTTGCCGAGAAACCAGAACGGGCCCTGGCTCGACAGTCTGTCGGTGCGTTCGTCCTCGGGGATGAAGTCAATCGAATGCCCCTCGACGACGGACTTGTCATCGAGGGAGGACACACTCGTGGCGGACTTGGCGTTTGTGTTCATGATGGACTCTTATTGTTGGAAGATCATGACGAGATAACCGCATTCTTCGGGTGAACGACGCCCGGGGGGCCTCCATGCCGTTCCTGATGTTCAAACGTGTAAATGACGAAAAACCTGTGGGAGCGGGCTTGCTCGCGAAAGCGTTGGGTCAGGCAACATATTTGTCGAATGTGCCGGCCTGTTCGCGAGCAAGCTCGCTCCTACAAAGGGCAGGCGTCAGGCTGGCAGCGTGATCCACACCGCCTTGGTTTCGAGCAGGTAGTCGAGCTGCTCCGCGCCCAGGTCCTTGCCGAAGCCGGACTGCTTGTAGCCACCGAACGGCATCGACGGGTCCAGGGTGCCGTGGGCGTTGACGTAGACCGAGCCGGCCTTGAGGCGTGGAATCAGGCTGTGCACCTTGCCCAGGTCGTTGGAGTACAGGGCCGCCGCCAAGCCGTAGACCGAGTCATTGGCCAGGGCCAGCGCCTCTTCCTCATCGTCGAAGGGTGCGGTGACCAGCACCGGACCGAAGATCTCTTCCTGGACGATGCGCATGTCGTTGCGGCAATTGGCGAAGATGGTCGGCTCGACGAAGAAGCCAGGGCCATCCACCGGTTGGCCGCCGTAGACCAGTTCGGCGCCTTCGGCCTTGCCGGTCTCGATGTACTCGGTCACGCGCTGCTTTTGCAGGGCCGAGACCAGTGGGCCGATGAAGCAGTCCGGGTCCAGGCCCGGGGCCATTTTCAGGGTGCGCGTATAGGCGATCAGCTCACCCAGGAATTGCTCGTAGACACTGCTATGAATATAGGCCCGCGTGCCGGCGTCGCATACCTGCCCGGAGTTGAAAAACACCCCGTTGGCGACCGCTTGTGCCGCCGCCGGAATGTCGGCATCGGCAAACACGATGACCGGTGACTTTCCGCCCAGCTCCAGGGTCAGGCGCTTCATGTCGTCCAGCGCCGAGCGGCCAACGGTAAGGCCGACCGGGGTCGAACCGGTGAAGGTCAATTTGTCGATGCCGGGATGGGTGGTCATGGCCGCACCGACCACGCTGCCACGCCCGGTGACGATATTGATCACGCCGTCCGGAATGCCCGCTTCCTGCACCAGTTCAGCGAAACGCAAAGCCGAAAGCGAGGTCAGCTCAGCGGGTTTGACCACCACGGTGCAACCGGTGGCCAGCGCCGCGCCGAGTTTCCAGGCCATGGTTTGCAGCGGGAAGTTCCACGGCACGATGGCACCGACCACGCCCACCGCTTCCTTGCGGGTATAGGCCAGGTAATTGCCCGGCAGTGAAGGCTCGACGGTACGGCCGTGGAGCTTGGTGGCCCAACCGGCGAAGTAACGCAGGGTATCGACGGTGCCCTGGATGTCGACGTCCTTGGCGAAGGCGACCGACTTGCCCATGTCGATCGATTCGATCTGCGCGAGTTCGGCGGCGTTCTGTTCGATCAGGTCCGCCAGGCGCTGGATCAGGCGTTCCCGTTGCGCCGGTTTGGCCTGGCTCCATTCGCCACCGTCGAACTGCGCACGGGCGGCTAACACGGCGCGGTCCAGGTCAGCGGTGGTGCCCATGGGAATGCGGGTGATCAGGCCTTCGGTCGAGGGCTCGATCACATCGGAAGTCTGGCCGTCGCTGGCTTCGACCCAGGCGCCGCCGATGAACATCTTCTGCACTTTGCTGAGGAAGGTCTGGGTGGCTTCGCTCACGCCGAACTTCTGCAGGTAACTCTTGACGATCGTGTCCATTTTTATTCTCTCTGCCCGGCAGTCAGGCACTGCCGGGGTATGGGTTTCGATGTTCAGGCCTGCTCTTAAGCCAGTGTCGCTTCACTCTCGGTGGCCGCCCGTACCTTGCCGCGCTCGTGGAAGATGAAACCGATGCTGTTGAGCAGCAGTTGCGCGGCGAGGATCGAGGTCATGCCGGTCGGGTCGTACACCGGTGCAACCTCCACCAGGTCCATGCCGACGATGTTGCCCTTGCTGCGCTTGGCCAGGGCCTGGATGATTTCCAGCACTTCGTAGTAGAGGAAGCCGCCGTGGCTCGGAGTGCCGGTGCCCGGGGCGATGGACGGGTCGAAACCGTCGATGTCGATGGTGATGTAGTAGTTGATGTTTTCCGGGATCAGCGCCAGTACGCCGTCGACGCCGAGGCGACGCACATCGCGCACCGAGAGGATCTTCGAGCCCGCTTCGTGGGCCGCTTCGTAGTCGTCGCGGTTGGACGACGAGACGTTGCGGATGCCCATCTGGGTCATGCCGACGATGTGGTTCATTTCCGAGGCGCGGCGCAGCGGGTTGCCGTGGCCGTAACGCACGCCGTGGCGCTCGTCGACGAAGTCCAGGTGCGCATCGAAGTGGATGATGTGGATCGGACCACGGCCTTCGAAGGCCTTGATCACCGGCGCGTGCACCGAGTGATCGCCGCCGAGCACCACCGGCATCACACCGGCATCGAGGATCTTGCGCACGGCGTATTCGGTGTTCTTGTTACTGGTGGCCATGTCGGTGTGGACGATGTCGGCATCACCGACGTCGACCATGCGCACGTCCGAGGCGGTGAGGTACATCACGTCATCTTCGTGATCGTAGGCGCCGGCGTGGCCGAAGGAAAACAGCGTCGATGCTTCACGGATCCCGCGTGGTCCGAAGCGTGCGCCGGAGCGCCACTGGGTGCCCATGTCGTTGGGCACGCCAAGCACCGCGACGTCGGCATCCAGGGCGTCCCAATCGGTGCACACCGGGGATTTGCCAAAGGTGCAATGACCCACGAATGGCAGGTTCAGACGACCGGATTCATAACCGTTGTTCGACATTTCTAGCCTCTCCACTTCTTGTTATCGGCTTGGCGGAACTGCAAGGCGACCGCCGTTGGAGTGACTATGGGCGCAGGTTTTCGTGGAAAAAATGCTAAACATCAGATACTCATATCGGCATTACCGATGCATCCACAGGCCGGAGGTCAACGTGATTCAACTGCACGATGTCGATCTGAAGTTGCTCAGGGTGTTTGCCACGATTGTCCGCTGCGGCGGTTTCTCCGCCGCCCAGGCGGCGTTGAATGCCGGGCAGTCGACGATCAGCGAACAGATGACCCATCTGGAAACCCGCCTTGGGGTCAAGCTGTGCCAGCGCGGGCGCAGCGGTTTCCGCCTGACCGAGCAAGGGGTGGCGATCCATGAGGCGACCCAGCGCCTGCTGTCGGCGGTGGAAAATTTCTGCATGGACGCCGACGTGCTCAAGCAGCACATCAGCGGCAAGCTCAACCTGGGGATCATCGACACCACCATCACCGACCCGGACTCGCCCATTCCGCGCACCACCCAGCGCTTCGTGTCGCGCGGGCATGACGTGCACCTGAACGTGTACGTCGGCACCCCCGCCGAGCTGGAAGAACGGGTGCTCGACGGACGCCTGCACCTGGCCATCGGGCACTTTCCGATCCATGTGCCGGGCCTGCTGCAATCGCCGCTGTACCAGGAAGCGCTGGGCTTGTATTGCGGGCGCCGGCATCCGCTGTATGGCAGCCAGGCTGAGGGTGAGGAACTGCTCGAAGAAGTCGCGGCCGGGCGGATTGTCGTGCGCGGCTACATGCAGCAATACGACCTCGAACACCTGGGCGTGAGCAAGGCTGCCGCCACCGTGGACAACATCGAAGCCACCGCGATCCTGATCATTTCCGGCGCCTACCTGGGCTTCCTGCCGGAGCACTTTGCCGCCCAATGGGTCAAGAGTGGCGAGATGCACCAGTTGGCCCCGGGGAGTTTGCGCTTGCGATCACCGTTCGACGTGATCACCCGGCGCGGCGTGGCACCGCCGCCGATCCTGCAGGCGTTCCTCGAGGACCTGGCGGCCAGTGCGCGTAAAACCGGCAACCCGTGACATCGCGCTCGCCAAATTCCAAGAGCCCCCGGCATACTGATTTTCGTTTGCCACTTTTGCAGGTCCGTCATGCGCATCCACGTCACCTTCATCGACCGCGTCGGCATCACCCAGGAAGTGCTGGCCCTGCTCGGCGGCCGAAGCTTCAATCTGGACGCCGTGGAGATGGTGCCGCCGAACGTCTATATCGACGCCCCGACCCTCGGCACCGAAGTGCTGGAAGAGTTGCGCGAGGCCCTGTTCGGCGTGCGCGGCGTGCAGGCGGTGACCATGGTCGACATCCTTCCCGGGCAACGTCGGCGCCTGCAACTGGATGCCCTGCTCGCCGCCAGTTCCGACCCGGTGCTGGCGGTGGACGATCGCGGGTATGTGCTGCTGGCCAATCCGGCATTGATCGCCCTGTGCGGTCGCGAACCGGCCGGTGAATCCCTGAGCGCACTGTTCGACGACGCCGATCTGCAACGCACCTTGATCGCCCACCACTTCCGCCTGCCCATGCACGAGGTCAGCCTCGGCGGCCACACCCTGCTACTCGATGCCATGCCGATCACAGACGCCGGCGCCCTGCTCACCCTGTACCAACCCAACCGCATCGGCGAACGCCTGTCGGCGCTGCACCATGATCACGCCGAAGGTTTCGATGCGCTGCTCGGTGAATCGCCGCCGATCCGCTCGCTCAAGGCCCGCGCGCAACGGGTGGCGGCCCTCGATGCGCCGCTGTTGATCCAGGGCGAAACCGGCACCGGCAAGGAACTGGTGGCCCGCGCCTGTCACGCCATCAGCGGTCGGCGGGACGCGCCCTTCCTGGCCCTGAACTGCGCGGCGCTGCCCGAGAGCCTGGCCGAAAGCGAGCTGTTCGGCTACGCCCCCGGCGCGTTCACTGGCGCGCAACGGGGCGGCAAGCTCGGGCTGCTGGAACTGGCCGACCAGGGCACGGTGTTTCTCGACGAAGTCGGCGAGATGTCGCCGTATCTGCAAGCCAAGTTGCTGCGCTTCTTGAGCGATGGCTGCTTCCGTCGGGTCGGTGGCGATCGTGAGGTCAAGGTCAACGTGCGGATCCTCAGCGCGACCCACCGCGACCTGGAAAAGATGGTCAGCGAGGGGCACTTTCGCGAAGACCTGTTCTACCGCCTCAACGTGCTCAACCTGCAAGTACCGCCGCTGCGCGAACGGGGCCACGACATCCTGTTGATGGCCCAGCACTTCATGCAACAAGCCTGCGCACAGATCCAGCGCCCGGCCTGCCGCCTGGCGCCCAGCACCTTTCCCGCCCTGCTCGGCAACCGCTGGCCGGGGAACGTACGGCAACTGCAAAACGTGATCTTTCGCGCGGCGGCGATTTGTGAGAATCCGTTGGTGGACATTGATGATCTCGACATTGCGCGCACGGCGGTGGAGCGCAAGAACGATGGTGAGGTGGGCAGCCTGGAAGAGGCTGTCGAAGGGTTTGAACGGAACTTGCTGGAGCAGCTTTACCAGAGTTATCCGTCCAGCCGACTGCTCGCGGCGCGGTTGCAAACATCCCATAGCGCGATTGCCATTCGGCTGCGCAAATACGGAATTCCCAACAAACCTTAATCTCATTGCCGCCCCCTGTGGGAGCCAGCCTGCTGGCGATGGGGCCATGTCAGTCGATATCTTTGCTGCCTGTCACACCGCATCGCCAGCAGGCTGGCTCCCACAGGGGATGGGTGTGTATTGGCCATTTTGTGTGCAAATCGATACACCGTATCGAAATCAAGACAAAACCCTCTCAACCTGTCTGGCCCGGGCTTTGGCCCCTTCCCCTCGCCTGCCTGTATTGATTTCAATACGCAAGCCGCCCCCGAAACAGCCTTATAAAACACTAAGCCATTGATTTAAAACAACAAATCAACCTTGGCACCGCCCTTGCTATCTCTCCTCCAGCCAAGCTCCAACGCGAGCCTGCCCATCGCCCTCCGCCACCTGCAGCGGATGAGTCTGAACAATGAGGAGTTGATATGAGCGAATTGCGTTTTACCGTCGATCACGAATGGCTGCGCACCGAAACTGACGGCACTGTCACCGTTGGCATCACGGCGTTTGCCCAACAGGCCTTGGGGGATGTGGTGTTCGTTCAGGTGCCCGAGCTGGGCAGCTTTGATGCCGGTGCCGAAGTGTCGGTGCTGGAATCGGTGAAAGCCGCCAGCAGCATCGGCATGCCGCTGGACGGCGAGGTGCTGGAAGTGAATTCGGAATTGGACAGCACCCCGGAGCTGGTCAACGAAGATCCGCTGGGCGAAGGCTGGTTCTTCCGCTTCAAACCCGCTGACGCTGCGGCGGTCGGCCAACTGCTGGACCAGGCTGCCTACGAGCGCCTGATCCAAGACCAGACCGACGCGTGAGGACACCCCATGACCATCCGCCTCGACACCCATG
>NZ_JANHLK010000002.1 GCF_028682635.1 Pseudomonas putida | reverse complement strand
ACCGTTGGCGTTGAGCACGAGGGTGCCGTAGGTGCCGACGAAGGTGCCGGGGGTGATTGGGCCACTGTTGGGGCCGGTCGCTACGCGGTCGGCGCCTTGCACGTCGTTGCCCAGGACGTTGCCTTCGAGGGTGAGTCGGGTTTCCGAGGCGGTGCTGAGATTGTTGTCATCGATCGCGTTGGGCAGGTCATCGGTGATGTTGACGTCCAGAGTGCCGGTGGCGGTGTCGCCGTTGCTGTCACCGGCCACCACGGTGAAATGTTCGCTGAGTTGGGTGCCGTCGCCGGTCGAATGGTTTTCGCTGCCGTTGAGGGTGTAGCTGTAACTCACCACGCCCGTGGTCGGGTTGTAGCCGGTGATGGTCAGGGTGCTGCCCAGCGGCGTGGTGATCGATTGCGGAAAACCGTTGGCCACGCCAGCGCTGATCACGCTGATCCCGCCGATGCTCAGGCTGGTCAGGCCGTCAGGTGCCGTGACGGTGAAGGTGCCGCTCTGGGTCAGCGCGTCGGGATTGCTCGCCGAACCTTCGGCCAGGTTGGCTTCCTTGACGGTCAGTTCACCGCCCGCCACCGACAGCCCGGTGAGGCTGACCGGATTGTTCTCGGGCGGGGTGACGACAGGGGGTATGACTTCCGGTGGTGTGACTACCGGCGGCGTGACTTCAGGTGGTGTTACCAAGGGTGGTACTACCACCACAGGCGGTGTAATGACTGGCGGCGTAATCAGCGGTGCAGAGGCGCCATCCTCAGGGTTGCGATCGCCGTCGTGCCGCTCCCGCGGAAACTCCGGAATACCGTTGAACCCGGCGGTTGGGAAACCGATGGTCGGATCGACATGTCCCCCCACTTCCTCAAGCATGACAAAACTGTGGCCCCCGCCCAGTGCGCCCCCAGCAGGTCCGGTCGAACCCGGGCCGGCCGCCGTGGCTTCAGCGGTCTGGGTCGGGTCGTCACCGGCGGCAATGGCTTTTTGCAGTTGCTCGACATCGGTCAACTGCGCCTGGCTCGGGGTCGTCGCTTCAGCGGTATCCACATGGGGCGAAGTTTGCGCCAGCAACTGGTCAGTCATCTGCAGGCTACTGCCACGGCCCAGCGTCAATTCCTGGCCGTTTTGCAGATGCACCGCCACCGCGCCTTCGGCCCCGGTCACCAGTTGATCGCCGGCAAACAACCGGTCCCCCTCGACCAGCACTCGACGGGCGCCGTCACCCGCCACCGCGAAGACCTGACCGACAACCTTGCTGACGATACCGATGAGCGTAGCCATGTGCATTCCCTCCGCTGCCAACGCTTTGTCGGCACCCTGTCTGAATGCGGAGAACATGCACATGGGCTCAAGCAGGTTGCCTGGCGAATTGCCGCCGCTGTTCGCGAACCGGATAACCCCTTTGCAATCAATGGCATTGGGCTACCTGTCGAAAATAACGTCATCCGCCAGCATTGCGTAACAGTCCTGAATCACCTTGGCGACAAAAAACCGTCACCCCAGTCTGCCTCGCACCCCTCCCCTCCAGCACTTCTCCGCTCTTTGTCGATAAGTGGACTTGAACTTTCCTCAAGCCGTGATGAGCGCCATAAGGCACATAAATCAAGGGCTTTCGCAGTGAACAATGTGCTGGATTTGGCAGAGTACATAAGTTTTTTTTGGCATAAGTCTTATGAGAAAAACTTCTTAGGTCCGCCTGAAAATGTTCTTAGCTCTCTTGTTACAAGCATGAAACGGTTTGACCTATAAATGTCGTCAAATAATTGGCGACGCATAAAGTACCACTAGGATTCAGGGAGATGGACCATGCGCCTTTTAAACCCCCTCTGCAGCGCGGTTTTGCTGGCAATTGCCTGCAGTTCCCAAGCGCATGCCATGTCACTGACCGAAGCGATCCAGAGCACTATCGCGACCCACCCGGAGCTGGCATCGCGGGTGGACAGCCGTCTGTCGGCTGATGAAGATGTTAAAGTCGCCAAGGGCGGTTTTTATCCATCGGTGGACCTGAATGCCGCGTACGGGCGCGGGTACAGCGACAACACCAACACCCGGGCGCTGGGCAATCACCACACCGAAATCCTCAACTACACCCAGTCTGAACTGCGTCTGCGGCAGATGCTCTTCGACGGGTTCAACACCGCCAACGAAGTCGAGCGGACCAAGGGCGTCGTCAACTCCCGGGCGTATTACGCCCAGGGCACCGCCCAGGACCTGGCCCTGCGCACCACCGAGGTCTACCTCGAAGTGCTCAAGCGCCGCGAGCTGGTGACATTGGCCAAGAACAACCTGCAAGCGCACTTGCGCGTCAACGATCAGATCGGCCTGCGCACCGAGCGCGGGGTCGGCAGCAACGCCGACGCCGACCAGTCCAGCGCCCGTCGAGCCCTGGCGGAAAACAACCTCGACACCGCCGAAGTCGATCTGGCCGACGCCGAGTCGAACTTCGCCGCCGTAGTCGGGCGCCTGCCCGATGAACTCGAAGCACCGCCGTCGATCCGTGGTGAAGTGCCAGCCTCGCTGACCGATGCCCAGCAAAGCATGGTCGACAACAACCCCTACCTGAAATCCGCCCAGGCCGACGTGCAATCGGCCGAGAGCCAGTACGAAGTCGCCAAATCGCCGTTCTACCCACGCTTCGACGCCGAAGCCGCGGTGGGCGCGAACAACAACATCGCCGGCGAAGAAGGCCATGACAACGAATGGCGGGTCGGCGTGGTGATGAACTACAACCTGTTCCGCGGCGGCAGCGACAAGGCGCGCCTGCAGTCCGATGCCCACAAGATCAATCAGGCGATGGACATCCGCAACAACGCCCTGCGCCAGCTCAACGAAAACATCAACCTGGCCTGGAACGCCATGGTCAACGCCAAGAAACAAACGCCGACCGCCCGCGAGTACGCCGAGACCAGCCGACGCGTGCGCGTGGCGTATCAGGATCAGTTCGGCCTCGGCCAACGTACCCTGCTCGACCTGCTGGACAGCGAAAACGAGCTGTACAACGCCAACCGCCGCTACACCGAGGTCCGCTACACCGAGGAGTATTCGATGTACCGCGTGCTGGCGAACATGGGCCAGTTGCTGAGCAAGCAACACGTGGTGCTGCCGGCCGACGCCGTCGCCCAGGCGGAAGTGAAAAGCGAAGCTCGCCTGCCTGAACTCAGATGAACACAAGGAGATGTGAACAGGGGGATGTGCAGATACCCATGCCAGATGCCGTAGCGCAACGGGAGCGATCAATGTGACCAGCATGGAAACCGCCAACACCGGTGTCGATCCACGCCTGAGCTTCGATGACCCGCTTCTGGACGGTCTGTTGATCCTCTGCAAACTCCACGGCGCGACGGTCAGTCGCGCCAGCCTCAGTGCCGGGCTCCCAATGGCACACCAACGCCTGAGCCTGGACCTGCTGCCCCGCGCAGCGGCCCGGGCGGGATTGCAGGCACGCCTGCTGCGCCGCGACCTGAAAGACATCAGCGCGCTCAACCTGCCGGTGCTGCTGTTGCTCAACAACGGCCGCACCACCGTGCTGCGCCGCTTTGGCGAGGATGGCCGGGTCCTGGTCCTGCCCAGCGAAGCCGATGGCGGCGAGCAATGGACCACCACACAAGAGCTTGCCGAACACTACAGTGGCCAGGCGCTGTTCGCCCGGCCCCGGCATGAACTCGAAGACCTCCGTTCCCCCCTGGTGCCGCGGGTAGAGGCCTGGTTTCGCGACACGTTGAAGCTGTCGAAATGGCTGTACAGCGACGCGATCCTGGCGAGCTTCCTGATCAACCTGCTGGGCCTGATGGTGCCGCTGTTCGTGATGCAGACCTACGACCGCGTGGTGCCGAACCAGGCCACCTCGACCCTGTGGGTGCTGTCCATCGGCCTGCTGATCGGTACCGGTTTCGAACTGGTGCTGCGGGTGGTGCGCGCGCACTTGCTGGACACCGCCGGCAGAAAGACCGACGTGATTCTCTCGGCGACCCTGTTCGAACGCATCACCGGCATGGCGATGAAGGCCAAGCCTGTGACCATCGGTGGCTTTGCCCAGAGCATTCACGACTTCCAGGGGCTGCGCGAGTTTCTCACCGCCGTGACCCTCACCAGCCTGATCGACCTGCCCTTTGCCCTGCTGATGCTGGTGGTGATCGGCCTGCTGGGCGGCTGGCTGGTGGTGATTCCGGTCCTGGCGTTTCCGATCACGATCATTTTCGCCATGATCATCCAGGCGCGCTTGCGCGACACCGTGCAGAAAAGCCTGAGCCTGGGCGCCGAACGCCAGGCCCTGCTGATCGAAACCCTCGGCGGCCTGGAAACCCTCAAGGCCTGCAGCGCCGAAAGCGAGCGCCAGCACAAATGGGAAAGCACCCACGGCGCCCTCACCCGCCTCGACAGCCATGCGCGCAACCTCTCGGCACTGGCCACCAATGGCACGCTGTTCATCCAGCAGTTTTCCGGCATGGCGACCATCGTCGCCGGGGTCTACAGCATCATCGCCGGTAACCTCAGCGTCGGCGCACTGGTGGCGACCTACATGCTCGGCAGCCGGGTACTGGCACCACTGGGACAGATCGCCGGCCTGATCACGCGCTACCAGCAAGCGCAACTGACCATGAAAAGCACCGACGCACTGATGTCCCTGCCGCAAGAACGCGATGCCAATCAAAGGCCGCTGGAACGCACGCAACTGCAAGGCGCGCTGGATGTGGTCGGCGCGACCTTCCACTACAACGGCCAGAATGCCCCGGCGCTAGCCAATGTCAGCTTCAGCGTGAAACCCGGCGAACGGATCGGCATCATCGGTCGCAGCGGCTCGGGCAAAAGCACCCTGGCGCGCCTGGTGATGGGCTTCTACGAACCGGCCCAGGGCCAATTGCTGCTCGATGGCCTGGACCTGCGGCAACTGGACGTCGCGGACCTGCGCCATCAGATCGGCTACGTCGCCCATGACCTGCCGCTGCTGGCCGGCAGCCTGCGCGACAACCTGACCCTGGGGGCGCGCTACATCAGTGACGCGCGCATGCTCGAAGTGGCCGAACTGACCGGCGTCACCGAACTGGCCCGGCAACACCCGCAAGGCTTCGACCGTCCTGTCGGCGAGCGCGGGCAATTGCTCTCCGGTGGTCAACGCCAGGCCGTGTTGCTGGCCCGGGCGTTGCTGCTCGACCCGCCGATCATGCTGCTCGACGAACCCACCAGTGCGATGGACAACAGCAGCGAAGACGCCCTGCGGCAAAAACTCCACACCTGGGTCCAGGGCAAGACCCTGCTGCTGGTGACCCATCGCACCTCGATGCTCAGCCTGGTCGATCGCCTGGTCGTGCTGGACAACGGGCGGATCGTCGCCGACGGCCCGAAAGAAGCGGTCATCGATGCACTGCGCAAGGGCCGTGTCGGCTCTGCGGCCGTCTAGGAGTTGCCTATGTCCGCTTCATCGGATTCTTCGAAAGCACGTGGCTACTTCGACAGCTTCAGCAAGAGTGCCGAAGCCGAGTTCATGCCGGAAACGGCCGGCGCCGCGTTGCAGGATTCCCCACGCTGGTCGCGGATTACCGTGTGGCTGGCCGCCGCGTTGCTGATCAGCGCGTTGGCCTGGGCCAGGTTCGCGGTGCTGCAGGAAGTCACCATGGGCGAAGGCAAGGCGATTCCGTCGAGCAAGGTCCAGGTGATCCAGAACCTCGAGGGCGGCATCGTCACCGAGATCTTCGTGCGTGAAGGGCAGATGGTGAACAAGGGCGACACCTTGCTGCGCCTGGATGACACGCGCTACCTGTCGAACAAGGGCGAAAGCGAGGTCGATCGCTACGCACTGACCGCGCAGGTCGAACGCCTGTCGGCCGAAGCCGAAGGCCGGCCCTTCAAGCTGTCGGAAGAAGTGATTGCCAAGGCGCCGCAAGTGGCCGAAGACGAACGCTCGCTGTACGAACAGCGGCAACGTCGACTGGCCAGCGAACAACGCACCCTGACCGAACAACTGCGGCAAAAAACCCAGGAACTGGCGGAATTTCGCTCCAAAGCCGGGCAATACGGCTCCAGCCTGGCGCTGGTCAACCAGGAAATGGCCATGTCCGAGCCCCTGGTCAAGACCGGCGCCGTGTCGCCGGTGGAGATCCTGCGGCTCAAGCGCAGCGCGGTGGAAATCCGTGGTTCGCTGAACGCCACCACCCTGGCCATTCCCCGGGCGGAATCGGCGATTGCCGAGATCCGCAGCAAGATTGATGAATCCGAACAGACATTCCGCTCGGAGGCGGCCAAAGAGCTGAACGAGAAACGCACCGACCTGTCGAAAATCACAGCCTCGAGCATTGCCATCGACGACCGCGTGACCCGTACCACGGTGCTCTCGCCGGTCAAGGGCATCATCAAGATGCTGAAGGTCAACACCATCGGCGGCGTGGTCCAGCCGGGCAGTGACATGGTGGAAATCGTGCCGCTGGAAGACAACCTGCTGATCGAGGCCAAAGTCCGGCCACAGGACGTGGCGTTCCTGCATCCGGGCCAGAAAGCCATGGTCAAGTTCAGTGCCTATGACTACACGATCTATGGCGGCTTGAGTGCCAAGCTGGAGCTGATCGGCGCCGACACCATCACCGACGACAAGGGCAACAGTTTCTACCTGATCCAGGTGCGCACCGACAAAAACCACTTGGGTGGGGACGTGAAACCGTTGCTGATCATTCCGGGGATGGTGGCGACGGTGGATATCATTACCGGGGAGAAGACGGTGTTGGATTATCTGCTGAAACCGGTGTTGAAAGCGCGGACCGAGGCGATGCGAGAGCGGTAGTCTGGCTGGATTTTTTTGGTGGCTGTTATACCGTCATCGCTAGCAGGCTAGCTCCCACCCTTGATCGCGTTTGTCCTGAAGGAACTCGGTCAAATGTGGGAGCGAGCCTGCTCGCGATGAGGCCGGCACAATCAACCCTTACCTGTCAGCATGATTACGCTGAAAAACCTCCTCCCCCATCGCCGCAATCTGCCCCTCGATCAACGCCTCGAACGGTCTGAGCAACGGCGCAAAGCGGGTTGGCGCTTCCAGGGTTTCCAACGCCTGCACAATCGCCTCCACCGTCGACAACGCCCCAGGCCCCGGTGCCTTGCGCAAGCGATAACGGGACACCCCGCCCTCCGCCAGCGTCACCCTCGGCAACGCTGCCAGCAACGGATTCAGATGCAGCATCTTGCGCGCCTTGCGCCAGGTACCATCCGGTACCACCAGCAACAGCGGCTCATCGGTGGCGGCATAGGCCTGCATCGGCTGCGCGTCGTCCCCGGGAAACAGCAACCGCGCCCGATAGCCCGGCTGGTTCAACAACGTCGGTAGATCCTCGAACACCTCACCGACGATCAACTCGGCATTCTTCAACCCAAGCGCCGCCAACCGCGCGGTGTTCAGGGCATGGTTCACTTCGCTGGGGTGTTGCAACAGCAACACCCGGGTGCGGCTGTCGAGGCTGGGGATCAGCGGGCACAGGCAATGGCTTTGCGGGCGCAGGCAGCGGGGACATTGAATTCTCGGCATCTTCTTCACGCCTGGTTGAGTTGTGCTTTGAGCAGATCGCGAAAGGTCTGGATCAGCGGCTCGCGGCTGCGGCCCCGGCGCACGATCATCGAGAACGGCGCCTGGTAACCGAAGGTGGCCGGCAACAGCACGCGCAGGTCGCCCTTGTCGGCCCAGGCCTGGGCGTAGTGTTCCGGCAGGTAACCGATGTAGGCGCCGGACAGCACCAGAATCAGCTGCGCCTCCATACTCTCCACGGTTGCGGCGCTGTGCTTGAAACCATGACGGGCCAGTTCGGCCTGGCTCCAGTAGCCGCGACCGACCATGCGTTGCTGGGTGATGACTTGCTCGGGGATGCGCCGCTCATTGAACAGCGGATGCCGGGTGCTGCAATACAACCAGTGCTGTTCGCGGTACAGCGGCATGTACACCAGGCCGCTCATGCGCGTGGAAAACGCGCCGATGGCCAGGTCCAGGCGGTTGTCCTGCACACCCAGTTGCAGTTCATAGGGGCTCATCACCGACAGGTGCAAGTGCACCGCCGGGTGCTCCTGGCTGTAGGCGCCGATGGCTTCGGCGAACGGCAGGGCCTTGTCGCTGACCGTGGAGTCGATCACCCCCAGGTTCAGGGTGCCGCGCAATTCGCCCTTGAGCGCGGCGGCATATTGTTCGAAACCTTCAAGCTCGGCTAACAGGCGCAGGGTTTCCTGATGAAACAGTTCACCCTTGCTGGTCAGGCTGAACCCGCCACGGCCGCGATGGCACAGGACCAGGCCCAGGGCGGATTCGAGCTGGCTCATGTAGGTGCTGATGGCCGACGTCGAGAGGTTGAGCTCTTGCTGGGCGTTGGCGAAGCCCTGATGGCGCACCACGCTGACGAAAATGCGCAAAAGTTTGAGGTCGGGTAAAGCGTTGGCCATGGGGGCTCCGTAACCTGTTCAGGTGAGTCCGCGTTGTCGGATGGGCGGTTGCTGCGCAACCGATCGCCAGCAAGCCGGCTCCTACAGGTTCAGCGATCAGGTCCGACGTAACGCAAATCTGTAGGAGCCGGCTTGCTGGCGATCAGCCCGCCCAGACAACACATCTCTCAAGCCGGGAAGTCTATCGCCGCTCCCGCCATTAGTTTAGAAAAATCTGAACTAAGTATTTGCCCGTAGCGATTCTTCCCGGCCACTACATTTCGCAGAATCGCCGCCACAAGGTTCGCCCGTGCCTTCCGCGAACGGCGAAACCCAATAAATAAAACAACGACGATGAGGCCCTACCCGTGGACAAGATTCTTCACCAACCACTGGGCGGCAACGAAATGCCGCGCTTCGGCGGCATCGCCACCATGATGCGACTCCCCCATGTACCCACCGCTGCAGGTCTGGACGCTGCTTTTGTCGGCGTGCCGCTGGACATCGGTACCTCCCTGCGCCCTGGCACTCGTTTCGGACCTCGCGAAATCCGCGCCGAATCGGTGATGATCCGCCCGTACAACATGGCCACCGGCGCTGCACCGTTCGACTCGCTGTCGGTTGCCGATATCGGCGACGTGGCGATCAACACCTTCAACCTGCTGGATGCCGTGCGGATCATCGAAGAATCCTACGACAACATCCTCGAACACGATGTGATCCCCCTGACCCTGGGCGGCGACCACACCATCACTCTGCCGATCCTGCGTGCCATCCATAAAAAGCACGGCAAGGTCGGCCTGGTGCACATCGACGCCCACGCCGATGTCAACGATCACATGTTCGGCGAGAAAATCGCCCACGGCACCACCTTCCGTCGCGCCGTCGAAGAAGGCCTGATCGACCCGGACCGTGTGGTCCAGATCGGCCTGCGCGCCCAGGGCTACACCGCTGACGACTTCAACTGGAGCCGCAACCAGGGCTTCCGTGTGGTCCAGGCCGAAGAGTGCTGGCACAAATCCCTGGCGCCACTGATGGCCGAAGTACGCGAGAAGGTCGGCGGCGGTCCGGTGTACCTGAGCTTCGACATCGACGGTATCGATCCGGCCTGGGCACCGGGTACCGGCACCCCGGAAATCGGTGGTCTGACGACCATTCAGGCCATCGAGATCGTTCGCGGCTGCCAAGGCCTGGACCTGATCGGTTGCGATCTGGTAGAAGTCTCGCCCGCTTACGACACCACCGGTAACACCTCGCTGCTGGCCGCCAACCTGCTGTACGAAATGCTCTGCGTACTGCCTGGCGTGGTCCATCGCTGAGGGTCGGTTATGAACGAACGTGATCAGGTCTTGAAAGCGGCCGCCGACCTGGTGTCCGCCTTCGCCCGTAACGATCGCGAAGCCTACTTCGGCGCGTTCAGTGCCGACGCCAGCTTCGTCTTCTACACCCTCGAACAGCCGCTGCTGTCGCGCGATGCCTACCAGGCGTTGTGGGACAGCTGGCGTGCCGAGGACGGCTTCGAGGTGCTTTCGTGCACCTCGAGCAACGCCTTCGTCAGCCTGCAGGGTGACGTGGCGATTTTCATCCATGACGTGGCCACCGAGCTGCGCATGCAAGGGGAGCAACACTTCAGCCAGGAGCGCGAGACGATTGTTTTCAAGAAACAAGCGTCTGGCCAAGAACAACAAGGCCTATGGCTGGCCTGCCACGAACATTTGTCCGCGATGCCGGAAGGGCTGCCAACCCCTTAGCCAAACAGGTGACGCTCACACACGATGAGCGCGCCTTTATGATCGGAGCAGATCATGAATAACAACAACAACGACCAAAGCCTTACGCAGATTGAAACCCACGGGGTCGAACAGATCCCGGACAACGAACGCACCGCCGGCCCCACGGACCTGTTCCGGATGATCTTCGGGGGTTCCAACACCTTTGCCACCGCCGTGCTCGGCAGCTTCCCGGTACTGTTCGGCCTGTCTTTCCAGGCGGGCGTGCTGGCGATCGTGCTGGGCGTGTTGCTGGGTTCGCTGATCCTCGCGCCGATGGGCCTGTTCGGTCCGATCAACGGCACCAACAACGCCGTGTCTTCCGGTGCACACTTCGGCGTGCACGGGCGGATCGTCGGTTCGTTCCTGTCGCTGTTGACCGCCATCGCCTTCTTCTCGCTCTCGGTGTGGAGTTCGGGGGATGCGCTGATCGGTGGCGCCAAACGCCTGATCGGCCTGCCGGAAACCGACTTGACCCTGGGCCTGGCCTACGGTCTGTTCGCGATCCTGGTGCTGACCGTGTGCATCTACGGCTTCCGTTTCCTGCTGTGGGTCAACAAGATCGCGGTGTGGAGCGCCAGCCTGCTGTTCCTGCTGGGCGTCTTCGCGTTTGCAGGGCCTTTCGATGCGAACTACGCCGGCACTGTGAACATGGGGCAACCGGGTTTCTGGGCGGCCTTCATCGGCGCCGCACTGGTGGCCATGAGCAACCCGATCTCGTTCGGTGCGTTCCTCGGCGACTGGTCGCGCTACATTCCGCGTGAAACCTCCAAGCGCCGGATCATGGCGGCGGTGGTGATTTCGCAGATCGCGACCTTCATCCCGTTCCTGTTCGGCCTGACCACCGCCACCATCGTAGCGATCAAGGCACCGGACTACATCGCGGCCAACAATTATGTGGGCGGCCTGCTGGCGGTTTCGCCGAGCTGGTTCTTCCTGCCGGTGTGCCTGATTGCGGTGATCGGCGGCATGTCCACCGGCACCACCTCGCTCTATGGCACCGGGCTGGACATGTCCAGCGTGTTCCCACGGGTACTGTCGCGGGTCAAGGCAACGCTGCTGATCGGGGTGATGTCGATTGCCTTCATCTTCATCGGACGCTTCGCGGCGAACCTGGTGCAGAGCGTGTCGACCTTCGCCGTGCTGATCATCACCTGCACCACCCCATGGATGGTGATCATGATCATCGGCCTGTTGGTGCGTCGCGGCTTCTACTGCCCGGATGACCTGCAAGTGTTCACCCGCGGCGAGAAAGGTGGCCGCTACTGGTTCACCCACGGCTGGAACTGGCGTGGCCTGGGCGCCTGGATCCCGAGCGCGGCCGTCGGCTTGTGCTTCGTGAACCTGCCGGGGCAGTTCGTCGGACCACTGGGCGAATTGGCCGGCGGTATCGACGTCAGCCTGCCGGTCACCCTGGGCCTGGCTTCGCTGGTGTACCTGGCGCTGCTGAGCCTGTTCCCGGAACCCCGCGCGGTGTTCGGCCCGAATGATCCACGCAGCAAGAGCACGGACCCGCTCGTTAAACCGGCGATGCGACAGGTCGCCTGAGTAAACGCATTACCCCTGTGGGAGCGGGCTTGCTCGCGAAAGCGATCGGTCAATCACATTAATTTTGAATGTGCCGCCGCCTTCGCGAGCAAGCCCGCTCCCACAGGGGATTGATTTTCAGCCTCACATAAAAAAGACAATCGGAGACACGCCATCATGGCTTTGGATTTATTCGTCGTACTCATCTACGCCGCTGCGATGCTGATACTCGGCTATTACGGCATGCGCAAGGCCAAGACCAACGAAGACTTTTTGGTCGCCGGTCGCAACCTCGGTCCGAGCCTGTACATGGGCACCATGGCCGCCACCGTCCTGGGCGGTGCGTCCACCGTGGGCACTGTGCGCCTGGGCTACGTGCATGGCATCTCCGGTTTCTGGCTGTGCGCGGCCCTGGGTTGCGGGATCGTGGCGCTGAACCTGTTCCTCGCCAAGCCATTGCTCAAGCTGAAGATCTACACCGTTACCCAGGTCCTGGAAAAACGCTACAACCCGATGGCCCGCTCCGCGAGCGCGGTGATCATGCTGGCGTACGCGCTGATGATCGGCGTGACCTCGATCCTGGCCATCGGCACCGTGCTGCAAGTGCTGTTCGGCCTGCCATTCTGGGTCTCGGTACTGCTCGGCGGTGGCGTCGTGGTGATCTATTCGGCCATTGGCGGCATGTGGTCGCTGACCCTGACCGACATCGTCCAGTTCGTCATCAAGACCGTCGGCCTGATGTTCATCCTCCTGCCAATCTGCATGTACCGTGTAGGTGGTTGGGATGAGCTGGTGTTGAAACTGCCGGCGGCAAGCTTCAGCTTCACCACCATCGGCTGGGACACCATCATCACCTACTTCATGATCTACTTCTTCGGCATCCTGATCGGTCAGGACATCTGGCAACGGGTGTTCACCGTCAAGACCGCCAAAGTCGCCCAGGTTGCCGGTACCGCTGCCGGTATCTATTGCATCATCTACGGCCTGGCCTGTGCCCTGATCGGCATGGCCGCTCACGTACTGATCCCGGACCTGGACAACGTCAACAACGCTTTCGCCGCCATCGTGAAGCTGTCCCTGCCGGACGGTATCCGTGGCCTGGTGATCGCTGCAGCACTGGCTGCCATGATGTCCACCGCCAGCGCCGGCCTGCTCGCCGCCGCCACCACCCTGACCGAAGACCTGCTGCCAAAACTGCGCGGCGGTAAACAGTCGAGCCTGGGCCTGAACCGCCTGGTCACCATGCTCACCGGCATTGTGGTGCTGGGTATCGCCCTGGTGGTGAACGACGTGATCAGCGCCCTGACCCTGGCCTACAACCTATTGGTGGGCGGCATGCTGGTGCCGCTGATCGGTGCGATCTTCTGGAAACGCGCCACCACCGCCGGCGCCATCGCCAGCATGGGCCTGGGCTTCGCTACCGCGCTGGTGTTCATGTTCAAGGACGGCCTGGATGCCAACACGCCGATCTACTACAGCCTCGGCGTAGGCCTGGTGAGCTTCGTGGTGGTCAGCCTGCTGTCTCGTCGCCCGATGACACTGGCCAGCGCCGCCTAAGCTGAACATAACGACTTGATGCTTTCTTCGACGAGTGTGGCGTCGGTTGCCACACTCGTTTTTTTTCGCCTGAAGGAAACTGCCCCATGAAGATCGTCAGCCGCGATCAGTGGTTCGAAGTCAAACAGCTCAGTGACGGCATCCGCCTGATTCACGAACCCTGGATTCGCCCCTTCTATCGCTGCAACCTCTGGCACATCCAAGGCCGCGACAAAGACCTGCTGCTCGACAGCGGCTCGGGACTGGTCAGCCTGCGCGAACAACTGCCGTGGATCACCGAGCGGCCGCTGGTGGCGGTGGCCAGTCACTGCCATTTCGACCACATTGCCGGGCACCACGAATTCGTCGAGCGCCTGGTGCATCCAGCGGAGGCGGACATCCTGGCCGCACCGGACGGCGAAAATGACTTGAGCAAGGCTTTCGTCGGCGACGACATGTTCGAAGCGCACCCCGATTGCCCATTGTGCTACGCCGAATATCGGGTCAAGGCCGCACCGGCCACCGGGACCATCGAGGAAGGCGATGTACTGGACCTGGGCAACCGGGTGCTGCAAGTGCTGCACACGCCGGGGCACTCGCCGGGCGGCATCAGCCTGTACGAAGCGGCCACCGAGACCCTGTTCAGCGGCGACATCATCTACGACGGGCCGTTGATCGAAGACGCCTACCACTCCAACCTCGACGACTACGCACACAGTCTGCAGCGCTTGCGCGCCCTGCCGATCCGTACGGTGCATGGCGGGCATTTCGGCAGTTTTTCCGGGGAGCACCTGCGCCACATGATTGACCAGTGGCAACGCTCGCACGCCTGAAGTCGTTGGGGTTGGACAAAGCGGATACCGAAGACCTGATCTTCCATCTGGAAGACGAACTCGGCTTGACGGCGTTCACCGTCGAGGAAAACCGGATGCTCAAGACCGCCAGGACGGCGAACGACTTGAGCCGGTTCTTGATGGAGATCGGACGGCGTTGACCTGGCCGATCTCCCTGGAAGCACTCATTGCTTATCGAGCAGCAGCCTTTGGCTGCTGCTGCAAAACGGCGTCGCGTTTACCGGCGACGCTGCTGGCGACGGCGTTGTTCGTCGTCGGTACGAATAGGCACAGGTTGCAGAGGCGGTTCAATCAAACCGAGCGCAACACCCAGGTCGTGCAGCCAGTTTTGGATTTTCTCTTTCATGATGCCCCCTTCAGGGTAGTGCCGGGCGACCGGAATTCTGTAGTCGCTTCGCACTGATAATAGTCCGAAGTGCCGAGCAATGCTCGCCAAACATAGCAACGATCTGTTACTGAATGGATCACAATCCGACGACAAGCGTTCAGCCAGGCGCGTTGCAGATGACGACCGGCATACTCAAGACTGCCCGAGCGCCCTGCGCAAACGGCGACGCACCCACTGTTCGGCGCTGACAAAGGTTATCCCCAGCAGCACCAGCACGGCACCGATGACGAAATTGAGGCTCAGCGCCTCCCCCAGCAGGACAACCCCGAACGTCACGCCGAACAAGGGCGTCATGAAGGAAAACACCGCCAGGTTGGCCGCCAGGTAACGGCGCAGCAGCCAGAACCAGACCAGGTAGCTGAAGAACGACACCACGATGCCCTGGAACAGCACGCTGGCCACCGCCACGCGGGTCAGGTTGACGTGGGTGATCTGGCCACTGAGCAGCGCAATCAGCAACAGGCCGACGAAACCGACGATCAGTTGGTAAAACAGGGTCAGGGTCACCGGCGCCTCAGACAGGCGCGATGCACGCACCACCACGGTGGTCGCCCCCCAGCAAGCTCCTGCCAGGACGCCCAGCGCATCGCCGAGCAACATGCGGCGATCGAGGTTATCCCAGGACACTCCACCGGCAAAGGCAATGCCGATCCCGACGAAGGCGAGGAAAATGCCCAGCCATTGCACGGGGCGCAAACGCTCGCTGGGCAACAACCAGTGCACGCCAAGCGCGGTGAAAATCGGTGCGGTGTAGAGGAACACCGACATGTGCGCCGCCGTGGTCAGCTGCAGGCCTTCGGAAATGAACAGGAACTCCAGGCCAAACAGGGCCCCGGCCAACAGCCCGCCGCGCCAGGTGGCGCCCACCTGATCCCAGCCGCCCTTCCAGCAGATCAACAACCCCACAAGCAGCGCGGACAGGCCCGAACGTCCGGCTGCCTGCATGACCGGCGCAATATCGGGCGCCGCCCATTTGATCATCACCTGCTGAATACCCCAGACCAGGCACAACCCCACCATCACTTGCAGGGCAAATCCATCGGCGCTGCGCCGGGTGGCGCTCACCGTTCTACCTCGGCAACACGGAACATTGGACGGTCAGCTCAGTTCAATACGATCGGCATGAATGACAATCTGGCCGTTCTTGTACAACGCACCAATGGCCTTCTTGAAGTTGCCCTTGCTGACGCCGAACATGCTGCTGATCAGGGTCGGATCGCTCTTGTCGCTGACGGCCAGGCTACCGTTGTTCTCGCGCAACTTGGCGAGGATCTTCGAGTTCAGGCTGCTGGCCGCTTCGACGCCCACCGGTTGCAGGCTCAGGCTGATCTTGCCGTCGCTGCGAACTTCCTTGATGAAGCCCTTCTCTTCTTTGCCGGCGCGCATGAACTTGAAGATTTCGTTCTTGTGAATCAGGCCCCAGTGCTTGTTGTTGATGATCGCCTTGAAGCCCATGTCGGTCGCTTCGGCCACCAGCAGGTCAACTTCCTGCCCCGGGGTGTAGTTGGCGGGCGTCTTGTCCAGGTACCGGTCCAGACGCGCCGTCGCGGTTATGCGGCGGGTGTGCTTGTCGAGGTAGACATGCACCACGGCGTATTCACCGGCCTGCATCTGGCGCTTTTCTTCCGAGTACGGCAGCAACAGGTCTTTGGGCAGCCCCCAATCCAGGAACACGCCAATGCTGTTGACTTCAACAACTTTCAAGCTGGCGAATTCACCGACTTGAACTTTCGGCTTTTCAGTAGTTGCGATAAGTTTGTCATCGCTATCCAGATAAACAAAAACGTTGAGCCAGTCTTCATCTTCGCTGGGAATATCCTTTGGAATATAACGATTCGGCAACAGGATTTCGCCATCCGCGCCACCGTCCAGATATAAACCGAAGTTAGTGTGTTTAACTACTTGCAAACTGTTGTAACGCCCGACTAAAGCCATGTCCAATACCCTCATTGCGTGGCGCCATTCTACCCGGTTTTAGCGGTCAGGTTCGGCGGTCAGCCCGGTGGAGCCAGAAATTCCCCGCAAAGCCTTAATTTTTCTCGGTTTTGCCCTGCTCGACCGGCCGCTCGTCTGACTGATCCGTCAGTTTCCCTGCCGCCCACGCTGGATGGAACGCTGTTTTCCAAGCCAGGTTCTTAGTTAAAACAGCGGCTTAGGGCAATATCGCAAATAACAACTTGCATTTTGTCGCACCACCACCCAATGTCCTCCAGCGGATATTTACCAAGCAAATAGGCAGTCAATCCTGTACGATGCCTGGCCAAGTTAATTTTCTACAGGTTAATGGCCGCCATGCGTGTAAAAGCATCCAACAGCAAAGCAAAGCCAGCTCCAGCCGTCGAAACCAGCGAGTCGATCAACAGCCAGATCGCTGCGTTTCTCAAATCCGGTGGTGAAATCCAGCAAATTGCCAAAGGTGTCAGCGGCCAGACATTCGGCCCGTCCAAGCAGATCACGCTCGGCAAGAAGTAATACCCTGCGCTGCACCTGGTCCCTAAGCGCTTTGAGCTTCGAAGCGCTTGGACTGGAACCCCGCTACACCCCCGCTGCAAAACCTCCAATCTTGTAGAAATCGACGAACGGGCCACGCTGCCTGTCATTCGTCGGTATCCTTGCACGCGTCTGGATCAAGCGTTTCAGCAGGCCCAAGCTTGCGCTCGCTGTTCATGGAGTGACGCATGCGCATACCTTCTTGTTTATCCTTGCTGCTTGCCGGCCTGCTGGCGTGTCCGGCGGTGCATGGGCAAATCTTTCAGCGCGAGCTGGGGGATTTCGACCTCAAGCTCGGAACCAGCCCCAGCCGCAGCATGGCCCAGGGCCTCGTCAAGCCATCGGCCGTCGGCTCGTTTCATGGCGGCCTGGACCTGACCCATGACAGCGGCTTCTACTTTGGCCAATGGTCGCCGAGCATGGGCATCAGCCCGGGAAAAAACCTCGAGATCGACTCTTACGCCGGCTTCAAGCAACCCTTCGACCAGGTCCTTGGCTACGAAGTGGGCGTCATCCATTACAGCTACCCCGAAGTCGATACCCTCGACAGCCAGGAAGTGTTCGGTGGCCTGACCCTGCTGGGCAGCCGATTCGGTGCAGCATTGAGCAACGACCCGGACAAACAGAACAGCACCCTGTTTGCCGACCTGCGCGGCAACCAGCCGTTCGGCATCGGGGTGAGCATGAAATACACCACCCATCAGCTGAACACGCCGGTCGCGGTAGACGGCGGTTACGTCGGCAGCTTCACCGACTGGTCGGTAAAACTGTCCCGACCGTTCATGGGCATCGACCTCGACCTGATCTACAGCGACTCCAGCCTCAGCGGCAGCTATTGTTCAGCCTATACCGGGCAAAATAGCCAGTGCGACGCGCTTCTCACCCTCAAGGCCGAACGCGCGTTCTACTGACGGGCTGAACTGCCGGGTTGATTCTGCGTTCAGATGAAAAACAGTTGCAGAAGCCAGGCTTTCGCAAGGATTCGCCCATGTCTTGCTGGATCAAAAACATCGCCTTTGTGCTCATGTTCACCCTTGCCCTCGGCGCGTGCAGCCGCATGGGCCTGGCTTATCGCAACCTCGACGTGATCATTCCCTGGACGCTCAGCGACTACCTGGACATGAACGGTGAGCAAAAGAACTGGCTGAGCGAACGCCTGAAGGAACACCTGGATTGGCATTGCACCACGCAAATGCCGGGGTATCTCGACTGGCTGGACCGCTTGCAGTCAATGATCGAGACCAATCAGGTGACCGATGCCGCACTGCAGGCGCGCACCGCGGAAGCCGAAGCGGCGATTGCCGAGACGGCCCGGGAAATCACACCATCGGCCATCGAATTGCTGCAGGGCCTGGATGACAATCAGGTCGCGGAAATGAACGAGGCCTTCGCCAAGGACCAGCGCAAGCGCCAGGAGCAATACCTGAAACCGTCGTTGGAGCAGCAGATCAAGCAGCGTGGCGCGCGCATGGAAAAACGCCTGAATGAATGGCTTGGACCGCTCAACGCCTCTCAACACCAGCGGGTCATGGCCTGGTCGAATGCCTTGGGCGACCAGAATACGCAATGGATCGCCAACCGCATCCACTGGCAGAAACAATTCAGTGCCGCCGTGGCGCAGCGCCATACCGCACAATTCCCACAGCGGATCGAGACGCTTCTGGTCAATCGCGAGAGCTTGTGGACACCGGCTTACCGCGAGGCTTTTGCCAAGACCGAAGCCCAGGCGCGGGCGCTGTTTGTGGATTTGATGGCGGAAAGTACGCCACAACAACGTCAACGCTTGCTGACGAAAATCGAGGGCGTGAGGAAGGATTTCAGTGATTTGAAGTGCCTGAAAGCGGTTAAGCAGGGTTGAAAGATCAAAAGATCGCAGCCTGCGGCAGCTACAGAATCACTCGATCCATGTAGGAGCTGCCGCAGGCTGCGATCTTTTTATTCAGGCAATCTGCGCCTTCGAAGCCACTTCATCGAACGTCAGTTCGTCCAGCGCATCTTCCTGATCATCGAGAACCTGCCGCGGATGGTCATTGCCCGGAATACTGCTGTCGATCAGGCTCAACAACCTCGAACCCCGGATCGTCAGAATGTAATTCGAACCGGTGCCACCCTGCTCTTCCGGCCGAGGTTCGATATAACCTCGCTCCAGCAGCAGCTTTTCGTACTCGCCGGCCACTGCCTTCAAGTGATCCAGGTTTTCCGTCTGCTCGCCTTCCGATGCTTTTTCTGCGGCGTACTGCTCGGCGTAGGGCCGTGGCGTGAAGCTGCTCGCACCGTTCTGGACTTCGTGCAGCAAGCGTTCAATCAAATCCCAGTTATAAGTCGTCATCCCGTTTCAACCTCCGGTACCCGTGAGAGAGGGCCTTCATAGGTTGTGACACGAGTGCGGGGTAGCCGTTCAGCCCACCTTTTTAGCGCTACCGACCGGCGGCATGTCGAATTACCGGCAAGTCAAACGACTAGGCTGTGTAAGTCACCTCCCCGCCTCACGCAGGAGAAAGCCCGATGAACATTCAGAATCACCCGGTCGTGTCCCGGGAAGACTGGCTCGCCGCCCGCAAGCAACATCTGGCCCACGAAAAGGCCTTCACCAGGGAACGCGACAGACTCAGCGCCGAGCGCCGCGCCCTGCCCTGGGTAAAAATCGACAAGGACTACCACTTCCAGGGTCCCGACGGCGAACTGAAACTCGCCGATCTGTTTGGTGGCCGCAGCCAGTTGGTCATTTACCATTTCATGTTCGCTGAAGGCTGGGATGAGGGCTGCCCGGGTTGCTCGTTCCTGTCCGACCACATCGACGGCGCCAACCAGCACCTGGCGCACCACGACGTCGCAGTGGTGGCGGTCTCCCATGCACCGTTCGCCGAGTTCCAGGCGTTCAAACGGCGCATGGGCTGGACATTCGACTGGGTGTCGTCCGAAGGCTGCGATTTCAATTATGACTTCGGTGTGACGGCTCGCCCCGAAGACGTCGCCGCCGGCAAGGCCACCTACAACTACGAAAAAACCGATGGCAGCGAAGAAGAACTTCCCGGTCTCAGCGTGTTTTATCGCAATGAGGCCGGCGAGATTTTCCATACTTACTCGACGTATGCACGGGGCCTGGATCTGCTGGTCGGTACCTACAACTACCTGGACCTGACGCCCAAGGGGCGCAATGAAGACGAAATCATGGATTGGGTGCGGCACCATGACCGGTATGAGGATCAGGCGCCCAAGAGCTGCTGCCATGGCGGATGAGGGTGAACTTTTTCCCTGTTCCAGCCCTCAACCGGTTAACCGCCTTAACCGGAACTGAGGCCCGACAGATGAAGATCCTGCTGAAACTCACCCTCGCCACCACCCTCGCCTGCGCCCTGCCCGTCTGGGCCTGCACACCCGAGGAGGCCACCCTCAAGCGCGAGCAGCTGGCCAAGGAAGTCACCAGGCTCACCGAACAGAACCCGGCCAAGGCCAAGGAAATCAACGACGAGCTGCAGAAGATGGACCTTGGAACGGCCTCCAAGGATTTGCCGGACAAGTGCCAGTTGATTGATCAGCGATTGAAGGAGCTCGGGACGGCAGAGAAGAAAGCCGAGAGCTAAAAGACAAGATCAAAGATCGCAGCCTTCGGCAGCTCCTACAGGTGGTCCCGTGTAGGAGCTGCCGCAGGCTGCGATCTTTTGATTTTTACGGGGCCTTATTCAGCGGCCGGCGCTTCCGGCTTGCGGCGCTTGAGCGGGGCCATGCCGTCCTTGCTCACCAGAGAGTCGCTCTTCGGGCGGTTGACGCTCTTGCGTTTGGTCGGGGTCTTGGCGGCGACTTTTTTCTTGTCGCCCTTGGCGTCGGTCTTTTTCTTCTTCACGCCAACGGCCTTGCCGGAGGCCTTGACCTTTTTCGGCCCGCCGTAGGTGCCTTTGACTTCCTTGATGGTGCGGCGCTCGAAGCTCTGCTTGAGGTAGCGCTCGATGCTCGACATCAGGTTCCAGTCGCCGTGGCAGATCAGCGAGATGGCCAGGCCATCGTTGCCGGCACGACCGGTACGGCCAATGCGGTGCACGTATTCGTCACCACTGCGCGGCATGTCGAAGTTGATCACCAGGTCCAGGCCGTCCACGTCCAGGCCGCGAGCGGCGACGTCGGTAGCGACCAGGATTTTTACCCCGCCCTGCTTCAGACGGTCGATCGCCAGCTTGCGATCCTTCTGGTCTTTCTCGCCGTGCAGCACGAACGCCTTGTATTCCTGGGCCACCAGGCGACCGTAGATGCGATCGGCCATGGCCCGGGTGTTGGTGAAGACGATGGCCTTCTGGTAGGTCTCGTTGGCCAGCAGCCAGTTGACGATCTGTTCTTTGTGCTGGTTGTGGTCAGCGGTGATGATTTGCTGGCGGGTGGTTTCGTTCAGCTGGCTGACCGCGTTGAGCTGCAGGTGCTCAGGGTTGTTCAGGACCTTGGCGATCATCTCGCGCAGGCCGGAACCGCCCGTGGTGGCGGAGAACAGCATGGTCTGCTGGCGGTTGGTGCACTCGTCCACCAGGCGCTGTACGTCTTCGGCGAAACCCATGTCGAGCATGCGGTCGGCTTCGTCGAGCACCAGCACTTCGACTTCCTTGAGGTCGAGGTTGCCGGCATTCAGTTGCTCGATCATCCGGCCCGGGGTACCGATCAGGATGTCCGGCACCTTGCGCAGCATGGCAGCCTGGACCTTGAAGTCTTCGCCGCCGGTGATCAGGCCGGACTTGATGAAGGTGAACTGCGCGAAGCGTTCAACTTCCTTCAGGGTTTGCTGGGCCAGCTCGCGGGTCGGCAGCAGGATCAGGGTCTTGATGCTGACGCGGATCTTGGCCGGGCCGATCAAGCGGTTGAGGATCGGCAAAACGAATGCAGCGGTCTTGCCGCTACCGGTTTGCGCTGTCACCCGCAGGTCACGACCTTGGAGCGCCAGCGGAATAGCCGCTGCTTGCACAGGCGTTGGCTCGACAAATTTCAGCTCGGCCACGGCTTTGAGCAGGCGTTCGTGCAAGGCGAATTCGGAAAACACGGGTGCTACCTCGAAGAAATGCAAAAAAACAGCTGCATAGGGTACCGGTTTCGAGCGCTCAGGCCGAGTTTCTTTATACAAATGGCGGTAAACAGTGGTTTTTTTGTTGCTCGAATTGTCACCGACGGTAATACAAAGCGTCTTAAATGCTCTAATCGCCCATCGCGTCCCACAGAAGAATCGTTTTTTGCCCATGGATATCAAACAGCTCTGGCTCAATGCCCAAGACCTCTGGGGTGCCCTCGACCAGCATCCGATCGTGCACGCCGCCCTGGCACTCGTGGTGTTGTTGCTCATTGCGCTGGTCCTCGGACGAGTGGCGCGCTACCTGATCCTGCACGCCAGCAAAATACTGGGCCGCCAGCCCGCGCTGCACTGGATCAACGACTTGCGGCACAACAAGGTGTTTCAGCGTCTGGCGCAGATAATTCCGTCGCTGGTGATCCAGTTCGGCCTGCACCTGGTGCCGGAGCTGAGTAAAACCGCGATGCTGTTCCTCGGCAACGTGGCGCTGGCGTTCACCATCCTGTTCCTGCTGCTGTCCGTCTCCGCCTTGCTGAATGCCCTGCTGGACATCTACGCCCGCACTGAACACGCCCGCACCCGCTCGATCAAGGGCTACGTGCAACTGGCGAAAATGGTCTTGTACGTATTCGGCGCGATCATCATCGTCGCCACCTTGATCGACCGTTCGCCGCTGTTGCTGCTGTCGGGCCTGGGAGCGATGTCGGCGGTGATCCTGTTGGTCTACAAGGACACCCTGCTGTCGTTCGTCGCCAGCGTGCAGCTGACCAGCAACGACATGCTGCGGGTCGGCGACTGGATCGAGATGCCCCAGGTCGGTGCCGACGGCGACGTGGTGGACATCACCCTGCACACGGTCAAGGTGCAGAATTTCGACAAGACCATTGTCTCGATCCCGACCTGGCGCCTGATGTCCGAGTCCTTCAAGAACTGGCGCGGCATGCAGCAGTCCGGTGGCCGGCGGATCAAGCGCAGCCTGTTCATCGACGCCAGTGGCGTGCGGTTCATCCGCGATGACGAGGAGCTGAAGCTGTCCCAGGTTCATCTGCTCACGGACTACATCAGCCGCAAGCAGGCCGAACTCAAGGCCTGGAACGAAGCCCAGGGCAATGTCGCAGCGATGTCAGCCAACCGCCGCCGCATGACCAATATCGGCACTTTTCGCGCCTATGCACTGGCGTATCTGAAGAGTCATCCGGAGATCCAGCCCAACATGACCTGCATGGTCCGGCAGATGCAGACCACGGCCCAGGGTATTCCACTGGAGATCTACTGTTTTACCCGCACCACCGCGTGGGCCGATTACGAGCGGATCCAGGGGGATATTTTCGATTACCTGCTGGCGGTGTTGCCGGAATTTGGCTTGAGCCTTTACCAGCAGCCCAGTGGAACGGATCTGCGCGCCGGGCTGCTACCGGCGGTGTTGGGCGCGAGCCACATCCCCACACCTGAAAAACACGTCATGTAATCTAGTCGTAAGCTTAGGTATTCATTAGGTTTTTGTGATTTCTTGCTTGACGCCTCAGCCGTAAAAACGTTTAATGCCGCCGCGGCCCAGATAGCTCAGTCGGTAGAGCAGGGGATTGAAAATCCCCGTGTCGGCGGTTCGATTCCGTCTCTGGGCACCATGATTTCCAAACCCCTGATGCCTGATGGCCTCAGGGGTTTTGTTTTTTTAGCGCCGGCTCTCTCCCTCGGGTTTTCAGTGTGCGACCGCGGATTGGCGAATGCCCAACCGACTGATCCACACCGCCATCAAGATTACCGATCCCCCCAGCAACAACCGCCCCAGCTCTTCATGCTGATTCCAGATCAGCAGATTGATCAGCAGCCCCACCGGCACATGCAGGTTGTTCATCACCGCCAGCGTCCCGCCGTTGACCAGGCACGCGCCCTTGTTCCACCAGTACAGCCCGAGCGCGGTCGAGACCAGGCCGAGGAACAGCAGCACGCCCCATTGCAGCGGTGCTTCGGGCAGGAAGTTGGATTTGCCGAACATCAGGAACGCCGGCAACGCCACCGCCAATGCACCCAGGTAGAAATAACCGAAGCGCCGGTAATGCGGCAGGTCACTCGGATGGCGCGCCACCAGGTGCTTGTACAGCACCTGCCCGGCGGCGTAGGTGAAGTTGGCCAGTTGCAGCAGCAGGAAGCCCATGAAGAAGTCCGGGTTGATCCGGTCATAGCGAATCACCGCTGCGCCGCCCACCGCCACCAGTGCCGCGATCAAGGCCCAGGGATTGAAACGACGGTTCAACGCGTCTTCGATCAGGGTCACGTGCAAGGGCGTGAGGATGGTGAACAGCAGCACTTCCGGCACCGTCAGCACACGGAAGCTCAGGTACAGGCAGACGTAGGTCACACCAAACTGCAATGCGCCGATCAGCAACATGCCGCGCATGAACGCCGGTTCCACCGAACGCCAGCGGGTCAGCGGGATGAACACCAGCCCCGCCAGCAGCACGCGTATCAGCACCGCGAAGTAACTGTCGACATGACCGGCCAGGTATTCGCCGATCAGACTGAAGGAAAACGCCTGGATCAGCGTGACAAAAAGTAGATAGCCCATGCTCGCCTCGTTTTGAATGGCGGCGAAGATAGCGGTTTTTGACGGGGATCGCGAACAGTCAAACGATACAAAAACCCCACAAAATCCTGGGCAAAAAAAAGCCCGATCTCGCTAAAGCGTTCAATCGGGCCAGAGCACTCAGGAGCAACAAGTGCAAAGGGAGGTTCGATGCGCGTGCAGGCTTGAAGGGTAACGCGCCAGGTCACTAGACCATCCGGTGATTATCTGGCGATTAACGACTCAGGCCACTTGGGAAAGCTTGGCGTTCGCCTGGTTCAGGCCTTTCTCCTGGAAGTCGCCGCCCAGGTTCATGCCTTCGGCGTGGATGAACGTCACGTCGTGGATGCCGATAAAGCCCATGACCTGGCGCAGGTAGGGTTCCTGATGATCCGCGGTGCTGCCGGCGTAGATCCCGCCGCGAGCGGTCAGTACGTAAGCGCGCTTGCCGCTGAGCAGGCCTTGCGGGCCGGTTTCGGTGTACTTGAAGGTCACGCCGGCACGCAGCACATGGTCGAGCCAGGCCTTGAGCGTGCTCGGAATGGCGAAGTTGTACATCGGCGCGGCCATCACCAGCACGTCGGCGGCGAGCAACTCGTCGGTCAGCTGGTTGGAGCGTTCCAGGGATACTTGCTCGATATCGCTGCGCTGATCGGCGGGTTTCATCCAGCCGCCCAACAGGTTGATATCCAGATGTGGCACCGGGTTGACGGCCAGGTCACGAACGGTGATCTGGTCCTTCGGATGCGCGGCTTGCCACTGGGCGATGAAGGTCTGGGTCAGTTGACGGGAAACCGAGTCTTGCTGACGGGCACTGCTTTCGATGATCAGAACGCGGGACATGGGCTGTAGCCTCCATCTGAGAATGCTGTAGGTCGATGGAGTGAAGGTTAAACAGCGTCATATCGATTAAAAAGCGCAAATAACTGCTATAACCGATCAAGAATTTCGTTTATAAGCGGAGCATCAGCGATGGGCGTGCTCCGCTGAAGGTCATTTCGGCTTGCAGGTCATGGTGATGTACAGCTTGATGATCTTGCGGTTGAACTTGGCGGAAAGATCGGCGCTTTTGCCGGCGTCGAGATTGATCCTGCGGGTCTTTGGCGATTCAGGACCGTTGCGAAACACCACCGCACATTCGGCAGCGGTGTCGCCGTAGTTGTTCACGGTGATCGAACCCATGTCGTAATCGGAGGCGTAGGTGGTGTAGTCGATTTTCAGTCCATTGAGCTCTTTCTGTACATCGATCGGATAAGCAAACGCAGTCAACGGCAACATTGCCAGTAATAAACAACAGATTTTTTTCATTCAGCAGTCTCCAATAAGAACTGCGCAGCTTAGGACAATAGGAGCCCATCATGAAAGCGCCCCGCGTGACCCTTGATCAATGGCGAACGCTGCAGGCCGTGGTCGACCACGGTGGCTTCGCCCAGGCCGCCGAAGCGCTGCATCGCTCGCAATCGTCGGTCAGCTACACCGTCGCGCGCATGCAGGACCAGCTCGGCGTGCCATTGCTGCGCATCGACGGTCGCAAGGCGGTGCTCACCGAGGCTGGCGGCGTGTTGTTGCGCCGTTCCCGCCAATTGGTGAAACAGGCCAGCCAGCTCGAAGACCTGGCCCATCACATGGAGCAAGGCTGGGAAGCCGAAGTGCGCCTGGTGGTCGATGCCGCCTACCCGAGCGCCCGCCTGGTCCGCGCGCTGACCGCGTTCATGCCGCAAAGCCGTGGCTGCCGCGTGCGCCTGCGCGAAGAGGTGCTGTCGGGTGTCGAAGAGGTGCTGCTCGAAGGCGTGGCCGACCTGGCCATCAGCGGTTTCAGCATTCCCGGTTACCTGGGCGCGGAGTTGAGCGACGTCGAGTTCGTCGCGGTCGCCCATCCGGAACACCCGCTGCACCGGCTCAATCGCGAACTGAATTTCCAGGATCTGGAAAGCCAGCTGCAAGTGGTCATCCGCGACTCCGGTCGCCAGCAGCCACGGGACGTCGGCTGGCTCGGTGCCGAACAGCGCTGGACCGTCGGTAGCCTGGCCACCGCCGCCACGTTCGTTGGCAGCGGCCTGGGATTTGCCTGGTTGCCAAGGCACATGATCGAACGGGAACTCAAGGAAGGCACGCTCAAGCTGCTACCGTTGGACCAGGGCGGCAGCCGTAACCCGAGTTTTTACCTGTATTCGAACAAGGACAAACCGCTCGGCCCGGCGACGCAGATTCTTATCGAGCTGTTGCGCACATTCGACACCGCCCCCCTGGACGCACCGTTCGCCGCCCCAGAACAAGCCTGACACGGAGGTAACGCATGGCCTATTTCGAACACGAAGGTTGCAACCTGCACTATGAGGAATATGGGCACGGCACGCCGTTGCTGCTGGTCCACGGCCTGGGTTCCAGCACCCTGGACTGGGAAGAACAGATCCCGGCGCTGGCCGCCCGCTACCGGGTGATCGTGCCGGACGTGCGCGGCCACGGGCGCTCCGACAAACCCCGCGAGCGTTATAGCATCGCGGGGTTCAGCGCCGACCTGGTGGCGCTTATCGAGCACCTGAACCTGGGGCCGGCCCACTACGTAGGGTTGTCCATGGGCGGCATGATCGGCTTTCAATTGGGCGTGGACCAGCCGCAATTGCTCAAGAGCCTGTGCATCGTCAATAGCGCACCCGAGGTCAAGCTGCGCAGCCGCGACGATTACTGGCAGTGGTTCAAGCGCTGGAGCCTGATGCGTGCGCTCAGCCTGCGCACCATCGGCGAAGCCCTGGGCGGCAAATTGTTTCCCAAGCCGGAGCAGGCCCAATTGCGACAAAAGATGGCCGATCGCTGGGCAAAAAACGACAAACGTGCTTATCTCGCCAGCTTCGATGCCATTGTTGGCTGGGGGGTTCAGGAACGACTGTCGAAGGTCACCTGTCCAACCCTCATCGTCAGCGCTGACCGTGACTACACGCCGGTCGCGCTGAAGGAAAACTACGTAAGACTGCTGCCCAATGCTCGGCTGGCAGTGATCGCCGATTCGCGTCACGCCACCCCGCTAGACCAGCCCGAACGCTTCAACCAGACGCTGCTGGAGTTTCTCGCCGCAGTCGACACTACCCCTCAGGATCACTGACCCATGCTGAAAAAAATCGCCCTCGCCGCTGGCTCCGTTCTGTTTGCCGCCAACCTGATGGCAGCAACGCCTGCCAAGGCGCCGCACGTTCTGCTGGACACCACCAACGGCCAGATCGAAATCGAACTGGACCCGGTCAAGGCCCCGATCAGTACCAAGAACTTCCTTGAGTATGTGGACAGCGGCTTCTACAACAACACGATTTTCCACCGCGTGATTCCGGGCTTCATGGTCCAGGGCGGCGGGTTCACTCAACAGATGCAGCAGAAAGAAACCAAGGCGCCGATCAAGAACGAGCACAAGAACGGCCTGGTCAACGTGCGTGGCACCCTGTCCATGGCCCGTACCTCGGTGCCTGACTCGGCCACCAGCCAGTTCTTCATCAACGTCAAGGACAACGATTTCCTCGACCAGGGTGACGGTTACGCGGTATTCGGCAAAGTGGTCAAGGGTATGGACGTGGTGGACATCATCGTCAATTCGCCAACCACCGTACGCAGCGGCATGAAGGATGTGCCGGCAGACCCGGTGTTCATCAAGTCGGCCAAGCGCATCGACTGAAACCAAGCTGGACAAGGATGTCCGAGCCGTTGCCGGTTTCTGCCGGCAACGCTCAAACCGTTGAAGGAGAGCCCGTTCGCGGGTGAATAACCGATGCTTTATCGCCGCTTTGAAAAACTGATCGACGTATTCCGCGACGCCCCGACAGCCGCCCCGCCAGATCGGGTCCTGCCGTTCTATACCTACTACCTCAAGCAAGTCTGGCCGAGTTTCGCCGCCCTGCTGATCGTCGGCCTGTTCGGCGCATTGATCGAAGTGGCGCTGTTCAGCTACCTGAGCCGCATCATCGACCTGGCTCAGGGCACGCCCAACGCGGATTTTTTCAAGGAACACGGCCTTGAACTGACCTGGATGGTGGTGGTGGCGCTGGTGTTGCGCCCGGTGTTCGTCGGCCTGCATGACCTGCTGGTGCACCAGACCCTCAGCCCCAGCATGACCAGCCTGATCCGCTGGCAGAACCACAGCTACGTGCTCAAGCAGAGCCTGAATTTTTTCCAGAACGACTTCGCCGGGCGCATCGCCCAACGCATCATGCAGACCGGCAACTCCCTGCGCGATTCAGCCGTGCAGGCGGTGGACGCGCTGTGGCATGTGCTGATCTACGCCATCAGCTCCCTGGTGCTGTTCGCCGAAGCCGACTGGCGCCTGATGATCCCGCTGCTGACCTGGATCATCGCCTTCATCAGCGCCCT
The DNA here is from genome assembly GCF_028682635.1 of Pseudomonas putida. Taxonomy (GTDB): domain Bacteria; phylum Pseudomonadota; class Gammaproteobacteria; order Pseudomonadales; family Pseudomonadaceae; genus Aquipseudomonas; species Aquipseudomonas putida_AE. Next base: position 349,935 of record NZ_JANHLK010000002.1, on the reverse strand, counting down.
TTATTACTTCGTGCCACGGGTCAAGGAACGTTCGGTGGTGTCCTCCGATGCGCGCTCCAAACTCATGGGGCGGATCGTCGACGGCTACACCAACATCACCACCCTGAAGCTGTTCGCCCACACCAATTTCGAGCAGCAGTACGCCCGCGAAGCGATCAAGGAGCAGACCGAAAAAGCCCAACTGGCCGGCCGTGTCGTCACCAGCATGGACGTGGTCATCACCAGCATGAACGGCCTGTTGATCGTCGGCACCACAGGCCTGGCCTTGTGGCTGTGGACGCAGTCGCTGATCAGCGTGGGCGCCATTGCCCTGGCCACCGGGCTGGTGATCCGCATCGTCAACATGTCCGGCTGGATCATGTGGGTGGTCACCGGCATCTTCGAAAACATCGGCATGGTCCAGGACGGCTTGCAAAGCATCTCGCAGCCAGTCAGCGTCACCGACCGTGACCAGGCCAAACCGCTGGCGGTGGCCCGTGGCGAAGTACGCTTCGACAACGTGGACTTCCACTACGGCAAGCGGAGCGGGATCATCGGCGGGCTCAACCTGACGATCAAACCCGGCGAGAAGATCGGCCTGATCGGTCCGTCCGGCGCGGGCAAATCGACCCTGGTCAATCTGCTGCTGCGTCTTTACGACGTCGAGGGCGGGCGCATCCTCATCGACGGCCAGAACATCGCCGACGTCAGCCAGGAAAGCCTGCGCGAACGCATCGGCATGATCACCCAGGACACGTCCCTGCTGCATCGTTCGATCCGCGACAACCTGCTTTACGGCAAACCCGACGCCACCGACGCCGAACTCTGGGAGGCGGTGCACAAGGCCCGGGCCGACGGTTTCATTCCCACCCTCTCGGACGCCGAAGGCCGCAGCGGTTTCGATGCCCATGTCGGGGAACGCGGGGTGAAGCTTTCCGGCGGCCAGCGCCAACGCATCGCCATCGCCCGCGTACTGCTCAAGGATGCGCCGATCCTGATCATGGACGAGGCCACGTCGGCCCTGGATTCAGAGGTCGAAGCGGCCATCCAGGAAAGCCTCGAAACCCTGATGCAGGGCAAGACCGTGATCGCCATCGCCCACCGGCTCTCGACCATCGCCCGGATGGACCGGCTGGTGGTGCTGGAAAACGGCAGGATCGCCGAAACCGGCAGCCACGCAGAATTGCTGGCCCATGGCGGTTTGTATGCGCGGTTGTGGCAACACCAGACTGGGGGTTTTGTCGGGATCGATTAGGCCCTGCACCCGCTAAAAAACCGCCACGCCCGCTACCCCGGGCGCTGGCGGTTTTTTTATGCCCACTGGAACTTTGGAAAAACAGTGCTGTACTCAGCCAAGGTTCTGGAGGTGGTTCTGCAGTCCATCTGCTGGATGCACAAGGCAGCAAAATCTCGAAAGGACACTCTCTCATGTCTCTGTTCAAACGTTCCGCTACAGAGTTGGTAGGTACCTTCTGGCTGGTGTTGGGTGGTTGCGGCAGTGCGGTGCTGGCCGCTGCTTTCCCGGACGTCGGCATCGGTTTGCTCGGGGTTTCCCTGGCGTTTGGCCTGACGGTGCTGACCATGGCATTCGCCATCGGCCACATTTCCGGTTGTCACCTCAACCCGGCGGTGTCGCTGGGGCTGGTGGTCGGCGGACGGTTTCCGGCCAGTGAACTGCCGGCCTACATCATCGCCCAGGTGCTTGGCGCGGTGATTGCCGCCGCCCTGCTGTACTTCATTGCCAGCGGCAAGCCCGGTTTCGAACTGGCGTCGGGCCTGGCGTCCAACGGCTTCGGTGAACACTCCCCTGGCGGCTACTCGATGGCGGCGGGATTTGTCTGTGAGCTGGTGATGACCGCCATGTTCATCCTGATCATCCTTGGCGCCACCGACAACCGCGCACCAGCGGGGCTCGCGCCGATCGCCATTGGCCTGGCACTGACCCTGATCCACCTGATCTCGATCCCGGTCACCAACACCTCGGTCAACCCGGCACGCAGCACCGGCCCGGCGCTGATCGTTGGTGGCTGGGCGATCCAGCAGTTGTGGATGTTCTGGGTCGCGCCGCTGCTCGGTGCGGTCGTCGGCGGCGTGCTGTATCGCTTTCTCGGCAAGGAAAGCAGCTGACCGGCAGCACCGCGAAGATCAGCCTTGCCGGTAAGGCAAGGCGGTCTTCGCCTCATCCGCGTAGGCCAATACCCCGACCCGTTCCTGCTGCAAAAAGTCCTTCACGGCTGCTTTCAAACCCGGATGGCGCAAGTAATGCCAGGAGTGCGTGATGACCGGCTCGAAACCGCGAATCAACTTGTGCTCACCCTGGGCTCCGGCGTCGAAACGCGCAAAGCCATTGGCGATCGCGTAGTCCATCCCCTGATAAAAGCACGTCTCGAAGTGCAGCCGATCGAACTCCGCCAGGCAGCCCCAGTAACGCCCGTAAAAACTGTCGCCGCCGATCAGGCTGAACGCCATCGCCACGGGACGGGCCCCTTGCCTGGCCAATACCACGCGAATGGATTGCGGCATGCGCTCAGCCAGCAGACTGAAAAACGCCCGCGTCAGGTAGGGTCTTTGCCGACGCACCGCGTAGGTATTGGCGTAGCAGGCGTAGACGAAATCCCACTGCGACTCGGTCAATTCCCGGCCTTCGAGCCATTCGAAATCGATCCCCTGCCCCGCCACTTGCTCGCGTTCCTTGCGCATCTGCTTGCGTTTGCGCGAACTCAGGACGTCGAGAAAGTCCTGAAAATCCCGATAACCACGGTTCTGCCAGTGATACTGACAGCCGATGCGCTGCAACCAGCCCGGTTGTTCGGCCAGTGCAGCGTCGGTGAACGGGTCGCTGAAGTTGATGTGGGCACTGGAGAGTTGTTCGATCTCCAGATAGCCCGGCAGACTCTTGAGTAATTCGAAACCGTCTTCGACCCGGGCCGCCAGCAAGCGCGGGCCGCTGACCGGGCTGAAAGGCACGGCCGTCAGCAGCTTGGGGTAGTAATCGATGCCCGCGCGTTCGCAGGCATCGGCCCAGGCGTGGTCGAACACGTACTCGCCATAGGAATGCCATTTGCGGTAGCTGGGCAATGCCGCGATCAGCCGATCCCCTTCCATGTGCAGCAAATGCTCGGGCTGCCAGCCGGAATGGGGCCCGACACTGCCGCTGTCTTCCAGCGCGCCGAGAAACCCGTGACGCAGGAATGGTTGATTCTCGGGTACCAGCGCGTCCCAGGTTTGCGGGTCGATTTCGGACAGACTTTGCAAGCGTTGCAACGGCATCACCATCCTCACTCTTCATGGCGTGAAAGCCTCGCGAGTATCGCCTATCGGTGTGCATTGCACACGGGCATTTCGACGACAGCGCTCTAGATCAAGGGTTCGCAACGACTGTACATCGTCACAGACATGCCATCACTCTGCCACTGCACTGTAATAAACCATCGCGATACTGGCGCCTGTTTTTAGAGCGCCGGGTTATATCCGGCCACTGTTTTCCGTCCACCCCATGGTCGGTTGTGCCCAGGATGGTCCAGCCATCCACTCTCATCTTCGGAGATTGATATGCGTCTTGCTTCCACGAAAACTGCGGCGGCCTTGTGTGGCGGCCTGTTGCTGGCCATGAGTGTTCCGGCCAGCGCCGCAGTCGACGCCAAACTGCTCGACATGCTCCGGGCTAACGGTTCGATTACCAACGCCCAGTACAGCGAATTGCAAGCCGAGTTGGCAAGGGATCAGAAGGACCAGCAAATCGCTCGTCAGGCCCAGCAAGAGACCAACGAGCAGATCGCGGCCACCGCGAAGAAAACCAATGAGCTGAGCACCTTCGACCAGAAACTGGCGTGGGCGGCCAAGACCCAATTCAAGGGCGACGTGCGTTTCCGTCAGGAAAACGTCCACAACGACGGCGTTTCCAACAACAAAGACCAGGACCGCCAGCGCATTCGTGCCCGCCTGGGTGCGTTCAGCGAAATCAACCCGCAAGTGGACACCGGCATCCGTATCGCCACCGGCAGCAGCGACGACGCTCGCTCCACCAACCAGGACCTGAACAACTACTTCGACAAGAAGCAGATCTGGCTGGACCTGGGCTATGTCGACTACCACCCCGACGCCATCAAGAACCTGCACGTGATCGGCGGCAAGATGCTGCAACCGTGGGTGAGCATGGGCGACATCATCTGGGACAGCGACATCAACCCTGAAGGCCTGGCCCTGACCTACAAGTACCCGCTGGGCAATACCGAACTGTTCGGCAGCGCCGGTCACTACACCCTCAAGGACAACGTCGATGGCGACGGCGTGCAGTTCAAGCACGACCTGCGTCTGTACGCTGGCCAGCTGGGTGCGCGTTTCGCCATTACCGACAACCTGAAATTGACCGTCGGCGGCAGCCTCTACAACTACGACAACGACGAAGACAGCACCTGCACCGCCACCACCTCGCCATGCGCTCTGGCCGTCAACGGTAACAGCCCGGGCGAAGAGTTCCGCCTGTGGGAAGGTTTCAGCCAGATCGACATCGGCGGCCTGCCAATGCCGCTGTCGCTGTACGGCCAGTACGTACACAACGCCGAAGCCAGCAACAATCAGGACACTGGCTGGCTGGCCGGGGTCAAGACCAAGCTCTACGGCTTCGGCCTGGACTACAACTACCGCGACATACAGCAGAACGCGGTGGTGGGTGCCTTCACCGACTCCGACTTCGCCAACGGCTTCACCGGTTCGCGCGGCAGCAAGCTGAAAGTCAGCTACGAGCTGGACAAGAACTTCACCCTGGGTGCGACGTACTTCATGGCGACTTCCGACTACACCAACGCCAGCGTCAACCTGAAAGACTCCGACATCAACACCCTGCAACTGGATGCCGAAGCGAAGTTCTGATGACCCCGCTACACGACTCCGGCATGGATGCCTGAGCCCCTTTTACAGCCTGGCGTTGATCTATCGGTCCCCATCATCCTCCGATATTTCAACGCTGGGCTGTTTCTATTGGCGCAAAAAAATCGCAGCCTACGGCAGCTCCTACAGGATCGGTTTCAACCGCGATATCGCGATTGAACATCGATCCATGTAGGAGCTGCCGCAGGCTGCGATCTTTTCGGCGACAGCGAAAAAAATCAGCGCTTGCGCAACAGCACGCTACCAATCGAATAACCCGCACCAAACGAGCTGAGCACCGCCAGCGAGCCGGCAGCCAGATCATCCTGGTGCTTGTGGAACGCAATCACCGAACCTGCCGAACTGGTGTTGGCATAGGTATCGAGAATCACCGGCGCCTCCTGCTCGGTGGCTTCACGTCCCAGCAGCTTCCTGACGATCAGGTGGTTCATGCTGAGGTTGGCCTGGTGCAGCCAGAAGCGTTTCACGTCATTGACGTTGAGTTGGTTCTCTTCCAGGTGCGCAGCGATCAGCTCGGCGACCATCGGGCAGACTTCCTTGAACACCTTGCGGCCTTCCTGCACGAACAGCTTGTCCTTGGCTCCGATGCCCTCTTCCGCGGCGCGGTTGAGGAAGCCAAAGTTGTTGCGGATGTTGTTGGAGAACTTGGTCAGCAACTTGGTGCTGACGATGTCGAACTGGTGGCTGGAGGTGGCCAGGTCAGCGCGCTCGATGATCACGGCGGTCGCGGCATCGCCGAAGATGAAGTGGCTGTCGCGGTCGCGGAAGTTCAGGTGACCGGTGCAGACTTCCGGGTTGACCATCAGGACCGCCCGGGCCTGGCCCAGCTGCACGCTATTGGCTGCGGCCTGGATGCCGAAGGTGGCCGAAGAGCACGCCACGTTCATGTCGAAACCGAAACCCTGGATGCCCAGCGCTTCCTGGACTTCGATGGCAATGGCCGGATAGGCGCGTTGCAGGTTGGAGCAGGCGACGATCACGCCGTCGATGTCCGCGGCGGTTTTGCCGGCGCGTTGCAAGGCTTGTTCGGCGGCGCCGATGGCCATCTGGCAGAGCACCGACCATTCGTCGTTGGAACGCTCCGGCAAGCGTGGCGCCATGCGTTGCGGGTCGAGAATGCCTTCCTTGTCCATGACAAAGCGGCTTTTGATGCCAGAGGCTTTTTCGATGAAGGCTGCGCTGGACTCGGTCAACGCCTCGACTTCACCACGGGCAATGGCCTGGGCGTTGTCAGCGTTGAATTGAGCGACATAAGCATTGAAAGACTGCACCAGCTCTTCGTTGGAGATGCTGTTGGCCGGGGTGTACAGGCCGGTGCCGCTGATGACGACGTTATGCATGGTCGTGTCTCTGATCTGTTCAGGCAGAAAGCATTGGTACAAACGTACCAATGCACAAAGGGTCTATTCCCATCCGTGGACGCAAACCTGGCATCGCTGTATTCCGGCCTGCCCGCGGCGGCGAAGGCTCAAAATCGCGGGGCCGGTGTTTATAGGCGCGAAGTTTGCCATAAACCTTGGATTTTGGCGCCTTTTTGCTGAATGTCGAATCCGCTTAAAGAACGACGCAAACCCTGTAGGAGCCCGGCTTGCCGGCGATGGCGTCTTCATGGGCGATGCAGGGCTCAAGGACGCTTTCGCTGGCAAGCCAGCTCCTACAAGGTCCGGTCAGGCTTCGACTTGACTCCACTGCTTGCTCAGGCGCTTGTCGGAGATCGGCACCTTGGTTCCCAACTGCTGGGCAAACAGCGAAACCCGGTATTCCTCCAGCCACCAGCGGTACAACTCCAGCTGCGGGTCGCGCTTACCTTCCTGGGCGTGTTTGTTGGCGCGGGTCTGGTATTGCGTCCAGAGGCCGGACAACTCGCCGCTCCAGACCCGATCCCGTTGCACTTGGGCGCCGATTTTTTCGAAACGCTGTTCGATGGCCTTGAGGTAGCGCGGCAGTTCCTTGAGCCACTGCATCGGCGTTTCCCGGACAAACCCCGGATACACCAGATGGCTGAGCTGCTGCTTGATGTCGTTCAGGGCCACGGCTTGCGCCAGGTCGATCTTGCCCTTGAAGCGTTTTTGCAGGCCGTGCCAGTGCTTGAGGATTTCCAGGGTCAGCCTGGCCACGCGTTCGGCATGTTCGGTCCAGGCCCCGCGCTTGCGTTCGGCCAACGCGGCCAATCCGGCGCCATCCCGTGGCAGCGGGTCTTCACCGTCGAGGATGCAGCTGTCGAGGCTGGCCAACAGAATGTCTTCCACCAACGCATCGACACGCCCCATGTCGCGATACAGCAGGCCCAGCTCGGTCAGGCCCGGCAACTTGCCACGCAGGAACTTCGCCGGCTCCGCCAGTTGCTGCATCAGCAGGCGCTGCAAGGCGCGGCGATGCTGGAACTCGGCTTCGGCCGGGGTCGAGAAACGTCCTTCCTTGACTGTCCCCGCCTCTTCCACCAGCGCCGGATAGACCGTCATCGACAGCCCGGCGATCTTCTGCTGGGTTTTCTCGGCCACGGCGGCAAACACTTTCGGTTCGACCGGCTGCTGGCTTTTCGCGGTTTGCGGCACGGCCAGGGCGGCCTGGCTGGCTTCGGCGAAACGCGCGGTCAGTTCGGCCAGGTCGCGCCCTTCGCCGAGGAACTTGCCCTGGGCGTCGACGATTTCCAGGTTCATCCGCAGATGGCTTTCGACCTGCTGCGCGGCCTCGCTCCAGGCTTCATCGCTGACCCGGGCGCCGGTCATGCGCAGCAACTCCCGACCCAGGGCCTGGGGTAATGAACCTTCAGCGAAGGTCATGCGCTGCAACGCGGCCTTGACGAAATCCGGCACCGGCACGAAATTCTTGCGCAGGGCCTTGGGCAGGTTGCGCACCAGGGCAATGCACTTGGCTTCGATCAGCCCCGGCACCAGCCATTCCAGGCGTTCCGGCGGCAGCATCGGCAACAGCGGTGCCGGTACCCGCAGGGTCACGCCGTCACGCGGGTGGTTCGGTTCGAAGTGGTAGCTCAGGGCCAATTCGAGGTCGCCGATGTGCAGCGTGTCCGGGTAATGCTGGGCGGTGACTTCACTGGCTTCGCGCGCCAGCACGTCCTCTTCGCGCATGATCAGCAGCTGCGGGTCTTTCTGGCTGTTGATCCGATACCAGCTGTCGAACGTCGCGGTCTGGTGGATCTCTGCCGGCAACCGCGCGTCGTAGAAGGCGTATAGGGTTTCTTCGTCGGCGAGAATGTCCCGGCGACGGGCCTTGGCTTCCAGTTCGTCGAGTTGTTCCAGCAGCTGCTTGTTGGCCGTCAGGCACTTGGCTTTCGACTGGATTTCGCCACGCACCAGCGCTTCGCGGATGAACAGTTCACGGGACACCACCGGATCGATCGGGCCGTAGTGCACCGGCCGGCGGCCGACCACGATCAGCCCGAACAGGGTGATCTGCTCGAAGGCCACGACCTGGCCACGCTTCTTCTCCCAATGGGGTTCGAAGTGGTTTTTCTTGATCAGGTGCCCGGCCAGCGGCTCGATCCAGTCGGCATCGATCTTGGCCACCATCCGCGCATACAGCTTGGTGGTTTCCACCAGTTCGGCAGTCATCAGCCACTGCGGGCGTTTCTTGCCGATACCCGACGACGGATGAATCCAGAAACGCCGCTGCCGCGCTCCGAGGTAATCGCCGTCTTCGGTTTTCTGGCCGATCTGGCTGAGCAAGCCCACCAGCACTGCCTTGTGCAGTTTCGGGTAATCCGCCGGCTCTTTGTTAAGGCTCAGCTGCATGTCGCGGCAGATGAGGCTCAACTGGCGATGGGAGTCGCGCCACTCACGCAGGCGCAGGTAATTCAGGAAATTCTTGCGACACCAGTTACGCAGCGGGCTGGCGGTCAGCGCCTGGCGCTGCTCTTCGAACCCACGCCACAGGTTGACCAGCCCGGCGAAGTCCGAGTCGGTATCTTTCCATTGCGCGTGGGCCTGGTCTGCGGCTTGCTGGCGCTCCGGCGGACGCTCGCGCGGGTCCTGGATCGACATGGCGCTGGCGACGATCAGCACTTCCTGCAGGCTGCCGAGCTTGGCCGCTTCGAGCAGCATGCGGCCCATGCGCGGGTCCACCGGCAGTCGCGCCAGTTGCCGACCGAGCGGGGTCAACTGACTGTTGCGGTCCACCGCCGAGAGTTCTTGCAGCAGGTTGTAGCCGTCGCTGATCGCCTTGCCATCGGGCGGCTCGATGAACGGGAATGCGCTGACCTCGCCAAGGCGCAGGTGCAGCATCTGCAAGATAACGGCGGCGAGGTTGGTGCGCAGGATTTCCGGATCGGTGAATTCCGGGCGTCCGAGGAAATCTTCTTCGCTGTACAGGCGCACGCAGATGCCCGGCTCGACCCGTCCGCAGCGGCCTTTACGCTGGTTGGCGCTGGCCTGGGAAATGGCTTCGATGGGCAGGCGCTGGACCTTGGCGCGGTAGCTGTAGCGACTGATGCGCGCGGTGCCGCTGTCGATCACGTAACGGATGCCCGGCACGGTCAGCGAGGTTTCCGCGACGTTGGTCGCCAGCACCACGCGACGGCCCGGGTGCGACTGGAAAATCCGCTGCTGCTCGGCCGGCGACAGGCGCGCGTACAACGGCAGGATCTCGGTGTGCTTGAGCTGGGCCTTGCGCAGCATGTCGGCGGCATCGCGAATCTCGCGCTCGCCGGGCAGGAACACCAGCACGTCACCAGGGCTGCGGCGTTCGCTGCGCTCGTAGGCGGCAATTTCGTCGAGGGTGGCGAGAATCGCCTGATCCACCGTCAGGTCGTCCTCGACCCGGTTGCCCTCCTCATCCTGTTCCAGGGTCAGCGGGCGATACCAGGTGTCCACCGGGAAGGTACGGCCGGAGACTTCGACAATGGGCGCATCGTCGAAATGCTTGGAGAAACGCTCCAGGTCGATGGTTGCCGAAGTGATGATGACTTTCAGGTCCGGACGACGGGGCAGCAGGGTTTTCAGGTAACCGAGCAGGAAGTCGATATTGAGGCTGCGTTCGTGGGCTTCGTCGACGATGATGGTGTCGTAGCGTTCCAGATAGCGGTCGTTCTGGGTTTCCGCCAGCAGGATGCCGTCGGTCATCAGTTTTATCAGGGTGTTGGAATCGCTCTGATCCTCGAAGCGCACCTGATAGCCGACCAGCGCGCCCAACGGCGTGCCGAGTTCTTCGGCCACCCGGGCCGCCACGCTACGTGCGGCGATTCGCCGTGGTTGGGTGTGGCCGATCAGGCCATGTTGCCCGCGGCCGATTTCCAGGCAGATCTTCGGCAACTGGGTGGTTTTACCCGAACCGGTTTCGCCGGCGATGATCAGCACCTGGTGCTTTTCCAGCGCTTTCTTGATTTCGTCGCGCTTGGCGGCGATCGGCAGGCTGTCGTCGTAACGAATCACCGGCAGGCTGGCGCGCCGGGCCAGCACCTGGTCACAGGACGCCTGCATCCGCGCCACCCATTGGGCCAGCTTGGCTTCGTCGGGTTTCTTGCGCAGCTCAAGCAACTGCCGCCGCAGCCGGTGGCGGTCGGCAAGCATGGCGTGATCGAGGTTTTTCAGCAGTTTGTCGATGGTCATAAAAGCAGCCGCAAGCGATAAGCCAAAAGCGACAAGGTTAACAGAGAAGCAGCTTCAAGCTTAAAGCTTGCGGCTTATTGCTGCTTCCTCCGATACGGAAACACATCGATCACCTTCCCCGCCCGAATCGCCTCCTGCAGGCTTTTCCAGTAGTCAGCGTTGTACAACTCGCCATGCAACTGATCGAACAACTTGCGCTGCCCCGAATCGGCAAACAAAAACGGCGGGAATTCCTCGGGGAACACATCCAGCGGCCCGATCGAATACCACGGCTCGGACGCCATTTCATCTTCCGGCGTGCGCGGTTGCGGGATGTGGCGGAAGTTGGCCTCGGTCAGGAAGCAGATCTCGTCATAGTCGTAGAACACCACGCGACCGTGGCGGGTAACGCCGAAGTTCTTCAGCAGCATGTCACCGGGAAAGATGTTCGCCGCCGCCAGTTGCTTGATCGCCAGGCCGTAATCCTCCAGGGCCTCGCGCACCTGCGCGTCGTTGGCGTTTTCCAGGTACAGGTTCAGCGGCGTCATGCGCCGTTCGGTCCAGCAGTGGCGGATCAGCACCGTGTCGCCTTCCACCGACACCGTGGACGGCGCGACGTCCAGCAGTTCTTCCAGGCACGCCGGGTCGAACTTGCTCAGCGGGAAGCGGAAATCGGCGAACTCCTGGGTGTCGGCCATGCGCCCGACGCGGTCGACGCTTTTTACCAGCCGGTACTTCTCGATCACAGTCGCGCGGTCGACGTTTTTTGACGGGGAGAAGCGGTCCTTGATGATTTTGAACACGGTGTTGAACCCCGGCAGGGTGAACACGCTCATGACCATGCCGCGCACGCCGGGGGCCATGATGAACTGGTCGTCGGTGTTGGCCAGGTGGTTGATCAACGCCCGATAAAACTCGGACTTGCCATGCTTGTAGAAACCGATCGAAGTGTACAGCTCGGCGATGTGCTTGCCCGGCAGGATGCGCTTGAGGAAACCGATGAACTCTGCCGGCACCGGCACATCGACCATGAAATAGGAACGGGTGAACGAGAAGATGATCGACACGTCCGCTTCGTCGGTGATCAGCGCGTCGATCTGGATACCGCGCCCCTCCAGGTGCAGCAGCGGGATCGCCAGCGGCCATTGTTCATCGGCGGTGTAGATGCGCCCCACCAGGTAGGCGCCCTTGTTGCGGTAGAGCACCGAGGAAAACAGTTCGACGCCAAGCTCCGGGTCCTTGCACACCCAGTCCGGCAGGTTCTCGCGCAGTTGCGCTTCAAGGCGGCGCAGATCGCCGGGCAGGTCGGCGTATTCCTCGCTGAAGCGATAGTCGGCAAAGATGCTCGCCAGCATCCCCGCCAACTGACCCTGGGGTTTGTAGGTGCGGGTTTGCGCGGCGCGGGCCCGGCGCAGGCTCGGCCGCGTGGTGTGGATGAACATGCAGCCGTCGCTGATCAGGTCATGGCTGAACAGCCCGCAGAAAATCGAGTTGTACCAGGTCTCGGACAATTCATCGTCGAAGCGCAGGTCGATCAGACTGATGTAGGCGCTCTTGACCAGCGGCCAGCAACTGACGTCCAGGGTGTCACTGTCGAACGCGATGCGCAGCCGTTCCACGGTTTCGCTGACTTTTTCTTCGTAGAGATTGATCCGCGCGGCCGACGCGACCTGCGTCTCCTGCCACTGGGCCTGCTCGAAGCGGGCCCGCGCACCGTCGGTGATCTGCCGGAAATGCTCGCGGTAATCGTCAAAGCCATCGAGGATCATTCGGGCGATATCGGCGGCTGGCCATTGCTGCGGCATGGTGAGACCTCTGCGGGAATTCGTGAGCCCTGAGCTTAGCCAGTGAAGCGGGTGCAGGAGAAGCGTAATTTTGCGCCCGGGTTATTTGCCGGTTTTTCGGTTGCCATCGATCAGCCGCTCGGCAACACTCTCGTCCCCATAAAGGAAGGAGAGCAGCGTGAACCCCGTCGATATTGTCCGTTTACTGTCACTGGCGGCCATCTGGGGTGCGAGCTTTCTGTTCATGCGCATCATCGCCCCGGTGATTGGTACCATCCCCACGGCCTTTTTCCGCGTGTCGATTGCCGCTACCGGCCTGTTGCTGATCCTCGGGCTGATGCGCATCAGCTGGGATTTCAAAGGCAAACTCAAGACTGTGATGCTGCTCGGGGTGATCAACTCGGGGATTCCGGCCACCCTGTACTCCGTGGCCGCCCAGGTGCTGCCGGCTGGGTACTCGGCCATTTTCAACGCCACCACACCGCTGATGGGCGTGTTGATCGGCGGCTTGTTCTTCCATGAGCGACTCACCGGCGCCAAGCTCGGCGGGGTATTTCTCGGCTTGTTCGGCGTTGGCGTGCTGACGCGCGCGGGCCCGGTGGCATTCGATATGCAATTGCTGATGGGCGCCCTCGCCTGCCTGCTCGCCACCACCTGTTATGGCTTTGCCGGTTTTCTAGCACGCCGCTGGCTGGATCAGGCCGGTGGGCTCGACAGCCGTTTGTCTGCGCTGGGCAGCATGCTCGGGGCGACGTTGTTCCTGCTGCCGCTGTTCGGCTACAGCGTGATCAGCCAGCCGCCGGCGAGCTGGGGTGGCTGGGATGTCTGGTTGTCGTTGCTGGGATTGGGGCTGGTGTGTACTGCGCTGGCGTACATCGTTTACTTCCGCTTGCTCAGCTCGGTCGGGCCCGTGAGGTCGATGACCACGACCTTCCTGATCCCGCCATTCGGGGTGTTGTGGGGCGCACTGTTGCTGGGTGAGCCGTTGTCGATGGCGCATGTGTATGGCGGGGTGTTGATTGCGGCGGCGTTGTGGCTGGTGTTGAAGCCTGCGGTGAAGGCAATTGAGGTGGGAGCCAGGTAATTTGTGGTGAGCTTGATGACGCCTTCGCTGGCAAGCCAGCTCCTACAGGTTTCGAGCACGCCGCAAAACCTGTAGGAGCTGGCTTGCCAGCGATAGCGGTCATCCAGACACTACAAGGTTGACTGACTCACCTCCCCATCCACCAACCGCCGAATCCCCAGCGGATTGGCGTTCTGCAACGCCTCGGGCAACAACGCATCCGGGTAATTCTGGAAGCACACCGGCCGCAGGAAGCGATCGATCGCCAACGTCCCCACCGAGGTCCCGCGCGAATCGGACGTTGCCGGATAAGGCCCGCCATGCACCATCGCCTCGCACACCTCGACCCCGGTCGGATAACCATTGAGCAAAATCCGCCCGACCTTTTCCTGCAACATCTCCGCCAGCCAGCGGTACTCCAGCAGCTCATCCGCCTCGCCAATCAAGGTCGCGGTCAGTTGCCCGCGCAACCCCTGCAGCGCCTGCGCCAACTGCGCACGGCTCTCGACTTCCACGACGATGGTGGTCGGCCCGAACACTTCTTCCTGAAGCAGTTCATCACCCTTGAGCAACAGGCTGACATCGGCCTTGAACACTTGCGGCTGCGCCTGACTGCCCTGCTGCGGCTTGCCCGCCAGATGGGTCAGCCCCGGATGTTCGTGCAGCTCGCCCAGGCCTCGGCTGTAACTGGCCAGCGCGCCAGCATTGAGCATGGTTTGCGCAGGTTGCTGGTTCATGCTCGCGCAAAAGGTTTCGAGAAAGGTGCTGAACTGCGGCGAACGCAGGCCGATGACCAGGCCAGGGTTGGTGCAGAACTGGCCACAGCCCAGGGTCACTGAACCGGCAAGCTGCGCCGCGATCTGTTCACCCCGGACGGCCAGCGCCTCGGGCAGCAGGAACACCGGGTTGATGCTCGACATCTCGGCGAACACCGGGATCGGCTGTGGCCGGGTCGCGGCCATGTGACTCAGGGCATTGCCGCCCTTGAGCGAGCCGGTGAAACCCACGGCCTGGATCGCCGGGTGCTTGACCAGCCACTCACCGACGCCACCGCCGTAGATCATGTTGAACACCCCCGCGGGCATTTCCGTGCGCTCGGCGGCGCGGATGATTGCGTCCGCCACCCACTCGGCGGTTGCCATGTGCCCGCTGTGGGCCTTGAACACTACCGGGCATCCGGCGGCCAGGGCCGAGGCGGTATCGCCACCGGCGGTGGAGAACGCCAATGGAAAGTTGCTGGCGCCAAACACCGCTACCGGCCCCAGGGCGATGCGGTATTGACGCAGGTCCGGGCGTGGCAAAGGCTGGCGATCCGGCAACGCCCGGTCGATGCGCGCACCGTAGAAATCACCGCGACGCAGGACCTTGGCGAACAGGCGCAACTGGCCGCTGGTGCGAGCGCGTTCACCCTGGATACGCCCGGCCGGTAATGCGGTTTCGCGGCACACGGTGGCGACGAAGTCATCGCCCAGGGCATCGATTTCATCGGCGATGGCATCGAGGAAGGTCGCGCGCTTTTCTGCACTGAGATTACGGTAGATCGGGTACGCCGCGGCGGCGGCTTTGGCGGCGGCATCCACCTCGGCTTCGGATGCCTGGAAGAAGGTGCCGGGCAATGGCTCACCGGTGGTCGCGTCGAGACTTTGCAGGTGCAAGTTGCCGTTGGCGCTGCGGCGGCCGCCGATGTAGTTGTGTCCAAGTATCGTGGTCATTGCGGATTCCTTGATCGATTACAGACCTGTAGGAGCCGGCTTGCCGGCGAAGGCCACGGCACGGCAAACATCAACGTCGCGTGAAAAATCGCTTTCGCCGGCAAGCCGGCTCCTACAGGGGTTAAAGCGTGCGCACCTGACCGATTGCCAACGGCTGGGCACTTTCACCGATGCCGTTCACCAGCGGCGCTCCGAACTCATCGAGGCTGATCTGGAAGCGGTCCCCCGGCTGGGTCTTGATGCCATCGGCAAACGACAGCGTGGCGGTGCCGAAGTAGTGCACGTGCACATCACCGGGACGCAGGAACTGCGCGTACTTGAAGTGGTGGAATTCGAGGTTGGCCAGGCTGTGGCACATGTTGTCTTCGCCGCTGAGAAACTCCTTTTCCCAGATCGTCTTGCCATCGCGCTTGATGCGGCTGGTGCCCTCCAGGTGCCTGGGCAATTCGCCGACGCGCAGCTCCGGGCCATAGGAGCAGCAGCGCAGTTTCGAATGGGCGAGGTACAGGTAGTTGCGCCGCTCCATGACATGGTCGGAGAACTCATTGCCCAGGGCATAACCGACGCGATACGGCAGGCCGTCGTCGCCGATCACGTAGAGCCCGGTCAGCTCCGGCTCTTCGCCGGCGTCTTCGGCAAAGGGCGGCACCGGGAAGTCCGCGCCGGGACGCACGACGATGCTGCCGTCGCCCTTGTAGAACCATTCCGGCTGCGCACCGACCTGCCCGGCCGCGGGCTTGCCGCCCTCCAGGCCCCATTTGAAAATGCGCATGGTGTCGGTCATGGCGGTTTCGACGGCACCTTCCTGCTGGTGCATCTTGTCCCGCGCCGAGGCGCTGCCCAGGTGGGTCAGGCCAGTGCCGCTGATCAGGCAGTGGGCCGGGTCCTCGTGGTCCAGCGGTGGCAGCACCTGGCGCTGCTGCAACAGCTGGGCGTAGTCCGGGCCCGGTTCGGTGCCGCGCAGGGCGACTTCTTCCTGCAGGCTGCGTTGGCCGCGGATCGCCGCGAGTGCCAGTTCACGGGTGCTGCGGGTGCCTTTAAGCACCTGGACCTGTGCCCCGTCGACCAGCCCGACCTGGCGTTCCCCGGCAGTGTTTTCAAATTGAATCAGGCGCATGTCGCCTCCGCAAAGTCATGGACGGCGCCGCCGGATGACGGCGCCTCAAGGTCACTCGATGATGTTGAAGTCGCTCAAATACTCATCGGAGATTTCCAGGCCCAGGCCCGGCTTGTCGTCGTCGAGCTGGATGTAGCCGTTGACTGGTTGCGGTTCGCCCTTGAATACGTAGTAGAAGAGTTCGTTGCCGACTTCGACGTCGAACACCGGGAAGAACTCGGCCATGGGCGACGCCGTGGTGGACATGGTCAGGTGGTAGTTGTGCATCTGCCCGGCGTGGGGGATCACCGGCACCGACCAGGCCTCGGCCATGGCGTTGATCTTGCGCGCGGCGGTGATGCCGCCGACGCGGTTGGTGTCGTACTGGATCACGTCGATGGCGCGGCGTTCCAGCAGGTCCTTGAAGCCGTACGAGGTGAACTCGTGCTCGCCGCCGGAGATCGGCATGATGCCCATTTTTTTCAGCTCGATATAACCCTCGATGTCGTCGGCGATCACCGGTTCTTCCAGCCAGCGCGGCTCGAACTCGGCCAGTTTGGGCAACATGCGGCGGGCGTATTCCAGGGTCCAGCCCATGTAGCATTCGAGCATGATGTCGACGTCGGGGCCGGCCAGGTTACGCAGGGCGCGCACTTGTTCGATGTTCTTGCGCATGCCCGCCGGACCGTCTTTCGGGCCGTAGCCGAAGCGCATTTTCAGCGCGGTGAAGCCCTGGTTCAGATAGCCCTGGGCCTCTTCGAGGAACAGGTCGAGGTTGTCGTTGGCGTAGAGCTTGGAGGCGTAGGTCCAGATCTTTTCCTTGGTGCGGCCGCCGAGCAGTTTGAACACCGGCTTGTTGACCGCCTTGCCCATGATGTCCCAGATGGCGATGTCGATCGCCGAGATGGCCGCCATGCCGATGCCTTTGCGGCCCCATGCGTGGCTCTGGCGGTACATTTTCTGCCAGATGTATTCGTTGTCGAACGGGTCTTCGCCAATCGCGATGGGTGCCAGGTAGGTGTCGATGATTTCCTTGGCCACACGAGGCGCCAGGGCGCAGTTGCCGATGCCGACAAGACCGGTGTCGGTCTCGACTTCCACCACCAGCCAGCCGTGGAAACGGAACGAGCCCATGGCGTCGCCGCGCTCGAACAGGATGTCGCTGGCGTTGGTGCAGAAGTGCGCTTGAGGTGGGACGACTTTGCCTTTCCACTCGAATACGCGGGTACGGATCGCTTTGATTTTCATGAATACGGTTTCCTTGCGCTGCCGGCTTCTTGTCATTGTTGTGTCGCTGCGTGGAGCCGCTCGGTTGGCGGTTCCAGGCATTCGATGGAGCGACTGTAGCCAGCGCCCGAGGGTGCGGATAATCACTTATGCGTATCCGGCGATAACCTGGGGTGATAGGAAAAAGCAGTAATCCCCTAGATCGAGTTATCGGGGCAATACATAAAACTGTAGGAGCTGGCTTGCCAGCGAAAGCGGCCCGACAGGCACCTCAGGGGTGTCTGTCAGGCCGTCTTCGCTGGCAAGCCAGCTCCTACAGGGGTATTGCGTGTTTTTGAAAATCAGTAGCTGTTGCCACCCATCCGGCAAGCGATCTCGAACGCCTGGCGAGTCGCGCCGACATTCGCCTTGCCCTGCCCCGCGATATCGAACGCGGTGCCGTGGGCCGGCGTGGTGATCGGGATGGGCAGACCACCCTGGACCGTGACGCCACGGGAGAAGCCCATCAACTTAATCGCGATCTGCCCCTGGTCGTGGTACATCGTCACCACCGCGTCAAAGGCGCTGGCATCACCCTGGACCTTGAGGAAAATCGTGTCCCCCGGATACGGCCCTTCCGCCGCGATCCCCAATGCCTGGGCCGAACGCACGGCCGGGCCGATGATGTCCAGTTCTTCGCGGCCGAACGAGCCGTTGTCGCCGTTGTGCGGGTTCAATCCACAGACGCCGATGCGCGGTTTTTCCAGGCCGTTGCGCTTGAGCGCGGTGTCGATCAGTTGAATCGCTTCCACCACCCGCGCCTGGCTAAGCAGGCCCGGGACTTCAGCCAACGCCACGTGGGAGGTCACACGGGAAGTCCACAGATTGTCGAGCACGTTGAATTCGCAGAACGGCCCGTGGAAATCCAGCAACTCGGCGAACCAGTGCAACTCATCGTTGTGGGCCATGCCGGCCATGTGCAACGAAGTCTTGTTCAGCGGCCCGAACAATATCGCGTCGGTGGTCCCGGCCTCGGTCAGGCGCAGGGCGACCTCCAGGGTGTCGAGGCTGTAGCGACCACCAATGACACTGGATTCGCTGCGCGGGAATTCACCGACAGTGTCGCCGCGAAAATCGTAGAACAGCGGCGTGTCGTCCATGAATGACAGCTGCTCCAGCGACTCCACCCGGCGATAGGGAAACTCCACACCGGCGATGCGCATGCCGCGGCGCATTTCCGCTTCGTCGGCAATCAGGATCACATTCGCCTGGCTGCGTACATCGGGCTCTCCGAGCAAGCGTGCGATCAGTTCCGGACCGATGCCCGCGGGGTCGCCCAGGACCATCGCGATGGTTGTCTTGTTCATGCTTCACTCCTCAAGGATTCAGGCCGCGCCCGGTCAATGGCGCAAGGTTCGCAGCGGTAGATGCGCTGCGCGTTGCTGTAGAACAGTCGCTCCTGATCGGCCACTGGCAGATCGGCGACGATGGATTTGAAACCGTTGTAGATGTCGTTGAACGAGCCACACAGGCTGTCCACCGGAAAGTTACTGGCGAACATCGCCCGCTTGGTGCCGAACATCGCGATGATTTCGCGCACGATCCAGGCGTTGTCGATGGCGCGCCACGCCCGGCCCGCCTGGCCCAGGCCGGAAATCTTGACCTGCACGTTGGGCCACTGCGCCAGCCGCGCCATCGCGGCGCGCCAACCGGCCAGGCCTTCAGCGCTGCGGTCGCTGGGCAAGCCGGCGTGGTTGAGAATCAGGGTGATACCGGGGAAATCCCGGGCCAGTCGCTCAGCTTCGGGCAAGTTCCACCAGGGGGTTTGCAGATCGAAGTGCAGGCCCAGGCCCTCCAGCGCGGCATAACCGCGCCGCCAGTGCTCGTCGCTCATCAGGCTGCGCACCCGGCCGAACTGCGCGGGTGACGTCGGTCCGCCGGGCTTGTGCCGCACGCTGCGCACGCACTTGTGACTGGCCTGCTCGCGCAGCACGGCAATGGCGTCCGGGTGGTCGAGCCAGGCTTGCGCGACGATCGCATTCGGCACGCCGTAGCGGGCGGCCAGTTGCTCGATGAAACGGGTTTCGCCAATCGGGTCCTGCGGGTTCCATGCGGTCTCGACATACACCGTTTGCACGACTCGCTGGTCGCCGGCATCGGCGAAGTAATCGTCGGGCAAATAACGGCGCTTGATCGCGGAGTAATCGCCGTAGCGAAACGGGATGTTCGCCTCCGGCGCCAACCACGGATGGTCGTTGATCGTTGGGTCCCAGAAGTGATGATGGGCATCGATGATGGGACCGTTCCACAGTTCACCCATGGCGCACCTCGTCGAGACTGATGAACAACGTAGCCAGCACAAACACTGCCGAGCACACCGCGAAGAATCCCGGCACCGGGGCAAATCCACTGCTCATTTGCATAATCACACCGCACTGGTGACGAGCCATTGCGCGTCCCTCAATTTTTATTGTTGTACAGTTGCAGACTTCACCTGTGTCGCGTTTTTCACGGTGTTGATGAGCACTATCGAAGGCCCGGTGATAACCGTCTAATCAAAACTTGAAATCAGGCGATAGCTTCGGGTTATGGCACTCCGTGCTTTCAACGATCTTCAATGTTGGACCTTTCTTTTCTGTAGGAGCGAGCTAGCTCGCGATGATCGTCAACGAAAACGCGTGTTTCCTGAATTAGCGCAGCGCTCGTGAGTCCATCGCGAGCAAGCTTGCTCCTACAGAAGTCTTGCTTCGTTTGACTAGCTATAACCCCAGGCTATCGGTGTATGTATTGTTTTGACTAGACGCGGGGGCTGCCTCTTCCCACACTCACTCCAGGCTTGCGGCTTTACCGCTCAAACAAGTCGCTCATAACAATTACAAAAACACAGAAACGAGGCCCTCCCATGCGAAATGCATTCGTCCGTCGCACTTCCCGTCTGTTTCTTGGCTGCACCCTGATCGCCGCCGGCGCCCTTCCCGCGCTCGCTCAAGCCGCCTGGCAACCGGACAAGAACGTCGAAATCGTCGTCGCCGGTGGCCCCGGTGGCGGTACCGACCAACTCGGTCGCCTGATCCAGTCGATCATCACCACGCATAAACTGCTCGACGTTAATACCATCGTCCTGAACAAGGGTGGCGGCAACGGCGCCGAGGCTTTCCTCGACATGAAAATGAACAAGGGCGATGCCGAGAAGCTGGTGATCGGCACCAACAACATCTACCTGTTGCCGCTGGTGTCCAAGCTCGGCTATCAATGGCAGGAGCTGACCCCGATTGCCGCCGTGGCCGAGGATGACTTCATTCTCTGGAGCTACAAAGGCGCACCGTGGAAGGATGCGAAAAGCTTCTACGAAGCGGTCAAGGCCGACCCGTCGAAACTGCGCATGGGTGGCAGCCAGTCCAAGGATGTCGACCAGACCCTGACCCTGCTGCTGAACCAGACCACCAACAGTAAACTGGTGTACATCCCGTTCAAGAGCGGTAGCGAGGCCGCGACCCAGCTGGCCGGCAAGCACATCGCCGCCAACGTCAACAACCCCAGCGAAAGCATCAGCCAATGGCGCGGCGATCAGGTCGAACCGCTCTGCGTGTTCAGTAAGGAGCGCATGGCCTACACCGAAAAAGTCGCCGGCGACAAATCCTGGGCCGACGTACCGACCTGCCACGAACAAGGCCTGGGCATCGATCAATACCGCTTCCCGCGCACCGTGTTCATGCCTGGCGACATTTCCGCCGAGCAACGCGCGTTCTATGTCGAGCTGATGCGCAAGGTCACCGAAACGCCGGAGTTCAAGGCCTACGTCAAGCAGAACGCGCTGGTGCCGACCTTCCTCGAGGGCGAGCCGCTGACCGCCTACATCGAAAAAGACACCGCCCGCGTCACCCCGGTCTTCAAGGAAGCCGGCTGGCTGAAAAACTAAGTTGTCACGGCCGCTCGCCTGCGGGCGGTCGTCATCTGCTGGAGGTGTCTTCATGTCCCATTCTTCGGATTCACCCGCGCTGGTCGGCACCCGTTGGGTCGAGCTCGGCCTGACCCTCTTCACGGCGCTGATCGGCGTGGTGGTGATGTTCGGCAGTGTCGAACAGGGTATCGGCTGGGGCGATGCCGGCCCCGAGCCGGGTTACTTCCCCTTCTACATCGGCCTGATGCTGAGCGCCGCGAGCGTGGCCAACTTTGTGCTGATCCTGGTGCGCTGGCAAGCGCTGAGCGTTGCCTTCGTCAGTCGCAGTGCGTTCAGGCAAGTGCTGTCGGTGTTCATCCCGATTGCGCTGTTCGTCGCGGCCATGCCACTGACCGGCATCTATGTCGCCTCGGCGTGCTTCATCGCCTGGTTCATGTGGCGTGACAAGGACCGCGCCAAGCCTTACGGCAAACTGATGATTGCCTGTATATCCCTCGGCGCGGTACTCGCCAGCTACCTGATTTTCGCGCTGTGGTTCAAGGTCCCGCTGGATGCCGGCCCGTTGGGCGACTGGATTGCCCTGGCCGGGAGAAACTTCAAATGAGCGAATTCGATTCCCTGTTGCAAGGCATGAACCTGATCCTGACCCCAGGCCACATCGGCCTGATGGTGATCGGCGTGCTGCTGGGCATCCTGGTCGGCGTGTTGCCCGGCCTCGGCGCCCCCAATGGCGTGGCACTGTTGCTGCCGCTGACCTTCACCATGTCGCCGGTGTCGGCGATCATCCTGCTGTCGTGCATGTACTGGGGCGCTCTGTTTGGCGGCTCGATCACTTCGATCCTGTTCAATATTCCCGGTGAGCCCTCATCGGTGGCGACGACGTTCGACGGCTACCCGATGGCCCGCGAAGGTCGCGCCGCCGAAGCCCTGACCGCCGCGTTCAGTTCGGCGTTGCTGGGTGCACTGGCGGGAGTGTTGCTGCTGACCTTCCTCTCGACGAAGATTGCCGCCTTCGCCATGTCGTTCAGTTCGCCGGAGTTCTTCGCGGTGTACCTGTTGGCGTTCTGCACCTTCATCGGCATGAGCAAGAACCCGCCGCTGAAAACCGTGGTGGCGATGATGATCGGTTTCGCCATGGCGGCGGTCGGCATGGACACCGTGTCCGGCAACCTGCGCTTGACGTTCGATCAGCCGACCCTGATGACCGGCATCAGTTTCGAAGTGGCGGTGATCGGCCTGTTCGGCATCGGCGAAATCCTCTGCACCGTGGAGGAAGGCCTGGTGTTCCGTGGCGAACACGCGCGCATCACGCCGATGGTGATCCTGCGCACCTGGGCCAAGTTGCCGCGCTACTGGTGGACCATTGTGCGTAGCACCCTGGTCGGTTGCTGGATGGGCATTACCCCGGGCGGGCCGACCGCCGCTTCGTTCATGAGCTATAGCCTGGCGCGGCGTTTCTCGAAGAACCGCGACAACTTTGGCAAGGGTGAACTCGAAGGCGTTATCGCGCCGGAAACCGCCGACCACGCCGCCGGCACCAGCGCCTTGCTGCCGATGCTGACCCTGGGTATTCCCGGTTCCGCCACCGCAGCGGTGATGCTCGGTGGCTTGATGATCTGGGGCCTGCACCCTGGGCCAACCCTGTTCGTCGAGCAGCATGACTTTGTCTGGGGCCTGATCGCCAGCATGTACCTGGGCAACGTGGTGAGCCTGATCGTGGTGTTGGCCACCGTGCCGCTGTTCGCCTCGATCCTGCGCATTCCGTTCTCGATCATCGCGCCGATCATCATCATGGTCTGCGCCATCGGTGCCTACTCGGTACACAACTCGTTCTTCGACGTGGTGTTGATGCTCGGTTTCGGCGCGTTGGGTTATCTGTTCAAGAAACTCGGCTATCCGATTGCGCCACTGGTACTGGCGGCGGTATTGGGTGACAAGGCCGAAGATGCGTTCCGTCAGTCGATGCTGTTCTCTGACGGGCACCTGGGGATCTTCTGGTCCAACCCATTGGTCGGCAGCCTGACCACGGCGGCGCTGCTGATGCTGTTCTGGCCGCTGATTTCCAAGGCCCTGGCAGCCCTGATGGGCTTTCGTAAACCCCAGGTCGCCAAGCCAAAATCGGTGCTGTGACACAGCAATGCTGGCAACGCCTGACATTTGTTGTCAGGCTTGCCGCAGTCCTGATTGCGAGTGCGGCCCATGTCCCGAATTCCTGATGCCAATGTAATCCACAGTCGACTGAGGCTGCGCCAGCTGCGGCTGATGCTCGCGCTGGAGGAGTTCGGTTCTTTGCGCCGCGCCGCCGACCACATCGGCATGACTCAACCGGCAGCGACCAAGATGCTGCATGAGGCCGAGGACCTGCTCGGCGTCGAGCTGTTTGAACGGCTGCCTCGGGGCATGCGCTCGACCCCGTTCGGTGAAACCGTCATCTACTACGCACGCATGGTCTTCGCTGAGCTCAGCGGCATGCGCGAAGAACTGGTGGCGCTGCAATCGGGCAACCTGGGTCGGGTCGCCGTTGGCGCGATTCCGGCGCTGGCTTCCGGGCTGTTGACCCGCACCATCGCGACCTTGAAGCAAAGCCATCCACGCTTGTCCATGAGCATCCAGGTCGACACCAGCGACGTGCTGGTACAGGCGCTGTTGCAGGATCAACTGGACATCGTTTTAGGAAGGATTCCGCCCGGAGCACGGGCCGAAGAACTGCTGTTCGACAGCCTGGGCGAAGAAGCCCTGTGCGTGATTGCCGGTGCGCAAAATCCGCTGGCGCAGGAGAAGCAACTGGGTTGGGCAGAATTGCAGAACATGACCTGGGTGCTGCAACAGCAGCCAAGCCCGATGCGCGCGATCATCAATCAGGTGTTCCACAATGCGCGGGTCGACATTCCCAGCAGCATCGTCGAAACCACCTCGATCATGACCCTGCTCTCGTTGATCCAGCAGACCGATATGCTCGGTGTCACACCGGTGTCGGTGGTCGAGGATTATCCCGGTCGAGACCTGCTGGCGGTGTTGCCGATCAAATTCGAAGCACGACTGCCACCCTACGGCTTGATCACCCGCCGCCATCGCATTCAGTCCTCGGCGATGCAGGCATTCATGAACTCGGTGCGGGCCGAGCATGCGCTGAGCAAATGAAAAGGCCCCTGTAGGAGCTGCCGGAGGCTGCGATCTTTTGATCTTGCTTTTAAAAGGTCAAAAGATCGCAGCCTCGTTGCACTCGGCAGCTCCTACAGGGAAATGCGTTTACGCGGTTTTACGGAACACGAACACCAGGCCAACGATAATCAGCACCATGCCGAGGATACTCAACAGCGCCAGACGATTGCCGAAAATCAGGTAATCCATCACGGCCGTCACGGCCGGCACCAGATAGAACAGGCTGGTGACATTCACCAGGTCGCCCCGGGCGATCAAGCGGTACAGCAACAGGGTCGCCAGCACCGACACCACCAGCCCCATCCACAACACCGGCACGATGAAACCGCTGCCGTGTTCGAAATGAAACGGCTGGAACGGCACGAATATCCCGCAGAGCAACAACCCGGCCAGGTACTGCACCGGGAGCGTGCCGAGGGGATTATCGGTGATGCGTTTTTGCATGATCGAACCGAAGGTCATACTTGCCAGCGCCAGCAGGCCGAAGAGCATCCCGGCCAGCGACATGCCGGCCAGGCCGATGCCCTGATAGACCACCATGATCAACCCGGCCAGGCCCATCGACAGGCCGAACATGCGGCTGGCCGAGCGCTGGCGCTCCATGAGCACCACCGTGAGAATCGGTTGCACGCCCATGATGGTCGCCATTACACCGGGCGTGACCTTTAGGTCGAGCGCCAGCAGATAAAAAATCTGATACGCCCCCAGCAACACCACACCAGTCGCCATCGCATACAACATCGGCCTGCCGCCCTTGGGCAACTTCAGCTTCAGCAGCGGCATCAGCAACACCAGGCCGCACAACGCGATGACGAAGCGAATCAACAGAAAGGCAAAGGGTGATGCGTGGGCCAGCCCCCACTTGGAGAAGATCGCCCCGCTGCTCCACAGCAGAACGAACAGGCTCGTGGAAGCCGCCGCGAGCGCGGACTTTTTCGAAAGGACAAACATGAATACCACCTGTAGTCAGGCAAGAAGCCAATTCAGCCGAAGCTGAAATCCAGTAGTTTTTTCAAGCGGGCGCGTTTCGGAGAGGGTCAGCAGAGCAATGCTGATCAGCCCGAAATGCCAACACCCGGCGGTGATACGACTGCGTACACCGGCGTGCTACGGACAGGTGGGGGGTAATGACTGATCTGCACAGGCTGCTGGTTCCCGCACGGCACGACGCCAGCGTTGACCGCTGAATCGACTACCGCGTTGATGAGGGTTGCAGGCATTGGGCTGATCTTTTTCGAAAAGTTGAAAAGCAGGTCATGCAGACCTGCTTGAGCTGACTATAACCAGAGGTGTGGCAGGCATCAACTCTCTTGCAAAAGACGGTTGAGGTATTGGCCATAACCATTTTTTGCCAATGGCGCCGCCAGTTTCTGCAGCTGATCGGCATCGATCCATTTCTGCCGGAAGGCAATCTCTTCAGGACAAGCGACTTTGAGGCCCTGGCGACGCTCGAGCGTGGCAATGAACTGGCTGGCATCGAGCAATGAGTCGTGGGTTCCGGTATCCAGCCAGGCGTAACCGCGGCCCATGATTTCTACCGACAGGTTGCCCTGTTCCAGGTAGAGACTGTTGATATCGGTAATCTCCAGCTCACCCCGCGCCGATGGCTTGATGCTCTTGGCCATCTCGACAACGTCGTTGTCATAGAAATACAGCCCGGTGACCGCAAAATTCGACTTGGGCTTGAGTGGCTTTTCTTCGAGGCTGATCGCCGTGCCCTGGCTGTCGAACTCGACCACGCCGTAACGCTCCGGGTCATTGACGTGATAGGCAAAGACACTCGCCCCCGCCTGACGCGCCATGGCACTTTGCAGAATATTGATGAAGTCGTGGCCGTGATAGATGTTGTCACCCAGGACCAGGGCGCTGGGGTCGTTGCCGATAAAGTCTTCGCCGATGATGAAGGCCTGTGCCAGGCCATCGGGCGAAGGCTGCACCGCATAGGCAATGTTCAGGCCCCAACGGGTGCCATCCCCCAGCAGCTGTTCGAAGCGTGGGGTGTCCTGTGGCGTGGAGATGATCAGGATATCGCGGATACCCGCCAGCATCAGGGTGCTCAGCGGGTAGTAGATCATCGGTTTGTCGTAGACCGGCAGCAGCTGCTTGGAAATGGACAATGTCGCCGGATGCAGTCGAGTACCAGAGCCGCCGGCAAGGATGATGCCTTTACGATTGAGCATATTCATTTCTCCAGTATTTCTGCGAGCATCCGTGTCACGCCGACTTTCCAGTCAGGCAAGCTCAGCGCAAAGGCCTTTTGCAGTTTATGCGTATCGAGTCGGGAATTGCATGGGCGTCGTGCCGGCGTCGGGTACGCCTCGGTGCCGATCGCGTCGACCATTGCCGGGCCAACCTTGAGCTTCATGCCTGCCCGCTCGGCGTGCTCGAGTACAAAACGAGCATAGCGACACCAGGTGGTTTCGCCAGCGGCTGCCAGATGGTAGATCCCGCTCAACTGCGGGTCGGCCAGCAGGCTACGGATGGCATGGGCGGTCACATCCGCGAGCAATTCGGCACCGGTTGGCGCGCCGAACTGATCGTCGATCACGGCCAGGCGTTCACGTTCCCGGGCCAGGCGCAGCATGGTCGTGGCAAAGTTGTTGCCCCGAGCGGAATACACCCAGCTGGTACGCAGGATCAGATGCGCACAGCCGCTGGCGGCGATCGCCTGTTCGCCGGCCAGCTTACTGGCCCCATAGACACTCAATGGCGCGACCGGATCCTGTTCCTGCCAGGGCGTAACGCCAAGCCCTGCGAACACATAATCGGTGGAGTAATGCACCAGCAAAGCCTTGAGCCGTAACGCCTCGCGAGCCAGCACCGCCGGTGCATCGGCATTGACCCGATGGGCCAGTTGCGATTCGCTTTCAGCCTTGTCGACCGCGGTGTAGGCCGCTGCGTTCACGATAACGTCAGGTGCGAAGCGCTGCACGGTGGCGGCCAGCCCTGGCAAATCCGTCAGATCGCCGCAGTACTCCTGGCTTGCGGAGTCCAGCGCCAACACCTCGCCAAGGGGCGCGAGACTGCGTTGCAGCTCCCAACCCACCTGGCCGTTCCTGCCGAGCAATAGCAGTTTCATGCATTGCGCCCGGCATAGTTTTTCTCGACCCATTCGCGGTAGGCGCCGGACTGGATATTGCGTACCCAATCCTGGTTGTCCAGGTACCACTGCACGGTTTTGCGAATGCCGGTCTCGAAGGTTTCCGCCGGTTTCCAGCCCAGTTCACGCTCAAGCTTGCGGGCATCGATGGCATAACGTCGATCGTGCCCGGGCCGATCGGTCACGTAGCTGATCTGTGCATGGTAGGGCTGGCCGTCGGCACGCGGACGCAGCTCATCGAGCAACGCGCAGACGGTGTGCACGATCTCGAGATTGGTTTTTTCGTTCCAGCCACCGACGTTGTAGACCTCACCCACGTTGCCGGCCTCCAACACGCGGCGGATGGCACTGCAGTGGTCCTTGACGTACAACCAGTCGCGAATCTGCTGGCCATCGCCATAGACCGGCAATGCCTGGCCGGACAGCGCGTTGACGATCATCAGCGGAATGAGCTTTTCCGGGAAGTGATACGGACCGTAGTTGTTCGAGCAGTTGGTGGTCAGTACCGGCAGGCCATAGGTGTGATGGTAGGCGCGCACCAGGTGGTCGCTGGCGGCTTTGCTGGCCGAGTAAGGGCTGTTGGGTTCATAGGGGTGGTTTTCGTTGAACGCCGCTTCGTCCTTGGCCAGTGAGCCGTAGACTTCGTCGGTGGACACATGCAGGAAGCGAAAGGCCTGCAGCGCATCGGGCGCCAGCCCCTTGGCGTAGGCGCGCACGGCTTCGAGCAAGCGGAAAGTGCCGACGATGTTGGTGTCGATGAAGGCCTGCGGCCCGTGGATGGAGCGGTCGACATGGGACTCGGCGGCAAAGTTGAGAATGGCACGGGGCTGGTGCTCTTCGAGCAAGCGCTCGACCAGGGCACTGTCACCGATATCGCCCTGCACGAATATATGCCGGGTATTGCCCGACAGGCTGCTGAGGTTATCCAGGTTGCCGGCATAGGTCAGCTTGTCCAGGTTGACTACGGTTTCATCGGAGTGAGCCAGCCAATCCAATACGAAATTTGCCCCAATGAAGCCTGCACCGCCAGTTACCAGGATGGTCATTGATTCAGACCTTTTTTCAATAAGGTTGCGAGGATAGGGCCCAGGTTCTCAAAAGACGCATTACCCATTCAGACCGGCATGCTTGAAACCCGCGCAGCCCGGATAAAACCCAATGGCGTTACGGCCAAGGAAACTCTGCTGTCGCAAGGGTTTGAATAAGGTTTTGAACATTCAACCAGCGCATGCCAGCTCTACGACCGGCTCTGTATAGACTCCCCCGACGCCCTGAACGCCATTAACAGGCGACATTCGTAATATAGCTTAGCTCCCAAAAATAAAAAAAAAGATCGCCTGGTGGCGATCTTTTTTCCCGGCCTTTGGCCATCGGGTGCTCAACCTATCAGCCAATGGCCCAGTAACCCCAGCACGCCAATCGCCAAGATCGGCCGCATTGCCCGATACGCCTTGGGGTGACGGCGTTTCCACTGCTTGACCAGCCCGCTGAACCTGTCGCTGAACTGCTTGCTCCAGGCATAGGCCTGGTTGATCCCGCCCACCCGCTCATCCGCAAGGTTCTGCGGCGCGGTGGCGCGCCCCAGCAGGCGGCTGATCCAGCGGTTGATGCCGGTGATCAAGCGGTTACTGAGCGGCCGCTCGATGTCGCAAAACAGAATGACCCGGGTCTTGTCAGTTTCGTTCTTGACCCAGTGCACATAGGTTTCGTCGAACATCACGTCTTCACCATCACGCCAGGCGTAGGCCTGACCGTCGACAAAGATGCGACAAGCGTCGCTGTTGGGCGTCGACAGCCCCAGGTGGTAGCGCAAAGAGCCGGCAAATGGATCGCGGTGCGGATTGAGATGACTGCCCCCCGGCAGCAGGGCAAACATGGCCCCCTTGACGTTGGGAATCGCGCTGACCAGCGCTACGGTCTGCGGGCACAGCAACTCGGCCGAGGGCAAGGGTTGGTCGTACCACTTGAGGTAGAAGCGCTTCCAGCCCTTCTTGAAAAACGAACCGAAGCCGGCATCGTTGTTTTTTTCCGCGGCGCGGATGTACCCCTCATCGAACAGGTGCAGCGCTTCTTCGCGGATAACTTGCCAATTGTCCTTGAGCACATCCAGCTCGGGAAACCTGCTGCGGTCCAGGTAGGGTTTTGAAGGCACGCCGGAGAACAGATACATCAAGGCGTTATAGGGGGCGAACAGGGCCGAATGGTTGACGAACTGACGCAAGACCGGCAAGCGCGCCTTGCCACGCAAATGTACATAGAGGGTACTGCCCAGAAACAGCAGCAACAACGACGCTTTCGCGGCAACCGAAACGCTCATTTACAACTCCTTGATCGATAATCTACGCAACGCCATTCCTCGACGCGGCCGTTGGCATGATAAACATTACCAATCGCGGGAAAAACCCGTGTAACCCGACATACAGTGTTAAGGAATGCGCAACAAAGCATGTCTTAACACAAGGTGCCTGAACGCTTGCTGATCCGCGTCAGGACACCTGATGGAGAAGGGGACTCCCCTTCTCCATCATCCAGCCTTCCCTACCCGTTACTGCTGGTTCTCCTGCTCGGTAAACAGATCGCTGAACAGCATGCTCGACAAATAACGTTCACCGGAATCCGGAAGGATCACCACAATGGTCTTGCCCTGCATCTCCGGGGTCTCGGCCAGGCGTACCGCCACGGCCATCGCGGCGCCGCAGGAGATGCCGCACAGGATGCCTTCTTCCTGCATCAAGCGCAGCGCCATGGCCTTGGACTCCTCGTCGGTGACCAGCTCCACCCGGTCGACGATCGACAGGTCGAGGTTTTTCGGCACGAAACCGGCACCGATGCCCTGGATCTTGTGCGGGCTCGGCTTGATTTCTTCACCGGCCAATGCCTGGGAAATCACCGGTGATACCGCTGGCTCCACCGCCACCGAGACGATCGGTTTGCCCTGGGTATTCTTGATATACCGTGAAACGCCGGTAATGGTTCCGCCGGTTCCGACACCGGCCACCAGGACATCCACCGCGCCGTCGGTATCGTTCCAGATCTCGGGCCCGGTGGTTTTTTCGTGGATGGCGGGGTTGGCCGGGTTGTCGAATTGCGCCGGCATGAAAAAGCGGGCCGGATCACTGGCGACTATTTCCCCGGCCTTCTCGATCGCGCCTTTCATGCCCTTGGCCGGCTCGGTCAGCACCAGTTCCGCCCCCAGCGCCTTGAGTACCTTGCGGCGCTCGATGCTCATGGATGCCGGCATGGTCAGCATCAATTTGTAGCCACGGGCGGCGGCAACGAAGGCCAGGCCGATGCCGGTATTGCCGGACGTCGGTTCGACGATGGTCATGCCCGGCTTGAGCCTGCCTGTGCTTTCGGCGTCCCAGATCATGTTGGCGCCAATCCGGCACTTGACCGAGTAACCGGGGTTGCGCCCCTCTATCTTGGCCAGGATGGTAACGCCACGCGGCGCGATACGGTTGATCTGCACCAACGGCGTGTTGCCGATGGAATGGGCATTGTCAGCGTAGATACGGCTCATGGCTGGGTCCTTAACGACAGCATTGAAATAGGGCATCAAGGTAAGCCTCTTGCCCCTGGGCGTCCAGTCAGGTCGAACGTCCGGATGTAACCGCAGTCAATGGTTTTAGAACGTCAGAGAATTACCACCATGAAACGTCGATACCGCTGGCCGTTGTGGAGCTTCGCCGGCCTCCTTGTGTTGCTGATTGCCCTGCACTTCGCCCTGCCCTACCTGGTGCGCGACTACCTGAATGACCGGTTGGCGAACATGGGCGATTACCGTGGCCAGATCACCGACGTGGACCTGGCCCTGTGGCGCGGTGCCTACAAGATCAACGGCCTGAAAATCGTCAAGGTCGAGGGCAAGGTGCCTGTGCCCTTCGTCAATGCGCCGCTGATCGATCTCTCGGTCAGTTGGCATTCGCTGTGGTACGACCACGCGGTGGTCGCCCAAGTGACGTTCCTCAGGCCCGAGGTCAACTTTGTCGACGGCGGGGCCAACAAACAGAACTCGCAAACCGGCGAAGGCACCGACTGGCGTGCCCAACTGGGGAAATTGCTGCCGATCACCCTGGATGAAGTGCGGATCGACGATGGCAAGATCAGCTTTCGCAACTTCAATTCCAAGCCACCGGTGAACATGAATGCCACCAAGGTCGACCTGAGCATCTACAACCTGACTAACGTGGTCGATGCCAAAGGCAAACGCGACGCCCGCTTCGAAGGCAAGGCGCTACTGCTGGGTCACGCGCCCCTGGAAACCACGGCCACCTTCGACCCCCTGAGCAACTTCGAAGATTTCGAATTTCGCATGCGGGCCCGGAACATTGAGCTCAAACGCATGAATGACTTCGCTTCGGCCTACGGCAAGTTCGATTTCAATGCCGGCCATGGCGACGTGGTCATCGAAGCCAAGGCGAATAAAGCCAAACTGACTGGCTATATCAAACCGCTGCTGCGGGATGTCGACGTGTTCAACTGGCAACAGGATGTGGAAAACAAGGACAAGGGGATCTTTCGTTCCATCTGGGAGGCTATCGTCGGCGGCTCGGAAACCGTGCTGAAAAACCAGGGCAAGAACCAGTTTGCCACCCGGGTCGAGCTCAGCGGCAACGTCCATCAAAAAGATATCAGCGCGTTCCAGGCGTTTTTGCAGATTTTACGCAATGGTTTCATCCAGGCATTCAATGCGCGCTATGAACGACCCAAGCCGGAGGCCGATTAATCTTTACGCGTGACAGTGTAACGCCCGGTGTCTTCGGCTGCCCGTAGCGGATTGGCTTGCTGTTGCAGGAAATCCCATCCCAGGCAGGCCAGGGCCAGTGACCGCGGTACCGCCTCTCGACCGCTGCTGTAGCGGCTGATGCTGCGGGCGCTGACGCCCAACGCCTCGGCGGCCTGATTCAGCGGCAATCCGGTTCGAGCGCGCCAGTCGATGAAAATCCGGGTATTTTCGTCCGACGCGTTTTGCGCCAGCGCATCCAGGTACAGGGTGTCGGCACCGATCTGGATGTCCTGCTCAGGCCACTCCACGCACCAGCCATCGTCACCCAGCATGGCCCCCTCGAACGCACTGCCACGCAAAGGCTGCAGGCCGGCAAAAACCTGCAGGTCGCGACTCAGGTCCAGGGTCAGTTGTTGACCGTCGATGAACGTCAGCGCCAGGCAATAATCCGGCAGTACTTCCACTGCTGATAGTCGTGGTCGCTTCATGGGTAACATCGTTTCCAATCCTCCAGCAATTGCGCCTGATGGGCTCTGATCCGCCCGAGCGCTTCTTGATAATCAGCGGCGGTGCCTTGCCTGCCATCACTTCGACGGTTTCCAGGCTCAGCATGACATCCAGCCCTCCACCGGTCAGGTGAACGTGGTGCGGCGGATGGTCCTTCTCTCGCAGCTGAATGCGATACGTATCTCGAAATCGGTATTTAGTAGACATGCCCGGCAAGCTATCGCCAAAATGGCGATATCTCAATACTGGCCAGCCACCGAGACTGAGTCAAGATGTGACGCTCCATTCAGAGACTGAATAAGCCGTCTGCGTTCACAGCCGACCGGACACCGCGTTATAGTCGGGGCTGACCATTTTATTGCACCTTTTATTGCACCTTTCATTGCACCCCTGCGCCCTGCCTCGCTCAGGCCGGCGTTACCGTTCGAGGATTAGCAGATGAAGTTCGAAGGCACCCAGGCCTACGTCGCCACCGATGACCTGAAGCTGGCGGTCAACGCCGCCATCACCCTGGAGCGGCCGCTGCTGGTCAAGGGCGAACCTGGCACCGGCAAGACCATGCTCGCCGAACAACTGGCCGACTCCTTTGGCGCCAAGCTGATCACCTGGCACATCAAGTCCACCACCAAGGCTCACCAGGGCCTCTATGAGTACGACGCGGTCAGCCGCCTGCGCGATTCGCAGCTCGGCACGGAAAAGGTCCACGACGTTCGCAACTACCTGAAAAAGGGCAAGCTCTGGGAAGCCTTCGAATCCGAAGAGCGGGTCATCCTGCTGATCGACGAAATCGACAAGGCCGACATCGAGTTCCCCAACGACCTGCTGCAAGAACTCGACAAGATGGAGTTCTACGTCTACGAGATCGACGAGACCATCAAGGCCAAGAAGCGCCCGATCATCATCATTACCTCCAACAACGAGAAAGAGCTGCCGGACGCCTTCCTGCGCCGCTGCTTCTTCCACTACATCGCGTTCCCGGATCGCACGACCATGCAGCGGATCGTCGACGTGCATTACCCGGACATCAAGAAAGACCTGGTCAGCGAAGCGCTGGATGTGTTCTTCGACGTGCGCAAGGTGCCGGGCCTGAAGAAAAAACCATCGACTTCCGAACTGGTGGACTGGCTGAAGTTGCTGATGGCCGACAACATCGGCGAAGCGGTGCTGCGCGAACGCGATCCGACCAAGGCCATCCCGCCGCTGGCCGGCGCTTTGGTGAAGAACGAACAGGACGTGCAACTGCTGGAGCGTCTGGCGTTCATGAGCCGTCGCGGCAGTCGATAAGAGGCTGATGCCATGCTGCTCAACCTGTTCAATGAAATGCGCGCAGCCAAGGTGCCGGTCTCGGTGCGCGAGCTGCTGGACCTGATCAACGCGCTGAAACAGCGCGTGACCTTCGCCGACATGGACGAGTTCTATTACCTGTCCCGGGCGATCCTGGTGAAGGACGAAAAGCATTTCGACAAGTTCGACCGGGCCTTCGGGGCCTACTTCAATGGCCTGGAAAAGCTCGACGATCACCTCCAGGCCCTGATTCCGGAAGACTGGCTGCGCAAGGAATTCGAGCGCTCGCTGACCGATGAAGAGCGGGCGGCGATCCAGTCCCTTGGCGGCCTCGACAAGCTGATCGAAGAATTCAAGAAACGCCTGGAAGAACAGAAGGAACGCCATGCCGGCGGCAACAAGTGGATCGGCACCGGTGGTACCAGCCCGTTCGGTTCCGGCGGTTTCAACCCGGAAGGCATTCGGGTCGGCGATGCCGGCAAGCGCCAGGGCAAGGCCGTGAAAGTCTGGGACCAGCGCGAGTACAAGAACCTCGACGATTCAGTCGAGTTGGGCACGCGCAAC
Organism: Pseudomonas putida; assembly: GCF_028682635.1. GTDB lineage: Bacteria > Pseudomonadota > Gammaproteobacteria > Pseudomonadales > Pseudomonadaceae > Aquipseudomonas > Aquipseudomonas putida_AE. The sequence continues at coordinate 315,418 of NZ_JANHLK010000002.1, read as the reverse complement.
ATCAAGGTCGCCCTGCGCCGCTTGCGCAAATTTGCCCGTCAGGGCGCGGCGGAAGAGCTGGACATCGATGGCACCATCGACCACACCGCCAAGGATGCCGGCTTGCTGAACATCCAGATGCGACCGGAGCGACGCAACACGGTGAAGCTGTTGCTGCTGTTCGACATCGGCGGCTCGATGGACGCCCACGTGAAGATCTGCGAAGAGCTGTTCTCGGCCTGCAAGACCGAGTTCAAGCATCTGGAGTACTTCTATTTCCACAACTTCATCTATGAGTCGGTGTGGAAGAACAACATGCGTCGCACCTCCGAGCGCACCTCGACCATGGACCTGCTGCACAAGTACGGCGCCGACTACAAAGTGATCTTCATCGGTGACGCCGCCATGGCGCCCTACGAAATCACCCAGCCGGGTGGCAGCGTCGAGCACTGGAACGAAGAAGCCGGTTATGTGTGGATGCAGCGGTTCAAGGAGAAGTACAAGAAGCTCATCTGGATCAATCCGTATCCGAAGGACACCTGGGGTTATACTTCGTCGACCAATATTGTGCGGGATTTGATCGAGGACCAGATGTATCCGTTGACCCTGCGGGGGTTGGAGGAAGGGATGCGGTTCCTGTCCAAATGATCGGGTGACGGTCTAAAAGATCGCAGCCTGCGGCAGCTCCTACAGAGATCGGTGTAGGAGCTGCCGCAGGCTGCGATCTTTTGATCTTCAAACAGTAAAACGGTGCAAATACTCGACCTGCTCGCGATGGGCGACATCCTGCACCACCGGCTTCAACCGCACCTGCGCCCCCGGCAAACACTGCGCCAGCCGCGCCAACGCCAACGGCGTCAACGCCCCCAGCCGCGGATAACCGCCAATGGTCTGCCGATCATTGAGCAGCACAATCGGCTGCCCGTCCGGCGGCACCTGCACCGCGCCCAGCGGAATACCTTCGGAGATCATCGGTTTTCCCTGGTACTGCAAAGCTGTGCCCAACAAACGAATGCCCATGCGATCGGCACGGCTGTCCAGGCTCCAAGTGCTGTTGAACGCATCGAACAGGCTCTGCCCGCTGAATTCACCGATCTGCGCACCGAGCACCAGGTCCAACGGGGCCTTGAGGTTCAGGTCCGGCCGCTGGTCTGCGGTCAACTCTCGCAGCAACATCACTGAGTTACCCGAATAGCTCAGGCACGCGCCTTTGCCCAGCGCACGCCCCATGCCATCCTGGCCGCCGAGCTCCTCGCGAACCACCGTCGCGCTGCTACCCAACACCTTCGGCGCATCGAAGCCACCCGGCGCGGCCAGATAGGCTCGGGCGCCAAGCAATGGCTGGGTGAATTGCAGACGCTGGCCCTTTTGCAGCCTGAAGCTGCGCCACGGTGCCAAGGGTTCACCGTCCACGTGCGCGCCAAGATCGGCCCCGGCCAGCGCCAGCACGCATTCGTCCTCGGCCACTACGGTGAACCCGCCGAGGGTGATTTCGATCACCGGCGCATCCAGCCCGTTACCCAGCAACCAATTGGCCCAGGACATCGAACGCCAATCAGCCGCGCCACCCTGGGTCACGCCCAGGTGCCGCACACCAAAACGACCAGCGTCCTGCAACAGGCACAGCGGCGTACTCGCTTCAATCGTCAGACGGCTCATACCTGGGCCTCCACCGGCGTGTCGTCACCGCCCAAATTGATGAATTCGGCATGGCCGACCGCTTCGAAGCGCACGGTGTCACCCGGTTGCATCAGGCTGTAGCCGTCTCGGTTGCGGTCAAACAATTTGGCCGGCGTGCGACCGATCAGGTTCCAGCCGCCCGGCGATACCACTGGATAGGCGGCCGTCTGCCGTTCGGCGATGCCGACACTGCCCGCGGCGACTTTCTTGCGCGGTGTACTCAGGCGCGGTGCGGCGAGTACTTCTTCCACCAGGCCCATGAAGGCGAACCCCGGGGCGAAGCCCAGGGCGAACACCTGGTACTCGCGCTCGCTGTGACGACGAATCACCTCTTCCACCGCCAGCCCACTGCGTTGCGACAACAGGCTCAATTCCGGACCGACACTCAAGTCGTACCACACCGGCAGCACATGGCATTTGCCTCGAGTACGCGCGTTGGGCGACAAGTCGATCAACGCCTCGGCGATCAATTCCCGGGCCTGCACCGGATTCAGCGCAGTCAGGTCGTAATGCACCATCAAGGTTGTGTAGGACGGTACCAGATCGATCAGCCGGTCACCGAACGCTGCCCGCAGGCTTTCGCTGGCGGCGAGCATCCACGGCATGTTGGCTTCGGCGATCTCATCGAACAGACGCACCATCAGGCAATCGAGCGCGACCACTTCTACCCGCAGTTTCATGACGCGCCCTGCTGGTTCAAGGCTTCACGGATGCGCCGCACGGCGGCCACTGAACTGGCATTGTCGCCGTGCACGCACAGGGTGTTGGCCTGCAGGTGCAAGGCGCTGCCGTCACTGGCGGTGAGGTGATCGCCACGGGCAATGATCAACGCCTGCTCGATGATTTTCTCCGGTTCGTGATGCACCGCCCCCGGCAGCTGCCGCGACACCAGCATGCCGGCGCTGTCGTAGGCGCGGTCGGCGAAGGCTTCGAACCACAGGGTCACGCCGTATTCCTCGCCCAACTGCTGCGCGGCGCTGTTGTCGCGGGTGGCCATCAGCATCAACGGCAGGTTGCGGTCATAGGACGCCACCGCTTGCAGCACGGCGCGCAGCTGAGCCGGGTTGGCCATCATGTCGTTGTACATGGCGCCGTGGGGCTTGACGTAGCTGACCCGACCGCCCTGAGCCCGGCAGATGCCGTCGAGGGCGCCGATCTGGTAATGCAGGATGTCCTGCAGTTCCTGGGTGGCATAGGCCATGGAGCGGCGGCCGAAACCGACCAGATCCTGATAGGCCGGGTGGGCCCCGATCTGCACGCCGTGGCTGAGGGCCAGGCTGACGGTCTTGCGCATGATGCTCGGGTCCCCGGCATGGAAACCGCAGGCGATGTTGGCGCAATCGATGAAGGGCATGACTTCGGCGTCCAGACCCATGGTCCAGTTGCCAAAGCTTTCGCCAATGTCGCAGTTCAATAGCAGGCGGCTCACGCTGAACACTCCTGTAGGCTTTATTCTTTTTAGCTGTGGGACATATCCGTATGACACGCCCGCAGATTACCAGTTACTGGGCGTCGAGTTGCTTGCCACGGGTTTCCGGCAAGCTCAGGGCCGCGAGGATCACCACGCCGTAGGACACCGCCGCAAAGGCACCGATACCGACGCTCAGCGGCACCGTCTGGCTGAGCAGGCCGATCAGCAGCGGGAACAACGCCGCCAGCGCGCGGCCGATGTTGTAGCAGAAGCCCTGGCCCGAACCCCGAATGCGCGTCGGGAACAACTCGGTCAGGAAGGCGCCCATGCCACTGAAGATACCCGAGGCAAAGAAGCCCAGCGGAAAGCCCAGCCACAGCATCACACCATTGCTCACCGGCATTTGCGTGTACAGCAGCACAATGGTGAAGGAGCCGACGGCGAACAGGATGAAGTTCTTCTTGCGGCCGAGGATGTCGGTCAGATAGGCGCTGATGACATAGCCGACGTAGGAACCGACGATCACCATCGCCAGATAACCGCCGGTGCCGAGTACGCTCAGGCCGCGTTCGTTCTTCAGGAAGGTCGGCAGCCAGGAGGTGATGGCGTAGTAGCCACCTAATGCACCGGTGGTCAGCAACGAAGCGCGAATCGTGGTGAAGAGCATGCCGGGCGCGAAGATCTCGTAGAACTTCGACGGGTTGCTGGGTTCCTGTTTGGCTTTGGCTTCGCGGTAGATTTCCGGGTCCTTGACCAGGCGGCGGACGAAGATCACGAAAATCGCCGGCACGATGCCGAGGATGAACAGCGCGCGCCAGGCGTCTTCCGGCGGCATGATCGAGAACAGCAGCGCGTACAGGATCGCGGTCAGGCCCCAACCCAGCGCCCAGCCCGATTGCACCATGCCAACGGCCTTGCCGCGGTCCTGGGCACGAATCACTTCGCCGATCAGCACCGCGCCGGCGGTCCACTCGCCGCCGAAACCGAAGCCCATCAGGGTCCGTGCAATCAGCAGTTGTTCGTAGTTTTGGGCGAAACCGCAGAGGAAGGTGAAGAAGGCAAACCACAGTACCGTCAGTTGCAAGGTGCGCACCCGACCGATACGGTCGGAGAGAATCCCCGCCACCCAGCCACCGATGGCCGAGGCGATCAGCGTGCTGGTGTGAATCAGCCCGGCCTGGCCGGTGGTGATGCCCCACATGGCGATCAGCGTTGGCACCACGAAGCTGAGCATCTGGGTGTCCATGCCATCGAGGCCATAGCCGATCTTGCAGCTCCAGAAGGTGCGGCGTTCCTGCTGATTGATGTTGCGATACCAGTCGAAAGGTCCCGGGCGAGCCGTGGCTTTCGGAATGGCGGTGGTGTCGGGCGCACTCATGGCAAATCTCCGCGCTGATTTTATTGGTATTGTTCTGAGCCCCGACGACGCCTATCGTGGGAACCGGATGTGTCGATTTTTGGACGCGCCAGCGCTCTGCGTCCAACTAATAAAAACCTGCCCTAGCCATAAGAAAAACTTGATCACATGAACCTGAAGTTTCTCGAGACCTTCGTCTGGGTCGCCCGGCTCAAGAGTTTCCGCCTCACCGCCGACAAGCTCTTCACCACCCAGGCGTCGATTTCCAGCCGCATCGCCGTGCTCGAAGGCGAGCTTGGGGTGAAGCTGTTCCTGCGCGACTCACGGGGCGTGAGCCTGACGCCGGAAGGCTTGAAAGTGCTCGAATACGCCGAGCAGATGATGGACACCATGCAAGCGCTCAAACAGTCGATCGAGACCCGCTCCTGCAAGGCCGGTCGCGTGCGCATCGGCGTGATGGACACGGTGATCCACACCTGGCTGAGCCCGTTGGTGGCGCAGATGACCGATCACTACCCGCTGGTGGAAATCGAACTGGTGGCCGATACCTCGCTGAACCTCTGCGATCAGCTGCAAAAAGGCTTTCTCGACGTGATCCTGCAAACCGACCTGCTGCGCCAGGAAAGCGTGCGCAGCCTGGAACTGGCCAGCCACCCCATGGGCTGGATCGTCGCCAGCAATTCACTCTACAACCGCGACTACTCAGGCATCGCCGACCTGGCCAATGAGCGGATCATTACCTACTCGAAAAACTCCCATCCCCATCAGGAAGTGCTCGCGCTGATGCAGGCCAACGGCGTCATCGCGCCTCGGCTGAACTGCGTGAACTCGGTCTCGGCGATCACCCGCCTGCTGCGCGACGGCTTTGGCATCGGCGCATTGCCACCGGTGCTGGTGGCCGAGGAACTGGCGCGGGGTGAATTGACCTTGCTGGACATCGACCAGCGACCACCGGACCTGCAAGTGGTGGTGTCGTGGCGGGTGGGCGTGGAATGGGTCGAGGAGATTGTGGCGTTGTGTCAGCAGGTGCTGGAGGGCTATGCGCGCCGGGTGGGGGAGAATTACATCGTTTTGCAACGTTGACCTGTAGGAGCTGGCTTGCCAGCGAAGGCGCAATGCCTGACACACCGCATCACTTGATTCGCTGGCAAGCCAGCTCCTACAACCCGCGCAAATCCCGCTCTTCGATCGGCCGGCTCTGGCGCAGACGCTTGCCGCCCAACACCACCCAATCGATCAGGCGGAACAGGCACTCGATCCCGAATGACAGCAGCAACGCCCCGCTCATGCCCCAGATCATCGCCTCCGGGGTCAGCAGGATCTGGTAGCTGTAGCCATTCCAGGTTTCCTTGCGAATGTCCGGATCAGCGGCCAGCACCACTTGCAGGAAGCGGATGTACCACGGCCCTTGCATCGCCTGGAATTGCTTGTCCAACGCCACCTGGCGGCTCAGCAGGTTGCCCAGGCTGTCGGCGTCGCTGCGAAAGATCGGGTCTTCACTGGCACGATAGTGGGCGACCAGGGCCTGCATGTCGCCCTTGAAGAATTGATTGGCGGTGTTCTGGAACCCGCTCAACCCGGCCTGCGCTTCGATCAGGTGGGCTTCGACCCGCTTGGCGTAATCATTGATGAACCCCGGCACCTGGACACCGATCAACAGGCCCGCCGCGAACAACACCAGCCGTAGATAACTGAGCAACATGGGGGATGATCCTTATTCGGTCCTGCCCTGGCTGACGCATTCGCCGCGTCGCCACAGGCTCCATTGGCCTGGCTCGTAGCGGGTCCAGGTTTCATTTTCGGTCAGGGGTTCGGTGGCGATCACCGTGACCACATCGTTGGGCGTGGTTTCGGCCTGGAAGTCGACGATCACATCGACGTCCTTCAGGCGCGCCGGGCCGAACGGGGCACGACGGGTGATCTGCGCCAGCTTGGTCGAGCAATAGCAGAACAGCCAGTCGCCATCGCTGAGCAGGCAGTTGAAAACACCCTTGCTGCGGTATTCGGCGCAGGCGGCGACCAGGTCCGGCAGCAGTTCCTCGACCTCCACCGGCTCCGGAAACGCTGCCCGCACGCGGTTGAGCAAGTCACAGAACGCCGCCTCGCTGTCGGTATCGCCAACGGGGCGGTAGAAGCTGGTCGTGGGTTGAAAATCCGCCAACTGGCCATTATGGGCGAAGCACCAGTTACGCCCCCACAACTCGCGCACGAAGGGATGGGTGTTGGACAGGCAGACCTTGCCGACGTTGGCCTGCCGGATATGCCCGATCACCACTTCGCTCTTGATCGGGTAGCGCTGCACCAGGTTCGCCACTTCCGACTCGCAGCTCGCCGCCGGGTCCTGGAACAGGCGCAAACCCCGGCCTTCGTAAAAAGCGATGCCCCAACCGTCACGGTGCGGCCCGGTACGCCCACCACGCTGCATCAGCCCGGTGAAGCTGAACACGATATCGGTCGGGACATTGGCGCTCATGCCCAATAACTCACACATGCTTGGACTCTCGCTTCATGGCAGGGGCACGGTTACAGACGGGGTTCGACGCGCATCCGCTGGGGATTGCCCGGCACAGGCGGACGACCGTAACGATCATCGCCGGCACCGCCGAAGGGGTGATCCTCTTCCGGTTCGTCGGCACGAAGAGCAGCCTGGGCGGCGGCGGCCTGTTCCTTGCGGGCCCTGGCGCCACGTTCGAGGATAAAACGCGCCCCGGCGAACACCAGGTAGATGCCAAAAGCGATCATGCCGTACATGAACAGGTCGGAAATCGCCCGCCATGCGTTGTTGCCGACCTTGAACAACAGGTCAAGGGCCGTGATGGCAAGGGCCGGGGCCACTTTTTCCTTCACCGGGTCGATGATGGTCGGGCTGAACAGCAGTACCGCCACCAGTAAACGCAGGGGCTCGCGCAGCCAGCGCCACATCCAGCGGGTGATGCGCATCCACACCAGCAGGCAGCCCAAAGCGGCAAAGGCGTAGAGGCCCCAAGCGATCAGATAGTCGTTCTCGGTCATGGTGTCCATGGCAAGGCAGGCAAGTCGGGTAGAGACAGGCCATTACTGGCCTGCCTCCCCCTAAGAACCGTACGTGCGCCTTTCAACGCATACGGCTCAAGTCTTTAGAAAGCCCCTTGCGGAGCCGGTTTGTTCACTGTCAATCCACGGCTGTGAAGCTGTTGGTGACAAATAGGATGCAATAGTACCCGGTTATCCAGGGTGTCTCTACCGCCATGAGTGCGGTGGATAATGTGATGGTCATGCCATCCCGTTTCCTTCGTAATCGGTTGTTTGCACATCAGACACAGTCCTTTCTGGCTTTGATAGAGACTGAGAATCTGTTTGCGATACTTCAGCTTTTTCAGCATCTGTGCCGTCCGCAGCTTCTCGCCCATTTCTTCCATGGAAGGGTCGAAGGGGTTGTACTCCCCACTAACCTTCCTGTGTCGTTCGATCGGTGTACTCGCAAGCGAATACAGAGCGACCTCCTTTTTTGTCCCGTTTTCCTCCAACATCGTGGTGGCAAACACCCAACTTCTGCTTCCTTGAGTTCGGAAATACTTCTTCCCGATCCATTGCAGTGACTTGTTCGGGTGCCGCCGCTTTGCCCAACGCCATAGAGCATAAAACAACAAATTATCCATGCGGCTGTAGGCCTGCTTGGCTACTACAGGCTGGTGATACAGCGCCCAGCCTTTCAAGATGGGATTGAGCAATCGAATCAAATACTCCTGCTTCGCCATCTTGTTGGCGTCGATGACCTCCTTCACCTTGTGATAGAACGCCTTGACGTTCTTCTTACTCGGTTTGATCAGAAGCTTCCCGTCGTACTTACGGAAATTCCAACCCAGAAAGTCGAAGCCTTGATCGGTATGGACGATATGTGTTTTCTCAGGGGATAACTGCAACCCGCGTACTGCCAGGAATTGCTCCACCCAAGGTCTGATTTCGCTTTCCAGTACCTCTTTCGAGTTTCCAGTAATCACAAAATCATCCGCATACCGCACCACGTTGATCTTCAGCTTTCTGGCCCTTGTCACGCCCAGATACTGCTTGAGCTGTGTTTCCAGACCATCGAGCGCCATATTTGCCAAGGTAGGCGAGATAATCCCGCCTTGTGGCGTACCAGCATCCGTTGCCTGTAGCTGGCCTTTATGAATCACGCCAGCCTTCAACCATTTCCGAAGAATCGCTTTGTCCGTAGGGACGTTGTCGAGCATCCAGTCATGATTAATGTGATCAAAGCAGCCTTGTATGTCCGCCTCCAGTATCCATTGGGCCGAAACCTTCTTGGACAGGCAAACAAACAACTGTCCCATCGCATCCGCCGTAGAGCGTTCGATCCTGAAGCCGTAGCTGTTCGGATCGCCCTTGGTTTCTGCAATGGGTGCCAGAGCTAGCAAATACAGCGCCTGCATAGCCCTGTCAGTCATGGTTGGGATACCCAAAGGGCGTTCCTTCCCATTCGACTTCGGAATGAACACACGCCGTAAAGGTCGTGGTTTATATCCGTGACGCTTCAACCCATTTGCCGCTTTCCATTTTGCGTCGGGTGTATCCCAGAGCACGCGGTCGACTCCCGCCGTGCGCTTACCCTGGTTTTCAGTGACTCGCCGTACGGCCAAGTATCTGGCCGATCGAGAGCGGGTCAGCATCCGTTGCAGGGCTTTCACCCTGCGCCATTTGCCTTCCCGACAAGCCTTCGCAATCCGCACCTGCATTGCCCGAACATTCCGCTGAACACGACACCAATCGATGTCATGCCATTGTTGCGGAGTGCCGGAAAGCGCAGACACGGCCATTTGGCTGTGCTCTATCATGCTGCCTTCCTCTCAAGTTTCCCCGAGCAGAAGACGTACGCATCCCCTGACGGGAATGGACGCTCCCGTCAGGGTTGGATTAGTAGGAGGCCCAATACTGCGGGTCTCTAAGATCATTGAGACAGGTTCAGTCAGAGTTCATGCGACGAAAGACCACGCAGAAGTCTGCCCGGTTTCCCGTGAGGTAATGTCCCAACCCCTATCCGAGCCATTACAGCCCGGCTTTCGCTTTCTCTGCGATCCCATACCCGCACAGCCAACAGATCCCCTTGCGGTTCACCTGCCCGAAGGCGGCCATACGGGCTTACCACGTTCCCTGCCTATCACACGATTGGTTTAGGGCCTGCCTTTTCACCGATGGTCCTATGACGACGTACCTCAAGCCTCTACAGAGGTATCCGACCACGTGCCTTTTGGCTCAAGCCTGACAGCAGTTTTGGCTTGTTCATAATTACGGCGTTTATCAGCAGTTCACTTACGTTACCCATACCAACCAGCCTAGCGTCTCAACCCGGCACTGCTCCGAGTATCTATGCTTTACCTCGCGGCAAAAGCACACCCTGACGGGGACTACATTGTGAGAAGAGCTTCACACCTCACCGTTATCAGTGACGCATGTCTTCCTAGGCTATCGTTGGTCGCACAACGAGTCCGCTGCCACCTTGCGAGCAAGGTAGATGGACAATGACAGACAGAGCTTTCGCTCATGTCTCCGGTTTGATGTGAGCAGGGACTGCCGAGGCAGCATGCCCAAAGAAATTGTTACCTCCTGTTTCAAAAGCAGGAGGGAACCCCAGCGGGGATTCTCTCCCGCATGGGTTTAGCCCTGAACAGGGCTGATGTGTAGTAGGCACTCCAGTACCGGAAAATCTGGTACTGCGGTCGAGCTACCGAGCGCTAATCGACCTTGAGTTTGCCACCGCCGCTGCGGCAAGTCCTTGAAGGCATTGGACTTCTGGGAGGGTTTTGTTTCTTGGGGTTGGGTACCCAAGCTCTTGGCTTCCTTTCGGAAGCCCTTCAAGATGACTCTACACCTCGAAGTCTTGGAGACACGCTACGCGTGTCGCACAGAGGCGCTTATGATAACGGCTTTTCGTCCATCAGGCTCTTTCATGTAGGAGCTGCCGCAGGCTGCGATCTTTTGATCTTGAAAAAACAAGATCAAAAGATCGCAGCCTGCGGCAGCTCCTACAGGTTGCGCCCCCCCTATTCAGTATCTTGTTCGAGAGACCTTCATGCCCCTATCCGCCAACGTTTCCGACGCCCCGATTGCCCGCAAGGCCGAAGGATCCGACCCGTACGCCTGGCTGCAGGAGCGCGACAGCGCAGCGGTGCTCGACTACCTCAAGGCTGAAAACAGTTATCAGGAGGCGCAAACCGCCGATCAGGCCGGGTTGCGCGAAACCCTGTTCGAGGAGATCAAGGGCCGGATTCTCGAAACCGACCTGTCCCTGCCCTCGCCGTGGGGACCCTACCTGTATTACACGCGCACCACGGCCGGTGACGAATACGCCCGTCACTACCGCTGCCCGCGTCCGGCCGACGACAGCCTGGTCCTTGATGAAAGCCGGGAGCAACTGCTGCTGGACCCGAATGAACTGGCCCAGGGCGGCTTCTTTTCCCTCGGCGCGTTCAGCATCAGCCCCGATCACCAGCGCCTGGCCTACAGCATCGATTCCACGGGCGACGAGATCTATACGCTGTTCGTGAAGGAATTGTCCGACGGTCGCGTCAGTGAGCTGGAGTTCCAGGACTGCGACGGCAGCATGACCTGGGCCAACGACAGCCTGACCCTGTTTTTCGGTGAGCTGGACGACACCCATCGCCCGCACAAACTGTTGCGCTATCGCCTGGACGGCACGGCGGCCGAAGAAGTGTTCCATGAAACCGACGGCCGCTTCTTCATGCACTGCTACCGATCGAGCTCCGAACAGCAATTGCTGCTGTCGGTGGGCAGCAAGACCACCAGCGAAGTCTGGGTGCTGGATGCCAATCACCCGCAACGGCCCTTTACCTGCGTCGCGCCGCGCCAGGAAAACCATGAGTATGACCTTGACCACGGCGCGCTCGACGGCCAATGGACCTGGTTCATCCGCACCAATCGCGACGGCATCAATTTTGCCCTGTACACCGCCGTCGACAGCGGCGTGGCGCCGACCGAAGCCGACTGGCAGAACCTGATCCCTCACAGCGACACGGTGATGATCGATGGCATGAGCCTGAACGCCGGGGCCATGACCCTGAGCCTGCGGGTCGGCGGCTTGCCGGTGATCGAAGTTCACCCCCAGGACCTGCCGAGCTATCGGGTGCAACTGCCGGACGCGGCCTACAGCCTGCACGTGCAGAACAGCCTGGAATTCGTCAGCGAGCGGATTCGCCTGCGCTACGAAGCGTTGAACCGTCCGGCGCAGATCCGCCAACTGGAACTGGTCAGCGGTGCGCAGCAGGTGCTCAAGCAAACCCCGGTGCTGGGCCCGTTCGACGCCGACGCCTACGTCAGCCAGCGCCTGTGGGCCACGGCGCCCGATGGCACGCAAGTGCCGATCAGCCTGGTGGTCAAGCGCGAAGCACTCGGCAAGCCGGTTCCGCTTTACCTGTATGGCTATGGCGCCTATGGCGAAAGCCTCGACCCGTGGTTCTCCCACGCGCGCCTGAGCCTGCTCGATCGCGGCATGGCGTTCGCCATCGCTCACGTGCGCGGCGGCGGTGAACTGGGCGAAGCCTGGTATCGCGCCGGCAAGCAGGAGCACAAGCAGAACACCTTCAGCGACTTCATCGCCTGCGCCGAACACCTGATCGCCAATGGCCTGACCACCGCGCCACAACTGGCGATCAGCGGCGGCAGTGCCGGCGGCCTGTTGATCGGGGCGGTGCTTAACCAGCGACCGGAGCTGTTTGGCGCCGCGATAGCCGAGGTACCGTTCGTCGATGTGCTCAACACCATGCTCGACCCGGAGCTGCCATTGACCGTCACCGAATACGACGAGTGGGGCAACCCTGAAGAGCCGGACGTGCACGATCGGATCAAGGCCTACGCGCCGTACGAAAACGTCAGCGCCCAGGCTTATCCGCCGACCCTGGTGATCGCCGGCTACAACGACAGCCGTGTGCAGTATTGGGAAGCGGCCAAATGGGTGGCGAAATTACGCGCCACCAAGACCGACACCAACCCGCTGCTGCTCAAGACCGAACTGGGCGCGGGGCATGGCGGGATGAGCGGTCGCTATCAGGGATTGCGTGACGTAGCGCTCGAATATGCATTTTTGTTCAAGGTATTGGGTGTTGCCTGAGGAACTTGGCGCGGTGCTCCGGTCTTAATGCCGGACACCGCAAGCCGATACAACACTGCCCGCTCCCACAGGGTTCCGTACAACAAAAAAGACCGCACGACATGTCAGAACCCACCTTATTGAACAACGAAATCCGCAACTGGCTGATGGACTGCGGCCTGTTCAACCAACTGCTGCCGGCGGAATTCGCCGCGGCTTCGGGCTATTTCAGCCTCAGCACCATTGTCCAGGGCGAAGAAATCTTCCACGAGGGCGATGCCGGCAGCTTCATGTGCATCATCCATACCGGCCAGGTGGCGGTGCAGAAGACCACCAGCGACGGCCAGCAGGTGACCATCGCGACCCTGCGCAGCGGTCGCTCGTTCGGCGAAATGGCCGTACTCGACGGCGAACGCCGTTCGGCCAGTTGCGTGGCGGCGAGCAACTGCCAGTTACTCAACCTGGGCAAGGATTCGCTGGAAAAGATGCTCAACGAGGCACCGAAAATCGCCGCCAAGATCATCCGCGCCCTCGCCGTCTCGCTCTCCAAACGCTTGCGCATGGCCGATGGGCAACTGCTGTCGCAGCACGTCTAACCGCCGGGCGACTTGACCTTCGGCGGGTTCTGCTCGATCCCCGGCACCGGCTGGTCCTTGGTCGGCGGGCTCGGCATCTCGATCGGCACCAAGGGTGGCCCGCCACTGCCCGGGCCTACTTTCGGCAGGGGTGCCGGGCTGATCTGCGGATACGGCGTGGGCGTTGCGGTGCCCGGCGAACCGGGCATTGGCGCGGGACTGATCGGCATGGTCTGCAACTGCTGGGCCTGCACTGCAGTTATCGAGAGCGCGGTCAGGGCAATGGCCGTTAGAATGGTGCGCTTCATCAATGGCTCCGTTGGCCTTGTGGTCGATTGCAGGCTACTCCCAACTGCGCCGGTTTGCCTTCCCCTGTGCTGCCATTTTTCCTCAAGTGAGCCCCATGAAACGTTTTGTTCTGCTCGATACCGCCCCTATTCCCGAGAACGGCGGTGCCCTGTGCCTGTTCGAGTACGGCGAGGATTTCGTCATCAAGATCCAGGGTGGTGACGGCGGACAATTGATGAATACGCGCATGCACGGCTCCGAGGATGCCCTGGCCGAGATCCCCTGCCGCAAGGTCGCAGGAAGACCGAACTCGCGGGTGTTGATCGGTGGCCTGGGCATGGGCTTCACCCTCGCCTCGGCGCTCAAGCACCTGGGCAAGAGCGCTGAAGTGGTGGTCGCCGAACTGGTGCCCGGCGTCGTGGAGTGGAACCGCGGGCCGCTGGGCGAGAAAGCCGGCAACCCGCTGCAAGACCCGCGCACGGTGATCCGCCTGGAAGACGTGGCCAAGGTCCTGCAGGCAGAGCCGCAAGGTTTCGACGCGATCATGCTCGACGTCGACAACGGCCCCGAAGGCCTGACCCAGAGAGCCAACAGCTGGCTCTACTCCGCCGGCGGCCTGAGCGCCTGCGCCAAGGCCCTGCGACCAAAAGGCGTGCTGGCGGTCTGGTCGGCCAGCGCAGACCGGCAGTTTTCCGACAAACTGAAGAAAGCCGGTTTCAAGGCCGAGGAAGTGCAGGTCTTCGCCCACGGCAACAAGGGCACCCGCCACACCATCTGGATTGCCGAGAAGCTCAAGGGCTGAGCTAAACTGCGTGTATACCGTCATTAGTCATTCAACAAAGGTGAACCCATGAGTTCGTCCACCCCGACCAACACTTCGAAGCTGGACCGCATCCTGGCCGATAACCAGCGCGACAAGGAAATGGGCTATCGCGACAAGGCCCTGAAGATGTACCCGCACGTGTGCGGCCGCTGCGCCCGTGAATTTTCCGGCAAGCGCCTGAGCGAACTGACCGTGCACCACCGCGACCACAACCACGACAACAACCCCCAGGACGGTTCGAACTGGGAATTGTTGTGCCTGTACTGCCACGATAACGAACACTCGCGTTATACCGACCAGCAGTATTTCGGCGAGGGCTCGCTGAGCACGCCAAAAATCGCCAAGGCGACGCACAACCCGTTTGCGGCGTTGGCGGGGTTAATGAAGAAGGACGAATGATCTTCACCGCCTGACCCGGCCTCATCGCCAGCAGGCTGGCTCCCACACTGGATCTCTGGTGCACTGAAAATCCCCTGTGGGAGCCAGCCTGCTGGCGATGGCGGCCGCGCCTGCACCGTCAATCTCCAATCTGACCGCAGCTCCTCAATCCCCGTATAATCGCGCTTTTTCCTGAAAGGCGCTTCGCTCGTGGCAGACAAACGGTACAGCTGCATTGGTTTGTATAACCCCAAATCACCGGAGAACGTCGGTTCGGTGATGCGCGCCGCTGGCTGTTACGGCGTGGCGTCGGTGTTCTACACCGGCAAACGTTATGAACGCGCCGCCGACTTCGTCACCGATACCAAGCGCGTCCACTACGACATCCCGCTGATCGGCATCGACGACCTGAAGAAAATCCTGCCCCTCAACTGTGTTCCCGTTGCCGTGGAACTGGTCGACGGCGCCCGCCCGTTGCCGGAGTACACCCACCCGGACCGCGCGCTCTACATCTTCGGCCCGGAAGACGGCTCGCTGGATAAAGAGATCCGTGACTGGTGCGAAGACGTGGTCTACATCCCGACCACCGGCTGCATGAACCTCGCTGCCACGGTCAACGTCGTGCTCTACGACCGCATGGCCAAGGGCCTCAACACTCGCTCGGGGCCGAAATTCCGCTGAATCGCCGCACATCCGATGGAACAAGTGGCCTGCTCCGGCAGTCAGCTTATCTATCCACTACTCAAGCCTGGAGTCAGATCATGAGCGAACTCAAACGCGTAGAGCGCATCGAATCCACCCCGTTCCAGACCCCTTCCGAGCAGAATGTCCATGGCTGGGAACGCATCGGTTCATTGGCGGGTGGCGTGGTCATGGTCGGCAAGGGCTTGCGTCGTGGCGGCCTGTTCGGCCTGATTCAGGTGGCCATCGGCGGCGTGGCCCTGGCCCGCGGCATCACCGGCCACAGCTCGGCGAAAAGCCTGCTGGAAAAAAGCCGCCAGGACATGAACAACGTGCGGGCGAAGATTCAGCGCGCGGGCGAAGAGTTGAACCGGCTGAAAGCCAATGCCGAGGCAGCGACCAACACCGCGACCGTCACCGGCAACGATTCCTTGAAGTCGCCTAAAACCGGGGTTTGATCGGGAATTTGCGCTAAGGCTTATGGCCTCATCGCCAGCAGGCTGGCTCCCACAGGGGATCTTCTTTGTTGCGCAGATTGTGTGAACAGCGAAGATCACTGTGGGAGCCAGCCTGCTGGCGATGGCGGTGTTACTGAAGCAACCCGGTGTCCAGGACCTTGGAAGACTCACCAAGCACGCTCTCACTGAGCTGTACGAATTCCTTGGTATCAATGCTCCCCAGATGCATCGCCCCGCGCAGCACATCATCCAGCGAACGCTTGTTGCGCGTCTTCAGGCGAATCTCGCGATCCAGTTCCTGTAGCAACAACACCGCCTTGGCCACCTGCGCCGCACTGATCTGCTCGCCGCGCAAGCTGGTGACTTTCTGGCTGTCCTTGACCAGCTTCCCGTGCAAGCCCTCATACCGCTCATCACTCATGCCACCGGCCCGGCGCACCAGTTCGATGGCGTAGTATTCGGCAAAACCTTCACTGATCCAGTCGCTGCGCTGCTGATCGTTGATTCGCCCGAACACCTGGGCCAACTCGCGCACAACCGGGCTGGTCCCGCTTTCGCTGACCAGCGGCAGGCGACTATTCAGGTAGATCGATTCGTGCGCCGACAGGCTGCCGCGCCACATCGGATCGTTGGCGCCGACAATCAGCAACTTGGTCGGGTGACGAGGAAACACCGCCTGTACCTGGGGCCAGACAAACGTCAGCAGCGTCAGCACATCCATGCGCCGCATGCCCTGGCCACGCGGTGAAGCGACGGTGACTTCGGTTTCGCCCAAGCGGGTGCGACGGCTGCCGAGATGCCCGGCGAGCATCCAGCCTGTGGGCCGGTCGAACAGCCGGGAAACGTTATCGATGCGGAACTTGTTCTTGCCGATGCGCGGCCAGGCGGTTTCGACGCTTTGCCAGCCAGTGGGCAACTCGAATTCAAGGCGTGAAACCAGCTCGATGCCGTCCTGCTGATCGAGCCTGGCTGGCGGCACCAGATCGTCACCGCGCATCAGTGCCCAGGTCGGGGTCATGCGGGTGTCGAAGCTGCCGCTCTTGCGCCCGTGACTGATCTTTACCCGCCAGGTCAGGCTGGCCTTTTCGGCCGCCGGGCGCCACACGCCGCGGGCCGGCTTGCCCTCGGTCAGCTGCCATTGGCCGTCGGCCTTGAAATCGCTGTAGTGACTGCCGTCGCCGAGGTCGAAATCCAGGCTGCGGACCGCCGCGCCCTGGGCCAGGGTCAGGCGTACTTCAGCCTGGTCGCTTTGCGGCAACAGGCGCACGTGGTAATCCAGATCGACTTTCTTCGCCGCCCACACGGGCGCGCTCAGGGCGCACAACCCAACGACCAGCGCCCGCCGCCATCCCACAGCCATACACACTCCTTCGTGAAATCTTGAACTGCGCTGCGCTTAACCTGCGCGGAAAATCAGATGGTCTTCCCAATCCTCTTCGGCCACGCTGCCTTCGGCGAGCATGCGCCCGGACTGGGAAATACGTTCGTGGTGCACCGCGTCGCGATCACCGCACACCAGGTGATGCCACAGCGGCAGGTCCTTGCCCTCGCTGACCAGGCGATAGCCACAGGTCGGTGGCAGCCATTTGAACTCGTCGGCCTTGCCCGGTGTGAGCTGGATGCAATCCGGCACCGAGGCGCGACGGTTGGGGTAATCGCTGCACTGGCAGGTTTTCAGGTCCAGCAGTTTGCAAGCGATGCGCGTGTAATAGACGCTGTTGTCGTCTTCGTCCTCGAGCTTTTGCAGGCAGCACAGGCCACAGCCGTCGCACAGCGATTCCCATTCCTGCTGATCAAGTTGATCGAGGGTTTTGCGTATCCAGAACGGTTCTACTTTGGCGGCCATGGTTCGAGCATCGACATCAGGTGGTGAAAAGGCCGCCAGTCTAGTGCCCGCAGCCCCGCGGGCCAAGCATTGGCGACTGCCGGTAGAACACGCTTGTCAGTTATCGCGCCGCCAAGTAGGGTTTTGCGTCGCTCCCACTTTCAAACGTAGCCAGGAATCTCTTGATGAGTGCCAACCCACGCGTTGCCGATTATGTCATTCACCCTCAGTTCACCGATCGCTGGTCGCCCCGCGCCTTCACCGGCGAAAGCATTCCTGAAGAAACCCTGCTGAGCTTCTTCGAAGCCGCGCGCTGGGCACCGTCGGCGTACAACTCGCAGCCTTGGCGGTTTCTCTATGCGCGTCGCGATACGCCGAACTGGGAGCGTTACCTGGGCCTGCTGAATGAATTCAACCGCAGCTGGGCGCAACACGCCTCGGCACTGGTGATCGTGATCTCGAAAACCACCTTCACCGCGCCTGGCGCCAGCGAAGAGACCCCGGCGCTGTGGCACACCTTCGACACCGGTTCCGCCTGGGGCCACCTGGCGCTGCAAGCCAGCATCAGCGGCTGGCACACCCACGGCATGGCCGGTTTCGATCAGGAACTGACCCGCAAGGAGCTGAACATTCCTGAAGGCTACGCCCTGCATGCGGCCGTGGCCGTGGGCAAATTGGGGGATAAAGCGACGCTGGCGGATTACCTGCAGGCGCGTGAAGAGCCGAGCCCGCGGCGTCCGCTGAGCGAGTTGGCGGCTGAAGGCGACTTCACCCTCTAAGCCACAACGCATATCTACTGTAGGAGCCGAGCTTGCTCGCGATAGCGGTGTCACAGTCAACGATGATGTTGAATGTGATGGCCTCTTCGCGAGCAAGCTCGGCTCCTACAGGTTTAGCGTCAACTCAGTATCCGCGATTGAAATCCACTTCCCCGCGCAACGCTTCACCCGCCTGATACGCCCGCAGGTTCGCGACAAACAGCTCCACCATCAGCGACGGTGAGGTGGGCGCCGAGCTGTGGCCCGTCAGCAGCAGGCCAAAGGCCGTCCAGAACGGATGACGTTGCGGCAGCGGCTCCTGGCGACAGACGTCGATCACGGCGCCCACCAGATGGCCTTCCTTCAA
The DNA here is from genome assembly GCF_028682635.1 of Pseudomonas putida. Classification (GTDB taxonomy): domain Bacteria; phylum Pseudomonadota; class Gammaproteobacteria; order Pseudomonadales; family Pseudomonadaceae; genus Aquipseudomonas; species Aquipseudomonas putida_AE. Next base: position 296,755 of record NZ_JANHLK010000002.1, on the reverse strand, counting down.
GGCTTCCACCAGATCCGCATCCACCACCGCCACACCGCGCCCGACGTTGATGAACAAGCCGCTCGGCTTGAACTGCTTGAACAGCGCCGCATCGTAGATATCGTGGGTGTTCGGTGTATTTGGCAGCAGGTTGACCACATAATCCACTTCACCGACCAAGCGTGGCAGATCCGCCAGCGAACCGACTTCGATAAAGGGGGCCTGCTCACGGGCCTCACTGGCGATGCCATACAACTGCACACCAAAAGGCACGAGGAACTGCGCCACCGTCTGCCCGATATCACCGGTGCCGACGATCAATACCTTGCGCCCCGCCAGGCTCTGGCCATGACGACTGTCCCATTTGCGCTCGACCTGGCTGACCAGCCGCGCCAGCACTTCACGTTCGTGGCCGAGCATGTAGGTGAGCACGTATTCGGCCATGACCTGACCGAAAATCCCCACCGCGCGGGTCAGGCGATAGTGCCGAGGCAAGCCGTCGGCCAGCAGCGGCGTGATGCCCGCCCAGGTCGACTGCAGCCATTGCGGCTGATGGCCCTGACGCAGCAGGGTCGCCAGCAAGTCGGGCTGGCCGAGCCAGACCGGGCAATCGGCCGCCAGGCGTGCCAGTTCGGCGGAATCGCCGCTGGTCAGTACTTCCACATCAGGCGCCGTCTCTTGCAACAGTCGGGCGTACACCGGGTGGTCGTGTTCAGCAATCAGGACGCGCATGCTTCAAACCTTTCGAAAAACAGTGCAGACGGCCGCCGACAGAGTCCTGCTCCGTCCGTGCGGCCATCGCCAAAATCATTCCAGTGTTGATCAAGGCTTCGAACCGAAGCCCGTCTGTCGATCACATGGGATCGTTGCGTCGCAGCAATTCTTCCGGCAAGTGTTCGATGTATTCCTCTTCCGCCGGCGGCATTTGCAGGTGGTAGCCCTGCTTTTCGAGGTTATCCAGCACGACGGTGATGTCCTCGCGCGACAATTTGCGCTCGGGGCTCAACACCAGGTCGAACGCGTGGATAGCTTTGCCGAAGGCGGCCATCAAGGGTTCCGGTACACGCTCCAGGGCATCGCTCTTGAGCACATAGAGGTACATCTCGTTTTTCTTCGAACTACGGTAGATCGAGCAAATACGTTTCAAGGCTGTTCTCCGGCGGTGGCCAGGCTGTCGAGCAGCGCCTGGCCCATCAATTCGCGGCGCCAGCCACGCAATGAATCAGGCAATTGGTAGGGACCATTGGGGAAGCCGCTCTTGAGCAGCGCTTCCAGGGTTTTCTTGCGCAGCATCACCTCAGGCGCGATGTTCAGGCGTTCGCCCTCGGCCTGGCCGATGGCCTTGAGCCGCTTGAGCAGCGCGGCGGCGTCCACCGGCAACGGTTCAGGCACGGCGGGCGGCCATTGCTCCGGCGACACACTGCCAGAGCGCTTGATCAGATCAAGCAGAAACTCGCCGTCCTGACGCACGGTACGCGGGTGCATGTCTTCGATTTTCGCCAGTGCACCGAGGTTGTCCGGCTGGGTGCGCGCCAACGGCCACAGCGAATGCTCGCGGATGATGCGGTTGCGCGGCAGGTCGCGGGCACGCGCCTCCTGCTCGCGCCAGGCGCACAGCTCACGCAACACGGCGAGTTGCGCGCGGGACAGCTTCCAGGCCAGCTTGGCGTCGCGATAGACCTCGTACGGGTCGATCTCGCGGCGCAGGTTGGCCACCAGCTCCGCTCCGTCTTCCAGGACCCAGGCGTATTTGTCGTCCGAGAGTTGCGGGCGCAACTTGACGAAGACTTCCGCCAGGTGCACGGCGTCTTCGGCGGCATAGCTGATCTGGGTTTCGGAAAGCGGACGTTGCAGCCAGTCGGAACGGGTTTCGCCCTTGGGCAGGTCGATGCCCAGCACTTCCTGCACCAGCCGCGAATAGCCCATGGAGAAACCCAGGTTCAGGTAAGCGGCGGCCAGTTGGGTATCGAACAGCGGCGCCGGCAGGCTACCGGTCAGGCGCAGCAGGACTTCGAGGTCTTCGCTGCACGCATGGACAACCTTGACCACCGCCGGATTTTCCAGCAAGGCGGCCAATGGCTGCCAGTTGTCGATGGTCAGCGGATCGATCAGGTAGGCACGTTCGCCATCGCCGACCTGCAGCAGGCCTGCGATCGGATAGAAGGTGTCGACCCGCATGAATTCGGTGTCGAGGGCAACGAACGGCAGCTGCTGCCACTCGGTGCAAAACCGACCGAGGCTATCGTTGTCGCGAATCCAGTGAATATCGATGGCCACACGGCTCTCCCTTGAAGAATGGCGCGCAGTATATATCGCCCTCGACGATTTCCGCGCATTCACTGAACAAGAGCTTTAGCGAAAATGCCTTCCTGATCGTAAGAATAGTCCGGCAAACAAGGCCTAACCGACCTTTCCCAGCCATCTAAACTCTCACCCCTTGGCCAGCACGCCATCGATTGCGGCTCTGCGGCACCCGGCAAACATATCCAGGTCCTGGTTATAAACTTGGCTGTTGACCTCCAGCAGCCCCAGCATCGAATGGAACAGGTTGTCCTGGCTCAAGGGCTTTTCACGACTCAGTTGCAGGCAATGGGTGTCCACCGAGAACGACTTCTGATAGCTGTCGGAGAACCAGGCCAGCATCGCCACATGTTTCTGTTGATCCGGTGCAAGCATGTAAGGCGTGCCATGCAGGAACAGGTTGTATTCGCCCAGGGATTCGCCGTGGTCCGACAGATACAGCATCGCGGTATCGACTTTGTCCTGGTTGCTGCGCAGCAGATCGATCAGGGTCGACAACACATGGTCGGTGTACACCAGGGTGTTGTCGTAGCCGTTGATGATGCTTTCGCGGCTGCAGTTGTTCAGTGCATTGCTCTTGCAAACCGGAGTAAAGCGTTCGAATTCCTTTGGATAACGTTTGTAGTACTCCGGACCGTGACTGCCCATCTGGTGTAGTACCAGTACCGTGTCCTTATCCAGGGTGTCGATAAAATGCTGCAGGCCTTGCAGGAGGATTTCATCGCGGCATTCACTGTTGGCGCACAACACCGGGTTTTTCAGGTTGCTGAGGTCGTCGAGGGTGACCCGATCGCAAGTCCCCTTGCAGCCAGACTGGTTGTCACGCCAGATCACGTCGAGACCGGCACGCTTGAGCACATCCAGCAGGCCTTCTTCGTTCCTGGCCTTGCTCGCGTTGTAATCCTTGCGTCCCATGTTGGAAAACATGCAGGGCACCGACACCGCTGTTTCAGTGCCGCATGACTTCACGTCGGTAAAGGCGATGAGCCCGGCTTCCTTACCCAGCATCGGTGTGGTGTCGCGGTTGTAGCCCAGAATGCCGAAGTTCTCTGCCCGGGCACTCTCCCCCACCACCAGGACCGTCAGCGACTTGCGAGCATGGGATTGCCAGGCAGAATCGCGCCGGGCATCTTCACCGACTTTGACAAAGGGCTGGCGTGCCGAGGCGACCTGCTCGCGCAAGTAACCGGCGGAGGCACCAATATAGTTGCTCGGAACCACCATCAGGCGCAGTTCGTGGTGATTGCGAAACAATGAAGACAGGCCCTGATAGTTAACCAGTGCAACACCACCAATGACCGCCGCCGAGGCAACAGTCACCAGTGCCTTGCTTAATAACTCCCGATGCCAGCGGCGGTAATTAACCGGCGTTTTCCACAACAACCAGGACGGCAGCACACCAAGAAAAACAATATAAGCCAGCAACTTCAAAGACAATAAGTCGCGCACTTCCGTGGCATTGGTTTGAGCGAAGTTGCGCAACATGCCAATGTCGATCAGGACACCGTATTGGCCCATGAAATAAGCGACGCCGGCACTGATCATGAACAGCAGGGTAAGCAGGGGTTTGAGCACCGGCCGGAAAGCCAGCAAGGTCAGGACAATGTTGAAGGCCGCAAGGATCATCGCCCCGAACGCCACGCGCAGGACGATGCCTTTACCGTCAGCCGTGGTGATATCGAAGAGGTGCTGCCACAAGACAACATTGAAGGCGGTCAGTAAAAAGGCGCTAGCAATCAGTGTCACCCATTCCGGGTGCACGGCTTTAATCTTCAACATGATTTTCGGCTGTTCCTGAAAAGAAGTGCCGTCAACAAATGTGAAAATTTCATTTATCGCGGCGACACTAACTGTAGGTAGCCGACCATCAATTTTTCGTGAAAAAGAAGCCAACGATTAGTTGCCTCTCCTACACTCGATGAAACTTTCCGCTTATTTGAGAATGGTTCAGTTTCGGTTCAGCAAGAGCTAAGGTCCGAACATCTGAAGAGGTCTCATCGCAGCAGTATTTAATTTCCCGATAAGGCCCGGGATTTTCTGATTTGCCGCCTGCGAATCACTCGCGCCTAATCGGCCCCTGATTCATCAAGGTCCGATCATGGAAAACATTCGCGCTACTTCTCGCCCTGCCCTGTGGTTGATGGCCAGCATCCTGCTGGTCGCCCTGAATCTGCGGCCCTCCATGGCTGCAGTCGGTCCTTTGCTGTCGGCGATTCGCGGCGACATCCCGCTCAGTTTCAGTCTCGCCTCGCTGCTGACCCTGCTGCCGGTCATGACCATGGGGCTGGCGATGTTCTTTGGACTGGCGATCAGCCAACGCCTTGGCGAGCGCCGCACGGTGGTGTTGTCGCTGCTGGTCATCGGCCTGGCCACTGCATCGCGATTGTTCCTCGATTCGGCGCTGGAACTGATCCTCAGTGCCGTATTGGCCGGCATCGGTATCGCGCTGATCCAGGCGCTGATGCCGACGCTGATCAAATCCCGCTTTAGCGACAACGTGGCCTTGTGCATGGGGCTCTACGTCACGTCGATCATGGGTGGTGCCGCCATTGCCGCCTCTTTCTCCCCCCTGGTGATGCTCCACACAGGCAGTTGGCGCATGGGCCTGGCCATCTGGGCGGTGCTGGCCGTGCTCGCGCTGCTGTTCTGGTGCAGTCAACGCGTGGGGGCACCGACGCCGGGTTCAACCAGCCACCGCTCCTTCTTCAGCCATCCTCGCGCCTGGATGCTCGCGGCGTTTTTCGGCCTGGGCACGGCGTCCTACACCTGCGTGCTGGCCTGGTTGGCGCCGTACTACGTGGAAAAGGGCTGGAGCGAACAGGATGCCGGATTGTTGCTTGGCTTCCTGACCGCCATGGAGGTGTTGTCCGGCCTGCTGGTTCCGGCCATTGCCAACCGCAGCCGTGATCGACGCCTCGTGCTGGTGGTGTTGCTGGCGCTGATCATGGTCGGTTTTTGCGGGTTGATTCTCAGCCCGGGAAACCTCGGCCTCCTGTGGCCGTGCCTGTTGGGGCTGGGAATCGGCGGGCTGTTCCCGATGAGCCTGATCGTGTCGCTGGATCACCTGGACGAGCCTCGGCAAGCGGGTGGGCTCACGGCATTCGTGCAAGGCATCGGCTACCTGATCGCAGGTCTCTCGCCGCTGGCGGCCGGGATGATCCGTGACCGGCTCGGCAGTTTCGAATGGGCCTGGTGGTCACTCACCGGGGTCATGGCGCTGATGATCCTGATGGCCTTGCGCTTCGACCCACGGCATTACGCCAGGCACATGCACTGACTCCGAATGCTTGCAGTACATTCTCCTGTTGCCTTCATTGCGCTAGGATCATTCGCTCAAGTTTGCACATGAGCCAGAAAGGATGCTGAACAGCAACGTGCTACGAAAGCTCGACATGCAGGACTTGATGGTGTTCGTCGCCGTGTACGAGCAAAACAGCGTCTCCGGCGTTTCCGAGACGCTGTGCGTCAGCCAGTCCACCGTGAGCTACTGCCTGAAAAAACTGCGCGCAGTGTTTGACGACGAATTGTTCATCAATACCCGCACCGGGATGCGCCCCACCTACAAGACCGACGGCATGTACCCCCACGTGCTGAAGATCCTCGACAGCATCAACCTGTGCCACGCCAGTGCCTCAAAGTTCGACCCCACCCAACAACCAACGATTTTCAACCTCTGCGCTCCGGAATACTTCGAGCAACTGGTGCTGCCGCGCCTGTTGAAGCGCTTCGCGTGCGCCGAGCTTGCGGTGGTGGTCAATGTGCATAAGCTCGAGACCGACATCCCGGCCCAGGCACTGCGTGATGGCAGCCTGGATCTGGCGATAGGTTTCGGTCCGGACTTTCATCGAAGCCACGCCGACTTCAAGGTGCGCACACTGCTGGAAGACGATTTCGTCTGCGTCTTCGACAAAGGCGCCACCCCGTCGCAACCACGCCTGAGCCTGCAAACCTTCATCGAGCGCCGTCATGTGTTCCCGACGCCCTGGACCTCCACCAGCAACATGGTCGACGGCTGGTTGGCGCAACAAACCCGCCAACGCCAGATCGTCGCACGGGCCAACAGCTACGGCGCAGCCCTGAAGATGATCAGCGGCACCGACTTCATCCTCACCCTGCCCCGGCGCATCCAGCAATTGCTGGCCGATGACACCGTCTTCGAGCGCCGTGAAGCGCCCAATGGCCTGCCGGGTTTCACCCTCGACATGCAGTGGAGCCAGGGCGCCGATCAGGACAGCGCGAACATCTGGTTACGTGAGCAAGTGATCGCGGCCTGCGCCGAACTGGACACGGCCTGAAACTCAGACGCCGACGGTAGTCTTGGCATAGGATTCGCGATCGATGTCGAGAATCTCCACGCACAACTGCACCTCCACTCCCGTCGGCCATTCGCACAGATCCTTGACCACGGCCAGCAGGCTGTCGGACAGCTGCTTCTTGATCTCCGCGGAGCGACCGCTCAGCACGGCCAGTTTCACATGCACAAACGCCCGCTCGGCCAATGCCGTGCCGACCTTGAACGTCTGGAGCTTCACCGCGCGACTCTTGATGTCGAATTCGGCACCGAATTGACCGGAGCCCACCAGCACATTGTTCATACGCATCAACGCCACGTCAGCGTTCAGATCAGGCAGGTTGGCGGTGTATTCCAGGTGCAGGTGAGGCATGGCGTAACTCCTGTAGGTTGGTGGAAAAGTTCATAGCATAGCGCTGCCTTGGTCAATGGGGCAGCGACAACAGATTTCGCTCGCCCATGAACGCTTCGAGTCGTGAGCGCAACCAGCGCTCGGCAGGGTCGCTGTCGACATGGCTGAGCCAGACCATGGACAACTCGAGGGTCGGCGTACTGAACGGAAACGGTTCCATGAACACCTGACCGGACGCCGCCATGGCCTCTGCCGTGTAATCCGGTAGGCTGGCAATCAGGTCGGTCCCGGCGAGCAAGGCTGGCAACGAACTGTATTGCGGCACCGAGAGCACCACCTGGCGCGTGCGGCCGATTGCTGACAGCCACTCGTCAGCGAAACCACTGACGTTGGCGATATGCGACACCAACACATGGGGGCGCGAGCAGTACTCATCGAGCGTCAGCGGTGTATCGCTGGCGTCGGCGCGTAAAACGCTGGGACGGATGTGCCGCAACAACTTGCGCTTGGCGTTGGCTGGCAGGCCGCGGGTCTGGGTGACGCCAACCGTGATGTCGCCAGACGCCAGCAAGTCGGGAATGCGCCAGTAGTCGACATTCTGCACCACGAACACCACCTTCGGCGCTTCCTGGCGCAGCGCCCGCAGCAACGGCGGCAACAGGCCGAACTCGACATCGTCCGACATCCCGATGCGAAAGGTCATGGTGCTGCTGCTCGGGTCGAAATCATGGGTCAGGCTCAACGCCACCGACAACGAATCCAGCGCCGGCGACAGATGCCGAAAGATCTCTTCAGCCCGCGCCGTCGGCTCCATGCGATGCCCGACGCGGATGAACAACGGATCGTTGAACATGGTACGCAAGCGATTGAGCGCCGAACTGATGGTCGGCTGACCGAGAAACAGCTTCTTCGCCACCTTGGTGACATTGCGTTCGAGCATCAGCGTTTCAAACACCACCATCAGGTTGATGTCGGCCTTGCGTAGTTCGTTGCGATTCATCCATTGACCCCGCGCTGTAAAACTATCGACAGTTTAGGGAGATGTAACAATCGGCGTCTATGCGACTGAACGAATGCCTCAAGTGATTTGTGTTTAATGCCAACAGGCTCACGCGACGGGTCCTACAGCCCCTTCCTGATTTCGTCGCACCCCTGGCGGTACAGCCTCGCGCCCCTAAGCTCAGGGGGCTTCGGGCAAAACCGGCCCGGACCTATAACCTTCGAACACAACAGGAGAGTTTCAATGGCTAGAGACAAAGCGAAAGACGACAAGCACTTCAACTGCACCCAAGCGCATGAAGCCGACTACGTCGCCGGGCTTTATCCTCACGCCAGGGACGAAGTGAAAAACTTCCTGGCATCGGCCTGCCAGGACAAATCCCTGCACAACTCAACCCACAAGGACGTCTACGACTTGATCAAGAGAAAACTGGGCCACTCGCAGCCGTAAGACTGCCCGGGCAACAGGAAGCTGCTCTTGACGAGCAGCTTCACCGACTTGCTCGATCAATTCAGCTTTTAACGCAATGCTCCATACCGTGACCGCCGCCACTGTATTCAGGACCATAATAATACTTGGTGAACGACACTTTCCCCTCCGGCGTTGAAACAACCTGTGCAACACCGACTCCATAATCCTTCAATGACGGATCGGTATGCGCAAAATAAATGGCCAGCGAGTCGGACGTGCCGGCAGCGAATCCGTCATACCTGGACTTGTCCTCCAGCGTCAGTACAAAGTTATAAGCGCCATACTTCCCGGTACTCTGTTCGGCATTGAGTGTCATGTCGACCACCCCTTTAAATCCCCCAATATGGCTGTCCTTGCCAATACATTCATAGCGCCCACTATAATCGGTACCGGTAAAGGACGCAGGGGCCTGGGCAGCCCACGCGGGAGCGGAAACAACCAGGATGGCAGCGGCAATGCTCCTGAGCATATTTGACCTCTTTGTAATTGTAGGAAATCATTAGATATTGCGTAGGAATATTCTGCAGCTTTGTGCGCAACAATCTCCTCACTGCCCACTACCATCAATTATAAATCCTGCTCTCAAAGTTTACTGGAGACATTTGAAACAGGGTCTTTCGCAAAAACAATTAACATCAACTTCCCCGCCCTGCGAACATAGAAGCCAAACATCGCGATACAGTCCAACGGGTGATAAACAAACACAGTTATTCCACAATCCGCTACGTCATCCCACGCGGATGACGGGAACACACACACCTATTTCAATTATCGCAAGGAAGCAATTCATGACCATGGATTTGAAACAACACCTGGACACTGCCAATCAGTACATCGGCCGGCAATACACCGAGGAGCTACGCGAAGAACTCGCCAACAAGACCGGCCTGGCAGTACGACCGCGGGGCAACGGGTTCATCATGACCAAGGACTACAACCCTGCACGGATCAACCTGCTGGTCGAGAACGAAATCATCACCCACGCCACCATGGGTAACTGATTCGTCCTGCGCACCCCGTGCGAATAAAAACCTGACAGTTTTTTGCGCAAACAAAAAAGCCCCGTAACTTTTCAGCTACGGGGCTTTTTCCATGTAATGGCGGAGAGATAGGGATTCGAACCCTAGGTACCGGTGAAGGTACAACGGATTTCGAATCCGTCCCATTCGGCCACTCTGGCATCTCTCCAACGGCGCGCATCATAACAACACTTTTGCCGAAAGCAAACCCTCTTTCGAAAATTTTTTCTGTGCTATCAGATGCTTGCGTCGATTAAAGCGGTACACCCAGACGATTGGCGACTTCTTCGTAGGCTTCGATGACGTCACCGAGGCCCTGGCGGAAGCGGTCCTTGTCCATTTTCTTCTTGGTGGCCTTGTCCCACAGGCGGCAGCCGTCCGGGCTGAATTCGTCGCCCAGGACGATGGAGCCGTCGTGGAACACGCCGAATTCCAGTTTGAAGTCGACCAGCAGCAGGCCGGCGTCGTCGAACAGTTTGCTCAGGACTTCGTTGACCTTGAGCGACAGTTCCTTCATGCGCGCCAGTTGCTCGGCAGTGCCCCAACCGAAGGCCACGACGTGGGATTCGTTGATGAACGGGTCGCCCTTGGCGTCGTCCTTCAGGAACAGTTCGAAGGTGTAAGGGTTGAGCTTCATGCCTTCTTCAACGCCCAGGCGCTTGACCAGGCTGCCGGCGGCGTAGTTACGCACGACGCACTCGACCGGGATCATGTCGAGCTTCTTCACCAGGCATTCGTTGTCGCCCAGCAGTTTGTCGAATTGGGTCGGTACGCCGGCTTCTTCGAGTTTCTGCATGATGAAGGCGTTGAACTTGTTGTTCACCATGCCTTTGCGGTCGAGCTGTTCGATGCGCTTGCCGTCGAACGCCGAAGTGTCGTTGCGAAACAGCAGGATCAAGCGGTTGGCGTCGTCGGTCTTGTAAACCGATTTGGCTTTGCCGCGGTAGAGTTCTTCACGTTTTTCCATGATGGGCTCCGCTTGCTAAGTAGGTGGGCTAGGCGATGTGTCGCCAGTCGAGCCCTGAATCTTGATCGGCCAGTTGCAGCCAGTCCGGGTCGCACCCGAGGGTGTCGACAAAACATTGCCGGGCCAGCCGCGGCAGGTTGTTCTTGCTGCTCAGATGGGCCAGGACCAGGTGTTGCAGGTCTTTCCAGCCCAACTCGGACACCAGGAATGCCGCCTGATGGTTGTTCAAATGTCCCAGCTCACCGCCCACCCGCTGCTTGAGAAAGTAGGGGTAATGACCGCGAGCCAGCATGTCCCGGCAATGGTTGGCCTCGATCATCAATGCATCGAGGTCGCGATAGCCTTCCAGCACCTTGTCGCAATACGAGCCCAGGTCGGTCAACAGGCCGAAGCGCCGCTCACCGTCACTGAACACGTATTGCGTCGGCTCCTGCGCATCGTGGGCCACGGCAATGACACCAATGCTCAGGTTGCCGATCTGCAGTTGTTCGCCACCGGCCAGGAAGCCCGCGGGTTCGACCGGTTTGCGCATCCCGCGCAGGGTGCCGCGACTGAGGTAGACAGGCAGATTGTAGCGCCGAGACAGCAAACCCACGCCATGCACGTGGTCGGCATGTTCGTGGGTCACGAGTATCGCGCTCAGCTGCGCAGGGTTCACACCCAGGCGCAGCAAGCGTTTTTCGGTTTCCCGCAGGGAGAAACCACAATCCACCAGCACGTACGTATCAGCGCTGGCTATCAGCGTGCCATTCCCTTGGCTACCGCTGCCGAGAACGGCAAAACGCATGTGATCAGCCCAGATTGTCCTGAATCACGCTCAACACTTTGCGCGCCACGTCAGCCGGCGCCACGGTGTTGATGTTTTTCTCGACGGTGACCTGGACACTTTCGCCGACCTTGCTCAGGCGAACCTGATAACGCTCGGCACGGGACTCGACTTCTTCCTTGCTCGGCGCACTGCCGAACAGGCTGCTGAAGAACCCGGGCTTGTCGTCTTTCTTCTCGGCTTTTTCAGCGAGGTTGATGTAGTACAGGCCCAGGCTGCGGTTGATGTCTTCAACACGCCATTCGCCCTGCTCCAGCGCACGGCCGACGCTCGACCAGGCACGATCCAGGTCGGTGCCGACGTTCAGCACCGGGTTGCCGCTGCCGTCTTCGCTCAGGCTGATGCGGCTTGGCGCGTCGAAATCGCGAGAAGCCAGCATGGAGACCGAACCGCCCTTCTCGGAGATGCGGCTCATGCTCGCCAGCATGTCGTCGACCAGTGCCGCGTCCAGGCCAGTGTTGACCGAACGGTTGGTGAAAGCGACGTCGGCCGTGCTGCCGGCAGGACGCTCGGCGGTGACCACGTAGATCTCACTGGTATTGCGCTGCACACCCGGCTCGATACGTACCCGGGCACGGATTTCGCTGTCAGAGGCGACGCCGGCTGCGCTCAGGCGCTTGGCCATGGCTGCGGACAGTTCGTCGGAACGCTGCCAGGTGGTGGTGAATTCGCCAGTCTGAGGGCGCTGTTCGTCCAGGCGGAAACCGTTGTCCTGGAAGAACTGTACGGCCACGGGCCAGGCTTCCGCTGGCGGGTTCTGCGCCAGGATCGAGCGCGTATCGCCGCTCTTTTGCAGCGAGTAGGCACTGGCGTCGGCGGCAGCGGTCAATGGCTGCGGACGAGGCACGATGTATTCGCCCTTGGCGGTGTCATCGGCGACGTTGCGCGGAATCGGCAACAGCGGATCCAGACGCTTGGCGGTGGTGATATCCGGTGGCAGTTGCATCGGTGCGGTCTGTTGCGCTTCCAGGTAGTCGCTACCACGGTCACGGAAATAACCATCCGGGCCCCACAGCCATCCACAGCCACTGGTGCTGGAGATGATCAAGGCAAGCGCGGAGAGTCCGGCCATTCGCTTCATGCGTTGTACTTCCTCAATTAAACCAGGACGCCGGACTGGCGCATGGCCTGCCGCAGCGGTTCGTGACATTCGGCGCTGAGCCAGGTGAGCGGCAGACGGATTCCGTCCGGCATCAGGCCCATCTCGTGCAGCGCCCATTTCACGGGAATTGGATTGGACTCGATAAACAGGGTTTTATTGAGTGGCATCAGTTTTTGGTGAATGGCGCGCGCCTTCTCGGCTTCGCCGTTCAGCGCGGCAATGCACAGGTCGGCCATGTCACGCGGGGCGACGTTGGCGGTCACCGAAATATTGCCCTTGCCGCCCAGCAGGATCAGCTCGACCGCGGTGGCATCGTCACCGGAAATGACCAGGAAGTTGCTGTCGACGCCGTCGATGATGGCCTTGGCGCGCTGCAGGTCGCCCGTGGCTTCCTTGATCCCGATGATGTTCTTGACGCTCGACAGGCGGATCACGGTCTCGGCCAGCATGTCGCAGGCGGTGCGGCCTGGCACGTTGTAGAGGATCTGCGGGATATCGACGGCTTCGGCGATCGCCTTGAAGTGCTGGTACAGGCCTTCCTGGGTCGGCTTGTTGTAGTACGGTGTGACCAGCAGGCAAGCGTCGGCGCCGGCGGTCTTCGCATTGGTGGTCAGCTCGATCGCCTCGCGAGTCGAGTTGGCGCCGGTACCGGCGATGACCGGAATGCGACCGTTGACCTGCTTGACTACGCGACGGATCACTTCGATGTGTTCGCTCACATCAAGGGTGGCCGATTCACCTGTAGTGCCGACCGCCACGATGGCGTGGGTGCCGTTTTGCAGGTGAAAGTCCACCAGTTTGCTCAGGCTGTCCCAGTCGAGACGACCTTGTGCATCCATGGGTGTGACCAGTGCCACCATACTGCCCGCAATCATGCAACCGCTCCTGCCGGAAAAAGAGAGCCGTAATGGTACTGGCGCCAAGATGCTTGTACAAGCGAAGTACTGCGCTGCCGCCATTCCCCTTGGCGCCGCTTTTCGCTACCCTTCAGACTTTGATCGATACTGCTAAGCTCGTATTTCGGGTTTGCGCCTCCACTTTCGACATCCCAAGCCCCCGATCCAGGGTTGCCACCCCCGCTCCTGCTACTCTGGAGCCACGTTGCGACCTTGTGCCCGAAGCTTTGGGAGTTCGCATGCGCAGGCTCGCTCCCGGCAAAACCAGCCGATAGAAGTACCGACCGCTCATCGCTTTAGGAATGCTGCATGTCCACCCCCACAGTTCGCGAACAATTCCTTGTCATCAGTGCCCTCGGCGCCAACCCCATGGAGCTGACTAACGTCCTGTGCCGCGCCAGCCATGAAAATCGCTGCGCCGTGGTCACCTCCCGCCTGACGCGTCATGGCGAGTGCAGTGCGCTGGTCCTCGAAATCTCCGGCAGCTGGGACGCCCTGGCTCGCCTGGAGGGCAGCCTGCCGACCCTGGCAAAACGCCACGCCTTCACCGTCAACGTGGTGCGCAGCGCCGCCCTGGAGAACCGTCCCCAGGCCCTACCCTATGTAGCCTATGTCAGCTCGGCCTACCGCTCGGACATCATCAACGAGCTGTGCCAGTTCTTCATGGACCACAACGTCGAACTGGAAAACCTGACCTGTGACACCTACCAGGCCCCGCAGACCGGCGGCACCATGCTCAATGCCACGTTTACCGTGACCTTGCCGGCCGGTGTGCAGATCAGCTGGTTGCGTGACCAGTTCCTGGACTTCGCCGACGCGCTGAACCTCGACGCCCTGATCGAACCGTGGCGTCCACAGAACCCAATGTAAGGAAGCATTCATGGCCGTTGCACTCGACCAACCGGTTGCCGACTTCGAAGCACCCGCCACCAGCGGGCAAACCGTGCGCCTCGCCGACCTCAAGGGCAAGCAGGTAGTCATCTACTTCTACCCCAAGGACAGCACACCGGGCTGCACCACCCAGGGCCAGGGTTTTCGCGACCAGCTGGACGCTTTCAAGGCGGCCAACACCGAAGTGTTCGGCGTGTCCCGCGACAGCCTCAAGTCTCACGAGAACTTCAAGGCCAAGCAGGCCTTCACCTTCGAGCTGATCAGCGACAAGGAAGAAGCGCTCTGCCAGCTGTTTGATGTGATCAAGCTGAAAAAGCTCTATGGCAAGGAATACATGGGCGTGGATCGCAGCACGTTCCTCATCGACAAGGACGGTGTGTTGCGTCAGCAATGGCGTGGCGTGAAGGTGCCGGGGCATGTGGATGCGGTTCTGGCGGCCGCCCAGACCCTTAACCAAGCCTGATTAATTGGGTGTCTGTTCTGACGCCTTCGCTGGCAAGCCAGCTCCTACAAGGTACGCGCGACCATTGTAGGAGCTGGCTTGCCAGCGAAGAGGCCCTCAGAGCCAGCATTCAAAGCAACGGCGCCACCACCGGCTCTTTACGCGGCCAGGCATCCAGCACGGCCTTGAACAGCGTCGCCAGGGGAATCGCAAAGAACACTCCCCAGAAGCCCCACAACCCGCCAAACAACAACACCGCGCAGATGATCGCCACCGGATGCAGGTTCACCGCTTCCGAGAACAACAGTGGTACCAGCACGTTGCCGTCCAGGGTCTGGATGATCCCGTAGACCGCCATCAGATAGATGAACTGATCGCTCCAGCCCCACTGGAACAGCGCAATCAGGAACACCGGCACGGTCACCACCACCGCCCCGACGTAGGGCACGACCACCGAAATGCCCACCAGCAAGGCCAGCAGCGCCGCATAATTGAGTTCCAGGACGACAAAGGCGATGTAGGTCACCCCGCCGCAAATGAAAATCTCGATGACCTTGCCACGAATGTAGTTGGCGATCTGCCGGTTCATTTCATGGGCGACACGGGTGATCAGCGCCCGCTCACGGGGCAGGTAGCCGCGCACCCACTCGCCGATCATTTGCCGGTCCTTGAGAAAGAAGAACACCAGGATCGGCACCAGTACCAGGTAGATCATGATATTGACCAGCAACGGCAGGCTCGACAGCGAAAACGTCAGCGCCCATTGACCGAACTTGCCGATCTCGCCCCGCGCCACTTCAATGGCCTGCAGCACCTGCTCGTCGGACACCAGGTGCGGATAACGCTCCGGCAACAGCAGCAACAGCGTCTGCCACTTGGCGAGCATGCCGGGCAATTCGTTGAACAGGGTGATCAGTTGGTGCCAGAGCAACGGCACCACGACCACGATGAACACCAGCAGCAGCCCCATGAACAGCGCGAAGACCAACCCCACCGCGACGCCACCCGGCACCCGCAGGCGCTCCAGGCTCACCACCAGACCCTGCATCAGGTAGGCCAGCACCATCCCGGCCAGCACCGGCGCCAGCATGCCGCCCAGGGTCAGCACCGCGGTGAACGCCAGGAACAACAGGACCGCCAGTACCACGGCTTCTTCGTCGGAGAAGTAGCGCTGAATCCAGTCGCGCAACACTTTGAACATCAATAATCCTTAGTAACGAACGCAGCTGGTTTCAGGCTTTTTTCAACCAGTAACGGTAAATGCCCGCTTCATCTTCTTCACGCAGCAGCGTATGACCGGCCAATCGGGCAAAGGTGCGGAAATCACGCTGCGAGCCTGCATCGGTGGCGATGACCTTGAGCACCGTACCACTGGACATCTTATTGAGTTCCATCTTGGCCTTGAGCAACGGCAAGGGACAATTCAGGCCACTGGCGTCCAGTTCAACGTCATGGGCTACAGCGTCGATCATTGCATCACTCCGGGTCAGGTGGCTGAGTTGCCTAGAATATCTGGTCGCAGGGCTGGTGTCCGGCTACAGTAAGCTCTTTGTCGACTAAGGCTTTGTGCATGACTTTTTTGCGCCCTACCCTGCTGACGCTCGCTTGCCTGCTTGCCTCACCGGGCTTCGCCGACGACCTGCCGTCACTCGGCGACGCCAGTTCTGCCATCGTCTCGCCGCAACAGGAGTATCAGTTGGGTCGCGCCTGGCTTGCCCTGTTGCGCAGCCAGGTAGCTCAGCTCAATGACCCGCAGCTCAAGGACTACGTCGAGTCCAGCGTCTACCGCCTGGTGGAGACCAGCCAGGTCAATGACCGGCGCCTGGAATTCATCCTGATCAACAGCCCGCAGCTCAACGCGTTCGCGGCGCCCGGCGGGATTGTCGGGGTCAACGGCGGCCTGTTCCTCAATGCGCAGACCGAAGGCGAGTATGCCTCGGTACTGGCCCACGAACTGGCTCACTTGTCGCAGCGCCACTTCGCCCGTGGCGTCGAGGCCCAACAGCGCATGCAGGTACCGATGATGGCCGCGCTGCTGGCCGGTATCGTGATTGCCGCGGCAGGTGCCGGCGATGCCGGTATTGCGGCGATTGCAGGGACACAGGCGGCAGCCATCCAGGAACAACGGCGATTCTCGCGCCAGAACGAACAGGAAGCCGATCGCATCGGTATCCTCAATCTGGAAAAGGCAGGCTACGACCCCCGCTCCATGCCTACCATGTTCGAACGCCTGGGGCGTCAGTACCGCTTCGACGCCAAGCCGCCGGAATTCCTGCTGACTCACCCGGTGACCGAATCGCGTATCGCCGACACCCGCAACCGCGCCGAGCAGGCCCCGCAGGGCGGCATCGAAGACACCCTGCGTTATCAGTTGATTCGTGCCCGGGTCCAGCTGATCTATGAAGAAACCCCAGGCCTGGGCGCCAAGCGCTTCCGCGCCCTGCTGGATGAAAACCCGAAAAGCGATGTGGCGCGCTATGGTCTGGCGATCGCCCAGATCAAGGGCGGACAGCTGAACGAAGCACGGGAAAACCTCAAGCAGTTGCTGGCCAAGGCGCCGAACGAGATCATCTACAACCTCGCCCAGGTCGATCTGGACATCACCAACAATCGCCTGCCGGATGCACAGTCCAGGGTTGACCGCCTGCTGACGCAATACCCCGGCAATTACCCGCTGAATCAGGTTCGCGTCGACCTGCTGCTGAAACAGAACCGCGCCGCCGATGCCGAAAAGGCCCTCGAAGGCCTGCTCAAATCGCGCCCGGACGATCCGGACGTGTGGTACCAGGTAGCCGAAACCCGCGGCCTGTCGGGCAACATCATCGGCCTGCACCAGGCGCGCGCCGAGTATTTCGCACTGGTGGGCGATTATCGCCAGGCCATCCAGCAACTGGATTTTGCCAAGCGCAAGGCCGGCAGCAATTTCCCGCTGTCGTCGCGAATCGATGCCCGCCAGCGCGAGCTGATGGAGCAGGAACGCATGATCAAGGACATGATGGGCTGACGTTTCCAGCGACAAAAAAAACCGCCTCATTCGAGGCGGTTTTTTATTCAACCAACAGGCGGGTTATTCAGCCAGCTTGAAGGTGATGAAGCTCGCGCGGTTCTGGCGCAGTACACGCATCGATACCGAACGGTTCTTTGGCAACGCCTTGGCAATGTCCGTGAACTCCTTGGCCGAACCGATCGCCTGATTGTTCAGGTGAGTGATGATATCGCCCGGCTGCAGGCCGATCATCGACGCAGGACCGTCCTGAACTTCCTTGATCAGCACGCCACCCTTGAGGTCGTAGGTTTTCTTCTGCTCGTCCGTCAGTTCGACTACCGAGACGCCAAGGCGGTTGCTGCTGCGCTCGATGCTCGACTGCGGCAGGTCATCAAGCTCCTTGCCTTCTTCCGGGATAGCGCCAACCGTCAGCTCGACATTCTTGCGCTTGCCTTCGCGGATCACTTCCAGATTGGCCTTGGAGCCGGCCTTCAATGCGCCCACCAGGTGTGGCAGATCGGCGGACATGATGATCGGCTGACCGTTCATGGTCAGGATCACGTCGCCTACCAGCAGCCCGCCCTTGGCAGCCGGGCCGTCATCCTGGATCTGCGCGACCAGCGCACCGGCTGGTTTTTCCAGGCCGAACGATTCGGCCAGGTCCTTGTTCACTTCCTGGATTACCACACCCAACCAGCCGCGACTGACCTTGCCACCGCTTTTGAGCTGATTGGAAACGTCCATGGCCACGTCGATAGGGATCGCGAACGATACGCCCATGAAACCACCGGAACGGGTGTAGATCTGCGAGTTGATACCGACTACCTCACCGTTGAGGTTGAACAGCGGCCCACCCGAGTTACCCGGGTTGATCGGCACGTCGGTCTGGATGAACGGCACGTAGTTTTCATTCGGCAGGCTGCGGCCGACGGCACTGACGATGCCCTGGGTCACGGTATGGTCAAAACCGAACGGCGAGCCGATGGCCACGACCCATTGCCCGGCTTTCAGATCCTGGGATTTGCCCAGCTTCAGGACCGGAAGATCCTTGCCTTCGATTTTCAACAGCGCCACGTCGGAGCGCGGATCGGTGCCGATCAGCTTGGCCTTCATTTCACTGCGGTCGGACAGACGCACGAGGATTTCGTCGGCATCGGCGATCACATGATTGTTGGTCAGGATGTAGCCATCAGGCGAAATGATGAAACCCGAACCCAGGGATTGCGCCTCGCGCTGGCGGTCGCCACGGGGGGATCGAGGTTGCTGTGGCGGCATGCCACGTTCGAAAAACTCGCGCAGCATCGGCGGCAAGCCTTCGAGGTCAGGCATCTGCTGGTTGACTCTGCGGTCAGGCAATTTTTGCGTGGTACTGATGTTCACCACCGCAGGCGATGCCTGTTCGACCAGTTGCGTGAAATCAGGCAGTTCGACCGCCTGGACAGCGGCCGCCTGACCGAGCACCAGCACGGTGGCAAAAATGGAGAGGTAAGACTTCAAGCGTGGTATCGACATACGGCTCCCGTTACGACGAGCATGGTTAAGCGATATGGAGCAAGGAACACCGGGAAAGATACGCCGGTATTTTTGTTCCGGGAACAACAAACAAGGCCAGAGCCGAGGGGCTCTGACCTATAAAAAATATTGGGGGGATTTGCAAATTGAAATGCTCACTAAACATTTCGATTTCAAGTCACTGCTGGGTTGCAGTAGCGTCGGTGCGCATGGACAAGGCGATCCGTTCAGCGGTGCCGATCGGGATCTCACCCACCACAGTCACCATCATCTCGCCTTGCGGCGTGCTCAAGCGCCGGGAGACGGCGGCGGTTGGGCCCAGTTGCGTACGGGTGTCGGTGGTACCTGCACCGCTCAAGGGCTCGAGGAACACTGAAAACCGCGCCAGACCATCGTCATACAGCAGGCTGTTGACCTGGGCCTTGGTCTCTGGATCCTTGCGGGTCGTACTGCTGGTCAGTTCAAAACCCGGTGGCAACCAGTCCGAATGCCAGACCCGGGCGTCCTTGACCGCCGAAGCCTTGTCGCTGTCGAGCTTGACCGCCTTGCAGTCAGCGCCCGGTTGCAGGTCACTGTCGGTGGGAACCGTGGCGGGATCGAGTCGAGTGAACTGGAAGCGCTCGAGCAGACGGCCCTTGTCATCAATCAGCAATGACTTCAGGGGCAGGCCGGTTTCCTGATCGAGATGCAGTTCAAAACCGTAACGATGCTGGTCACGGGGTGTCAGGGAAACAATCACTGCCGGGCGACCGGCCACGCGCGACTTGCCGATGACAGCAAGGTCATACCAATTCTTGAGCTTTTGTGGATCGAGTGCACGAGCGGTGGAGTTGGAGGTATCCCCCAGCCCTGCCATCAGGTTGCCGCTGACGCATTGAGTATGCCCATCAATGCGTACGACCTCCTGAGCGGAGCCGTCGAGCTGGATCAAACGCTCGCGGACCTTGCCATCCTGGACGCGGTGCCAGATGTTGTGGGTAGAGAAACTACCGTTACGCTCGTAGACAAAAGTACCTTGGAAGCTTTGCTTCTGCTCGGCCTGGCCCAGACGGGTCAACCAATCTTGAGCCTGATCGGCGTGGGCTGGAACAACGAACCAGCCACTGAGCAAAAGCGTAAGTAGAGGTATGGCGCGCATGATCCTCCTTAACGGTTTTCCAGGCTTGCTGCACGCGCGTAAGGCAGAGCGCTCTCGGTACCTTTCAGTGCAGCCTGTTGAGCATGTTGGCGCAAGTAGCCTGGCAAACGTTGATCGTTCCAGCCTGGCTGACCTTGCAACACACCATTGGCCATGGGACCAGTGGCTTCTGAACTCTCATTGTAGCCTGCCAGAACAGCCGGGCCCTTGACTTGTGGAACCGCCAGGCCAGGTTGGGTGGATTGCTGCGCCAACTCGACGCCTGCGATCTCGTCCTGGTTGTACAGACGAACACCTGCCAGCACCGCCAGGGTTACCGATGCGGCAACGGCCAGACGACCCAGGCTGCGCCATGGACCACGGGTGGCTTTTGCCGGTACGGCTTCGTCGGCCAATGCAGCAGAAACAGCCGCGGCAATGTCCAGGCGTGGAAGCAGCAGGTCCTTGTGCATCACTGCCCGAGCGATCTGATAACGAGCCCAGGTTTCACGGGTTTCAACATCGTCACAGGCACTGAGTACCCGACGCAATTCCAATTCGTCCGCTTCGTTATCCATCACTGCGGACAGCGATTCCTGCAGGGCTTCACGACTCATGGCGTTCCTCTCTTGGCTGTCGCCGCTGTCTTTAGTTTTCCTGCAACAAAGGCTGCAGGGCTTTATCGATGGCCTCCCGGGCGCGGAAGATCCGGGAGCGCACGGTACCCACCGGACATTGCATGACGCTCGCAATGTCCTCGTAACTCAGACCATCGAATTCACGTAAAGTTAAAGCCGTACGCAAATCTTCTGGCAGTTGCTGAATGGTTCGATGGACGGTGCCTTCGATCTCATCCCGCAGCAAAGCCCGTTCTGGCGACTCGAGATCCTTGAGGCCATGATCGCCATCGTAGAACTCTGCATCCTCGGAACTGACATCGCTATCCGGCGGCCGACGGCCGCGTGAAACCAGATAGTTCTTCGCCGTGTTGATGGCGATGCGGTAAAGCCACGTATAAAACGCGCTGTCTCCGCGAAAATTACCAAGTGCGCGGTAGGCCTTGATGAAGGCTTCCTGCGCTACATCCTGGGCTTCATGGGTGTCGTGCACGAAACGCACGATCAACCCGAGAATTTTGTGCTGATATTTCAGCACTAGCAGATCGAATGCACGCTTGTCGCCGCGCTGAACGCGTTCGACCAGCTGCTGATCCTCTTCCTGGGTTAGCATGAACACTCCTCGATAAGCTCGGAGGAGGCTTGCATTACTAAACGACCGGGCTTGCAAACATAGACTCGGGCTTTTCGCAAAAGTTCTCCCCCTCCAGGCAAGTTTCCTGCGGGCTCTGATTCGGCACGCACGAAAAACGCAGCTCGAGATTCCCCGGCTGCGCGAATAATCTTGTCATCGGTCTGACCGCCAGGGATCCAACCGCGATCCTGCGATGAAACCGACACTGTCCCTTGATTCAGGCAACCGTCTATTGATCTTGGGCCTTTGGCAAAAGTTCCAAATATTTATAGCTGCACAGAATCGACATTGTGCAACCCTGAAGCGAAAAAGAGTGTTAAATCCACGATACAGTTCGCTTGTCGCCGAACCGGTGGAAAAAACATCCGACGAAGCGTCGGCAGATTTCCGTCACAGTAATTTCACAATGCCATATCGGCTCGGCTATTGTGCCGCTCCCCCCCTCTATATACTAGTGGGCTGTGCGGTTGCCGGGCATGCCTGTCCAGATGTCTGGCGCCTACCCCGACCCGGGTCGCTTTGAGCGGAATCCTGAAATGAGCCAACAGTTTCAACACGATGTCCTGGTAATTGGCAGCGGTGCTGCCGGCTTGAGCCTTGCGCTGACCTTGCCCGGTCACTTGCGCATTGCCGTATTGAGCAAAGGCGACCTCGCCAATGGCTCGACGTTCTGGGCCCAGGGAGGGGTCGCCGCCGTACTGGATGACACCGACACCGTCGAGTCGCACGTCGACGACACCCTCAACGCCGGTGGCGGGTTGTGTCACGAAGATGCCGTGCGTTTTACCGTCGAGCACAGCCGGGAAGCGATTCAATGGCTGATCGACCAGGGCGTGCCGTTCACCCGCGACGAACAGTCCGGCACGGAAGACGGTGGATTCGAGTTTCACCTCACCCGTGAAGGCGGTCACAGCCATCGGCGCATCATCCATGCCGCCGATGCCACCGGCGCCGCGATTTTCAGGACGCTGCTCACCCAGGCCCAGCAACGGCCCAACATCGAGTTGCTGGAACAGCGGGTCGCGGTCGACCTGATTACCGAAAAGCGCCTGGGCCTTGAAGGTGATCGCTGCCTGGGTGCCTACGTGCTCAATCGTGGCACCGGGGAAGTCGACACCTACGGCGCCCGTTTCGTGATCCTCGCCTCCGGCGGCGCCGCCAAGGTCTACCTCTATACCAGCAACCCCGATGGCGCCTGCGGTGATGGCATCGCCATGGCCTGGCGCTCGGGCTGCCGGGTGGCGAACCTGGAATTCAATCAGTTCCACCCCACCTGCCTGTATCACCCGCAAGCCAAGAGTTTCCTGATCACCGAAGCCCTGCGCGGAGAAGGTGCGCACCTGAAGCTGCCCAATGGCGAACGCTTCATGCAGCGCTTCGACCCCCGCGCAGAACTGGCGCCACGGGACATCGTCGCCCGGGCCATCGACCATGAGATGAAGCGGCTCGGTGTCGACTGCGTCTATCTGGACATCAGCCACAAGTCCGAAGATTTCATCAAGACGCACTTCCCGACGGTATACGAACGCTGCCTCGAATTTTCCATCGACATCACCAAACAGCCGATCCCGGTGGTGCCCGCGGCGCACTACACCTGCGGCGGCGTGATGGTCGACCAGCAAGGTCGCACAGACGTGCCAGGGCTGTACGCGATTGGCGAAACCAGCTTCACCGGCCTGCACGGTGCCAACCGCATGGCCAGCAACTCGTTGCTGGAGTGCTTTGTCTACGCGCGCTCGGCGGCGGCGGACATCCTGGAGCAATTGCCACAGGTATCGGCCCCTGTCGCCCTCCCGGCTTGGGACGCCAGCCAGGTGACCGATTCCGATGAAGACGTGATCATTGCGCACAACTGGGACGAATTGCGCCGCTTCATGTGGGACTACGTCGGAATCGTTCGCACCAACAAGCGCCTGCAACGGGCCCAGCACCGGGTGCGCCTGTTGCTCGACGAAATCGACGAGTTCTACAGCAACTACAAAGTCAGCAGGGACTTGATCGAATTGCGCAACCTGGCCCAAGTGGCCGAGCTGATGATCCTGTCAGCCATGGAGCGCAAGGAGAGTCGCGGCCTGCACTACACCCTCGACTACCCGAACATGCTACCTGTCGCCATGGACACTATTCTGGTGCCGCCCACCTACGCCGAGTGAACTTGAGCCGCACCCGCAGGCGTCGGTGCAGATCCGCCGCCTGCGAGTCCCGGGGCACGCAGATTGTCCTGACCCGCCGCTCACCGCGCAGACGAAAGCGCAGCACCACGATCAACGGCAACGCCAGGCTGTCCGGGCGCAACTGCACCGGCTGCCACCCCTTCGCCTGACTCCACAGCTGCCAGCCATCGGCGTCACGACGCAAGCCGCGAAAAGCCTGTGGGTGGGTCAGTAGAATCTGGCGAGGCAACGCCCAGGCGCCGTGCAACAGACAGCACAAGGCACCGGGCAGACTGGCCCAGAGCGGTATGGCGAGCAGGAACAAGGAACCCAGCGCGAACGCCTGGGCCAAAAGGTACGCCGCCAGCAACTGCCGTGAGGCATGCCAGCGGCATTCGAACCCGTTACTTGGGCTGGACACGATCCAGGATCATGCGAACCATGCGCTGAAGTTCCGGATCTTCCGATTCGGCGCGCTCCATGAACCAGCCGAACATGTCCTGATCTTCGCATTCGAGCAGCCTGACGTAGCAGGCGCGATCCACTTCGTTGAGGTGCGGATAAACCTCTTTCACAAACGGCACCAGCAACACGTCAAGCTCAAGCATGCCGCGGCGGCTGTGCCAGTAGAGGCGATTCAGTTCAACATCTTCGACCATGGAGCGCTCCTCAAATAGGCCGCAAGTATACAGCCCCGCGCCCCATCGAACAGTCGGCTTTGGTCGGGCACGACGATCCTTTGTGAACTACCCATTTCAGGGGCAGCCCCTTATCATGTCTGCCAGACTCTTTACCCTGCGATGACCCATGGCCGATTCCGCTTTTTTCTGCACGTTGTCTCATGAAGGTGTCCTGGCGGTCCGCGGCGCGGACGCCGGCAAGTTCCTGCAAGGCCAACTGACCTGCAACCTCAATTACCTGAGCGACAACCGGGCCAGCCTCGGCGCGCGCTGCACGCAGAAAGGCCGGATGCAGTCGAGCTTTCGCATCCTGCTCGAAGGTGATGGCGTACTCCTGGCCATGGCCAGCGAGTTGCTCGAACCGCAATTGGCGGACCTGAAGAAGTACGCGGTGTTTTCCAAGTCCAAACTGACCGATGAAAGCGCTGCCTGGGTTCGCTTCGGCGTCGAGCAGGGCGATGAGGCATTGAAAAGCCTCGGCCTGGAACTGCCGGCAGAGACCGACAGCCTGGTGCGCCATGACGGTTTGATCGCCATTCGCGTCTCGCCCGAACGCGCCGAACTCTGGGTTGCCGCCGATCAGGCCGATGGCATCAAGGGCAAGCTGTCCGCCCTGCTGCCTGAAGGTGAACTCAATCAATGGTTGCTGGGCCAGGTCCGTGCCGGTATCGGCCAGGTGATGCCAAGTACCCGCGAGCTGTTCATCCCGCAGATGCTCAATCTGCAAGCGGTCGGCGGCGTGAGCTTCAAGAAAGGCTGCTACACCGGCCAGGAAATCGTCGCGCGCATGCAGTACCTCGGCAAACTCAAGCGCCGCTTGTATCGCCTGCAACTGGCTGGCGGCGAACTGCCAGAGCCCGGCACCCAGCTCTTTGCCCCGAGTCACGGCAGCTCGATCGGTGAAGTGGTGCTGGCCGCCAATGCCGCCAATCAGATTGAACTGTTGGCCGTGTTGCAAGCCGAAGCTGCAGAAGGCGGCGACATTCATCTGGGCGCACTCGACGGCCCGGCCCTGAATTTGCTCGACCTGCCGTATGAACTGGACCGCGATCGCGAAATCCAGCGTTAACCGCGGTACTTTTTTGCAACACCTAGAGAAGCGTAATGAGTGAGCTGGCGGAAAAGGTCCAACAGGATTTGGTTGAGGCCATCGATAACGATGACCTGGTTCTGCCAACGTTACCGGAAGTGGCCTTGCAGATTCGCAAGGCCGCTGAAGACCCGGAAATCAGTATCGGTAGCCTGAGCAAAGTGATTGGCCGCGATGCCGCGCTTTCAGCACGCCTGATCAAAGTGGTCAACAGCCCACTGCTGCGCGCGGCGCAGGAAGTCACCGATCTGCACACGGCGATCACGCGCCTGGGCATCAATTACAGCAGCAACCTGGCCATCGGCCTGGTCATGGAACAGATTTTCCATGCCCGCTCCGCGGTGGTTGAACAGAAAATGCGCGATGTCTGGCGCAAAAGCCTGGAAATTGCCGGCGTCAGCTATGCGCTGTGCCGCAACTACACCCAGCTCAAGCCCGATCAGGCGGCCCTTGGCGGGCTGGTGCACCAGATCGGGGTCTTGCCGATCCTGACGTACGCCGAAGATCACTATGAACTGCTGGCCGATCCGGTCAGCCTCAACCATGTGATCGACCGCATTCATCCAATGCTCGGCGATAAACTGCTGCGGGTCTGGGAGTTTCCGGAAAAATTGGTGCAGGTGCCGCAGCTCTATCTCGACTTCAAGCGACAGTCCGCGCGAGTCGATTATGTCGACTTGGTCCAGGTGGCCAGCCTGTACTGCCACAAAGGCACTGACCACCCGATTGCGCGCATCGACCCCTTTGGCGTACCGGCCTTCGTCAAGCTGGGGATTGATCCGGAGAACAAGGCGATGTGTGCTGACCTGGAAGAGACTCGGTTGATGTTTTATTGATTGATTGAAGACCGCGTCGCGCCCATCGCCAGCAGGCTGGCTCCCACAGGGATTTATGTAACGCCACAGATCCTTGTGGGAGCCAGCCTGCTGGCGATATGGCCAGAACAGGCCCCATCATTCCCCTGCCATAAAACTCACCCGCACCTTCAACCCCGCCTTCTCCCCATCATGCAGGCTGATCTGCGCCAGGTGCGCACGACAAATTTCGCCAACAATCGCCAACCCCAACCCTGACCCCGCCACCTGCTGATTGCGCCGGTAGAACCGTTCAAACACCCGATCCCGCTCATCAAGGGGAATCCCCGGCCCATCATCCTCGACCTCCAGCACCGCCGGGGCCGACACCCGCAAGATCACGTTGCCACCCGCAGGCGTATGGGCCAGGGCGTTATCCACCAGGTTGCTCAACAGTTCGTTGAGCAGCGTCGGTTCGCCGCGCAACCAGACCGGCTCGTCCGCTTCCAGCGCCAGGGCCACGCCGCGCTTGTGGGCCAGCGGCGCCATGGCCATGCCCAGCTCACGCGCCAACTGACTGAGGTCGAGCAATTGCGCGCCGCCCTCGGCAATCGCCCTGGCACCGTTTTCCACCCGGGCCAGCGAGAGCAGTTGATTGGCCAGGTGGGTCAGGCGATCCGTGCCCTGGGCGGCGGTTTCCAGCGTACTGCGCCAGGTTTGCGCATCGCTCGAGCGCAAGCCCAATTCCAGCCGGGCCTTGAGTGCCGCCAACGGCGTGCGCAGTTCGTGGGCGGCATCGGCGATGAATTGCGCCTGTTTCTCGAACTGCCCGCGCAGGCGCTCGGTGAAATGATTGAGTGCGCGCACCAGTGGCCACAGTTCGCGCTGCACTTCGACCAGGGGCAACGGCCGCAGGTCATCGGGCTGACGCTCCTCCACCGCGGTGCGCAAACGCTCCAGCGGACGCAGCGCCGCACTGACCGCAAACCACACGATCATCAAGGCCCCGATCGCCAGCATGCCCAGGCGCAGCAAAGTATCGCCGGCCAGACTGCGGGCCATGCTGACGCGGGCCTCATCGGTCTCCGCCACGCGAATTTCCGCCATGCCGTTCATGTTCGGCTCGCTGACCGCCTTGAGCAGGCTGACCACGCGCACGTTCTGCCCCTGGTAAGTCGCATTGTAAAAACGCGCCAGCGCAGGGTAGTCGTCGGTTCGCGGCGTACCGGGTGGCGGGGCCGGCAGGTTTTCGTAGCCGGAAATCAGCTTCTGGTTGATGTCGTTGACCAGGTAGAAAATCCGCCCCGCACTGTCGTAGGCGAACGTGTCGAGGGCCACATAAGGCACGTCCAGGCTAAGGCTGCCATCACGCTCGGACAGGCCGGCGGCGATGGTCCGCGCCGAGGCCAGCAACGTCCGGTCATAGGCCGTGTCGGCCGCTTCGCGCCCGTTCCAGTAAGCGCTCAAGCCACTGGCCAGCATCAATACCACCAGCAACAGCGCCAGGTTCCACAGCAACCGCCAACGCAGGCTGCTGGCCTTATGCATCACGACTTTCCAGCAGATAACCGAGACCGCGGAACGTGACGATGGCTACCGGGTGGCCGTCGAGTTTCTTGCGCAAGCGATGTACGTAGATTTCGATGGCGTCGGGACTGGCCTCCTCGTCCAGGCCGAAGACCTGCGAGGCCAGTTGTTCCTTGCTCATCACCCGGCCGGGACGGGCGATCAGGGCTTCGAGTACCGCCTGCTCGCGGGAGGTCAGGGTCAGCAACTCCTCACCGAGAGTGAAGCGCCGCGTCTCCAGGTCGTAGGCCAGCACACCACAGCGCTGCAGACGCTCTCCTCCCAACACGCTGCGGCGCAGCAAGGCCTTGACCCGGGCTTCGAGTTCGGTGAGCTCGAAAGGCTTGGCCAGGTAATCGTCGGCGCCCAGGTTCAGGCCATGGACCCGATCCTTGACGTCGCTGCGGGCGGTGAGCATCAACACCGGAAGGTTCTTGCCGCGGGCACGCAGGCGCGCCAGCACCTCGAAACCATCCATGCGCGGCAGGCCGACGTCGAGAATCGCCATGGCGTATTCCTCGCTGCCCAGCGCCAGGTCGGCCGCGACACCGTCGTGCAGCACATCCACGGTCAAGCCGGTGCTCTTGAGCGCCTGGGCGACGCTTTCGGCGAGCTGCAGATGGTCTTCGACGAGCAGGACACGCATGGATCATTACCTCGTTCAGGGATGGTCGACGCCATTGTTTGGCGCGGAGTTTACAGCGGCATTCACCTCTGTGAAGCCCGAAAAACCTTGAAACCCCGATGAAAGGTTAGCGAAAGGTTCGACCGTTAGAGTCGAGTTACGGATGGTTTCGATCGCAGCCATCGATCCTGCTTTGAAATGTAGCTCCCGAAAAACGCCTCGATGCGTTTTCGCCAATAAGAACAATAACGAGGTACTTCGCCATGCTGTCCACCCAGCGCCAGATTTGCCCGCCCCGCCCCTTTTCCCGCTCCCCATCGTTTACGCTTGCCGGCGCCGTCATCGGCTGCGCGAAGCGAAACCGCCGCATCTGAAACATCCCCAAAAACAACAACTCCCGTGGAGACAACAATGAATGGATCACTGCGCCGTTTCGCCCTCGCCGCCAGCGTCATGCTGTTTGCCGGCCAACTGATGGCTGAGCCCAAGCGCCCGGAATGCATCGCCCCGGCCTCGCCCGGCGGCGGTTTCGACCTGACCTGCAAACTGGCGCAGAGCGCACTGGTCAACGAAAAGCTGCTGACCAAGCCGATGCGCGTGACCTACATGCCCGGCGGTGTCGGCGCGGTGGCCTACAACGCAGTGGTCGCCCAGCGCCCGGCCGATGCCGGCACGCTGGTGGCCTGGTCCAGCGGTTCGCTGCTGAACCTGGCCCAGGGCAAGTTCGGTCGTTTCGATGAAACCAACGTGCGCTGGCTGGCCGCCGTCGGCACCAGCTACGGCGCCATCGCGGTGAAAAGCGATTCGCCCTACAAGAACCTCGACGATCTGGTGCAGGCGCTGAAAAAAGATCCGAGCAAAGTGGTGATCGGTTCCGGCGGCACCGTCGGCAGCCAGGACTGGATGCAGACAGCCCTGATCGCCAAGGCCGCCGGGATCAACCCGCGTGACCTGCGTTACGTCGCCCTCGAAGGCGGCGGTGAAATCGCCACCGCCCTGCTCGGCGGCCACATCCAGGTCGGCAGCACCGACATCTCCGACTCCATGCCGCACATCCAGAGCGGCGAC
This sequence comes from Pseudomonas putida, assembly GCF_028682635.1. Taxonomy (GTDB): domain Bacteria; phylum Pseudomonadota; class Gammaproteobacteria; order Pseudomonadales; family Pseudomonadaceae; genus Aquipseudomonas; species Aquipseudomonas putida_AE. Next base: position 267,376 of record NZ_JANHLK010000002.1, on the reverse strand, counting down.
ATGCGCCTGCTGGCAGTGTTCTCCGACAAGCGCCTGGACGAGCCGGAAATGAAAGACATTCCGACCGCCCGCGAGCAAGGCTACGACATCGTCTGGCCAGTGGTGCGCGGTTTCTACCTCGGGCCAAAAGTCAGCGATGAAGACTACGCCTGGTGGAAAGATTCCTTCGACAAACTGCTGGCCTCGCCCGAGTTCGCCAAGCTGCGCGATCAGCGTGAACTGTTCCCGTTCGCCATGACCGGCCAGGAGCTGGACACCTACGTGAAAAAGCAGGTAGCGGACTACAAAGTGCTGGCCAAAGAGTTCGGCCTGATCCAGTGATCGTCTCTGTCTAGCGGCTGCGGCTCCGTCTGGCGGAGCCGCGGCACAGGAGTTCCCCATGCTCTTACAACGCATTTTTGCTTCGGTGCTGTTGCTGGCCTGTGTCGGCCTGGCGCTGATGGCCTGGCCGTATCAAGCGGCTTTTTCCTACGAACCGGTGGGGCCTCGGGCCTTTCCGCTGTTGATGCTGGGCCTGATGGGCTCGGCGCTGTTGTACATGGTGTTCCGTCCGGCACCGATCAAGCACAGTGATGACGAGCCGCCGCTGGATCGCGAAACCCTGACCAAGATCGGTATCTGTGTGGTGCTGTTGCTGGTGTTCGCCGGCACTTTCGAACCCCTGGGGTTCATCGTCGCCAGCATCCTGATCGGCGTGCCCATGGCCCGTCTGTACGGCGGTCGCTGGGTGCCAAGCAGCGTGATCATCAGTCTGATGGCCGTCGGCCTCTACCTGCTGTTCGACAAGTTGATGGACGTGCCGCTGCCCCTGGGCGTGCTCGACGTTCTGGAGAACTGATATGGATACTCTTGGCTATTTGGGTCAGGGCTTCGGCGTCGCGCTGAGCCCGTACAACCTGGTGACCGCCTTGTGCGGCACCCTGATCGGCACCGTGGTCGGCCTGTTGCCGGGCCTGGGGCCGATCAACGGCGTGGCGCTGCTGATCCCCATCGCATTCGCCCTCGGCCTGCCACCTGAGTCGGCGCTGATCCTGCTGGCGGCGGTGTACCTGGGTTGCGAATATGGCGGGCGGATCAGCTCGATCCTGCTGAACATTCCGGGCGAAGCCTCCACCGTGATGACCACCCTCGACGGCTACCCGATGGCCCGCAAAGGCTTGGCCGGTGTGGCGTTGTCGCTGTCGGCGTGGAGCTCGTTCATCGGTGCCTTCATCGCCACCTGCGGCATGGTGCTGTTCGCCCCGCTGCTGGCGAAATGGGCGATCGCCTTCGGCCCCGCGGAATACTTCGTGCTGATGGTGTTCGCGATTGTCTGCCTTGGCGGCATGGCCGGTGATCGACCGTTGAAAACCTTCATCGCGGCGCTGATCGGCCTCTTCCTGTCGACGGTCGGCATCGACGCCAACAGCGGCGTGTACCGCTTCACCGGGGACAACATCCACCTGACCGACGGCATCCAGTTCGTCGTGCTGGTGCTGGGCCTGTTCTCCATCAGCGAGATCCTCCTGCTGCTGGAGAAAACCCACCACGGCCAGGAAGCGGTGAAAGCCACCGGGCGCATGATGTTCAACTTCAAGGAAGCGGCATCGGTGTTCGTGGTGAACATCCGTTGCGGCGTACTGGGTTTCATCATGGGCGTGTTGCCCGGTGCCGGTGCAACCCTGGCCAGCGCCGTGGCCTACATGACCGAAAAACGCATGGCGGGCGCCAAGGGCACCTTCGGCCAGGGTGACATGCGCGGCCTCGCGGCCCCGGAAACCGCCATCGGCGGCGCGGCCTGCGGTGCGCTGGTGCCGATGCTGACCCTCGGCGTTCCGGGCTCGGGTACCACGGCGGTGATGATCGGTGCCCTGTCGCTGTACAACATCACGCCAGGGCCGCTGCTGTTCCAACAGCAACCGGACATCGTCTGGGGCCTGATCGCGTCGTTGTTCATCGCCAACGTGATGCTGGTGATCCTCAACATCCCGATGATCCGCATCTTCACCCGTATCCTCGCCGTGCCGAACTGGGCGCTGGTGCCAGTGATCGCGATCATTACCGGGATCGGCGTCTACGCGGTGCACGCCACCACCTTCGACCTGTTCCTGATGATCGGCATCGGCATCTTCGGTTACATCCTGCGCAAGCTGGACTTCCCGCTGTCGCCAGTCTTGCTGGGGTTCATCCTCGGCGGCCTGATGGAACAGAACCTGCGCCGCGCCCTGTCGATTTCCAACGGTGCGCTGGACATCCTCTGGTCGAGCCCGATCACGTTCGGTTGCTGGGTCCTGACGGCGATCATGCTGTTGATGCCGATCATCCGCATCTGGCGCAAACGCGCGGCCGCGCAACGCGTTATCGCCGATGTCCGATAGGTCTCCCTTCAAACTCTGGTGGGGAACCCCGCTGGTCGGCCTGCTGGGCGGTTTCCTCGCCAGCCAGGTCGGCTGGCCTTTGCCGTGGATGGTCGGCTCGTTGCTGGCGATCATCCTCGTGCGCTGCCTGACACCCTGGCAACTGGCGGAAATCCCTGGCGGGCGCAAGTGTGGCCAGTGGATCGTCGGCATCGGCATCGGCCTGCACTTTACCCCGGTGGTGATGGAGCAAGTACTGAGTCATTTCGGCCTGATCTTCTTCGGCGCCCTGGTCACCAGCCTGTCGGCGGTGGTCGGGGTGTGGTTGATGCGCCGTACCGGCGAAGATCGCGCCACGGCATTTTTTTCCAGCATGCCCGGCGGCTCCGGGGAGATGGTCAACCTCGGCGCGCGCAATGGCGCGGTACTCAGTCGGGTGGCTGCCGGGCAAAGCCTGCGGGTGCTGGTGGTGGTGCTGTGCGTACCGGCGGCGTTCAAGTATCTGTTGGGCGACGGTGCGCCGATTTCCCACGCGGGCAGCATCGATTGGTACTGGTTGGCGTTGTTGTTTCCGGCGGGGGCGCTGGCGGCCTGGATCTGGGAACGCCTGCGCCAACCCAATCCCTGGTTGTTCGGCCCCTTGCTGGTGAGCGCAGCGGTGAGCATCGGTTGGGACCTGCACATCGGCTTGCCCAACGGCGGCAGCCAGATCGGCCAATGGCTGATCGGCAGCGGCCTGGGCTGCCACTTCAATCGGCAGTTTTTCCGGCGTGCGCCATCGTTCATGGGGCGGACGTTGATCGGTACGGTGCTGACCATGCTGATCGCCACGGCGGCGGCGCTGGGCTTGAGTGCGCTGACCCACCTGGATTTGCGTTCGCTGACGCTGGGCATGATGCCCGGCGGGATCGCCGAGATGAGCCTGACGGCGGAAACCTTGCAATTGTCGGTGCCATTGGTGACGGCGATGCAGGTGATGCGGTTGTTGTTTGTGTTGTTTCTGGCGGAGCCGTTGTTCAAGTACTGGAACCGCAATCCAGAGTAAAGACCGCGTTGAATTCATCGCCAGCAGGCTGGCTCCCACCTTGATTGTGTGAACACTGAAGATCCAGTGTGGGAGCCAGCCTGCTGGCGATGCTTTTTTCAAATCGGCGGCAATCGCCACTCGATTGGCGTCTCGCCATTCTGCTCCAGAAACTTGTTGGTCCGGCTGAAGTGCCCGCACCCGAGAAAACCTCGATAGGCCGACAGCGGTGACGGGTGCACCGAGGTCAGCACCAGGTGCTTGGTGGCATCGATCAGCTTCTGTTTGCTCTGGGCATGGGCGCCCCACAGCATGAACACCAGGTGCGGTTGCTGCTGGCTGACCACTTCAATGATCCGGTCGGTGAAAAACTGCCAGCCCTTGTCCTTGTGCGCATTGGCGTTGGCACGCTCCACGGTCATGGTGGTATTGAGCATCAACACGCCCTGCTCGGCCCAGCTTTGCAGGTAGCCGTGGCTGGGGATGTCGATGTTCAGGTCGCGCTTCAACTCTTTATAGATATTGACCAGCGATGGCGGCGCCGGCACGCCCGGTTGCACCGAGAAGCACAGGCCGTGGGCCTGGCCCGGGCCGTGATAGGGGTCCTGGCCGAGAATGACCACCTTGACCTTGTCCAGCGGCGTGGAATTGAGCGCGTTGAAGATCATCGGGCCCGGCGGATAGATTTCCTTGCCCGCCGCCCGCTCGTCCTGGAGGAATTTTCGCAACTCTGCCATGTAGGGCTGGTCGAATTCGGCACGCAGTGCCTCCTTCCAGCTCGGTTCGAGTTTGATACGGTCGTCAGCAGTCATGGTTACATCCGGCAAAAACAATGGGGCGAACCCTAGGAAAGCCCATCACGCTTGTCAATTGATCTGACGCAGATCCGGCACTTTCCCACACAGCGATCATACTTACCCCTCAAATTCCCCAGCGAGGTCACCGATGAATCTGCACTTCGAAGAACTCACCGGCACTGACGGCGCCCGTATCGGCATTGCCACCCTGGATGCCGAGCAATCGTTGAACGCCCTGTCCCTGCCGATGATCAACGCCCTGCGCGACAGGTTGGACGCCTGGGCCAAGGAACCGCAAATCGTTTGCGTCCTACTGCGCGGCAAAGGCATCAAGGCCTTCTGCGCCGGCGGTGAAGTGCGCAGTCTGGTCGAGGCCTGTCGTGCCCATCCGGGCGAAGTGCCACCCCTGGCCGCCAACTTCTTCGCCGCGGAGTATCGGCTGGACTTCAGCCTGCATACCTATCCCAAACCGTTGATCTGCTGGGGGCACGGTTATGTGCTCGGCGGCGGCATGGGGCTCTTGCAGGGGGCGAGCATCCGGATTGTCACGCCGAGCAGCCGGCTGGCCATGCCGGAGATCACCATCGGCCTGTACCCGGACGTCGGCGCCAGTTGGTTCCTGTCACGCTTGCCCGGCAAGCTCGGATTGTTTCTCGGCTTGACCGGTGCCCACATGAACGGTCGCGATGCGATCGATCTGGACCTGGCTGATCGTTTCCTGCTCGATGAGCAACAGCCACAGCTGATCGAAGGCCTGCTGCAGTTGAACTGGCAGGAACAGACGCCGATGCAGCTCAACAGCCTGCTCAAGGCCTTGCAGCAGGAGGCGGTTGCGCAGATGCCCGAAGCCCAGTGGCTGCCACGCCGCCAGCAGATCGATGAACTGCTGGATGTCAGTGATGTGCGTTGCGCCTGGAAGGCCATCGCCACCCTGCGCGATCACGCCGACCCGCTGCTCAACCGCGCGGCGCGCAACCTGATCGAAGGCTCGCCGCTGACCGCGCATCTGGTATGGGAACAGATCAAACGCGCCCGCCACCTGTCGCTGGCGCAAGTCTTCGAGATGGAATACACCCTGAGCCTCAACTGCTGTCGCCATCCCGAATTCAGCGAAGGCGTGCGCGCGCGGTTGCTCGACAAGGACCAGAAACCCCACTGGCACTGGCCGGACGTCAACAACGTGCCGGATGCGGTGGTGGAGGCGCACTTTCACAAGGTCTGGGAAGGGCGTCATCCACTGGCGGATCTGTCGAATTACTGAAACTAAATGTGGGAGCGGGCTTGCTCGCGAAGGCGGAGTATCAGTCGACATTACCGTTGTCTGACACTCCGCCTTCGCGAGCAAGCCCGCTCCCACAAGGTATTGCGTTAATGCATGAGACTAGCGGTGGTTGCCGCGACCGTTATGGTCACCTCGACCACCGTGCTTGTTGTTGCGTCCACCCCGGTTATCGTTGTTCCAGCCGCCGCGGTTACGGCCGTCCCAACCATGTGCCCGGTAGTCTGGGCGAGCCTGGTAATAGCGAGGTGCCGGTTGGTAATAGCGTGGCGCCGGTTGATAAACCCGCGGCTGGTGGTAATAGCGCGGCGTTGGCTGGTAATACCGGGCAGGCGGCGCGTAGTACCGGCGTGGTGGTGTGTAATAACCACCGCCGTTGGAATAATAGGAGCCTCCACCGGCGTAATAAGGCGCTGGCGAGGTATAGACCTCGGACCTGTAGTAACCGGCTCCTCCATCGGAATAAGGCACACAACCACCCAGGAACAAACCCAACACGGCAATGAGAAGAATTTGTCGATGCATAGCGGCCTCCTGGACCGCGAATGAGCCAAACCAGCGACGCTGGCAGGCGACAGCCAAATGTTCCAACTGTCGATAGATCAGACCTCGAATCTGAGATCTGGTGCGTTCCTGCAACACGTTGAAACATCTCGCCGATGAAAGGTTTTTCATCTATTAACGCTGGCCAGCACGTCCCATTGCGGTGCACCCACGCACCATCACAAGGCAGGCGCAAGCAGCCTTGCTAGCACTTCAGTCGATCAATCCCGCATGCCAGAGCGCTTCAACCGACTTGGCACGGCTCTCGCTTTAGCAAATGCGTGCAGGAGTCAACACAGGTTCGCGGCACCACAATTTGCAATGGCTGACTAGGGTTCCGGCTCGCAAGCGCGAGTGGCTGGTCCGAGAGTTGGCGACCTCCAGTTGAGGTTACACGGCGGGACAAAAGCCCGGGAGACAAGCCACCGTTCGCGGTGCCGCTGCCTTCCTGTCCGCCCTTGATCAACTGGAGAACCACCATGTCCCAGCATCGTTTACCCGCCCTGCTCGCCGCTGCCTTCGCCGCCCTGGTGAGCCTCTCGTCCCCCGCCGCCCAGAAAGACCAGTTCAGCGTCTGCTGGACGATCTATGCCGGCTGGATGCCCTGGGAATACGCCGGCAGCCAAGGCATCGTCGACAAGTGGGCGAAGAAGTACGGCATCAAGATCGATGTGGTCCAGCTCAATGACTACGTCGAATCGATCAACCAGTACACCGCCGGCCAGTTCGATGGCTGCACCATGACCAACATGGATGCGCTGACCATTCCGGCCGCTGGCGGCGTCGACAGCACTGCGCTGATCGTCAGCGACTTCTCCAACGGCAACGACGGCATCGTGCTCAAGGGCGAAGGCAAGAAAGTCGCCGACCTCAAGGGCACCGATGTCAATCTGGTCGAGCTTTCGGTGTCGCACTACCTGCTGGCCAGGGCCCTGGATTCGGTGGACCTCACCGAGAAAGACCTGAAAGTGGTCAACACCTCCGACGCCGATATCTCCGCCGCTTTCAACACCGATCAGGTCAGCGCCGTCACCACCTGGAACCCGATGCTTTCGGACATCAAGGCCCAGCCCGGGGTGACCGAGGTGTTCAATTCCAGCCAGATCCCCGGCGAGATCATGGACATGATGGTGGTCAACTCCCAGACCCTCAAGGACAACCCGGCCCTGGGCAAGGCGCTGACCGGCGCCTGGTTCGAAGTGGTCGAGTTGATGAATGCGAAAAACGCCGCGGGCAAGGCCGCACTGGAGCACATGGCCAAAGCCTCGGGCACCGACCTGGCCGGTTTCCAGGCGCAACTGGACACCACCAAATTGTTCGCCACCCCGCAGGAAGCCCTGGCGTTCAGCACCAGCAAACAACTGCCGGAAACCATGCGCAAGGTGGCCGAGTTTTCCTTCCAGCACGGCTTGCTCGGTGAAGGCGCCAAAGACACCAGCGCGGTGGGCATGGCCTTCGCCAACGGCGTGACCAGCGGCGACAAGGGCAACCTCAAGCTGCGCTTCGACCCCAGTTACGTGCAGATGGCTGCCGACGCCAAGTTGTAACCAGAGGACTTGGCCATGCGCCTGATCAATCGCCACCCTGATCGCCCGAGCCGCCTGTTGCTGGTGATCCTGCCCTTCGCCCTGCTGCTGTTCGCCTACTTCATGGGCTCGGCGGAGCGCCTGGCGGATAACCCCAACGACAAACTGCTGCCCAGCGCCGTACAGATGAGCGACGCGGTGCAGCGCCTGGCCTTCGTGGCCGACAGCCGCACTGGCGACTACCTGCTCTGGCAGGACACAGCGTCCAGCCTGCGACGCCTGGCCATCGGCCTGGGCATCAGCGCGCTGGCCGGTCTGTGCCTGGGCATCGCCGCCGGGACGCTGCCGTTGTTCGGCGCGCCGTTGTCACCCTTGCTGACCGTGCTGTCGATGGTGCCGCCGCTGGCGATCCTGCCGATCCTGTTCATCGTCTTCGGTTTGGGTGAGTTGTCGAAAGTGATGCTGATCGTGATCGGCATCACACCGGCCCTGGCCCGCGACCTGGAACAGCGCGCCCGGGAAATTCCCGTGGAACTGCTGATCAAGGCCCAGACCCTCGGTGCCTCGACCTGGACCCTGATGCTGCGGGTGGTGCTGCCGCAATTGCTGCCACGCCTGCTGATCTCGCTGCGCCTGATGCTGGGTTCGGCGTGGCTGTTCCTGATCGCCGCCGAAGCCATCGCCTCCACCGATGGCCTCGGCTACCGGATTTTCCTGGTGCGCCGCTACCTGGCGATGGACGTGATCCTGCCGTACGTGGTGTGGATCACCCTGCTTGCCTGGCTGATGGATTGGGGCCTCAAGCGCCTGACCCTGCGTGCATTCCCTTGGTATGAAGGAGCGCGGGCATGAGTTTCATCACGGTGAAAAACGTCTGGCAGCAATACGCCGACCAGGTGGTGCTCGAAGGCCTGAACCTGAGCGTCGCCGAGGGTGAGTTCTGCACCCTGGTGGGCGCCTCCGGTTGCGGCAAGTCAACCTTCCTGCGCCTGCTGCTCGGCCAGGAAAAAGCCAGTCGCGGCGAAATCCTGCTCGACGGCCAGCCCTTGGCAGCAGAGCCGGACGCCAGCCGTGGCGTGGTGTTCCAGCGTTATTCGGTGTTCCCGCACCTGAGCGTGCTGGACAACGTCGCCCTCGGCCTGGAACTGCCGCGATCCCCTTTGCTCGGGCGCCTGTTCGGCAGCGCTAAAAAAGAGGCTCGCGAACAGGCTTCGGTGCTGCTGCACAAAGTCGGTCTCGGTCACTCGCTGGACAAGTACCCGGCGCAACTGTCCGGCGGCATGCAACAACGCCTCGCCATCGCTCAGGCGCTGATCATGAAGCCGCGGGTGTTGCTGCTCGACGAACCCTTCGGCGCCCTCGATCCGGGCATCCGCAAAGACATGCATGCCCTGCTGCTGGAGCTGTGGCGCGAGACCCGACTGACGGTGTTCATGGTCACCCATGACCTGTCCGAAGGTTTCAGCCTCGGCACTCGCCTGCTGGTGTTCGACAAGGTCCGCCTCGACCCGCACGCCCCAGGTGCCTATGGCGCACGCATCACCTACGACATCCCTTTGAACAGCGACCGCCGCACCTGCCGTGCCGCCGTCGACGCCTTGCCCGTGCAACTGGCAAGCACGCTTCGTATCGCTTAGAGGAATATGAAAATGACCGACTCGACTCAAATGTTCCCGCCCTTCGCCGAAGAAATGCTGCCCGGCGGCGGCCACCGTTCCTTCGTGCTCAAACGCGGCCAGCTGTTGCGGCTGACCGACCTGCGCGGCGGCGCCAACGTCAGCCTGACGTTGCTCAACGCCAACGAAAAAACCGAACGCCTGAACCTGCCCGATAGCCTCAAATGCCAACACACCGCCAAGCTCACCGCCGGCCATTGCCTGTACTCGGACATGGGCCGCGTGCTGGCCGCCATCACCGCCGACACCTGCGGCTGGAGCGATAGCCTTGGCGGCGTGCTCTGTGCTGAAGAAGTGGCGGAAAAATATGGCCAGGGCCGCTATCAGGAACTGCGCAACGGCTTCTTCCGCAACGGCACGGACAACCTGCTGGTGGAGTTGGGCAAGTGGGGGTTGGGGCTGTCCGACCTGCTGATGACCCTCAACCTGTTCAGCCGGGTGAACGTCGACGACGCCGGGCGCTTTCACTTCGTCGAGGGCAACTCCAAGGCTGGCGACTACATCGAGTTGTACGCGCCGATGGACACCCTGGTGGTGCTCACCGCCCTGCAGCATCCGATGGACCCGTCGCCGGAATACGCACCTAAACCCTTGAAGCTCAGCTGGATGAACGCCGACCCCAGCGTCGCCGAACACTGCCGCACCTCGCGCCCGGAAAACGAGCGCGGCTTCATCAATACCGACCGTCTGTTCGCCTGAGGATCGCTGCCATGTCACTCGCTATCGCTACCGCTGACGTTACTACGAGCAGGCAACCCGAAACCGCGGTCTACCGCGCCACCATCCCCGCCGGCGAACCCTGGCTGATGGAGGTCAAGGCCGGCCAGACCCTGCGCATCCTCGACCTGGAAGGCAACCAGGCGGTCGACACCCTGTTCTACAGCGTCGCCAATCCCAAGGAACGCTACGACGTGCAGCGCACCCTGCGCCGCCAGAACAGCGTGTACCTCACCACCGGCAGCGTGCTGTATTCCAACCTCGGCAAACCGATGCTGACCATCGTCGCCGACACCTGCGGCCGTCACGACACCCTCGGCGGCGCCTGCGCGCAGGAGAGCAACACCGTGCGCTACGCCCTGGAAAAACGCCACATGCACAGCTGCCGCGACAACTACCTGCGCGCCTGCGTGCATGACGGGCGCCTGGGCAAAGGCGACATCGGGCCGAACATCAATTTCTTCATGAACGTACCGGTCACGGCTGACGGCGGGCTGACCTTCGAAGACGGGATTTCCGCACCGGGCAAATACGTCGACCTGCGGGCCGAGATGGACGTGATCGTGCTGATCTCCAACTGCCCGCAACTGAACAACCCGTGCAACGCCTACAACCCGACCCCTGCGGAGCTGCTGGTATGGAACTGAAATTCCCGAAATTGCGCCGCTGGTTGTTTGCCCTGTGCCAGGCCCGCTCAAGCCAGTGCCTTGTAGGAGCTGGCTCGCCAGCGAATGGGCCAGCACATTCAACAATGGTGTGACTGACACTCCGCCTTCGCTGGCAAGCCAGCTCCTACAGGGGGCGGTGGTGTTTGAAGAAAGTTGATTTTCCCGTCGGGGACGACCCTGGCGCTCATCGAAAAACTGCGGGACGGCCCGCATCCCCTCCAGGGGTTATGCCATGTTCGAAAAAGTCCTGATTGCCAACCGTGGCGCCATCGCCTGCCGCATCCTGCGCACCTTGCGCGAACTGCAGGTGGCAGGTGTTGCCGTGTATTCCGAAGCCGATGCCGCGAGCCTGCACATCCTGCAAGCCGATGAGGCCCATTGCCTCGGTGAAGGCGCGGCCGCTGGCACCTACCTCGCGGTGGAAAAAATCCTCGCCATCGCCAAAGCCTCGGGCGCCACCGCAATCCACCCCGGCTACGGCTTTCTCTCGGAAAACGCCGCATTCGCCGAAGCCTGCGAAACCGCCAACATCGCCTTCATCGGCCCGACGCCAGAACAGCTGCGGGTGTTCGGCCTCAAGCACACCGCCCGCGCCCTGGCCAAACAACACGGCGTACCGATGCTCGAAGGCACCGAGTTGCTCGACAGCCTCGATGCCGCCTTGATCGCAGGCGAACAAGTCGGCTACCCGGTCATGCTCAAAAGCACCGCCGGCGGTGGCGGCATCGGCATGCGCGTGTGCCGCAGCGCGGCCGAATTGAGCGAATCCTTCGAGGCGGTCAAGCGCCTCGGGCAGAACAATTTCAGCGACGCCGGCGTGTTCATCGAGAAGTACATCCAGCGCGCCCGGCACCTGGAAGTGCAGGTATTTGGCGACGGCCGTGGAGAGGTGATAGCCCTCGGCGTGCGCGACTGTTCGGTGCAGCGGCGCAACCAGAAAGTCCTCGAGGAAACCCCGGCGCCGAACCTGCCCGAGGGCATGGCCGATGAACTGTGCGCGGCGGCGATCAAGCTGGCCAAGGCGGTGAACTACCGCAGCGCCGGCACCGTCGAGTTCGTCTTCGACAGCGATGCCCAGCGTTTCTACTTCCTGGAAGTGAACACCCGGTTGCAGGTGGAGCATGGCGTCACCGAGCAAGTCTGGGGCGTCGACCTGGTGCGCTGGATGGTGCAACTGGCCGCGGGTGATCTGCCGCCGTTGAGCGAGTTGAGCCGAGGTTTGAAAGCTGACGGCCATGCGATTCAGGCCCGACTTTATGCCGAGGATCCGGGACGGGATTTTCAACCGAGTCCGGGCTTGCTGACCGCCGTTGATTTTCCCGTCGCCGACGGCAAACAGCTGCGCATCGACACCTGGGTCGAGGCCGGTTGCGAGATCCCGCCCTACTTCGATCCGATGATCGCCAAGGTCATCAGCTGGGCATCGACCCGCGAACAAGCGGCTGCCGATCTGCATCAAGCCTTGGGTGACAGCCTGCTGTACGGGGTGGAAACCAACCGTGACTACCTGAGGCAGATTCTGCTCGATGCGCCCTTCGCCAGCGGCCAGCCGTGGACCCGTTGCCTGGAAGGCCTGGAGTACCGGGCCAACACCTTCGAAGTGCTCAGCGCCGGCACCCAGACCAGCGTCCAGGACTATCCCGGCCGCCTCGGCTACTGGGCGGTCGGCGTGCCGCCATCGGGGCCGATGGACAGCCGTGCGTTGCGCCTGGGCAACCTCCTGCTGGGCAATGACGAAGGCGCCGCAGCGCTGGAAATCACCATGAGCGGGCCGTTGCTGCGGTTCAATTGTGATGCGGTGGTGGCGGTAACCGGTGCGATGATTCCGTTGACGCTGAACGGTGAAGCCGTGCCGATGAACACCGCGCTACTGGTTCCGTCCGGTGCGTCTTTGAGCCTCGGCACGATCGCCGGTGCTGGCGCGCGCAGCTATCTGTGCGTACGCGGTGGCTTGCAGGTTCCGGATTATCTGGGGAGCAAAAGCACCTTTACCCTCGGTCAGTTTGGTGGGCATGGCGGTCGTGCCTTACGGGCGGGTGATGTGTTGCATCTGCCGGCGTTGAACGACCGTAGCGTCGGTGCGCAACTGCCTGAAATCGCAGAGTTGCCCGCCGTACGGCAAATCCGCGTGATCTACGGCCCACACGGCGCACCGGAATACTTCACCGAAAACTACATCGGCACCTTCTTCGCCACGCAGTGGGAAGTACACTTCAACTCCAGCCGCACCGGCGTGCGCCTGATCGGGCCGAAGCCTGAGTGGGTGCGTGCCGACGGTGGTGAAGCCGGTTTGCACCCTTCGAATATCCACGACAATCCGTACGCCATCGGCGCTGTGGATTTCACCGGTGACATGCCGGTGATCCTGGGGCCGGACGGCCCAAGCCTGGGCGGTTTCGTGTGCCCGGTGACGGTGATCGAAGCGGATCTTTGGCAGCTGGGCCAGCTCAAGGCTGGGGACAAGGTGCAGTTCCACCCAGTCGATCTCAAGACCGCCCGCACCCTCGCCTGCAAATGGGAAACCTGTAGGAGCTGGCTTGCCAGCGAAGAGGCCCTAACAGACACCGCATCAACTTCTTCGCTGGCAAGCCAGCTCCTACAAGGGGTTGTGTCGCCTGTGGTGCTGGATTTGGGCCAGGGGGATACGCGACTGGTCGCGAGGCTGTCGGGGGATACTCATCTTCTTCTCGAAATCGGCGCCCCCGAACTCGACCTCGTCCTGCGCTTTCGCGCCCACGCCCTCATGCAAGCCCTGGAAAGCAAACACCTGCACGGTGTAATCGACCTGACCCCGGGCATCCGCTCGCTGCAAGTGCACTACCAACCCGAGCAACTTCCGCTCGCCGACCTGCTCGGCATCGTCGCCGGCGAATGGGACGCCGTGTGCGCGGCCAAGGACCTGCAGGTGCCCTCGCGCATCGTCCACCTGCCGCTGTCCTGGGACGACCCGGCCTGCCAGTTGGCGATCGAAAAATACATGACCACCGTGCGCAAGGACGCCCCCTGGTGCCCGAGCAACCTGGAGTTCATCCGCCGCATCAACGACCTGCCGAACCTCGATGAAGTGCAACGCACGGTGTTCGACGCCAGCTACCTGGTGATGGGCCTGGGTGACGTCTACCTCGGCGCACCGGTCGCCACTCCGCTCGACCCGCGCCATCGCCTGGTGACCACCAAGTACAACCCGGCGCGCACCTGGACCGCGGAAAATTCGGTGGGCATCGGTGGCGCCTACATGTGCGTGTACGGCATGGAAGGCCCCGGCGGTTATCAGTTTGTTGGACGCACTTTGCAGATGTGGAATCGCTATCGCGAAGTCGCCGCGTTCGATGGTAAGCCCTGGCTGCTGCGCTTCTTCGACCAGATCCGTTTCTACCCGGTCAGCGCCGATGAACTGCTGCGCATCCGCCGGAATTTCCCCCTCGGGCGTTTCGATCTGAACATCGAGCACAGTCAGCTGAACCTGGCGGATTACCAGGCGTTTCTGGCGCAAGAAGCCGAGACCATCGCGGCCTTTCGCGATCAACAACAAGGCGCCTTCAACGCCGAACGAGAGCGCTGGATCGCCAGCGGCCAGGCGCATTTCGACAGCGAAGAGCTGGTTCCAGAGGCGAGCGAAGACGCCCCTCTGGCCAACGGTCAACAGAGCGTCGACAGCCACATCGCCGGCAACCTCTGGCAAGTCCAGGTGCAGGCCGGCAGCCGCGTCGAGGCCGGTGACGTGCTGGTGATCCTGGAGTCGATGAAGATGGAAATCCCGCTGCTCGCGCCGATGGCCGGCGTGGTGCGCGAGATTCGCGTGCAGCCGGGTTCGGCAGTGCGTGCCGGACAACGCGTCGTGGTGCTGGAACTCGACTGAACCCCTTTCGAAAGGACGAATAGCATGAACATCAATCTGCAACTCGACGCCCTGCGCAACGCCTACCGCGACGGCAGCACCACGCCTCGTCAACTGCTATCAAGCCTGCGCGATAAAGCAGCGGCACTGAACCCGGACTATCACCTGTTCATCCATCTGCTCAGCGCCGAAGAACTGGAACCCTACCTCGCCGCCCTCGACGGCCGCGACATCGACAGCCTGCCTTTGTACGGCGTGCCGTTCGCGATCAAGGACAACATCGACCTGGCGGGCATCCCGACCACGGCGGCCTGCCCGGCATTTGCCTACGTGCCGCAACGTTCGGCGACCATCGTCGAGCAACTGCTGGCCCTGGGCGCCGTGCCGCTGGGCAAGACCAACCTCGATCAATTCGCCACCGGCCTCAACGGCACGCGCTCGCCCTATGGCGCGTGCCCCAATAGCGTGTTGCCGGAATACCCGTCGGGCGGTTCCAGCGCCGGTTCTTCCCTGGCGGTGGCGCTCGGTGTGGCGAGTTTTGCCCTGGGCACCGACACCGCGGGCTCCGGGCGCGTGCCGGCGGCGTTGAACAATCTGGTGGGGATGAAAGCCACCAAGGGCCTGATTTCCACCGCGGGCGTGGTGCCGGCCTGTCGCACGCTCGATTGCGTGACGACCTTTACCGCGACCGCCCGGGAAGCGAGTCAGTTGCTCGCATTGACCGCCAAACTCGATCCACGGGACAAGTACAGCCGCGCTAATCCGCTGTGGAATGACGGCTCGGCGTTCGGCGCAGTGCGTGGGTTCCGTTTCGGTGTGCCCCGTGCGCAAGACCTGGAATTTTTTGGCTGCGCTCAAGGCCCGCAGCTATTTTCCGATGCGATCGATCGACTCAAGGCCCTGGGTGGCGAAGCGGTGGAATTGGACCTGTCGCCCTTTCTCGAAGCGGCGCGTTTGCTCTACGAAGGCCCTTGGGTGGCCGAACGCTACAGCGTGGCCGGCGAATTGATGGAACACAATCCCGAGGCCGTACTGCCTGTCATTCGCGCCGTACTGGCCAAGGCCCCGGCCGTCACGGGCGTGCAGACCTTCCGCGCCCAATACCGGCTGCAAGCGCTGAAAGCCTTGTGCGACAAAGCCCTGCAAGGTCTCGATTGCGTGGTCACGCCGTCCATTGGCCGCCCGGTCACCCTGGCAGAACTCGACGCCGAACCGGTACAGCGCAACTCCGAACTGGGCTACTACACCAACTTCATGAACCTGCTCGACTACGCCGCCGTCGCGGTGCCCAGCGCGTTCATGGACAACGGCTTGCCCTGGGGCGTGACCCTGTTCGGGCGGGCGTTCACCGATCAGTACCTGTTGAGCCTGGCCGATGGATTGCAGCGCCAGCAAGGACTGGCGGCCCCGGCACCGACCGCCGTTGCGCGCCATGACCGCGCGCGGCTGGTGGTCTGTGGCGCGCACCTGGATGGCCTGGCGTTGAACTGGCAGCTGAAACAGCGCGGCGCGCGCCTGGTGGAAACCACGTTCAGCTCGGCCGATTATCAGCTGCATGCGTTGGCCGGTGGCCCGCCGTTGCGTCCGGGCATGGTTCGGGTCAAGCACGGCGGCGTGGCGATTGCCGTGGAAGTCTGGGAATTGCCAAGCAGCGAACTGGGCTCGTTCCTCACCGGCATCCCGGCACCGTTGGGGCTGGGCAAGGTGCAGCTGGCGGATGGTCGCTGGGAAAGCGGATTCATCTGTGAGGCCTATGGGTTGGAGGGCGCGGTGGACATCAGCCATCTGGGCGGATGGCGCGCCTACCTCAAAACTCTAGCCTGACCCCGCCCCCTGTAGGAGCTGCCGCAGGCTGCGATCTTTTGACTTTGTTTTTGATCGCAGCCTGCGGCAGCTCCTACAGGGATTGTTTGCGTCATGCATGGGAACGACCATTCGCGACGCACATGGAGCAGTTATTTCCCGCGCCAGCCCTTAGAATGCTTGCCATCGGATTGCTGACAATGGAACTGCCATGCCACTTCGTTCGCCGCTGTATTCCCAACGGTCGTTGGTCCTCACGTTGGTCGCGTTGCTGGGCGCAGGCTTCCTGGCCACTTCCTTTCTCAGTTACTACGCCTCGCGAGCGTCGATCCGCGACAACATCGTCAACACCGAGCTGCCGCTGACATCGGACACCGTCTACTCGGAAATCCAGAAAGACCTGGTCCGGCCCATCCTGATTTCCTCGATGATGTCCCGCGACACCTTCATGCGCGACTGGGTGGTCAATGGCGAACGCGACACCGGGCAGATGACCCGCTACCTCGACGAGGTCATGACCCACTACGGTGCCTACACGGCGTTTTTCGTCTCCGACGCGAGCCTCACCTACTACCACGCCAAGGGTGTGCTCAAGCAGGTCAGGGTCACCGAACCCCGGGATGCCTGGTACTTCCGTGTCCGTGACATGAAGGATCCCTACGAGATCAACGTCGATCCAGACCTCGCCAACAAGGACAACCTGACCGTCTTCATCAACTACAAGGTCTACGACTACCACAACCGCTTCATCGGCGCCGCGGGTGTCGGGCTGACGGTGGATGCGGTGATCAAGCTGATCGACAAATACCAGCAGCGCTACCAGCGCAGCGTCTACTTCGTCGACACCTTCGGTCGCCTGGTGCTCACCGGGGCCGAGGGCGGGCCACAAGGAGCCCTGGCCGGGCAGACCCTGGCCGAGCTCGACAGCATGAAAAACCTGCTCAGCCAGCTGCCCAAGCCCCACAGCGGCAGCTACGAATACTCCGGCCAGGGCCAGGGCCATTTCCTCAACGTGCGCTTCATCCCGGAGCTGAACTGGTACCTGTTCGTCGACAAGCGCGAAGACGGCGACCTCAGCGACATCCGCCGCTCGCTGTACCTCAACCTGCTGATTTGCCTGATCGTCACACTGATCGTGCTGGCCCTGCTCAACCGCGTGATCAAGCGCTACCAGGGACAGATCCAGACCCAGGCCACGCTCGACAGCCTGACGGAACTGCCCAACCGCCGCGGCTTCGACCTGCTGGCCGCGCAAGCGATGCAAGAAGCCCAGCGTGAACCCAGGCCGCTGACGGCGCTGCTGCTGGACCTGGACCACTTCAAGGCCTTGAACGACACCTACGGCCACCTGGCCGGCGATCAGGTGCTGATCGGCTTCGCCCGGGACCTGGAAAGCTGCCTGCGCCACTCCGACATCGTCTGTCGTTGGGGCGGTGAAGAATTCATCGTGCTGCTCAAGGACACCGACGGTGACGGCGGACAGGTGATCGCCGAGAAAATACGCCAGCATGTGGAGCGACAGCCCTATGCGTACAATGGCCACCGCCTGCAACTGACCGTCAGCATCGGCCTGACCACCCTGCAGCCCGATGACACCTTGCACACCCTGCTGTCCCGGGCCGATCATGCGATGTACCGGGCCAAACAATCGGGCCGCAACCGAATCTGCGTGGAACTGCCTCAACCTGCCTATGAAAAAGCCTGACCTCTGCCCCGCCTGCGGCGCAGCCAACGACTGCACCCTGGCCGACCCGCGAACCGCTGACCGGGCCTGCTGGTGCTACGGCGTCAGCATCGACCCGGCGGTGCTCCAGGCGCTGCCCGCCGAACTGCGCAACACAGCCTGCCTGTGTCCGCGTTGCGCCAAGGTTGACTCGCAGTTGCAAGCAACGCCGCCGTCGATCAAGTAAGATGCGCGCCCCCTTTCTTCACTGATCCTCACGTCATGCGCGTCGACCGTTTTCTCAGCAACCTGCCCTGCTTCAACCGCAAGCAGGTGCGCCTGTTGCTGGTGGAAAAACGCGTCCGGATCGACGGCAAGACCGTCAGCGATCCCCACACTGACGTGCGCGAATTCAGCCGCGTCGAAGTCGACAACGAAGTGCTGCAAGCCGGCAAGCCGCCGCGCCACTTCATGCTCAACAAACCCGCCGGCTGCGTCAGCGCCACCCGCGACCCGCAGCACCCCACCGTACTGGACCTGATCACGGAGCCGGATAAAGATGACCTGCACATCGCCGGACGCCTGGATTTCAACACCACCGGGCTGATGCTCATCACCAACGACGGCAGTTGGTCGCGACGCCTGACCCAGCCGCAGACCAAACTGGCGAAGGTCTACTACGTTGAAACCGAGCAGGACATCGGCCCCGAATACGCGATCACCTTTCGCGAGGGGCTGTACTTCGCCTTCGAAGACCTCACCACCCAACCTGCCGGGCTGGAGCTGCTGGGGCCGAAATGCGCACGCCTGAGCATCGTCGAAGGCCGCTACCACCAGGTCAAGCGCATGTTCGGTCACTTCGACAACAAGGTGCTGCGCCTGCATCGCGAATCCATGGGCCCACTGGTGCTCGACAACGCGTTGAAACCGGGTGAATACCGCCCGCTGAGCGTTGATGAGATCGAATTGATCTAAGCAGCCTACCGCTGAGCAGAAGTTGTCGAACAATTTGCCAAAGGCACTTGCGCGATGACGTGACCCCTGCTTGAATCAGGACGTCGGCCGAAATGTGACCGATGAGTCACAAGCTGTATCTAAGAAACTTTTTGCCGGTAGGGACCCTTGGGTTCCGGCCTCACCCGGCAAACTGCCCGCCAATAACAATACCCGTCGACCGGACTGCATTGGATCGACATGGGCTAACAATTTCCAGGGCGTATGCCTACCTGTCACAAAGCTCGTGCAATCTCTTTTGCGCGCATACCCGCTTGCCAGGAGTCTTATGACATGAGGCCAGAAATCGCTGTGTTGGATATACAGGGTCAGTATCGGGTTTACACGGAGTTCTATCGCGCAGACGCCGCAGAAAAGACCATTATCCTGGTCAACGGCTCGATGGCCACGACTGCGTCGTTTGCTCAAACCGTGAAGAATCTCCACCCGCAGTTCAATGTGGTCTGCTACGACCAGCCCTACGCGGGCCGGTCCAAAGCCCACAACCTGCACGAGAAATTGCTGACCAAGGAAGTCGAAGGGCAGATCCTCCTGGAGCTGATCGACCACTTCGCCGCCGAACACGTGCTGTCGTTTTCCTGGGGTGGCGCCGCGACCCTGGTCGCCCTGGCCCAACAGCCTCGGCGCATCGAAAAAGCCGTGATCAGCTCGTTCTCCCCGGAGATCAATGCGCACATGCTCGACTACCTCGAGCGCGGCGTGGATTACCTGGGCAGCCGTGACGGTGAGCGGGTCGGCAACCTGGTCAACAGCACCATCGGCAAACACCTGCCGACACTGTTCAAGCGCTTCAACTACCGCCACGTCAGCAGCCTGGCCGATCACGAATACGGGCAGATGCACTTCCACATCAGCGACCTGCTGCACAGCGACCGCCAGTGCTTCTTCAAGGCGGCGCAGAAAATCAACGTACCGGTGCTGTTCATGAACGGCGAATGGGACGAATACACCGCCGCCGATGGCGCCCGGTTGTTCGCCGACCACGTGCAAGACGCCACCTTCACGACCCTGGGCGCTACCGGCCACTTTCTCGACATGGAACACAAAGCCGCCTGCCGAGACAGCCGCAACGCATTACTGGGGTTCCTGAAGCCGGCACAGCACGATAGCCGACCGCGTTACCACTACGTTCAGGACCACCATGCATTGTCCCTCTGAAACAGCGTCATCGCGAGCAAGCCCCGCTGCCCTTACGTAATCCGTAGGCGCGAGGCTTGCCCGCGAACGACCGTCACAGGGTCCGTGCATGTGCTTCACCCGCGCTAAAGCCATCAAACGCAAAGAAAAACTTCATTTCCACGCGCACATCTGGTACAAAGTCTCCGCTCTGAGCGGGTGTCGTATAATGGCATTACTCCAGCTTCCCAAGCTGATAACGAGGGTTCGATTCCCTTCACCCGCTCCAACCGAATTCTTGTCTCACGTTGTTTTTTGACGGGGGATGCAGGTAAAGAAAAAACCGGCTTAGATGGCCGGTTTTTTTGTGTCTAATATTTGGTGAAATTCAGCGTTTCATTTCCACTTTCGATAAGCATGTAACCCCACCGCTGTAGTGACTAATCTGGACTCGTTAGCGTTTTTTTCTCAGAACCCGGTTTTAGTATCATTTTTCATCAAACATTAGCCTTTTCACACCTGCATAAATTAGCGTTTTCGCATAGGATCGACGTTCTGTTAGCGTTTTTCTTTCCTCAGTAAAGGATCTCGTCAATGCAAGTCGGTTTTAACACCCTCGCGAACCGCTACGACATCGCATTGGCGCAGCCTCTGCGCGTCGAGTCCACGATCGGCAGCACACGGGTCAGACGCGAAAGCGACGGGCATGTGGAGAACCGGTATCCGCCAAGCTACCGACCCGCAGACGACTTTGCAGGACATTTCGAATTCGGCCTCAAGTACGAAGACATTCATCTCGAATTTTTTGCCCGCCTGTTTGCGGTCGTAGGGCCGCAGCCTGTCGAAGACTGGTGTCGACGAGAGCCTTTCGGCCAGTACGCCCGTCGCACAGGATTCCTTTATGAATGGCTGACAGGTGAACACCTGGATGTGCCGGACGTGACCAATGGTGCCTACGTTGATGCACTTTCGCCAAAAAAATACCTGACTCGTCGCCAGTCGTTACGAATTCGGCGTTGGCGAATCAATAACAATCTGCCGGGAACGGCTCAGTTCTGTCCCTTGGTTCGTCGAACAGCGCCCGTGCAGGACGCTCTGCAATTTGATTTGCGCGAAGCATTGGCCGAGTTGGATCAGACCTTTGGCGCTGACATCCTGATGCGTACGGCCAGTTGGCTGACGTTCAAGGAATCGCGCGCTAGTTTTCTGATCGAAAAGGAAGCCGACCAGGCTGATCGCATCCAACGGTTTGCCCATGTCATTGCCCAATACTGCGGTCATATCGAAAACCCGTTGAGCAACAACAGCCTGCAGTCCCTGCAAGCCGGCATTCTGGGACATGACGCCATCGGCCTGGGTTTGCGGCGCTCTCCTGTATTTGTGGGGCAAGCCACGATGCGCGAGGACATCGTGCACTACATTGCGCCCCACTCCAGGGACCTTGACTCACTACTGGCGGGCCTCAACGAATTTGAGATTGCAACACGTGGTGCGGAATCGCTGGCGCGTGCCGCTGTGTTGGCATTTGGCTTCGTCTATATCCATCCCATGCGCGATGGCAATGGTCGGATCCACCGTTTCCTGATCAACGACACCTTGATTCGAGACAAGGCAGTGCCCGACGGCGTCATTCTGCCGATATCAGCCACCATCACCAGCTCGATTGACTTCCGGGCCGGCTACGACCGTACACTCGAAGTGTTCTCGCGACCTTTCATGCGCCGTTACGCGACGGCCTATCGCTTCGGCGAACTGGTGACCTACGAGGACGGGACCCTCAGCAACTTCATCTTCGATGAATATGAAGATGGCTGTTTTGCCTGGCGGTACCCGGACCTGACTGAACATGTCCTGTACACCGCACATGTTGTCGAGCATACGATTCGCACGGAAATGGCGGATGAAGCGCGCGTACTGTTGATCTTTCAGCGAGCACAGGAGCAGTTGAAAGAGGTGCTGGAGATGCCCGACCAGGATGCGAATCGCATCATCCGCTCCATCAAGGAGAATGGTTGGGTGGTTTCGGGCAAGCTGAAGAAAGGGTATCCGCAGCTTGAGGATGAGCGCATGGCGGAACGAGTTGTGGAGGCTGTGCGTTCGGCGTTTGAAGATCGCGAGATGGGAAGCAGTGAAGAGAAATAAATCCGTCCCCTGTCCCCTTTGTCCCCTGTCCCCTTTTCCCTCCTTTTCCCTACTTTTCCCTGTTTCAAGATCCTCGCCGCTCTCGCTAAATGTAGACTGGAGCTAGGCCAAGGTACTATCAGTTCTGCTAGTACCGACGCGGGACCATAATCTGTAAAACAACAGTATCGTCCTTTCAGTATCCAGAAGCCCCTTATGGTCACGCCCACTCGAATCGAGAAAAACGAACCAAAAACGATTCTACTTGCGACCCATCAGAACCAATCCGTTGTGGCGCAGGTGAGTCAAGGCGAGGTGAATCCATTGGCATACACTGCCTATGGGTACCGATCAGGCGATCACCGTTGTACCCGTCTTGGTTTCAATGGTGAGTTTAAGGAAGCACAGACTCATTGGTATTTATTGGGGAACGGTCATCGAGCCTACAACCCGGTGCTGATGCGGTTCCACTCTCCTGACAAATTGAGCCCATTCGCCGCCGGTGGATTAAACGCGTACACCTATTGCGTCGCAGATCCAGTAAATCATCGAGATCCCACAGGGCGCTTCGCTATACCGGCTGTTGTGAATATTCTTTCAGGCGTTGCAGGCGCGGCATCCTCGACAGGAGGAATGGCGCTTTCCCTGTCTACAAGTGGTCGTTTTCGAGGGCAAGGAATTTTGGCTCTGGGTACGGGAGCGTCAGGCTTGCTGCTCAGTGCCGCGGCAATTGCAAACCCTGCCTCGGTAATAGCACCCGTTCTGGCGGGTGCGAGTGTTACAGCAGGGGCAGCCACCATAACGCTGGCTTTCAGAGCGGCAAGAGAAGCAACGGCAAGAAGCACTCAATGGTTTCAGACGGTGGCTAGGGTCCTGGATCGTCCGCCTCGATATTCAACTTTGTCATTGCCGGGTTTGCCGCCATCGTTCTCCACCTTGAACCTTGATCCACCGCCACCATATAGTCCACCGATAGCCCTGACTCCCATTGCCCCCATACATTCGACTGCACGCGGTGCACCACCTCAAACTGGACGTCTATCGCAAAACACACGGTTTGCGAGAGACCAGGAGAACCTCTTGAATCAACCCGAGCTTCCCACAGCCCGGATGAGTGAGCTTTCGCAACTGCAATTCATAGATGAAACTAATTCCGCAGCCAGGACAATCAGACGCTCAAGCTAAGACGTGGATTTGCTCTCGAATCTCATCAGGCATTAGCCTTTCCACAAGCACTGGATCTATAGGTGCCGGCTTGTTGGCTCCTGCACGCAAAACCTCGCAATACACCCAACCCTCTCCTTTCAGGCTTGCCCAAAGCCATGTCCGCAGCGGCCTTCTAGACTCGATTCCTATCGCTGTCCCACCGAGCCAGGACGACTTGGTGGTTATAGTGTTGATTAAAAACAACCAGTAGGTATAGTAACCACAAGCACACCACAGGGAGGTGATGTGAATAGCCGATTTTTGATAAGCCAACTCGTTGCGGACGGCTGGTATCTGGTACGAATCAGAGGCAGCCATCATCACTTCAAGCATCCGACCAAACCGGGGCTGGTGACAGTCCCTCACCCGAAGAAAGATCTTCTCAAGAAAACGGCCATCAGTATTTTGCAGCAGGCGCTGCTCTGACAGACGCTGTGCCGAGTCCTCGGAGGACAATGACAATGCTTTACCCGATTGCGATTTCAATGGGAGATGAGGAGCACGCCTGGGGCGTTGAAGTCCCTGACATCCCGGGCTGCTTTTCCGCCGGGGAAGATCTGGATGATGCGATGGCGATGGCCCGAGAAGCCATAGAAGGCCATTTCGAGATCTTGGCCGAAGGGGGTTCAGCCATTCCCCCCGCAAATAAAGTGACACTGCACGCAGCCAACCCAAAGTACGCGGGATGTGCGTGGGCTCTGGTGGACATCGACGTTACCAAATATTTGGGCAAGGCCCAGAAGCTGAACATCACACTGCCTGGGTACCTGCTAAACCGTATCGATGAATACGTGCTGCACCATCCGGAAGAGAAAAGCCGTTCGGGCTTTCTGGCTTCGGCAGCACTCAAGGTATTGCAGCAGAGCTGATAAGCTTACTGCAGCGATCTATCAACCGGCCCGAGTGGCCGGTTTTTTGTGGCCGGAATTTAATGAATGTTGGATCTCAGGCGACACCATTTCTAAAAAAAGCAACGTCCTACAATAGTCTGGGAAATGTCCGTACACTCGCGCATTGCTGTGCCATTGTCATGAGATCTATAGTCCGAGCGCGCCCCAAATGGCGTATCGGGTTTGGCGACTCGATGGCAAGGCACA
Organism: Pseudomonas putida; assembly: GCF_028682635.1. Lineage (GTDB taxonomy): Bacteria > Pseudomonadota > Gammaproteobacteria > Pseudomonadales > Pseudomonadaceae > Aquipseudomonas > Aquipseudomonas putida_AE. Next base: position 242,952 of record NZ_JANHLK010000002.1, on the reverse strand, counting down.
GAAATCTCCGGCTAGCTCGGAGCGTTTCTGAACGCACTTGGCTACCTGTTTTTTGGTGGCTGTGCGTGGGAGATCTTCGGGTCTGCCGGTTTGTGCCTTGTCCGGTTCGCCAACCCGCGTACAGCTACCACCCTTTGTTTGGCGACGATGAGTGGTAGTTCACCTAACTTCAAGGTAATCACTCATGAACGAATATATGGCTCTAACCAGCAACGCCGACGACCTCCCCTCGTTTTACGTCAACACCACTCAACCGCTGCACTCGCTGCTCAGCAGTGCCCGTTACCGAATCGGTGCCGTGACGCAGGTTCTCGAAAACCTCGCGATGCGAGGTGAAATCAGCACCGACTCGGTCATCTTCAGCGACTTCGCATTGTTGTGTTGCATTCCTTTGCGCGATGGCTGCGATGTGCTGGACGTAATTGCTCGGCGCATGGACGCCGAACCGTCCTGACGTAACACTTTGCTCACGATGGTGGTCTGGCAGGCAACACGGATGTGACTGTGCGACCGTCATCGCGAGCAGGCTCGCTCCCACAGGGTTTGCGATACCCAAACCATCTCAGCAGAGCACCACTACCATGACTCAAAACATCTACGACGATCCCGGATTTTTCCACGGCTACAGCCAGATGGCCCGCTCGATTGGCGGCCTCGATGCCGCACCGGAATGGCCGGCGCTGCAGTCGATGTTGCCGCTGATGCATGGCTTGAAGGTGGTGGATCTCGAGTGCGGTTATGGCTGGTTTTGCCGTCGGGACAGCGAGCACGTTCAGCGCTGAGTGTTTGTCGCAAGCACTTGTATAGGTTGCGTATGGATCCGCGCACGCCAGTAAAGATGCTGTATAGCTGCGTTTCGCCAGACAACAGATCCCTTATTCTCCCTGCTCACCGTTCGCCTAGAGGTCAGCATGGACAGTTCAGAGTTGGGGATCATGGTCATTTCAATGATCGGGTTGTTCGGCTTTGCTTCGTTTATTTTTGAATACCTCGGTGCCAGGCGCGCAAGGAAAAGGCAGAGATGACACGATCGTCATCTCTGCCTTTTTCACCTCAGCGCGTCGCCACCAGAAACAAACGCGGGAACGGCAGCAATACCGAACCATCGGCCAATGCCGGATAGGCCTGCTCGATTGCAGTCTGATACTGCTGCAGATACTGCACCCGTTGCGTCTCATCCAATGGTTCGAGGAACGGCCGCAAGCCGCTGCCCTTGAACCACTCCACCACACCCGACGCGCCGCCCGCCAGCGGATGATGGTACGTGGTGCGCCATACATCGACGCGGGTGCAAGAGGCTTTGAGCATTGAGTAATACGCGCTGGCATCGGCCATTTCGGTCCGTTGTGCGGCGACGCTCGCCAGTTTTTCGGCCCACGGGCCTTGTGCCGCGACTTCGCGCATCAAGCGGTGCGAGGGTTGATTGAGGTTGTCCGGCATCTGGATCGCCAGGCTGCCACCGGGGGTGAGTTTGCTCACCAGCGCAGGCAGCAATGTGGCGTGATCGGGTACCCACTGCAGCACGGCGTTGGCGAAAATCACGTCGAATGGGCCGGTGTCATTCCAGATGTCGATGTCCGCGATGTCGAACTGCACTTGGGGCAGGCGCTTGCGTGCGGCCTCGATCATGTCGGTTGAACTGTCCAGCCCGCGCACCGTGGCGTCGGGGAAGCGTTCCACCAGCAACTCGGTCGAGTTACCGGGACCGCAACCGATGTCGATGGCCGAGCGCACTGATCCAGCGGGGATGGCGGCCAGCAGGTCGCGAGCGGGACGGGTGCGTTCATCTTCAAAAGCGACGTATTGTTTGGCGGACCAACTCATTGCGTTCTCCTGTTGGTGCGTTGTCTGGGGCTTGGCTGACAACGGGTTCGCTACGATACATCGACTGGTGGGTGGTGCTCTATTGCACCTTGAACATTGCGGTAGTCTTTCCGCCGCCTTCGCTGGCAAGCCAGCTCCTACAGTGGATTGGTTGCGGCCGCGGAGATTGGTCGGTTATGAGGACGCCTACGGGATTTTCCATTGGAGCGGGTAAAAAGCCGAATTTTCATCTCGCCACCGATGTCTGAATTTCAGGTGCATCCCCAATAAGGAAAACGGCCATGAAATTCGCAAAAATCGCCCAGAAACTGGCTCTCTGGACCGGCAGCCCCACGACGTTCCTCGGGGCGATTATCCTGATTTTAGTGTGGGGGTTAAGTGGGCCGATTTTCGGTTTCAACGATACCTGGCAGCTGGTCATCAACACCTCGACCACCATCATCACCTTCCTGATGGTGTTCCTGATCCAGAACACCCAGAACCGCGACACGGACATCCTGCATCTGAAGGTCGATGAGTTGCTGCGGGTAACGAAAGAGGCGCAGAACGCGATGCTCGGGCTCGAGGCGCTGGACCTCAAGGAGCTGGAAGCCTTGAGAAAACACTACCGCAGCCTCGGCGAAGGCCAGACCATTTCCATCGACGGCACCGTGGTCCAGGAGAAAGGTAAACAGGATCTGAATAAATGCTGATAAATGTTACGCGGGTGACCCAAGGTCACCCGCGCATGCGAAGGGTCAGCGACTGGCTTGCAGGGCCCTGGCCATCTGCAGGTGATTTTGCAGCTTTGGCAGGGTCTCTTCAGCGAACGCCTTGATCTGCGGCACGTCGGTGGTCTGCGCCGTTTGCTCGAGCTGCTCGATGGCTTGCTCGGTGGTCTTGACCTGACTGGCCGCGTAAGCCTCATCGAAGGACACACCTTCCGAGACTGGCGGCATCAGGGCCTTGGCTTTTTCCACCACCTCTTCGCGCGGTGCCACCGGCAGATCCAGTTGCTTGGCGATTTTCGCCAGATGCTGGTTGGCGGTGGTGCGATCGTTGATCACCACGATGGTGTAGTCCTTGACCTCCTTGGACTCGGACTTCTGGTGCGCCAGGCGACTGGCTTCGATGTCGGCAATGCCCTGGGCCGACGCATCGTTGATGAATTCGGTGGGGCTCTGGGCGAAGGCGCTGGTGGCACACAGGCCCAGTAATGCGGCCAGGCCGCCATTGCGTAATCGGGTGGCCATGCGGTTCATGGTCGCGCCCTCCTCGGTAAAAATTCAAACGGGAGCTTTCGCTCCCGCTTCTCGATCAAAACCACCTGCATCGATTACTTGGACTTCTGTCCAGGCTTGCGGCCCATCGGTTTCGTAGGCTCTTTATCGACGGTCGTGGTAGTGGTTTTCCCACCTTTGCGACCGGCTTCAGACGCCTTCGTTCGATCATTGGCGAAGTTTCCCGAGTTCGAGTTTCTTGAGTTAGGCATGATTCTCTACCTCTTGATGATGATCTCGGCGAGCTGTAGCCCGCATAGAATCTGAATTTGCGCGCATCAAAAGGTTTAGAAAACCTGGAATCGTCTCGACGAACGGTGGCGAAATTTTCAGACGAGTCGCAGTGCAACTGACGCGTCCCTACGTCCAGCGTCAAGCCTTGTTCGTCACCAGCCCAGGCAGTGCATGCGCCAAGGCGTTGATGGCAAAACCGATGAACATTACCCCGCACAAGCGGGTGATAGCCAACTCATGGCGTTGATACAAGGTGCGTACCTGGCGCGCACCGACGATGCCGATGAGGATAGCGTAGGCCATCAGGCCGCCGACGAAGCTCAACACGATCAGCCACGGCAACATCGACCAGGTCAGCAACTCTGCCCGGCTGGACAATAGCGCCGTGAAAGTGGCCACAGCCACCGGGTAGGCTTTCGGATTGGTCAGGCCAAACAGAATGCCGTGCCAGAACGGCCGCCGCGCCGGCCCCTGCGGCGCCTCGACACCCCGTTGACGCGCGCGCACCGCACGCCAGCCGAGCCAGAACAGGTAGAGCCCGCTAAGCACGCCCAGCACATCGAACGCGGTGCTGCCGATTTCCCGCGCACCGACGATCGCCACCAGCGCGGTGCTGCACCAGACCACGTCGCCCAACAAATGCCCGCAGAGAAACCCCGCTCCTGCCCGGCGCCCGTGCGCCGCGCCGATACCGAACACCGCCAATACGCCCGGCCCTGGCGTGATGCCATAAATGAAGCCCGAGGCGAGAACGGCCATTAGCAGTGAGGGGGTCATGGGGAGTCCTTATGAGTTGTTTTGCTGAATGGGCGCCAGTCTATATCACCTGCGGCGCGCTCGATTTGTGCATTCAACCAGTTCAGGGCCTGATCCCCGCCTCGCCGCTTGTGCCACACCAGGACAAAGGTGAACGACGGAATGTGAAACGGTGGCGGGATGACGATCAACGACGACTCGTCGATGTCGCGCAAACCCCGGGAAGCGACGGTGAGGATCAGGTCGGTGCCGCTGATGAATTGCGGCGCGACGCTCCAGTGCGGCAGGCTGATCGCGACGCGACGGCGCTCGCGCAAGGTGGTCAGGGCTCGTTCGATTTCCGGGGTGCCGCTGCCGCGCATTTCCAGCAGCACATGGGGCCGCACCAGGTAGCTCGGCAGGTCGAGGACAGCGTCAGCGGGGAGGCTGTGGCGGTCCACCAGGCAGGCGTAGTGTTCCTCGAACAGCGCCGTGCTGCGCAGCTCGTTGGGAATTTCCGGAAACACCCCGGCGGCGACATCGATATCGCCGTTGAGGACTCCATCGAGCATGCCTTCACGGCTGCCATGACTGATTTGCAGGTCGATGCCAGGCGCTTCGCGACGCAGCGTACGGATCAACCCTGGCAGGACGATGGCGGCGCCGTAATCGGACATCGCCAGGCGAAAGGTTCGTTTGGCCGTGGCCGGATCGAAGGTGTTCGGAGCCAGCAGCGACTGCACCTGGGCCAGGGCCTCGGCCAGCGGCGCCGTCAACTCCAGCGCTCTTGGCGTCGGCACCAGGCTGGCGCCGGCGCGCACCAGCAGCGGGTCGTCGAGCAGATCACGCAGCCGCGCCAATGCATGGCTGACGGCAGGCTGGCTCAGGTGCAGGCGCTCGGCCGCACGGGTCACATGTTGCTCGTTGAGCAAGGCGTCGAGGATCACCAGCAGGTTGAGATCGATGCGGCGCAGATCATTCATCTGATGCATGTTCTGGATAGTAAAACGGAATTTAAATCTGCGCGACGAATACTCTAGAGTCCAGCAAAACCTGTTGGAGAATGACCATGAGTACGTTGCATTGGGCGGGCCTGTTGCTGCTTGCCGCGTTCGCCGGTGCGGTAGTGCCGTTTCAGAGTGCGATCAATGTCAATCTCGGGCGCGGCCTGGGTCATCCGTTGTGGGCGACCCTCGCTTCATTGGTGGTGAGCATTTTGGTGTTGCTGCCGATCATGCTGGCAATGCGCTTGCCGTTGCCATCGCTGGCGTTCATCGCCAGGGCGCCGATGTGGATGTGGGCTGGCGGGGCGTTTGGGGTGTGTTTTATTTCGTTGGCGCTGGTGTTGCTGCCCAGGCTAGGCGCTTCAGGGTTCATGGCGTTGGCGCTGGCGGGGCAAGTGGTGGCGTCGCTGCTGCTGGATCACTTCGGGTGGTTTGGGTTGGTGGAGCGGCAGGTGACATTGCCCAAGCTGTTGGGGGCGGTGTTGTTGATCGGCGGTGTGGTGTTGATTCAGTTTGGTGATTCGGCTGGAAAAGCGATGACTGCGACGTCTTGAGGATCAAAAGATCGCAGCCTGCGGCAGCTACAAGGATGCGTGGTCCTTGTGGGTGCTGCCGTAGCCTGCGAATCGTTAAAACTTGTCGAGGGTGCGCAGCTTCTGCGGCAGGCCCCAGAGCAACAGCGCCACGGCGATCAGCGCGCAGACACCGATGACGTACAGTGCCGGTGTGGTGCTGCCGGTCAGGTCCTTGATCCGTCCGACCATGACCGGGCTGACGATGCCACCGAACTGCCCCAGGGTGTTGATCACCGCGATCCCGCCCGCCGCACCTGCGCCGGCACCGGCCAGCAGTTTCGGCGGCAGGGTCCAGAAGCTCGGGATGGAGGCGATGATGCCGGCACCGAGCAAGCCCAGGGCGACGATCAGGAAGGTCGTGTGGTTGGCGAAGATACCGGCACAGAAGAACCCAATTGCGCCGACGGCGACCAGACCGGCGACAAACTTGCGTCGCTCGCCAGAGGCATCGGACAGGCGCCCGATCACCACCATGCTGATGGCGCCGCAGATGTACGGGATGGCCGTCAGCAGGCCGATCATCACCGGGCTCTCGGTACCCGCGCTGCGGATCAGTTGCGGCGCCCAGAAGTTCAGGCCGTAGGACGCCACCTGGATCAGGAAGTAGATCAGGCCGAGGGTCAGGAAGCCCGGAATCCGCAGCGCGGCGAGCAGCGAGCCGCCACTCTTGTGCGGTTCATGGTGGGCGATGCGGCTGGCCAGCAGGGTCTTCTCCGACGGGGTCAGCCAATGGGCGTCTTCGATGCGGTCCTTGAGCAAGGTCAGCACCAGCAGGCCGAGGCCGATGCACGGTACGCCACCGAGCAGGAACAACCAGTGCCAGCCACGCATGTCCAGGAAGCCATCGAGGTGTTGCAGCACCAATCCGGAGAACGGTGCGCCAACCAGGCCGGCGAAGGCCGAGGACAGGAACAGCATCGAGGTGATGCGCCCGCGATAGTGCTGCGGGAACCACAGCGTCAGGTAATACAACACGCCCGGGGCAAAACCCGCCTCCATCGCGCCGATCACGAAACGCAGGGTGTAGAACTGCCATTCGCTGTTGACGAAGACCATGAGCGCGGTGGCCAGGCCCCAGGACATCATGATCCGGGCGATCCAGCGACGGGCGCCGACCTTGTACAGCATCATGTTGCTCGGCACTTCGAAAATCACATAACCGACCACGAACAACCCGGCGCCGAGGCCGTAGGCGGTGTCGCTCAGGCTCAGGTCGGCCTGCAACTGAAACTTGGCGAAGCTGATGTTGATGCGGTCGAAAAACGCGAACAGGTAGCAGACCATGATCAGCGGCATCAAGCGCCAGGCGACCTTGCTGACCAGGGCTTTTTCTTCATCGTGGCTAACGGCCGGGCTCGCCCCGGCCTCCAGTGCATTGAGGCTCATTGCGGTTCTCCAGGCGGACTGCCCTTGGGGTGTCCGATTGTTTTTGTTGTCTGGTTGGTGACGATGTTCTTCTGTAGGAGCCGGCTTGCTGGCGATGTGGTGGGTCAGTCGACATTGATTTTGACTGGACGGGCCTCATCGCTGGCAAGCCAGCTCCTACAGGTTCGCGGTGGTCAGGAGGGCACGGGGTGCAGGTCGCAATTGCGTCCGGCCTTGGCCAGCTGGCCCGGCACTTCGTGGCCGAGCAGCGCCGGCAATCCTCGGGACAGCTTGAGCAACAGCGGCAGGTCGATGCCGGTCGTTATGCCGATTTCATCGCACAGGTTCACCAGGTCTTCAGTACAGATATTCCCCGAAGCACCCGGCGCAAACGGGCAGCCGCCAAGACCACCCAGCGCCGCGTCGAAACGTCGGGCGCCGGCCTCGTAGGCGGCCAGCACGTTGCACAGGCCCAGGCCGCGGGTGTTGTGGAAGTGCAGGGTCAGGTCCGCTGGTGATACCCGCTGCAACACCCGCCGCACCAGGCGCTCGACCTGCCGCGGATTGGCCATGCCGGTGGTATCGGCCAGGGTGATGCCCTGGATGCCGAGCTCCTGATAGGCCTCGACGATTTGCAACACCCGGTCCTCATCGATCTTGCCTTCGAACGGGCAACCAAAAGTGGTGGCGATGCTCGCGTTCAGGCGAACCGGCGTGCCCTGCGCAAACTGGACGATCTCGCCAAACGCCGCCAACGAGTCTTCGCAGCGCATGCGCATGTTCGCCAGGTTGTGGGTCTGGCTGGCGGACATCACCAGGTTCAATTCATCGGCACTACAGGCCAGTGCCCGTTGCGCACCCTTGAGATTGGGGATCAGCGCGACATAGATCACCCCCGGTTGGCGGCTGATGCCCTTGAACACCAACTCTCCGTCGCGCAATGCCGGTATGGCCTTGGGCGACACGAACGAGCCGGCCTCGATACGGCTGAACCCGGCCAGCGACAGTTGATTGATGAGCGCGATCTTGTCGACGGTTTCCACCCAGGTCGGCTCGATCTGCAAACCGTCGCGCGGGGAGACTTCCTGGACGATCAGGCGCTCGGAATAATCAGTGATCATTGCACCACTCCTTCGACTTTCAGGCGTTCGATGTCCGCCACGGTGAGGCCCAGTTGAGCAAGGATGCCGTCGGTGTGCTGGCCCAGTCCCGGGCCCGACCAGTTGACGCCACCGGGGGTCTCCGACAATTTCGGCACGATGCCCGGCATCTTCACCGTGGCGCCGCCCGGCAGTTCGGCATTGAGCAGCATGTCCCGCGCCTGATAATGCGGATCGGCGACGATGTCGGCCACCGAATAGATACGTCCGGCCGGCACTTCGGCGGCTTCCAGCGCTGCCAGTACGTCGTTGATCGGCAGGCTGCTGGTCCAGTGGGTGATCGCCGCATCGAGCAGGTTGCTCTTGGCCGCACGGCCGTCGTTATGGGCGAATTCGGGGGCTTCGGCCAGGTCCTGGCGGCCGATGGTCAACATCAGGCGCTTGTAGATCGGGTCGCTGTTGCCGGCGATCACCACGTAGGCACCATCGGCCGTGAGGTAAGTGTTGGAGGGTGCGATGCCCGGCAAGGCACCGCCGCTGCGCTCACGCACATGGCCGAGCATGTCGTATTCCGGCACCAGGCTTTCCATGACGTTGAACACGCTTTCGGCCAGCGACACATCGACGATCTGTCCACCGCCCTGCCCGGTCTTGACCCGCAGCAGCGACATCAACGCGCCGATCACGGCGTGCAGCGAGGCCAGGGAATCGCCGAGGCTGACGCCCACCCGCGCCGGTGGCGAACCGGGGGTGCCGGTGGTGTAGCGGATGCCGCCCATGGCCTCGCCTATGGCACCGAAACCCGGACGATCACGGTACGGACCGGTCTGGCCGTAACCGGAAATCCGCACCAGGGTCAGGTTGGGGTTGAGGGCGTGCAGCACGTCCCAACCGAGGCCGAGTTTTTCCAGGGCGCCGGGACGCAGGTTTTCGATCAGCACGTCGGCGCTGGTTGCCAGTTGCTTGACCAGCTCAATGCCTTCGGCGGATTTGAGGTTCAGCGCCAGGGACTTCTTGTTGCGCGATTGCAGGTACCACCACAGCGAGGTGCCTTCGTGCAGCTTGCGCCATTTACGCAGGGGATCACCCTGGCCCATGGCTTCGATCTTGATCACTTCGGCGCCGAACTCAGCGAGCATGCGCGCGGCGAACGGCGCGGCGATCAGCGTGCCGATCTCAATCACTTTGATCGCACTCAAGGGGGCAGTCATCGCGGGGTACCTCTTGTTCTTGGAATATGCGCCAAGGCTAGAGGACAGGGAGCTTGGGAATCCAACCTTCAGTTGGCAACGGGCGTTCGCGAAACGCGAATGCTTTGGGAGATTGTCGTGACCTCAGGGCCGCCTTCGCGAGCAAGCCCGCTCCCACATTTGGAATGCATTTCCCTGTGGGAGCGGGCTTGCTCGCGAAGACGCCGGCCCGGCCAATGAACAACTCAGAGTTGCCCCCGCAAATGCTCAAACAACATCCGGCTCACCGGCGACAGCAGTGCCTCATCACGCACCACCACGATCAAGGCGCGATCCGACCACTCATCGGTCAATGGCACGGCCGCCAGCCCAAGGGCCCGACCGAACAATTCATAAGCCCGCTGCGGGAGAACGCCAATCCCCATGTTGGCCTGGACCATGCGGCACATGGCGTCGAAGCCCGGCACATGGATCCGCACCCGCAGCACCCTGCCCGCCTCACGCGCCGCCGCATGGGTGCGCATGTTGATGGAACTGGCGGCGTGCAACCCGACGTAATCGCTGTCCAGCGTATCGGCAAACGCCAGGCTCGACCGGCTCGCCAATGGATGATGCGGCGGCATCAACACCACCAGTTTGTCCTGGCGATACAGCACGCTGTGCAGGCCCTTGATGTCGCTGTCAGCGGAGCAGATGCCGAGATCCGCCACACCGTCCAGGACACCCTGGATCACCCCGGCACTGGGCCGTTCCTCGAGATCGGTCTTGACCTGCGGATGACGCTCGGAAAAATCCCGCAAGTCTTCCGGCAGGAATTGAATGATCGCCGACAGATTGGCGAGCATCCGTACATAACCGCGCACACCGTGGCTGTGCTCCCCCAGTTCCAGGCCCATTTTCTCGACGTTGAACAACATCTGCCGGGCATGGTGCAGTAAGGTTTCACCCGCCGGCGTCAGCGTCATGCCCTTGGCCTGGCGCACGAACAGGCTGATACCCAGCGCCTCCTCCAGCTCCATCAAGCGCTTGCTCGCCGCCGACACCGCAATCGCCTCACGCGCGGCAGCACGGGTGAGCGTGCCCTCCTCGTGGACCGCGACAAACAGTTGCAGGGTGATCAGGTCGAGACGGCGGATCAGGCTTTTTTGCAGCATCGGACACTCGGCTAAGGTGGCTCGGGCGAAAGTCGCAGCATAGCGCCCTTCGCCCGCGAGGTGCCGTGGTTGAACCGCCCGACCATGATAAAGTCGCCGCCCATCAGACCTTTTGCTTCGAGACGACCACCGCAATGACCGATTTCCACGATGTCGATGCCCAACTTGAAGACTGGAACGCCCTGCGCGCCAGCGCTGCGTTCGACGGTCTGCTGGTGGGTAATGGGGCCAGCCGTGCGGTGTGGGACGACTTCGGCTACGACTCGCTGTTCGAAAACGCCCGCACCGTCGAGGAAAAACCCCTCAGCCCGTCCGAGCTGAGCGTGTTCGAGGCGCTGCAGACGCGCAGTTTCGAGCAGGTGCTCAGCGCCTTGAAAACCACCAGCCGGGTCAACAAGGCCCTGGCGGTCAGCTCCGCCGCGCCGCGCAATCGTTACTACGCGATCAAGGAAGCGCTGATCAACACCGTGCACGCGGTGCACATTCCGTGGCGGTTGGTCGAGGCGTCGAGCCTGGCGACCATCAGCCAGGAACTGGGCCGCTATCGCACGGTGTTCACCACCAACTACGACTTGCTCAATTACTGGGCGATCCAGCAGCAACCGGAGGCGATCACCGATCTGTTCCAGGGGGCAGAACCGGCCTTCGACCTGAGCGTTACCGCCACCGACAAGACCCGCCTGCTGTACCTGCACGGCGGTCTGCACCTGGTGCGCAACCAGGACGGCACGGCGCGCAAACTGATGTCGACCGAGGGCACGTTGCTGGGCAACTTCGCCATCAACAACACGATCAAGACCCTCGATGACGTGCCCTTGTTCATCAACGAAGGGCCGAGCGCGGACAAGCTCAAGACCATCCGCAGCTCCGATTACCTGTCGTTCTGCTATGACCAGTTGCTCGGCCATGGCGATGGCTTGTGCATCTTTGGGCATGCACTGGGTGAGCAGGACAGCCACATCGTGCATGCCTTGCGCCAGGCAAAACCCAAGGTGGTGGCGATCTCGATCTACCCGCGCAGCAAGGCGTTCATCCAGCATCAGAAGCGGCATTACGCGAAGGTGTTCGAGGGGACCGGGGTGGAGTTGCGGTTTTTTGATTCGAAGACACATGGGCTGGGTAACCCGAAGCTATCGGTACCAGTCGAAGTTTAGTCTTGCCCGATCTGACGCTTTCGCGAGCAAGCCCGCTCCCACAGTTGATCTGCGGCGTTCACAAATTCCCTGTGGGAGCGGGCTTGCTCGCGAAGCTCTTAAAGCTGACTCATTCCTCGCTGCTATGCACCACCACCAGCAACTGCGCCTGCACCTCGCCCACCGAGCGTATCCGGTGCGGTTTCTGTGAGTTGAAGTGCAGCGCATCGCCCCGGCTGAGCAGCACCCGCTCGTTGACGAAATCCACTTCCACCTGCCCCTCGTGGACGAATAGAAATTCTTCGCCCAGGTGTTCCTTGAAGGCTTTGTCGGTAAATTCTGTCGGTGGGTAAATGATGAACGGCAGCAGGCTGCGTTCGCTGACCTGATGGGCCAGCACCGCGTAACCCGGATTGTCGCCGCTGGCACCCAGTGGCTGGCGCTCATGGCTGCGCACCAGGCTGTAGCTGTCGAGGCTGACCTTGTCTTCGGAAAACAGCTCCTCGACCTTCACGTTCAGTGCCTTGGCCAGTTTCAACGCGGTCGCAATCGACGGCGTGTTCAGGCCGCGTTCGACTTTCGACAGATAACTCTTGGTCATGCCGGATTTTTCCGCCAATGCCTCAAGGGTTACGCCAAGTTTTTTTCTCAATAATTTCAAACGGATAGACATGTAGAACGATTAATCCATCAAGGAGGTGACGAATTGTCCTTGCTCATGACACAAGGTGTCATATAGCATCTTTCGTGTCATCTGCATGACCCAGCCAAAGAGGACATCGATATGGCCACGACATTAGCACTGCCCAAAGATCAACTGGTCAAGCAAGCGCTGAACCAGATGCAAAACACCCTCGCGGATAATACGTGGACCGACCGGCAAAAGCTGGCCCTGACCTGCCGCATTCTGTTCGAGAATGGCCATGACTCCGGCCTGGCCGGGCAAATCACCGCCCGTGGCCCGCAGCCTGGCACCTATTACACTCAACAACTGGGCCTGGGTTTCGACGAAATCACCGCGGGTAACCTGCTGCTGGTCAACGAAGACCTGGAAGTGCTCGAAGGCCACGGCATGCCCAACCCGGCCAACCGCTTCCACAGCTGGGTGTACCGCGCCCGCCCGGATGTGAATTGCATCATCCACACCCACCCGACCCACGTCGCGGCGTTGTCGATGCTGGAAGTGCCGCTGCAGATTTCCCACATGGACCTCTGCCCGCTCTATGACGACTGCGCGTTTCTCGAAGGCTGGCCCGGCGTACCGGTGGGTAATGAAGAAGGCGAATTGATTGCCGGTGCCCTGGGCGACAAGCGGGCGATCCTGCTTTCCCACCACGGCCAGTTGTCCACCGGCACCACCATCGAGGAGGCCTGCGTGATTGCCCAACTGATCGAACGTGCCGCCAGGTTGCAGTTGCTGGCGATGAGCGCCGGAACCATCAAGCCGATCATTCCCGAGCTGGGCCGAGAAGCCCATGACTGGATCGCCCGGCCCAAGCGCCACGCCGCCGCCTTCAATTACTACGCCCGGCAGAACCTGCGTCGACACGCCGATTGCCTGAACTGAACCCCAGACCTTTTTTGTACGGAGAGACCCCATGTCCACTGCAAACATTCACGGCATCATCGGCTACACCATCACCCCTTTTACCACTGATGGCGAAGGCGTTGACCTGGACGCGCTCGGGCGCTCGATCGACTGCTTGATCGACGGCGGCGTGCATTCCATCGCGCCCCTGGGCAGCACGGGCGAAGGCGCTTACCTGAGCGACGCGGAGTGGGACCAGGTCGCCGAATTCAGTATCAAGCACGTGGCCAGGCGAGTGCCGACCATCGTCAGCGTGTCCGACCTGACCACCGCCAAAGCGGTGCGTCGCGCCCGTTTCGCCGAAGCCCATGGCGCCGACGTGGTGATGGTGCTGCCGACGTCGTACTGGAAACTCAGCGAAGCGCAGATCCTCGCGCACTACCGCGCCATAGGCGACAGCGTCGGCGTGCCGATCATGCTCTACAACAACCCGGCCACCAGCGGCACCGACATGTCGGTGGACCTGATTCTGCGCATCGTCAAAAGCGTGGAGAATGTGACCATGGTCAAGGAGAGCACCGGTGACATCCAGCGCATGCATCAACTGCAACGCCTGGGCGAAGGTCAGGTGCCCTTCTACAACGGTTGCAACCCGCTGGCGCTGGAAGCCTTCGCGGCCGGGGCAAAAGGCTGGTGCACCGCGGCGCCGAACCTGATCCCGCAGCTCAATCTCGACCTGTACGACGCCGTGCTGGCCAACGACCTGAACAAGGCACGTGAACTGTTCTATCGCCAATTGCCATTGCTGGATTTCATTCTCAAGGGGGGGTTGCCGGCGACGATCAAGGCTGGTTTACGAGCGACAGGGCTGGAGGTGGGTGATCCGCGGTTGCCGGTGTTTCCGTTGGATGAGGCCGGTGTCAGTCAGCTGCAAGGGCTGCTGAAAGCCCTGCGCTGATCTCCAAATCACACCCTCCTGTAGGAGCCGGCTTGCTGGCGATGGTGGGTCAGCGACGCAAGTGTCGACTGACACACCATCGCCAGCAAGCCGGCTCCTACAGGGGGCGTCGCGTGGTGTTTTCAGAGTACGGGCAGGGTTTTGTCCTTGATCACCTTGCTCGGCCCATTGGCCTTCACACTGGCGATGCCTTTCTCCATGGCGGCATCGGAGGAATAGGATTCACTGCTGCCGATAATCTCGTGGTTACCGGCCTTGAGGTTGAAATAAGGATGGCCATCCTTGGTGGTTTTTTTCTCGTAGCGCTCATCGAGCGGGCTGTTGGCCTGGACTGACGATATGCCTTTGTCGGCCGCGGCGCGGGTGGTGTACAACTCGCTGTTCAGAATGGTTTCGGCATTCGCCGCCTTCAGCACAAACCTGAACTGACCGCTGCTGCTCTTGCTCACTTCGTACCATCCGGACATGCTCTTTCTCCTTGGCGATTGGAAGGTTGCGCGCTTCAGAGTAAAGACCAGCCTGCTGTTTCTGTCGCCTGTGTGGGCCCTATCGCCAGCAGGCCAGCTCCCACATTGGACTGATGCACACCAATCCACTGTGGGAGCCAGCCTGCTGGCGATGGGGCCCGTAAGCAAGCTGCAAACCTAATTGACTGAACGCTTCACCACCGACAACTCCGGAGCAGCTACCCGCCGCTGACTCAGATACCGCGTACAACTCACCCGCAGGAACGAAGCAAAATTGACCACCTCGCCGCGATAGTCCATGACCTCTTCATACAGCTTGGCAATCAGCTGGTTGGTGGTCATGCCGTCGGTCTCGGCGATTTCGCTGAGGATGTCCCAGAACTGATTCTCCAGCCGCAGGGTGGTAACCACCCCGCAGATGCGCAGCGAGCGCGAGCGCGATTCGTAGAGGATCGGATCGGCTTTGACGTACAGCTCGCACATGGACGGGTCCCCCGTTACAGCGTGATTTTGGTGCCCAGCAAACCGAGGAATCCGGCCAGCCAGCTAGGGTGGGCAGGCCAGGCTGGCGCCGTGGCCAGATTGCCTTGAACATGGCCGTCCGTCACCGGGATATCGATAAACGTACCGCCCGCCAGGCGTACTTCCGGCGCACAGGCCGGGTAAGCACTGCATTCACGCCCTTCGAGAATTCCCGCGGCGGCGAGCAACTGTGCACCGTGGCACACGGCGGCGATCGGCTTGCCGGCCTTGTCGAAGTCGCGCACCAGTTCCAGGACTTTTTCATTCAGGCGCAAGTACTCCGGCGCACGACCGCCCGGGATCAGCACCGCATCGTAATCCGCCGCCTTGACCTTGGCAAAATCGAAGTTCAGGGCAAACAGGTGACCGGGCTTTTCGCTGTAGGTCTGGTCGCCTTCGAAGTCATGGATGGCTGTGCGCACGGTCTGGCCGGCGGTCTTGTCCGGGCAAACGGCATGCACCGTGTGACCGACCATCAGCAGGGCCTGGAATGGCACCATCACTTCGTAGTCTTCGACGTAATCGCCGACCAGCATCAGAATTTTTTTCGCCGCCATGGGGAGGACTCCTCTGGGAAATGCGTAGGAGTATTCAAGGTAGTCCTTATCCGCTGGGGTGGGTAATAACCTGCTACTACGCGATCTCCTTGTGCAGGAGCTGCCGGAGGCTGCGATCTTTTGATCTTGATCTTGAAAGCAAGATCAAAAGATCGCAGCCTGCGGCAGCTCCTACGTTGGGAGCTTCGCTCCCAACTGTACGGATAACTCTGCACTTAGCTGTAACAGCGCAGACGCCACGGTTTATGGCTAGATGAAGGCACTTCCCATCACCCACGATTCTGGTTGCCATCATGACCTCGCGCGAAAACACCGGCATGGCCCTGGGCCTGCTCGGCGTTGTGATCTTCAGCCTCACCCTGCCCTTCACACGCATCGTCGTGCAGGAACTGCATCCACTGCTCAATGGCCTGGGCCGGGCGCTGTTCGCGGCGATTCCCGCGGCGTTGCTGTTGCTGTGGCGGCGTGAGAAATGGCCAACCTGGCAGCAGGTCAAGGGCCTGACGCTGGTCATTGCCGGGGTGATCCTCGGGTTCCCGGTGCTGTCGGCCTGGGCCATGCAAACCTTGCCGGCGTCCCATGGCGCCCTGGTCAATGGCTTGCAGCCACTGTGCGTGGCACTGTATGCCGCGTGGCTGTCCCACGAACGCCCATCGAAAGCCTTCTGGGCCTGCGCCGCGCTGGGCAGTGCCCTGGTGCTCGGTTATGCGCTGATCAGCGGGGCCGGCAGCATCCAGGCCGGTGACTTGTTGATGCTGGGCGCGATTGCGGTGGGCGGCCTGGGGTACGCCGAGGGTGGCCGGTTGGCCAAGGAAATGGGCGGCTGGCAAGTGATCTGCTGGGCGCTGGTACTGTCGACGCCGCTGTTGATCGGGCCGGTGCTGTACCTTGCGTTGCAACATCAGGGCGAGATTTCCGCCAAAACCTGGTGGGCCTTCGGCTACGTCTCGCTGTTTTCGCAATTCATCGGCTTCTTTGCCTGGTATGCCGGGCTGGCCATCGGTGGCATTGCCCGGGTCAGCCAGATCCAGCTGTTGCAGATTTTCTTCACCATCGGCTTTTCCGCACTGTTCTTTGGCGAACAGGTCGAGCCGATCACCTGGCTGTTCGCCGGCGGGGTGATCGTGACCGTCGTGTTGGGCCGCAAGACGGCGGTCAAGCCCGCACGCATCGCCACCGCGTAATACCTACGGGATCAGAGGTAACCGTCAGCCCGCAACAGGGTTTCCAGGCAATGCTCGGTGATGTGGTAGAACGCCTTGAGTTCCTCGATCTTCGCCAGCAGCTGGGCGGGATCACCCGGCTCGGCGCGCTTGACCGCCAGGATCATCTTGTTCTTGTTGGTGTGGTCCAGCGAGATGAACTCGAACACCTTGGTCTCGTAGCCGCAGGCTTCGAGGAACAGTGCACGCAAGCTGTCGGTGACCATTTCCGCCTGCTGTCCCAGGTGCAAGCCGTATTGCAGCATCGGCTTGAGCAATGCCGGGCTCTGGATTTGCAGGCGAATCTGTTTGTGACAGCACGGCGAACACATGATGATCGAGGCGCCGGAACGAATGCCGGTATGGATCGCATAGTCCGTGGCGATGTCACAGGCATGCAGCGCGATCATCACATCCAGCTCGCTCGGTGCCACGCTGCGCACATCCCCGCACTTGAAGACCAGCCCTGGATGCTCCAGCTTGGCCGCGGCGGTGTTGCACAGGGTGACCATGTCTTCGCGCAGCTCGACGCCGGTTACCTGCGCTTCGGCCTTCAAGGTATTGCGCAGATAGTCATGGATCGCGAAGGTCAGGTAACCCTTGCCGGATCCGAAGTCCGCCACCCGCACCGGGCTGTCCAGCGCCAGGGGCGACGAGGTCAGCGCATGGCTGAAGACCTCGATGAACTTGTTGATCTGTTTCCACTTGCGCGACATCGCCGGGATCAGTTCATGCTGCTTGTTGGTGACGCCCAGGTCGGCGAGAAACGGCCGCTCCAGATCGAGAAAGCGGTTTTTCTCGCGGTTGTGCCCGGCGGACGGCACTTCGCGCAATTGCTGGGGTTTGCTCTTGAACAGCGAAGACTTGCCCTTTTTGCTGTATTCGAGCTGGGCTTCGTCGGTCAATGACAACAAATGCGCATTCTTGAACGACGCCGGCAACAAACCGGCGATGACTGCCACACCTTCGGTCAATGGCAGGTTCTTGGTGATGTCGCGGGTCTTGTACCGATAGACGAAGGACAGGCAAGCCTGCGCCTTGACCGTCACCGGCTTGATGATGATCCGCTGCAGGTCCGCTTCCTCGCCGGCGTACTTGGCCAGCACCAGCTTGATGAAGGCATTCTGGTCGAGGCTCGATTGCAGCAGGCCGATGAACTGGGCGTGGTGGTCCGGCGCGAGGCTGGCGGGAGTAGCGGTGACGGACATGGAAAAACGGCCTCGGGCAATGCAAATCGGAGAATGGCCGATATTTTAGGGGGGATGCGGGTTTTGGGCACGGGGTTATTTTTCGCAGGCCCGCAAATGCCCCTCGGACCTGCGAGTATCCGGCGTGCCATCAGGGCTCCACCAGCCTAAGTTTGCGATTGATCGGTGAATTGATCACATACCTGACGATCAATCCCACCGGTACGGCCCACGTCAGGCCATTGGCGGGGTCCGTGATGACAGCAACGGTTTCGGAGCTGGCGCCGATGTCCAGGCGTCGTCGATCGTTGCAGGACTTGAGCTCCCCGTAGGCGTGGCTGACCAGTCGCTCCGCCAGGTGCATCGGCACATCAATCCCTTGCAGGTGCTTCACGGCACGACAGAACAGCACCTGGTCATCAATTACCGCATCACTTTCGTGACGGGCCAGAAATGCCTGGGCGATGGCCAACAATTGCTCGTTCAAATCCTCGTTTTCAACAATGGCGGACATGTTCATGACTCCGTCGACTCAGGCGCCGTCGGTGCAAGCGGACGCGCGGCGTGCCGCAAATCGGGCCCGGCGCAAGGCAAACGCACGGCGGGGTTGGGCATGCCACTGGGTGAAAGTTCGTGGGTCATTTCGAACTCGGCCCGCACCGACCAGCCGCAGGCTTCCGACGTGCATTGCAAGTACGCCACCCGCAGGAAAATATGACGACCCTCGCTGGTGCGGATGCGCATCCGGCTCAAGCAGTGCGGGCACACCATTTTGTAAGTACTCATACCTGGATCCCGCTGTTCGACGGGTGGTAATCAACATAATCAAACGCAATACTGCTTGATGCGATGATCGCTGCAACCCGGCATTGCCAATAACGCCCACCCGAAAGAAGAAAGTGCAAGGAATAACGGCGTAATGGGCAGGAACCAAACATGTAGGAAATCACCCTGCTACCATTAGGAAGTTTCGACATCATATTCATCTCATTCATAGTTGAAGATTGATTCCTCACAATAAAAAAGTTACTCATTGCGCATACATTAAGCACTCAAAAAGCGTGTGTCAAAAGGAAGAGGCTCAAATTGCGTAGCAAAAAATCTCAGGCTGTTTTAGCGCGACTGAAGCAAATTACCGGCACAAAAAGCGATGCCTCTTTGTCTTCGGCGTTACAAGTCAGCCCGCAGACCCTTAGTAGCTGGAAGGGTCGCGACAGTACGCCATACTCATTATGCGTAGAAATTGCACAGTCGCGCGGCATTTCACTCGACTGGTTGTTGCTGGGCGAAGGTCCAATCCTGCGTCACAGCGCTGCGGCCAATGAACTCGAACACCACCAGGAAACAGCCAATCGGGAAAATACAATTCTCGCGATGTGGCGATTGCTCGGTGAAGAAGATCGCTGCGCCATACAAAATGCCCTGGAGGAAAAACGCCGCCTGCGTGAAATGGAACTCAAACTTTCAGAGATGGCGTCTATTCTGTCGACACTTCAACAGGCGAACGAAACATGAGTACATATGTAGTTCGCAATCGGTTTAATCATGACGAGTTGATACCCGTCAGCGTCGCCCTTTGAGGCGCTCAATGATTTCCCCAAGGCCAGCGCCGTCGACCCACTGCATGATCTTGACGCTGATGGGAATAATGATCAGCGCGCAAAGAAATGCCGTTACCCCTGCCGTCAGGAAAGGCGCCAACGGCAGTGCGACAGGGGTAAAAAGATAGCCGACGCCCGCCGACAGCAACCACGAGCCGATCCGCTGCCAGGCTTTGAATTCAACGCGCGTCGTGATAACCAGCCACGCCCCCAGCGATGCACCGAACAGCGCTTCGCCATCTATCGCGGGCAATGTCGCGATGCCCAATCCCAGCAGTAGCCCACTGATACTGTTATAGGCCGAGTCAGTCAGATTCATGCACACCTCGCTCATCGACCTCGTCGATGACAATGGCGCCCGACTCGATGGCTTTGAGCAAGGCGGCATGCCGGGACCTGACAGCAAACTTGCGGCGAATACTGGCAAAGTGGAAGTTGATCGTGGTGGGCGAGCAATTCTGAATCCTGGCGATTTCCCAAGAAGTCTTGCCTTTGTAGCACCAGATCAAGGCTTGTGTTTCTTTAGTTGTCAGATGGATCGGCGTTTCATTTCTCCCGCCGTCAGGCGCTGCACCGGCAAAAGAGTCGAGCGGTAGATGCGTTGACATAAGTACTCCCTCTACGTCAGGACGCCCGTCACAGAGCGTTCGCTATTGGAGGGAGATGTTGAAGACCGGGCAGGAGCCAGACAACCGGCCGCAGTTGTACCGCCAAGCGTTACAAAAATGTGCGACGGCCAGCCTAGCCGAGCACGACCAGGCGGTTTGGCAGCTCGTTGCGCACATGGGTCACTGGAACGTGCACCTTGAGCAACTCACCGCAGGCCTCGACGCAGGCGATAAAGCCCTGCAACGTCTGGCCCTGGCGCACCTGCTGGGTGAACTGCGCGACAATCGCGTCCCAATGGCTGTTGTCCAGCCGACTGGAGATACCCTCGTCCACCAGGATTTCCACATAGCGCTCGGCTTCAGAGACGAAAATCAGGATGCCGGTGCTGCCGACCGTATGGTGCAGGTTCTGTTCGAGGAATTGCCGGCGCGCCAGGTTCGAGGCACGCCAATGGCGCACCGACCGCGGAATCAGGTGCGTGGTGATTTTCGGAATTCGCAATACCAGGCACAGCACGATGAAGGTGCTCCATTGCACCATCAGCAGGCTGTGCAAGGTCAGCCAGCCCGTCAGGTAATGCACGATCCCCGGCAGCACCAGTGCCAGCAGACTGGCCCAGAGCAGCGGGATGTACACATAGTCGTCGGCGCGGGCCGCGAGCACGGTGACCAGCTCCGCGTCGGTGTCGCGCTCGACCCGGGCAATCGCCTCGGCGACCTTGCGTTGTTCGTGTTCAGTCAGTAATGCCATCTGTTGAATGCCTGCTCGCTAATGTATTTATTTCCGTGTCATCACCAGCCACCCGACGAACCGCCGCCACCGAAACTGCCCCCTCCGCCGCTGAACCCGCCCCCACCGCCACCGCCGAAACCACCGCCACCAAAACCGCCACCGGAACCACCGGAGCCGCCACGACCGGCAGGAAGGATACCGAGCATCTGGCAAACGAATACTGTCAGGATGAACAACAACACCAGAAACACGAACAACCCCGGATGCCGCGAGACGAAATCGTCACCCGGATCGCCGCTGGACTCATAGACCGTCGAGGGCTCGTCCAGGGGATTGCCACCCAGCACCACCAGCATCGCCGCCACTCCGTCGCTGATGCCCTTGCTGAAATTACCCGCCTTGAACGCCGGGGTGATGACCTGGTTGATGATCACCGAGCTCTGGGCGTCGGTCAGGCGATCTTCCAGGCCGTAGCCGACTTCGATGCGCAGTTTGCGCTCATCACGGGCAACAATCAGCAGCGCGCCGTTGTTCTTGTCTTTCTGGCCAATGCCCCAGTAGCGGCCCAGTTGATAGCCGAAATCGGCGATATCGGTGCCCTGCAAGTTTGCCAGCGTGACCACCACCAACTGCTCGCCGGTGGTCTTTTCATGGGCCTGCAACTGTTGAACCAGCTGCTCGCGCACCGCTGGCTCGATCATCTGGGCGTTATCCACCACCCGCCCGGTCAGCTCCGGGAACTTCAATTGGGCCTGGACGGCCAGGGCAAACAGCCACAGCAACAACACCAGACCGATCTTCAACGCTCGCATTGGCAACCTCGCACGTCCTTGCAGGAGCTGCCGAAGGCTGCGATCTTTTGATCTTGATCTTTTCGAAACCGCTGAAAAACAAAGTCAAAAGATCGCAGCCTTCGGCAGCTCCTACAGGGTATCTACCCGCCATCAGGATTCAGAATTTGACCTCGGGTGGTTTCTCCGACCCCGGCGTGGCCTCGAAGGTCGCGCGTTCCGGCAGATTGCTGTACATCACGCTGTGCCACAGGCGACCGGGGAAGGTGCGGATCTCGGTGTTGTATTTCTGCACCGCCAGGATGAAGTCGCGTCGGGCCACGCTGATCCGATTCTCGGTGCCTTCAAGCTGCGATTGCAGGGCCAGGAAGTTCTGGTTGGCCTTGAGGTCCGGATAACGCTCGGACACCACCATCAGGCGGCTCAAGGCACCGCTGAGCTGATCCTGGGCCTGCTGGTACTGCTTGAGCTTTTCCGGGTTGTCGAGCGTGGAGGCGTCGACCTGGATCGAGGTGGCCTTGGCCCTGGCTTCGATCACGGCCGTCAGGGTGTCCTTTTCATGCGCGGCATAGCCCTTGACGGTTTCCACCAGGTTGGGAATCAGGTCGGCACGGCGCTGATACTGGTTCTGCACCTGGCCCCAGGCAGCCTTGGCCTGTTCATCGAGGGTCGGGATGTTGTTGATGCCGCAGGCCGTCAGCAACGTGGCCAACACGAGCAACGTGGCCACTTGCAGGCTCGACCGGTAGGACTGTCGTACATTCATCGCGGTGATGCTCCGTTCACATTTCATGGAAAAAACAACCGGCGACCCTCTCGGCCGGCTCTTCGGGCATAATCGGCGCGGCACTGGATTGCGTCGGGGCAAATGGGCTAAAAGATGCCCTGCAGAAAAACCGCTTCCGGTGTTCGACTGCCGTTTTCGGCCGTCGCTTTTTGAGTCAGCACCCGAACAACAATAGTCGCTCCCTAAATTTTGGCTGGCCGGCGTGTACATCGCCGCTTGGGCCCTTGAGAAAACTATTCATGAAGAAGCTGTGTTTGCTGGGCCTGTTCGTCAGCCTGGCCAGTCAAAACGTACTGGCCGCCACGACGCCCGCACCCCTGGAAAACAAGGACGCCTTCGTCAGCAACCTGATGAAGCAAATGACCCTCGATGAAAAAATCGGCCAGTTGCGCCTGATCAGCATCGGCCCGGAAATGCCGCGCGAAATGATCCGCAAGGAAATCGCGGCGGGCAACATCGGCGGTACGTTCAACTCGATCACCCGCCCGGAAAACCGTCCGATGCAGGACGCGGCCATGCGCAGCCGCCTGAAGATCCCGATGTTCTTCGCCTACGACGTGATCCACGGCCACCGCACCATTTTCCCGATCCCGCTGGCGCTGGCGTCGAGCTGGGACATGGACGCCATCGGCCTGTCCGGGCGCATTGCCGCCAAGGAAGCCGCGGCTGACAGCCTCGATATCACCTTCGCGCCCATGGTCGACATCTCCCGCGATCCGCGCTGGGGTCGTACGTCCGAAGGCTTTGGCGAAGACACCTACCTGGTGTCACGCATTGCCGGCGTAATGGTCAAGGCGTTCCAGGGTACTGGCGCCAACGCCGCCGACAGCATCATGGCCAGCGTCAAGCATTTCGCCCTGTATGGCGCGGTCGAGGGCGGTCGCGACTACAACGTGGTCGACATGAGCCCGGTCAAGATGTACCAGGACTACCTGCCGCCGTACCGCGCCGCGATTGATGCCGGCGCGGGTGGGGTGATGGTCGCGCTGAACTCGATCAACGGCGTGCCGGCCACGGCCAACACCTGGCTGATGAACGACCTGTTGCGCAAGGAATGGGGCTTCAAGGGCCTGGCGGTCAGTGACCACGGAGCGATTTTCGAGCTGATCAAGCACGGTGTCGCCCGCGATGGCCGTGAAGCGGCGAAGCTGGCGATCAAGGCCGGCATCCACATGAGCATGAACGACACCCTGTACGGCAAGGAACTGCCAGGGCTGCTCAAAGCCGGCGAGATCCAGCAGAGCGACATCGACAACGCCGTGCGTGCGGTACTGGACGCCAAGTACGACATGGGCCTGTTCAAGGACCCGTACCTGCGCATCGGCAAGGCCGAGGATGACCCGGTCGACACCTACGCCGACAGCCGCCTGCACCGTGCCGAGGCCCGCGATGTGGCGCGCCGCAGCCTGGTGTTGCTGAAAAACCAGGGCGAAACCCTGCCGCTGAAGAAAACCGCGAAAATCGCCCTGGTTGGCCCGCTGGCCAAAGCGCCAATCGACATGATGGGCAGCTGGGCCGCCGCCGGTCGCCCGGCGCAATCGGTGACCCTGTTCGATGGCATGACCAACGCTCTGGGCGCACAGTCGACGCTGATCTACGCCCGTGGCGCCAACATCACCAGCGACCCGAAGATCCTCGGTTACCTGAACTTCCTCAACTTCGACGCCCCGGAAGTGGTGGATGACCCGCGTCCGGCGAACGTGCTGATCGACGAAGCGGTGAAAGCTGCCAAGGATGCCGACGTGGTGGTGGCCGCCGTGGGCGAGTCCCGCGGCATGTCCCACGAATCGTCCAGCCGTACCGACCTGAACATCCCGGAAAACCAGCGCGAGCTGATCCGTGCCCTTAAAGCCACCGGCAAACCGTTGGTACTGGTGCTGATGAACGGCCGTCCGTTGTCGATTCTCGAGGAGAAGGAACAGGCCGACGCGATCCTGGAAACCTGGTTCAGCGGCACCGAAGGTGGCAACGCCATTGCCGACGTGCTGTTCGGCGACTACAACCCGTCGGGCAAACTGCCGATCACCATCCCGCGCTCGGTGGGCCAGATTCCGACCTACTACAACCACCTGACCATCGGCCGGCCGTTCACCCCGGGCAAACCGGGCAACTACACCTCGCAGTACTTCGATGACACCACCGGCCCGCTGTACCCGTTTGGTTATGGCCTGAGCTACACCGATTTCAGCCTGGGCGACATGGCGCTGTCGTCGACCACACTGAACAAGACCGGCAAGCTCGACGCCAGCATCACGGTGAAAAACACCGGCAAGCGCGACGGCGAGACCGTGGTGCAGTTGTACATCCAGGACGAGACCGGCTCGATGATCCGCCCGATCAAGGAGCTGAAGAACTTCCAGAAGATCATGCTCAATGCCGGCGAACAGAAAGTCGTGCACTTCACCATCACCGAAGACGACCTGAAGTTCTACAACACACAGCTCAAGTACGTGGCGGAGCCGGGCAAGTTCAACGTGCAGATCGGCCTGGATTCCCAGGATGTGACGCAGCAGAGCTTTGAACTGCTGTAACTCCGCGATCCTCTGTAGGAGCTGGCTTGCCAGCGAAGAGGCCATAACATTCAACATCTTGGTTGGATGTTATACCGCCTTCGCTGGCAAGCCAGCTCCTACAGGGGTCTTTGGTGTAGCGACTAGCCCCGTCGATCCAGCAGATTGACCACCAACCGATCCACCCACCCCCACACTCGCTGCTTGACCCGCTTCCACAGCGGGCGGCGCTGCCATGCCTCCAGGCTGACTTCCTGGCTCAGAGAGAAGTCCTTTTCGAAACTCGCCACCACGTCACGGGTCAATCCAGCGTCCAATGCTTCAAGGTTGGCCTCCAGATTGAATCGCAAATTCCAGTGGTCGAAATTGCACGAACCAATGCTCACCCAGTCATCGATCAGGACCATTTTCAGGTGCAGGAAACACGGCTGGTATTCGAAAATCTTCACCCCTGACTTGAGCAGTCGCGGGTAGTAGCGATGCCCGGCGTAACGCACCGACGGGTGATCGGTGCGCGGGCCGGTCAACAGCAGCCGCACATCGACGCCGCGGGAGGCTGCGCGGCGCAGTGAGCGACGGACTTTCCAGGTCGGCAGGAAATACGGCGTGGCCAGCCAGATGCGTTTCTGGCCGCTGTTCAATGCACGAATCAGCGATTGCAGGATGTCCCGGTGCTGGCGGGCGTCGGCATAGGCGACGCGGCCCATGCCCTCACCCGTGGACGGCACGCGGGGCAGGCGCGGCAGGCCGAAGTGCGAAGCCGGGCGCCAGGCGCGGCGATGGCGGTTGGCGATCCATTGGCGGTCGAACAGCAACTGCCAGTCAAGCACCAGCGGGCCGGTGATTTCCACCATCACTTCGTGCCACTCGCTGACGTCTTCGTTGGGCGTCCAGAATTCATCGGTCACACCGGTGCCACCGACCACCGCCAGGCTCTGGTCCACCAGCAGCAGCTTGCGGTGATCGCGGTAGAAATTGCCGACCCAGCGCCGCCAGCTCAGGCGATTGTAGAAGCGCAGCTCGACGCCGGCGGCCGTGAGGCGCTGGCGCAGGGTCAGGGTAAAGGCGAGGCTGCCGTAATCATCGAACAGGCAACGCACCCGCACACCGCGCTCGGCGGCCTGGACCAGCGCCTGGACCATGGCCTCGGCGCAGGCGCCCGCCTCCACCAGATACAGTTCCAGCTCGACCTGTTCTTCGGCGCGGGCGATCGCCACCAGCATGCGCGGGAAGAATTGCGGGCCGTCGACCAGCAACTGGAAACTATTGCCTTCACGCCAGGGAAAGATCGGGCCGGCCATGTCAACGCGCCGTGAAGATCAGCACCGCACCCACCGGCACCGACAGGCTGATGGCCGACAGGCCGGCGACCTTGCGCAACGCTTCCAGGCCAGGCGCCAGGTCGAAATCTTCGGCATTGACCACCACCGGCTCCAGAGTCACCACCTGGAAACGCCGGTCATCGAGACGGGTGGCCAGCAGTTCGGCGTTGTAGGTGTGTTGCTTGCCGTGCAGGTCGACGGTCAGCGGCAGGCGCAATTCCAGTTGTGCGCCTGGCGCGAGGTCGTTGATCGGGCGCAGGTCGATTTGCGTGGTGATCAGGGCTTCGGGAAATTTCTCGATCTCGAACAGCTCCTTGCGCATGCGTTCATCGCGCAAGGGAATGCCGCTGTTGACCGATTCCAGCTCGACCTCCACTTCGGCTTTTCCGCCGGGATCGACTTTGCCGTGCAACACCAGGAAGCGCTGCACTTCGGACACATTGGCGTTTTTGGTGCTGACGAACGACAGCCGCGAGGATTCGCCGTCCAGGTACCAATTGGCCTGGGCCGACAACGAAGCGCCGGCCAACAACAGGCAGGCGAGGGTTTTGCAGACAGACCGCTGGAACATAAACACTCGGGGGGCAGATAAACCTGTGCTGAACCTTAACTGGCCCCGCCGCTATTGCAAACCCACGATCAAAAGATCGCAGCCTGCGGCAGCTCCTACAGGATCGCATTCGCACCCGGATCCTGTAGGAGCTGCCGCAGGCTGCGATCTTTTTGGGCCTTACGCCATTGCCTGCTGCACATTGCCAATGGTCGCGGCGAGGCTGTTCAGGTGCAGGCTCAGCACCCGTTCCACCGGCGCCTGATCCATCGGCCAGTGCAACGCCATGCTGCCGACCAGCCGGCCATCGGTGTGAATCGGCAAGGCCACCGCACGGATCAGGAAGGGTAACCGCACCGGGTATTCCCAGTAGCCCTCGGTGCGCTGACCGAAACCTTGATGCAACGCCTGTTCGGTGGCGCTGAACAGCGATTCGTCGCAGAGGCGCTCACGCTCGGCCAGGCGTTCCACTTCATGGCTTTGCAGCTCACCCAGGCAGGCCCGGCCCATGGCCGAATGGAACAGACTGGCGTGCTGGCCGACGATCTGGCAATTGTTCGGATAACGCTTGCGCAACACCTGCGGGATCGCACTTTCCATCACCTCCACCCGTTCGCCATCGAAGCACGACAGGTCCGCCACCAGCCCGGTGCGTTCGCTCAACTCCAGCAGCAGCGGCGCGGCGTTTTCCACCAGGCGCCGCTTGAAGCGCTGCCGGCTGTCACCAAACAGGCGCTTGGCGCACAGGCGGTAACGCCGGTCGCTCAAGCCGCGATAGATCCAGCCTTGCTCCTGCAAGGTCAGCAACATGCGCGACACCGTGGCCTTGGGCAGACAGGTGAGGTAGTGCAACTCCTCCAGGCCCAACGCCTGATGCTCACCCAGCAACTCGACGATCGCCAGGGCGCGCTCGACCGAACGTACGCTGCCGGTTTCTGCCTTGCTGTCCATGTGTCCGATCTCCTTGGGCGCTAATGGATGATCGATTCTTGCAGCAAGATGTGGGCCTGCCCACCGGTTTCACGCACTTTGCAGACAGCCGGGCGGCCGGCGCTTGACCCACTGGGTCAGTTGCTCGTGGGCATAAGCCAGTTGCAGCACCGCACGATCGGCCTGGGCCGGGCCAATGATTTGCAGGCCCATCGGCAGCCCGGCTGGATTGAAACCCACCGGCACGTTCATGCTCGGCAAACCGGCCAGGGTCGGTCCGATCACCACTTCCATCCAGCGGTGATAAGTGTCCATGCTTTGCCCGCCAACGACACGCGGCCAAGGGGTTTGTGCATCAAAAGGGAACACTTGGGCAGTGGGCAGCAGCAGGAAATCGTAACGTTCGAACAAATCGTTCAAGGCGCGATACCACTCGCTGCGACTGACCGAGGCCTGATAGACATCCGCCGCCGTCAGGCGCAGGCCACCCTCGATTTCCCATTGGGCTTCGGGTTTGAGCTGCTCGCGTTTGTGCGGATCGGCATACAGGCTACCGAGGCCGCCCTGCACCAGCCAGTGACGGTGCACCAGCCAGGCCTGCCACAGGCGCTCCATGGAAAAATCCGGCTGGCAGGCTTCGACCTTGCAACCCAGGGCCGTGAAGTCCTGCAGCGCCGCCTCGCACAGGCTCATCACGCCCGGGTCCATCGGCAGGTAGCCGTTGTAGTCGCCCAGCCAACCTACGCGCACCTCGCTGAAATCCTGGGCCAGCGACTGATGGAAAATCTCCGGATCCTGGGTCAGCGACAACGGCGCGCGCGAATCGTACCCGGCCTGGGTGCCAAGTAACCGCGCAACATCGGTGACGGTGCGACCCATCGGCCCTTCGGTGGCCAGTTGCTGGACAAACACCTCGGGCTGCGGGCCGTGGGGCACGCGGCCCTGGGACGGGCGAAAACCGAACACGTTGTTGAACGCCGCCGGGTTGCGCAGCGAGCCCATCATGTCACTGCCGTCGGCCACCGGCAGCATGCGTAACGCCAGCGCCACCGCCGCCCCGCCGCTGCTGCCGCCGGCGACCAGTGCCGGATCGTAGGCATTGGTGGTGGTGCCGAACACGCTGTTGTAGGTCTGCGAGCCGAGGCCGAATTCCGGCACGTTGCTCTTGCCGATGATGATCGCGCCGCAGTCACGCACCCGCGCCACGCTGATGGCGTCATGCTGCGGCACTTGCTCGGCGAACAGCGGCGAGCCCATGGTCGTGCGCAAACCGGCGGTGGCCGCCAGGTCCTTAACCGCTTGCGGCATGCCGTGCATCCAGCCCCGGGACTGGCCCTGGTCCAGTTGCCGGTCGCAGGTGTCGGCCTCTGCCAGCAGCTCCTCGGCCGGTCGCAGCGACACCAGCGCATTGACCTGCGGATTGAAACGTTCGATCTGCGCCAGATACGCCTGCATCACTTCACGGCAGGACACCTGCCGCCCGTGGATCGCCCGGGACAATGCATCGGCGTCCATTTCAACAATCGGATTCATGCTCAAGGTTTCACCCCAAGGTTAAGTGCTACGGATTTCTTCGCCCGTGGTGCTTCCTGCATGCAGTAAGTGCCCAATAGCGTCAGCACGCAAGCGAACAACACGTAGAAGGATGGCGCCACCGGCGTGGCCAGGACCTTGCTCAGCCAGGTCACGATCAGCGGGGCAAAACCGCCGAACACCATGACCGCGACGTTATAGGCCACCGACACCCCGGTGGAGCGCACTTCAATCGGAAACTGTTCGGCAAGCGCCGTCGGTGCCGGGCCGAAAAACCCGCCGATCGCCGTGCACAGCAACAGTTGCATCACCAGCAAGCGCTCCACCGAGGGCGCCGCCGCGACCCACACGTACAGCGGATAGACCATCAGGAAAAACGCGAGGGTGAAGGCCATCAGCACCGGGCGACGGCCGAGGCGATCCGACAAGGCGCCGGACAGCGGGATCACCACGGTCATCACCGCCACCGCGAGCATCTGCACCAGCAGCACCTGGTCCAGCGGCAGGCCGAGGTTCTTGTGGGCGAAAGTCGGCATGTTCACCAGCACCACGTAGAACGACACCGTCGCACCACAGGCCAGGCCCATCGACACCAGAATGGCGCGGCGATGTTCGCGGATCACTTGCAGCAAACCCGGGCTTTCGCCCTTGGCCTGCTTGCGCGCTTCGAGGAATTCTTCCGGTTCCTCCATGTGCTTGCGAATCCACAGGCCGACCGGGCCGATCAACAGGCCGATCATGAAGGGAATCCGCCATCCCCAGCTATCCAGGGCCTCGGGGGTCAACAGATGGGTGAACAGCGCCACCATGCCCGCCCCGGAAAACACCGCCAGGCATTGCCCGACCAATTGCCACGAGCCGTACAGACCCTTGCGGTGCGCCGGCGCGCTTTCCACCAGGAACGCCGTGGCGCTGGCGTATTCACCACCGGTGGCGAAGCCCTGGAGCATCCGCGCGACCACGATCAACAGCGGCGCACCCATGCCGATGGCGGCGTAGTTCGGCGCGAAGGCGATCAGTGCGATCGAAACGGTCATCAGGCGGATGATCATCTGCATCGCAGCCTTGCGGCCTTTGCGGTCCGAATACATGCCCAGCAGAATACCGCCCACCGGGCGCATGAAGAAACCGACGCCGAAGGTCGCCAGGGCCATCAGCAGTGAGGCGTACTCGTCTTCGGAAGGGAAAAATTGCCGGGCGATGATGCTCGCCAGAAAGCCGTAGACAATGAAGTCATACCATTCCAGCGCATTGCCGATAACGGCCGCGACCACTTGCCGGGTGCGCGAAACACCGGTGCTCGAAGTGTGCATGGGGAACTCTCCAGAAACCTGTTGGGTAATGCCGGGCGCGACATGACGCGCCCGGTCCAGCGGCAGTAGAAAGTGAAAGGCTCAGGCCGGCTTGAGCCAGCTCTCGGCCAGCGCGCCCCAATACGCCGCGCCGGTCAGCAGGATGTCGTCGTTGAAGTCGTAGGCGGGGTTGTGCACCATCGGCCGCGACACACCGTTGCCGATGAACAGGTAGGCGCCGGGGCAGCGTTGCAGCATCCAGGCGAAGTCTTCGCTGCCCATCAGCTTGGGCGTGTTGCCGTCCACCGCGTCGGCACCGATCAGCTCTACGCCGACTTGCCGGGCGAACTCGGTTTCGGCGGCGTGGTTGACCAGCACCGGGTAAGCCGGACGGTGTTCGATGGTCGAACTGCAACCAAAACTTTGGGCCTGGGATTCGATGATCGCGCGCACCCGCTCGAGGGTCTGCTCACGCACCTGGGCATTCAATGCACGCAGGCTCAGGCGCAGGATCGCCTGCTGAGGGATGACGTTGGCGGCCTCCCCGGCCTGCAATGCACCGACCGTCACCACCGCTGCCTGTTGCGCATCGATGTTGCGCGCAACCACCGTTTGCAGGGCCATCACTACGCTGGCCGCCGCCACCAATGGATCGACCGACAGGTGCGGCATCGAGCCGTGACCGCCGACACCTTCAATCGTGACGTTGAGCAAATCCTGGGAAGCCATCATCGGCCCTTCGCGAAAGCCCAGGTGCCCCGCCGGCAGGCCCGGCATGTTGTGCATGCCGAACAGTGCGTCGCAGGGAAAACGTTCGAGCAAGCCATCGGCGAGCATCGCTTCGGCGCCGCCCTGGCCTTCTTCGGCCGGCTGGAAAATCAGGGTCAGGGTGCCGTCGAACTGGCGAGTCGCCGCCAGGTAACGGGCCGCGCCCAACAACATTGTGGTGTGGCCATCGTGCCCGCAGGCGTGCATGCAGCCCTGATGCCGGCTGCTGTAAGCGGCGCCGGTATTCTCGATGATCGGCAGCGCGTCCATGTCCGCGCGCAAGCCAAGTTTGCGCGGGCTGTCGCCATTGCGCAGCACACCGACGACCCCGGTCTTGCCGATGCCCGTGTGCACCTCGTAGCCCCATTCCGAGAGGGATCTGGCCACCAGCGCCGAGGTGCGGTTTTCCTCGAAGCCGAGTTCCGGGTGGGCGTGGATGTCCTGGCGGGTGGCGTGCAGGTCGCTGGCGACGTCGTTGAGCCAGGCAAGAATGTGTTGATGTCGGGTCATGACGATTTCCTCGGGCCGGGTGTATTCCCGTTCTTTTTGTTCGTTATGATTTCGCGACGTTTAAAAAGGCAGGTCGCGCTCACCGCCAGATAACCGCGAGTCGCGCGCGAGGACAATCGAATGTGGTTCCACCAGATGGAACCTGCAGGTCAGGGGTTCAGGCGACAGCCCTGGTGCTCGCCGATCCACACGGCCATATTGCTGCGCCCCATCCCGCTGACCGTGATGCGCTTGCTGACCGCGTCATCGGTAAAGCCGCTGAATGGCAGCCATTGCTTGACGTAGCCACGGCAATACCCGGCGTCGTTGTTCATCACGTAGCGGCACGAACAGTATTCCTTGGCGGTGTAGGCGCTGATGATGTCCGGGAAGGCCCATAGCGCCACCCGCTCCTGCCAGACCCAGCCAAGCAAGGCGAGCAGCAGGATCAACAACAATGAACTGATCGGTCGGCGCCTCATGAAACCGCTCATGGTTTCACCGTCCCGGCAAACGCCTTCAGCGCGAGCTTGAGCAATTCGTTGTGCTGGTAGAGGCCATCGCGGTCATCGCCATAACGCACGATCACCAGGTTTTCCCCGGGAATCACATACAGCGCCTGCCCCCAATGGCCTAGGGCGGCGAAGGTGTCGGCGGGCGCATCGGGCCAGGGTCGGGCAACCCCGGCCGCGGCACGATTGAGCCACCAGTGGCCGCCGGGCACTGCATCATCCTGGTTGGCGCGATAGCCCGCGAAGGGTTCGCGATTGAATGCCACCCAGTCTTTGGGCAGCAGTTGTTTATCGCCCCAGCGACCGTCCCGCGCCATCAACAGTCCGATGCGGGCCAGGTCCCGAGCGGTGAGGTAGGCATAGGACGAGGCGACGAAGGTGCCCGCGGCGTCGGTTTCCCAGATCGCTCGGCGAATGCCCAGGGGTTCGAACAGCGCGGTCCACGGATAGTCCGCGTAGCGCTGCGCACCGACGATGGCTTTCAGCGCGGCGGACAGCAGGTTGGTGTCGCCACTGGAATAACGAAACGCCTGCCCCGGTGCGGCGTAGCTGCCGTGATCGGCGGTGAAGGCGGCCATATCGCGGTGACCTCGGGTGTAGAGCATGGCCACCACTGAGGAGTTGAGCGGTGCGTATTCGTAATCTTCCTGCCAGTCGAGACCCGAGGCCCAGTGCAGCAGGTCGGCCAGGGTCAGGTCCGGGTGTTTTTGCAGTGGCGGATAGAATTTGGCCACCTTGTCCTGCAGCTTGAACCGGCCTTCGCCATACGCCACGCCGAGGACGGTGGCCATCAGGCTTTTGCTGATGGACCAGGTTAGATGCGGTGTCTGGGCAGTGGTCGGGCCGGCGTAGCGCTCGTAGATCAACTGGCCGTCGCGGATGACGAGCAAGGCGTCGGTGCGGATGCCTTGATGGGTGGTGTCGTCGCGGGGTGGGAAGGCGTAGTTTTCCAGGGCCTGGAGTGCTGGCCCGGTGACGGTCGGGCCGGGCGACCATTGTTCGGCGGGCCAGTTTTCAGCGCGGGCCGTCAGGCTGAGCAGCAGCATGAAGATCAGGGACAAGCCTTTGAACATGGCATGGGCTCGTGGGGATGAACTGCTGAGCCTAGTAGAGGTTGATGACAGTTCCGGGATTGGTGTTGTTAATGCGGCCGCCTTCGCGAGCAAGCCCGCTCCCACAGGGGACGCATTTCAAAATGTGGGAGCGGGCTTGCTCGCGAAGGGGCCGGTCAATTCACTGAAAATTCACGAGTGCCTTAGCCAATCGCTTGCCCCGCGCTTCAGCCGCCAGTTCCATCACCCCCTGATCCCGCTGCCACATGGCCGCCCACTCCGGCGGCCCCTCGGCCAGCGCTTCATTGATCTCACCCTTGAGCCCCTCGAACTGCGCAAACAACCCACCGAGCAATACATGCCCCGCCGGACTGACGGGGGGATGTCGACTGACCTCCGCACACCCGGCCAGCAGCGCCAGCAAGCGCAATTGCAAGGCCTGCGGCCAGTCACAGTCCTGACCGACGCCGTACAGCCAGGCGGTCATGGCACTCAATACATAGATGTCTTCCAGGGTTCGGAACGGCTTGACGTAGGCATCCCAGCCATCCCCCGCCAGCAGTTCGCACAGTGCGTTATCGAGAATCAGGCGGCCATGGCTGATGTCCGGCATCAACGGGATCGGCGGCAGTTTCTCCACCCGCACGCCCGGCTCATCGGGGTAGGCCACCGCCAGGCTCAGGCGCGGCGTTTCGCCGGGCTGTTCGCTGCGCGCGGCAATCAGCAGCCAGTCGGCGGCATCGCCTGCGGTGACGAAATCCTTGCGCCCGCTCAAGCGCAAATCGTGCAGGCGGGTCTGCATGTCAGCCACCCGCAGGCTGCGTTGCTCGGTGGCGCACAACGCACCAAGGCTCGGCGGCGCGCTTGGCCAGAGCATGCGCAACGCCGCCTGATAACCCACCAGGAACGCCAGCCCCGGCGTCGCCATCATGCGTGCGCCGACCACGGCCAGTTCAAACGGAGTGACGTGGCCCAGCTGCTGCAACAACGTGGCGAACCCTTCGCCCAGATCCGGGTTGGCGGGCAGGCGAGCGTGGCGGTTCAACAGGGTTTGCCAGGGCATAAGAGGCTCCTTGTGGGCTGTCATACAAGCATCACCAAAGCTTAATGGCGATGACACCGGGGCTACATAGCCTGACTTTGCACAACACGGCTGGATAAAGAAAGTCGATTCGCTGTAACCCAAAGACGGGTGAGCAGCCCGCACGGAGATTCGTCATGACTCAGATCGCCCGCATCAGCGACACCGGCAACGAACGCCGCCTGCAAGCCGAACGCCTGGTGGGCGAAGAGGCTTTGCAGCAAGCCCAGGCCCTGCGCTTCAACGTGTTCAGCGGCGAATTCAACGCCAAGCTCAAAGGCGCGGAACTGGGTCTGGACATGGACGACTACGATGTTCACTGCACCCACATCGGCGTGCGCGACCTGAACACCGGGCGCCTGGTGGCGACCACCCGCCTGCTCGACCACACCGCCGCCAGCAGCCTGGGCAAGTTCTACAGCGAAGAAGAATTCAGCCTGCACGGCCTGGTCCATCTGCAAGGCCCGATCCTGGAAATCGGCCGCACCTGCGTCGACCCGGCCTACCGCAACGGCGGCACCATCGCCGTGCTCTGGGGTGAGCTGGCCGAAGTCTTGAACCAGGGTGGCTACAGCTACCTGATGGGTTGCGCGAGCATTCCAATGCAGGACGGCGGGATCCAGGCCCATGCGATCATGCAGCGCCTGCGCGAACGCTACCTGTGCACCGAACACCTGCGCGCCGAACCGAAAAAGCCGTTGCCGACCCTGGATATTCCCTCCAACGTGATCGCCGAAATGCCGCCGCTGCTCAAGGCCTACATGCGCCTGGGCGCGAAGATCTGCGGCGAGCCGTGCTGGGACGAAGATTTCCAGGTGGCCGATGTGTTCATCCTGCTCAAGCGCGACGAACTCTGCCCGCGTTACGCCAAACACTTCAAGGCGGCCGTGTAATGAGTCGCTTGCGCGTGTACGCGCGAATCGCACGGGTGTTGCTGGTGGTCGGGCTCGGCTTGAGCATGGCCAGCGTGTTCGGCGTGTTCGAGCGACTGGGGCTGGCCCACTCGATGGAACGCCGCCAGCGCTGGTCGCGGTTTTTCATGGCGCGCCTGGGCAACGCCCTGCCCTTCGATGTGACGGTTCACGGCAAGCTGCCGCAAGTGCCGATGCTGTGGGTCAGCAATCACGTGTCCTGGACCGATATACCGCTGCTGGGCATGCTCACGCCGCTGTCATTCCTGTCCAAGGCCGAAGTGCGCACCTGGCCCGTCGCCGGCTGGCTGGCAGCCAAGGCCGGCAGCCTGTTCATCCGCCGTGGTTCGGGCGACAGCCAGTTGATCCGCAAACAGATGACCCGCCACCTGGCGCACGCCCACCCGCTGCTGATGTTCCCCGAGGGCACCACCACGGACGGTCGCTCGCTGCGCACCTTCCACGGTCGCTTGCTGTCAGCCGCCATCGACTCCGAAGTGGCGCTGCAACCGGTGGCGATTCGTTATGTGCGCAACGGCGAGCCCGACACCCTGGCGCCGTTCATTGGCGACGATGATCTGTTGTCGCACTTGATGCGCCTGTTTGCCAATGACCGGGGCGGTGTGGAAATTCACCTGCTCAAGCCGATTGCCTGCGAAGGTCGCGAGCGTGCGGCACTGGCGTTCGAAGCCCAGCAGGCGGTGCAGAAGGCGTTGTTTGGGGCCATACCGGAGAAACAGCAAGCCCCAATACGCCCCGCTATCGCGGCCTGACCCATTTCCCCTGTGGGAGCGGGCTTGCTCGCGAATGCGGATTCTCCTTCACCATTGATGTTGACTGACATACCGCATTCGCGAGCAAGCCCGCTCCCACCCTAGATCTGCGTTGCCTGGGCGAAATCCTGAAGGTGCGGATAGAACAACCGGAAATCCTCGCTCAACGGCTCATACAGCACCCGCAGTTCCTGCATCGCAGCCGCCAGCTCTTCCGGCCGGGTCAGGCGCCGCGAAATCCCCCGCAACACCTGCTCCAACACTTCAAATTCCTGATACGAGCCCAACCAGTCGTTGGCCACCATGTGCGGTGCGATTTTCGCCAGGCGTTCCGGTAGTTGCGCTTGTGTGGACAGCACCCGGTACACGTCCGAAGTGAACAACTCCAGCGGCCGGTCGGCATACAGCGCCCAGTCCCGGGCCAGGCAATGGTCGAAAAACACGTCGAGCACGATGCCG
This sequence comes from Pseudomonas putida, assembly GCF_028682635.1. GTDB lineage: Bacteria > Pseudomonadota > Gammaproteobacteria > Pseudomonadales > Pseudomonadaceae > Aquipseudomonas > Aquipseudomonas putida_AE. Next base: position 206,256 of record NZ_JANHLK010000002.1, on the reverse strand, counting down.
GCATAGCGCCGACGCGTCAGGGAAAACCGCGACAACGCGGTATCCACCAGCGGATGGCGATCGGTGAAAACGTCGATGCTGCGATGCAGCTGGATGGCCGCTTCGATCTCCGGGTCGAACTGCCCTTGCAGCCGCCCTTTGACGAAATCGCCATACAGGCTGCCGAGCAATTGACCAGGACGCTGGCCACCGAGGTGAAGATGTGCGAGATAGTTCATGGGCGCAGCTTAACATTGCGCCTGTGTCTCTACACCCAACATATCGTTATAACCCGATATACCGATTTATTCGGTCGTCAGACCGAAATCATATTGGTATATCGCGAAATAACGATTTAAAGTTCGCTTCATCGCGATATAGCGTTTTACACATCACGAGCCCCCAACCATGAACCTTGAACTCGACGAAATAATAAAAGCCCTGGCGCACCCGGTACGGCGAGAAATCCTGCACTGGCTCAAAAATCCGGACGTCGAATTTCCAGACCAGTCCCACAGCAACGAGCACGGCGTTTGCGCCGGGCAGATCGATCAACGTTGCGGTTTGTCGCAGTCCACGGTGTCCGCGCACCTGGCCACCCTGCAACGCGCCGGCCTGATCAGCAGCCGCAAAGTCGGCCAGTGGCATTTCTTTAAACGCAATGAGGAAACCATTCAGGAGTTCCTCAAAGTCTTCAGCAAAGAGCTCTGACCCTTTACGTCAGCCAGCCGAAAAGGAATTATCCAATGCCCCTCTCGCTACTCATATTGGCCTTGAGCGCCTTCGCCATCGGCACCACCGAGTTCGTCATCATGGGCTTGCTGCCCGACGTGGCTGCCGACCTCGGTGTGTCGATCCCCGGCGCCGGCTGGCTGGTGACCGGGTACGCCCTGGGCGTGGCCATCGGTGCGCCGTTCATGGCACTGGCCACCGCCCGGCTGCCGCGCAAGGCCGCCCTGGTCGCGTTGATGGGCATCTTCATTATCGGCAACCTGCTCTGCGCAGTGGCCAGCGACTACAACGTGCTGATGTTTGCCCGCGTGGTCACCGCGCTGTGCCACGGTGCGTTCTTCGGTATCGGCTCGGTCGTGGCGGCGGGACTGGTGCCGGCCAACAAGCGCGCATCGGCCGTGGCCTTGATGTTCACCGGCCTGACCCTGGCCAACGTACTGGGCGTGCCGCTGGGCACCGCGCTCGGTCAGCAGGCCGGCTGGCGTTCGACCTTCTGGGCAGTGACCGTGATCGGCGTGATCGCGATGATCGGCCTGATCCGCTTCCTGCCGGCCAAGCGCGATGAAGAGAAACTCGACATGCGCGCCGAATTGCGCGCTCTCAAAGGCGCCGGCATCTGGCTGTCGCTGAGCATGACTGCACTGTTCGCCGCGTCGGTGTTCACCCTGTTTACCTACGTCGCGCCGCTGTTGGGCGAAGTCACCGGCGTCTCGCCCCGTGGCGTGACCTGGACCCTGATGCTGATCGGCCTGGGCCTGACGGTGGGCAACATCATCGGCGGCAAGCTGGCGGACAAAGGCCTGGCCGCGACGCTGATCGGCGTCTTCGTCGCCATGGCCGTGGTCTCCACCGTGCTGACCTGGACCAGCGTCGCGCTGATCCCCACCGAAATCACCCTGTTCCTCTGGGCCACCGCATGTTTTGCCGCCGTACCCGCCCTGCAAGTCAACGTGGTGGCCTACGGCAAGGCCGCGCCGAACCTGGTCTCGACCCTGAACATCGGCGCCTTCAACGTCGGCAACGCCCTCGGCGCCTGGGTCGGCGGCAGCGTCATCGCTCACGGGTTCGGCCTGACCAGCGTGCCCCTCGCGGCAGCCGTACTGGCGGTGCTCGCCCTGCTGGTCACCCTGATCACTTTCCGTCAGAGCGGTAATCCCGAACTGGCCCCCGCTACCAACTGATACCTCACGAGGGATGCAATAAATGACTACTATTTTCGATCCGATCAAACTGGGCGACCTCGAGTTGGCCAACCGCATCATCATGGCCCCGCTGACCCGTTGCCGCGCCGATGAAGGCCGCGTACCGAATGCCCTGATGGCCGAGTACTACGTACAACGCGCCTCCGCCGGCCTGATCCTCAGCGAGGCCACTTCGGTCACGCCGATGGGCGTCGGCTACCCGGACACCCCGGGTATCTGGTCCAACGACCAGGTGCGTGGCTGGGCCAACGTGACCAAGGCGATCCACGGCGCGGGCGGCAAGATCTTCCTGCAACTGTGGCACGTGGGTCGTGTATCGCACCCATCGTACCTGGGTGGTGAAGCACCGGTCGCTCCGAGCGCCATCCAGCCCAAGGGTCATGTCAGCCTGGTTCGTCCACTGGCCGACTACCCGACCCCGCGCGCCCTGGAAATCGAGGAAATCGCCGACATCGTCGACGCCTACCGCACCGGTGCCGAGAACGCCAAGGCCGCCGGTTTCGACGGCGTGGAAATCCACGGCGCCAACGGTTACCTGCTCGACCAGTTCCTGCAAAGCAGCACCAACCAGCGTACCGACAACTATGGTGGTTCCGTGGAAAACCGTGCTCGCCTGTTGCTGGAAGTGACCGACGCCGCGATCGAAGTCTGGGGCGCCGGCCGTGTCGGTGTGCACCTGGCACCGCGCGCCGACTCCCATGACATGGGCGATGACAACCTGGCAGAAACCTTCACCTACGTCGCTCGCGAACTGGGCAAGCGTGGCATCGCATTCATCTGCTCGCGCGAGAAAGAAGGCGCCGACAGCCTCGGCCCGCAGATCAAGGAAGCCTTTGGCGGCCCGTACATCATCAACGAACGCTTCACCAAGGACAGTGCCAACCAATGGTTGGCCAGCGGCAAAGCCGATGCCGTCGCCTTCGGCGTACCGTTCATTGCCAACCCGGACCTGCCGGCGCGCTTGAAAGCGGATGCGCCACTGAATGACGCGCGTCCTGAGCTGTTCTATGCCAAGGGCCCGGTCGGCTACATCGACTACCCAACACTGTAAGCGTTACCGTTAACACGCAATAGCCTCGACTTGAAAGAGCCGAGGTTTTTTTGTTTAGGCATTTGATTATCGCCACCGGCAATAAACCATTACACCAATACCAAACAGCTTAATCGCACCCCTGCTATTATCTACAACTACCAACTACCAAAAAGGGGTAATATCATGGACGATAAAGAAAACAATCAAGAAAACAGCAACGAAGACATTAAAGATGTAACCTTTGAACAGAACTTTCTTAAAGACATGACCCGCGCCATGCTGCCCGCCTATTTGCAGCACCTGGTCAGTTTTGCCGAAGATAGAGCAGACATAGATAACGCCATAGACAAACAGAAAACCGTGGAGGAATTCGACGAATTCATCCGCAAAGGTAAGCGGGACGAGGAACAGGCCTGGCGCTCCATCAGTAACGATGAGTCTCCCAACAGCGTGACTGTCTACATCTTCAATGCCACCGCAAAAACGTTCAGCCTCACCACAACAAGCTCGTATAACGGCGCTCCCCCCAGTGAGGCTTGTGTCCTCGAACCCTGGGACTGCGCGTCAATCATACTGCGCAGCGAGCCACCCACTAAAAAAAACCCTAACATCAAAGTCAATCATGACCTCTCTTTTGAAAGTGGCAAATTTGCATTCCAATTCAATACATCGCTGAGTTTGAAAGGTGATGGTCCTTTTGTCCTCAAGGTTACATTCACTCCCCACATTCAACATACTGTGCGATCTATTGGTAAGGAACAATTGAAGTGCACCTCCAGTATCACCAGAAGCCTGTCAAAGGAACCCTACAGCTACAGCGTCGTGATCAGGCTGGGTTAACAGCTTTAGGCATTTGATTTTCGCCACCAGCAACAATCCATTACACCAATAAAATACACCTTAATCGCACCCCTGTTATTATCTATAAATACCAACCACCGAAAATAGGTAATATCATGGACGATAAAGAAAACAATCAAGAAAACAGCAACGAAGACATTAAAGATGTAACCTTTGAACAGAACTTCCTTAAAGACATGACCCGCGCCATGCTGCCCGCCTATTTGCAGCACCTGGTCAGTTTTGCCGAAGATAGAGCAGACATAGATAACGCCATAGACAAACAGAAAACCGTGGAGGAATTCGACGAATTCATCCGCGAAGGTAAGCGTGACGAGGAACAGGCCTGGCGCTCCATCAGTAACGTTCAGTCTCCCAACAGCGTTATCTTCTACATCTTCAATGCCACCGCAAAAACGTTCAGCCTCACCACATCAAGCTGGGATAACGGCATTCACCCCAACGAGAAATATGACCTTGAACCCTGGGACTACTTGTCATTCATACTGCGCAGTGAGCCACCTAGAATAGGTACCAGAAAATTTCGTGAAATCAAAGTCAATCATGACTTCTCTTATGAAAGTGGCAAACTTGCATTCCAATTCACGACATCGCTGAGTGTGAGCCTTTCCACTACTGGACTCACTCCCCACCTTAAACATACTGTTCGATCTATTGGTAAGGAAAAATTGAAGTGCACCTCCAGCATCACCAGAAGAATACCAAAGAGCCCTTATAGCTACATCGTCGTGATCAGGGTGGGTTAACAGCACCTGAACAGAACACGCAAGCGCTTGATAGCAGGCGCTTGCCCTGTACTTCGTTGACGCAGTTCCCGCTTTCCATCGATCAGCCTGCGAATCAAGCTCCCTCCCGGCGACAACACAAATTTCCTACAAAATACGTAGTTCATTGACTGTGAACCGGTCGAGCATCCGTATATAAAAGCACCCCATACCGCAAGTCGCGTGAAGAAAGGTTCATCTGGCGCTGCATCGATTGACACGGCTGCAGTCAATTACGCATCTTGCTTCATTTGCGCAAGCTGGGGCTGAAGCGCAACAGGTCCAGCCCGGTATCGACCCAACGCTCAGCCTCGCTGTGCAATTGAAAGCTGTCGGGGGCCAGCAGCCACTGGTACAGGATGCCATCGATGTAGGCATGCAGGCTGATGGCCGCGCGAGCCGTGTCGAGGTTTTCCGGCAGTTGCCCGCGATTCACGGCGTTACTCAGGGCCAGGCCGATCCGTACATTGCAGTCCAGGCTGGCCGCCACACGCTGCTGGCGCAAGTCGCACATTTCATCGGTGAACTCGCACTTATGAAACAGAATTTCGTTGATGCGTCGGGTTTTCGGGTCCAGCGCAATTTGATGAAACAAATGAATCAACAGCTTGCGCATGCAGCCCAGGGGGTCGGGTTCGTCCGGGCTTTCGCTGGCCTTGGCCATTTCATCCAGGGGCTCATGCAGGGTGTCGAGCATGGCCTGTACCAGGTCCGCCTTGTTGCTGAAATGCCAGTAGATCGCCCCGCGGGTAACGCCGGCCAGGGTCGCGATGTCCGCCAGGGTCGTGCGCGCCACGCCCCGCTCGAAAAAGGCTTTCTCGGCCGCTTCGAGTATCTGGCTGCGGGTTTCTTGGGCTTCCTCTTTGGTACGACGGACCATGGCAGTACAACCTCAATCAGGATGCTTCAGCGATGTCTGGATATCAGCTGAATAAAAGCGGGGCGAGAGCTCTTGGGTATCGTCCCCGGGCTTACGATTTGAACCTTTCCAGGACGTTTGTAACGACCTGGATACACGGCCAGGGCCTTTACAAACAGCCGTGAATGTAAGTATATTCCTTAGCATGCTACTTATCCACCCGGACCCCACTTTTTAACCTTCCATCTTTTCTTGTGCGTTTTTTTTCGCGCCTGACCCGAGGATTTTCATGCAATTCAAGCCAGCTGTTACCGCTCTGGTCGCCGCCGTCGCCCTGGCATCGCTGCTCAGCGGATGCAAAAAGGAAGAAGCTCCACCGGCCGCACCACCGCCTCAGGTCGGCGTCGTTACCCTGCAAGCGCAAACGTTTACGCTCACCTCGGAATTGCCGGGGCGCACCAGCGCGTTCCGCATTGCCGAGGTTCGTCCACAGGTCAACGGCATCATTCTCAAGCGCCTGTTCAAGGAAGGCAGTGACGTCAAGGCCGGCCAGCAGCTCTATCAGATCGATCCATCGGTCTATGAGGCGACCCTGAAAAGCGCCGAAGCCAACCTGCGTTCGACCAAGTCGATTTCCGATCGCTACCAGCAACTGGTCAACGAACAGGCCGTAAGCCGCCAGGAATACGACACCGCCGTGGCCAACCGCCTGCAATCGGAAGCTTCGTTGCAATCGGCGCAGATCAACGTGCGCTACACCAAGGTCTACGCGCCGCTGACCGGCCGCATCGGTCGTTCCACGGTGACCGAGGGCGCGCTGGTCAGCAACGCGCAGACCGAAGCGATGGCCGTGATCCAGCAACTGGACCCGATCTACGTCGATGTGACGCAATCTTCGGTCGAACTGCTGCAACTTCGGCGCGAACTGGAAAGCGGTCGCCTGCAGAAGGCCGGTGACAACGCCGCCAAGGTCAAGCTGACCCTCGAGGACGGCAGCGAATACAAACTGGACGGTAAACTGGAGTTCTCCGAAGTCTCGGTCGACCAGACCACCGGTTCCGTGACCCTGCGTGCCGTGTTCCCGAACCCTGATCACACCCTGCTGCCGGGCATGTTCGTGCACGCACAGTTGCAGGCTGGTGTGAACAGCGCGGCGATCCTGGCCCCGCAACAAGGCGTGACCCGCGACCTCAAGGGCAGTCCGACCGCACTGGTCGTCGGCCCTGACAACAAGGTTGAACTGCGTCAGCTCAAGGCCAGCCGCACCGTCGGTAACCAATGGTTGATCGAAGACGGTCTGAAAGCCGGCGATCGCCTGATCACCGAAGGCCTGCAATTCGTCAAGCCAGGCATCGAAGTCAAGGCCACTGACGCCACTAACGTAGGCGCCAAGAACCCGGCCCCCGCCAAGCCAGCTGAGCAGGCTGCCAGCGGCAAAGGGGAGTAACTCATGTCCAGATTTTTCATCGACCGTCCGATTTTTGCCTGGGTAATAGCCCTGGTGATCATGCTGGTCGGGGCACTGTCGATCCTCAAGCTGCCGATCAACCAGTACCCGAGCATTGCACCGCCGGCCATCGCCATTTCCGTGACCTACCCGGGCGCTTCCGCGCAAACCGTGCAGGACACCGTGGTCCAGGTGATCGAGCAACAGCTCAACGGTATCGACAACCTGCGTTATGTGTCTTCGGAAAGTAACTCCGACGGCACCATGACCATTACCGCGACCTTCGAGCAAGGCACCAACTCCGATACCGCGCAGGTCCAGGTCCAGAACAAGCTGAACCTGGCCACCCCGCTGTTGCCGCAGGAAGTGCAGCAACAAGGTATCCGCGTGACCAAGGCAGTGAAGAACTTCCTGCTGGTGATCGGCGTGGTGTCCCGTGACGGCAGCATGACCAAGGACGACCTGTCCAACTACATCGTGTCGAACATGCAGGACCCGATCTCGCGGACCGCCGGCGTCGGCGACTTCCAGGTGTTCGGTTCGCAGTACGCCATGCGTATCTGGCTCGACCCGGCCAAGTTGAACAACTTCAATCTGACCCCGGTCGACGTCAAGACCGCCATCGCCGCGCAGAACGTCCAGGTGTCCTCCGGCCAGCTCGGCGGCCTGCCCGCCCTGCCCGGCACCCAGTTGAACGCGACGATCATCGGCAAGACGCGCCTGCAGACCGCCGAGCAATTCAACAAGATCCTGCTCAAGGTCAACAAGGACGGTTCCCAGGTTCGCCTGAAAGATGTCGCCGAAGTCGGCCTGGGTGGCGAGAACTACAGCATCAACGCCCAGTTCAACGGCGCCCCGGCGTCCGGTCTGGCCGTGAAGCTGGCCACTGGCGCCAACGCCCTGGATACCGCCAAGGCCCTGCGCACGACCATCGACAGCCTCAAGCCGTTCTTCCCTGAAGGGATGGAAGTGGTGTTCCCGTACGACACCACGCCGGTGGTGACCGAATCGATCAAGGGCGTGGTACACACCCTGGTCGAAGCGGTTGCGCTGGTGTTCCTGGTGATGTTCCTGTTCCTGCAGAACTTCCGTGCCACCATCATCACCACGATGACGGTTCCGGTGGTATTGCTCGGGACATTCGGCATCCTCGCGGCGGCCGGTTTCAGCATCAACACCCTGACCATGTTCGGCATGGTGCTGGCCATCGGCTTGCTGGTGGACGACGCCATCGTCGTGGTGGAAAACGTCGAACGGGTGATGAGCGAAGAAGGCCTGTCGCCCAAGGAAGCGACCAAGAAGTCCATGGGGCAGATCCAGGGAGCATTGGTCGGTATCGCCCTGGTGCTGTCGGCGGTATTGCTGCCGATGGCGTTCTTCAGCGGTTCCACCGGTGTGATCTACAAGCAGTTCTCGATCACCATCGTCTCGGCCATGGCCCTGTCGGTACTGGTTGCCCTGATCTTCACCCCGGCGCTCTGCGCCACCATGCTCAAGCCGATTTCGAAAGGCGAGCATCACACCCCGAAACGCGGCTTCTTCGGCTGGTTCAACCGCAACTTCGACCGTGGTGTCAGTAGCTACGAGCGTGGCGTGGGCAACATGCTCACGCACAAGGCGCCGTACCTGCTGGCCTACCTGATCATCGTCGTCGGCATGATCTGGCTGTTCACCCGCATTCCAACGGCGTTCCTGCCGGAAGAGGACCAGGGCGTACTGTTCGCCCAGGTACAGACCCCAGCCGGTTCGACCGCCCAGCGCACCCAGGTGGTCGTGGACGAAATGCGTGAATTCCTGCTGCGTCCGGGCAAGGATGGCGGTGAAGGCGATGCGGTTAACTCGGTGTTTACCGTGACCGGCTTCAACTTCGCCGGCCGCGGCCAGAGCTCGGGCATGGCGTTCATCATGCTGCGCCCATGGGAAGATCGAAACGCCGACAACAGCGTGTTCAAGGTCGCGGCCCGTGCCCAACAGCACTTCTTCACCTTCCGCGACGCCATGGTGTTTGCCTTCGCCCCGCCAGCGGTACTGGAGTTGGGTAACGCCACCGGTTTCGACGTGTTCCTGCAGGACCGCGCCGGTATCGGTCACGACAAGTTGATGGAAGCCCGTAACCAGTTCCTCGGCATGGCGGCGCAAAGCAAGATCCTGACCCAGGTGCGTCCTAACGGCCTGAACGACGAACCGCAATTCCAACTGGAAATCGACGACGAGAAGGCCAGCGCCCTGGGCATTACCATCGCCGACATCAACAACACCCTGTCGATCGCCCTGGGCAGTAGCTACGTCAACGACTTCATCGACCGTGGTCGGGTGAAGAAGGTTTACGTGCAAGGCCAGCCGGGTTCACGCATGAGCCCTGAAGACCTGAACAAGTGGTACGTGCGCAACAGCGTCGGCACCATGGTTCCGTTCTCGGCGTTCGCCAAGGGTGAGTGGATCTATGGTTCACCAAAACTGGCCCGCTACAACGGCGTAGAAGCGATGGAAATCCTCGGCGCCCCGGCTCCGGGTTATTCCACCGGTGAAGCCATGGCCGAAGTTGAAGCCCTTGCCGCCAAACTGCCGAAGGGTGTCGGTATTTCCTGGACCGGCCTGTCCTACGAGGAACGGCTGTCCGGCTCGCAAGCGCCGGCGCTGTACGCCCTGTCGTTGCTGATGGTGTTCCTGTGCCTGGCGGCGCTGTATGAGAGCTGGTCGATTCCGATCGCGGTGATGCTGGTCGTTCCGCTGGGGATCATCGGTGCGCTGATGGCCACCAGCCTGCGTGGTTTGTCCAACGACGTGTACTTCCAGGTGGGCCTGTTGACGACCATCGGCCTGGCGGCGAAAAACGCCATCCTGATCGTCGAATTCGCCAAGGAACTGCACGAACAAGGGCGCAGCCTGCGTGAGGCGGCCATCGAAGCCTGCCGCATGCGTCTGCGACCGATCATCATGACCTCCCTCGCCTTCGTGCTCGGCGTGGTACCCCTGGCGATCTCCACGGGCGCAGGTTCCGGTAGCCAGCATGCCATCGGCACCGGCGTGATTGGCGGTATGATCACGGCAACCGTTCTGGCGATCTTCTGGGTCCCACTGTTCTTCGTCACCGTGTCGGCCATGGGTCAGCGTAAAAACGTCGACCAGGAAGACGCTACTGAAACTCCTAAAGAGGCTGGCCAATGAGCAAGTCGCTACTCTCCCTGGCAGTCGCCGCCTTCGTGCTAAGTGGCTGCTCGCTGATACCTGACTATCAGCGGCCGGACGCTCCGGTGGCAGGTCAATACCCGCAGGGCCCGGCATACTCGCCGGCCCAGGCACCGGCGCAGGCCGCTGCCGAGCAGGGCTGGAGGCAGTTTTTCCATGACCCGGCGCTGCAGCAGCTGATTCAGGTATCCCTGGAAAACAACCGCGACCTGCGTGTCGCGGCCCTGAACATCGATGCCTTTGCGGCTCAATACCGCATCTCGCGCGCCGATCTGTTCCCGGCCGTTTCGGCCAACGGTAGCGGCAGCCGTCAGCGCCTGCCGGCTGACGCTTCTCAGACCGGTGAAGCGGGCATCAGCAGTTCCTACTCGGCCACGGTCGGCATCAGTGCCTACGAGCTCGACATGTTCGGGCGGATCCGCAGCCTGAACGAAGAAGCGCTGCAGCAGTACTTCGCCACCGAAGAAGGCCGCCGCAGCACGCAGATCAGCCTGGTGGCCAGTGTGGCCAACGCCTACCTGACCTGGCAGGCCGACAAGGAACTGCTCAAGCTGACCCAGGACACCCTGGCGGCGTTCGAGGAGAGCTACAAGCTCACCGCCCGCAGCAACGAAGTGGGGGTCGCTTCGGCACTGGACCTGGCGCAGTCGCGCACCTCGGTGGAAAACGCCCGGGCGCAACTGGCCAAGTACACCCGTCAGGTCGCCCAGGATGAAAACAGCCTGGTGCTGCTGCTCGGCACCGGCATCCCGGCCAACCTGCAGGCGGCCAAACCACTGGCGGACGATCTGTTGGCCGAAGTACCGCCTGGCCTGCCGTCGGACCTGCTGCAGCGTCGTCCGGACATCCTGCAGGCCGAGTACAACCTCAAGGCCGCCAACGCCAACATTGGCGCGGCGCGGGCGGCGTTCTTCCCGAGCATCAGCCTGACGGCCAACGCCGGCACCCTGAGCCCGGACCTGTCCGGCCTGTTCAAGGGTGGCTCGGGCACCTGGCTGTTCCAGCCGCAGATCAACCTGCCGATCTTCAACGCCGGCAGCCTGCGCGCCAGCCTGGATTACTCGAAAATCCAGAAAGACATTGGCGTGGCGAACTACGAGAAGTCTATCCAGACGGCCTTCCAGGAAGTCGCCGATGGCCTGGCCGCGCGCCAGACCTACGTCCAGCAGTTGCAGGCACAGCAGGACTTCGTCAATGCCAACCAGGACTACTACCGTCTGGCCGAGCGTCGTTACCGCATCGGTGTCGACAGCAACCTGACCTTCCTCGATGCCCAGCGTCAGCTGTTCAGTGCCCAACAGGCACTGATCACCGACCGCCTGGCGCAGCTGGTCAGCCAGGTCAACCTGTACAAGGCCCTGGGTGGTGGCTGGAACGAACAGACGGCGAAGAACGAGCCGTTGAAGGAAGAAGCGCCGAAGTTGAAGTTGTTCTGATGGTGCTGTGAAAAAACATGAAGCCCACCTTTTGGTGGGCTTTTTGTTGGTTGCAGGAAAGTATGCGTTGTCAGATCCGGCCCCTTCGCGAGCAAGCCCGCTCCCACATTCGATCGTATTCTTCCTGGAGGAACCCGGTTGAATGTGGGAGCGGGCTTGCTCGCGAAGGGGCCAGTATCGACAACACAAATCTCACCGCCAATCTTACGTTCGATAATCGCCCAAAACCTGCTTTCACAGATTGAACCACCTAGTACATTCACATCACCATTCGATCCACAAAACCAATAACAACAGGTTCGATACGATGCCCCCGCGCCCTACCCTCTCCGGCTGATCCGCCCCGCTTGTCCCGATCTCGCATGCACGTCTGCAACCCCAGGTTGCGGCATCACCCTGTTTCATCCCCAAGAATTAGAGAGACCCGAGCCCATGCCTTCTCCCGCGCATTACTTCGTTCCCAGCCTGATTGCCATCGCCCTGGCGAGCGCAGCCCTGCCCGCCCAGGCCGAAGAGTCGGGGTTTGTCGAAGGAGCCAAGGTCAACCTGAACCTGCGCAACTTCTACATCAACCGCAACTTCACCAACCCGACCAAGACCCAGGGCAAGGCCGAAGAGTGGACACAAAGCTTCATTCTCGACGCCAGGTCCGGGTATACCCAGGGCATCGTCGGCTTCGGCATGGATGTGCTGGGCCTGTATTCGGTGAAACTCGATGGCGGCAAAGGCACCGGCGGTACCCAACTGCTGCCGCTGGACAGTGACGGCCGCCCGGCCGACAACTTCGGGCGCACCAACGTGGCGTTCAAGGCCAAGCTGTCGCAGACCGAAGCGAAGGTGGGCGAATGGATGCCGGTGCTGCCGATCCTGCGTTCGGATGACGGCCGCTCGCTGCCGCAGACCTTCCGTGGCGGCCAGATCACCTCGAAGGAATTCGACGGCCTGACGCTGTACGGCGGCCAGTTCCGCCAGAACAGCCCGCGCGACGACAGCAGCATGAGCGACATGTCGATGACCGGCAAAGCCGCATTCACCTCCGACCGCTTCAACTTCCAGGGCGGCGAGTACCTGTTCAACGAGAAACGCACCCAGATCGCTGTGTGGAACGCCGAACTCAAGGACATCTACAGCCAGCAATTCATCAACCTGACCCACAGCCAACCGCTCGGCGCCTGGACCCTGGGTGCCAATCTCGGCTTCTTCTACGGCAAGGATGACGGCAGCGCCCGGGCCGGCGAGTTGGACAACAAGACGATGTACGGGCTGCTTTCGGCCAAGTACGGTGGCAACACCTTTTACGTCGGCCTGCAGAAACTCACCGGCGACAGCCCGTGGATGCGCGTCAACGGCACCAGCGGCGGAACCCTGGCCAACGACAGCTACAACTCCAGCTACGACAACGCCCGGGAAAAATCCTGGCAGGTGCGCCACGACTACAACTTCGTCGCCCTTGGCGTGCCGGGGTTGACCCTGATGAACCGCTACATCAGCGGCGACAACGTGCACACGGGGACGATCACCGATGGCAAGGAATGGGGGCGTGAAAGTGAACTGGGCTACACCGTGCAAAGCGGTGCGCTGAAAGACCTGAACGTGAAATGGCGCAACTCGACCATGCGCCGCGACTACAGCAACAATGAGTTCGATGAAAACCGTGTGATCGTCAGCTATCCAATCAGCCTGTTGTAAACACAAAACAAATGTGGGAGCGGGCTTGCTCGCGAAAGCGGGCGGTCAGCCAGAAATGATGTCGACTGAAACACCGCATTCGCGAGCAAGCCCGCTCCCACACTAGATCTTCGGTATGTTCAAAATCTACGGTACATTCACTCCCGCGATTCAGTCCCCAACTCATCCCACACCGACTCGGCCAGGTGGAACGTCGCGTTGGCGGCGGGAATGCCGCAGTAGATCGCGCTCTGCATGATCACTTCCTTGATCTCGCCACGGCTCACGCCGTTGTTGGCGGCGGCGCGCAGGTGCAGTTTGAGTTCACCCTCGCGGTTCATGCCGATCAGCATGGCGATGGTGATCAGGCTGCGGGTGTGGCGCGGCAGGCCCGGACGGGTCCAGATGTCACCCCAGGCGTGGCGGGTGATCATTTCCTGGAACTCCGAGTTGAACTCGGTCAGGGTGGTCAGGCTGCGGTCGACATGGGCGTCGCCCAGTACCGCGCGACGGACATTCATGCCCTCGTCGTAACGTTGCTTCTCGTCCACAACAATCCCCTTCAATGAGCCAACAAGAACGCCAGTACCCGCTCGCTGAACGCAGCGCCGGCCTGGACGTTGGACAAGTGCGCGGCGTAGAACTCGGCGTACTCGGCGCCCTGCACGTGCTCCTGGATGAAGTGTCCACCGGAGGGCGGCGTCACTGCATCTTCAGTCCCGGCAACCACCAACAGCGGTGCCTTGATCGAAGACAATTGATCGCGGAAGTCGGCATCACGCACCGCTGCGCAGTTGGCCGCGTAACCTTCAGGCGAAGTGGCCGCCAGCATGTCGGTGATCTGCTTGGCCGCGGCCGGATTGGCCGCTGAGAAATCCGGGGTGAACCAGCGCGCAATCGACGCATCGCGCAGGGCGACCATCGCGGCCTGGCCATCGCGCAGCACGGTTTCGATGCGTGGGTTCCACACCGACGGATCGCCGATTTTCGCCGCGGTGTTGCACACCACCAGTTTGTTCAGGCGCTCGCCGGCATTGATGCCCAGCCACTGGCCGATCAGCCCGCCCATGGACAGTCCACAGAAATGCGCGCGCTCGATGTGCAGCGCATCCAGCAGCGCCAGTACGTCGCGGCCCAGTTGCTCGATGCTGTACGGTCCCGGCGTCACCAAGGACTTGCCATGGCCGCGGGTGTCGAAACGCAGCACGCGAAAATGCTCGCTGAACGCCGCAATTTGCGCGTCCCACATGTGCAGGTCAGTACCCAGCGAGTTGGACAGCACCAGCACCGGCGCATCGACCGGTCCGTCGAGTTGCGGCCCTTGAATTTGGTAGTGCAGTTCGCCATCGGCGAGTTGTACGAAAGCCACAGCAGTCTCCTTCACGCAGTCAATGCAGAATGTTCAGCCACCGCTCGCTCGACCCAGGTACGGGCCTGACCGAGGTAGTGGCCGGGGTCCAGCAGATGATCGAGTTCAGCCGCAGACAGCTCGGCGGTAACTTGCGGTTCGTCGCCGAGTACCGCGCGCAGATGACGTTGCTCGGCCACGGCACGTTTGCAGCATTGCTCCAACAGGTGATGCGCAGTGTCGCGGCCGACCCGTTGCGCAAGGACGATGCTCACCGCTTCGGCGAGCACCAGGCCCTGGGTCAGGTCGAGGTTGCGCGCCATGCGGGCGGCGTCCACTTCCAGCCCACCGGTCACCAGCAGCGCCTGCTTGAGGCTGCCGGACACCAGGCAGCAAATCTCCGGCAGGGTTTCCCACTCGGCGTGCCACAGCCCCAGGCTGCGCTCGTGCTCCTGGGGCATCGCGCTGAACAAGGTCGACAGCAGGCCTGGTACGCGCGTCGCCGCGCCAATCAGCACGGCCGCGCCGACGGGATTGCGTTTGTGCGGCATGGTCGAGGAGCCGCCCTTGCCCGGCGCCGAAGGCTCGAACACCTCGGCGGCTTCGGTCTGCATCAACAGACTGATGTCGCGACCGAGTTTACCCAGGCTGCCGGCGATCAGTCCGAGCACCGAGCCAAACTCCACCAGGCGATCGCGCTGGGTGTGCCAGGGCTGGTCGGGCAGCGTCAGTTGCAGCTCTTCGGCCAACGCCTGGGCAATCGGCATCGCCTGCTCGCCGAGGGCCGCGAGGGTCCCGGAAGCGCCGCCGAATTGCAGCACCAGCAGACGTGGCTTGAGTTCCAGCAGACGCTGGCGACTGCGGGTCACCGCCCCCAGCCAACCGGCGATTTTCATGCCCAGGGTCACCGGCGTCGCGTGCTGCAACCAGGTGCGCCCGGCTAGTGGCGTGGCCACATGACGTTGGGCCTGGGTAGCGAGAGTCTGGCCCAGTTGCGCCAGATCGCTGTCGATCAATTCCAGCGCCCGGCGCAATTGCAGCACCAGGCCGCTGTCCATCACGTCCTGACTGGTAGCGCCCAGATGCACGTAGCGCTCGGCTTCGGCATCGCTCGCCGCGATCTGCTTGCCCAGCGCCTTGACCAACGGAATCGCAGAATTACCCGCCGTGGCAATCGCCTCGCCCAGGGCCGCAAAATCGTAATGCCCGGCCTGGCAGGCCGCTTCGATCGGCGCCACCGCCGTGTGCGGAATCAGGCCAACCCGCGCTTCGGCACGGGCCAGGGCCGCTTCGAAATCGAGCATGGCCTGGACCCGGCCCTGATCGCAGAACACTTCACGCATGTCGCGGGCAGTGAAATAGGCATCGAACAATTGATTGCCCGGTCGCTCGTTCATAAACAATCCCTGCAGGCGCGGGCCGCTCGGGCCCGCGGGAATGGATCAAAGGTCGTGATGCAGATACTTGGCTTGCTTGGGCAGGCGCAGGCTGAACAGGAAAGCGATTGCCATCATCACCGTCACGTACCAGTAGAAGGAGTTTTCCATCCCGACCGCTTTAAGGCTCAAGGCAACATACTCCGCCGAACCGCCGAAGATCGCATTCGCCACCGCGTACGCCAGGCCGACGCCCAGTGCGCGCACTTCGGGCGGGAACATTTCGGCCTTTACCAGGCCGCTGATCGAGGTGTAGAAACTGACGATCGCCAGTGCCACGGTAATCAGCACAAAGGCCAGGAACGGACTGGTGACGCTTTTCAGGCTCAGCAGGATCGGCACGGTGCACAAAGTACCCAAGGCGCCGAACCACAGCATCGAGTTACGTCGGCCGATCTTGTCGGCGAGCATGCCGAAGAACGGCTGCATGCACATATAAAGGAACAGTGCGCCGGTCATGATGTAACTGGCGGTCTTGGCGTGCATGCCGGCGGTGTTCACCAGGTATTTCTGCATGTACGTGGTGAAGGTGTAGAAAATCAGCGAGCCACCGGCGGTGTAGCCGAGCACCGTGATGAACGCGGCTTTATGGTCGCGGAACAGCGCGCGGATGCTGCCGGCGTCCTTGTTTTCGCGCATTTCCTTGCTAGTGGTTTCTTTCAGCGAACGGCGCAGATAAAGCGAAACCAGCGCCGCCATCGCACCGACCACGAACGGAATCCGCCAGCCGTAGGCACGCAATTCATCCTCACTGAGGAACTGCTGCAGGACCACCACCAGCGACACCGCCAGCAACTGCCCGCCGATCAGCGTGACGTACTGGAACGAGGCGAAAAAACCGCGCTGGCCCTTGAGGGCGACTTCGCTCATGTAGGTGGCGGTGGTGCCATATTCGCCACCCACCGACAGGCCCTGGAGCAAGCGCGCGAACAACAGCATGATCGGCGCCCAGACGCCGATGTCCTTGTAGGTCGGCAGGCAGGCGATGAGCAACGATCCGAAGCACATCATCAGAATCGAGATCAGCATCGAATTCTTGCGGCCGTGTTTGTCCGCGACACGGCCGAAGATCCAGCCGCCAATCGGGCGCATCAGGAACCCGGCGGCAAATACGCCCGCGGTGTTGACCAACTGCACGGTGGGGTTGTCGGAGGGGAAAAAGGCAGGCGCGAAGTAGATCGCACAGAAGGCATAGACGTAGAAGTCGAACCATTCGACGAGGTTGCCGGACGAAGCGCCGACAATGGCGAAGATCCGCTTGTTGCGTTCTTCGCCGGTGTACAGAGGTTCTGTAGCGGTGATCGATGTCATTGTTTTTTACTCAATGGGGACTGTGAGAGTCTAGACATACTTTGCAACAGCCCCGTTCCACAAATGCATCAACCCCCTGTAGGAGCTGGCTTGCCAGCGATGGACGCAAGAGCGACACGGTAAACCAATGGATACGCGTCATCGTTAACGACCATCGCTGGCAAGCCAGCTCCTACAGGGGATGCGGTGTTCACTTAATAATCGAAGAACACCGTCTCGGCGTCGGTGCCCTGCAGAACAACGTTCCACTGGTACACACCCGACGCATCCTGCTTCGCCAGCAAGGTGCCGCGACGTTCTGCCGGCACGCATTCGAGCAACGGATCCGCCACGTTAGCCGGCTCGCCATCGAAGTAGATCCGCGTCAGCAAGTGCTTCACCAGGCCACGGGCAAACACCAGCACCACCAGATGCGGTGCCTGGGTCGTGCCCTTGAGGCCTTCGACCGTGCCCGGCTTGATGGTGGTGAAACGGAAGCGCCCTTCGGCATCCACCGGCACCCGGCCAAAGCCTTCGAAGTTCGGGTCCAGGGGTTTGTCCTGCTCGTCTTCGGGGTGGTCGTATTTGCCGGCGGCGTTGGCCTGCCAGACTTCCAGCATCGCGTCGTTGACGACATCGCCGTTGCCATCGACCACCTGCCCGGTGATCGCCACGCGCTCGCCCAGGGTTTGCTCGACAGTCAGGTCTTCGCGGTTCAGCCAGGTCAGTCCGATGTGGTAGTACGGCCCGACGGTGTGGGACGTGGTCGCATTCAGCGTCATCTTATTTCTCCATCGGCGTGGCGTCGCGGCCGCGCAAGACGATGTCCCAGCGATAACCGAGGGCATAGGAAGGGATGGTTTTTTCCAGATCGAACGAGGCGATCAAACGCTCTTTGGCGCGGGTATCGGGCACGCAGTTGTAGATCGGGTCGTACGCCAGCAGCGGGTCGCCCGGGAAATACATCTGGGTGACCAGGCGCGTCAGGATGCTCGGCCCGAACAGCGAGAAATGGATGTGCGCCGGGCGCCAGGCGTTGTGGTGGTTACCCCACGGATACGCGCCGGGCTTGATGGTCTGGAACTGGTACCAGCCATCGGCGTCGGTCACGGTGCGGCCGGTGCCGGTGAAGTTCGGGTCCAACGGCGCGTCGTGCAGGTCACGGGCATGGTTGTAGCGACCGGCGGCGTTGGCCTGCCAGATCTCCACCAGGATCCCCGGCACCGGCAGACCGTTCTCATCCAGCACACGGCCGTGAATGATGATGCGTTCGCCCTGTGGTTCGCCTTCATGCTGGGCAGTCAGGTCGTTATCCTTCTCATTGACGCGCTCGGCACCAATGGTCGGACCGGTGATTTCCGACAACGAATGCGGCAAGAACACCAATGGCTTGGACGGCGAGCGCAGGTTGGTGGATTGGTAGGTCGGATGCAGGTACTCAGGCTGAGTGCCTTCCTGCGGGCGACGGTAACCAGGCTTGTCAGTCATGAAGCTTTCCTCGATTTCTTGTTAGTGGCAGAGCGCGTCAGACGCGCTCGATCGCCAAGGCCAGACCCTGGCCGACACCGACGCACATGGTCGCCAGGCCTTTCTTGCCACCGGTTTTTTCCAGCTGATGCAATGCGGTCAGTACCAGGCGCGCACCGCTCATGCCCAGCGGATGGCCCAAGGCAATGGCGCCACCATTGGGGTTGACCTGGGCCGCGTCGTCGGCGATTCCCAGTTCACGCAGTACCGCCAGGCCCTGGCTGGCGAAGGCTTCGTTGAGTTCGATCACGTCGAAATCGCTGACGGCCACACCCAGGCGTTCAATCAGTTTACGCACGGCGGGCACCGGGCCGATGCCCATCACCCGTGGCGCAACACCGGCGCTGGCCATGCCCAGCACTTTGGCGCGGGCGGTCAGGCCGTGTTTTTTCACCGCTTCGGCCGAAGCCAGGATCAAGGCGGCGGCACCGTCGTTGACGCCCGAAGCGTTGCCGGCGGTGACGGTTTTGTCCGGCCCGTTGACCGGCTTGAGTTTGGTCAGGGCTTCCAGGGTGGTGTCGGCGCGCGGATGTTCGTCCTGGCTGACCACGGTTTCACCCTTCTTGCGGGCAATGCGCACTTCGACGATTTCTTCGGCGAAGAAGCCCGCGGCTTGCGCGGCGGCGGTGCGTTGCTGGCTGCGCAAGGCGAACGCGTCCTGATCGGCGCGGGACACCTGGTAATCGTCGGCGACGTTGTCGGCGGTTTGCGGCATCGCATCCACACCGTACTGGGCTTTCATCAACGGGTTGATGAAGCGCCAGCCGATGGTGGTGTCTTCCAGCTTCATGTTGCGCGAGAACGCGGCATCAGCCTTGCCCATCACGAATGGCGCGCGGGACATCGACTCGACGCCACCGGCAATCGCCAGCTCCATTTCGCCACTGGCGATGGCGCGGAACGCGGTGCCGATGGCGTCCATGCCCGAAGCGCACAGGCGATTGAGGGTCACGCCCGGAATGGTTTCCGGCAGCCCCGCCAGCAGCAGCGCCATGCGCGCCACGTTGCGGTTGTCCTCACCGGCCTGGTTGGCGCAGCCGAGGAACACTTCGTCCACCGCCGTCCAGTCCACCGAAGGGTTGCGCTCCATCAGCGCCTTGATCGGCACCGCGGCCAGGTCGTCGGCGCGAACTGCCGACAGGCCGCCGCCGAAACGGCCGATGGGGGTGCGAATCGCGTCGCAGATATAAACTTCACGCATCATGCTTCTCCGGGCTTCGAGATCACGCAGAGCGAGCTCCCGTTTGTTATTTCGACGTAGTAAAAAAGGCGCCGATGCGCAGCGCCGCAATGGTTAAAGATTAAGCCCATGGCACAGGCCAAACAATTCGATAATCGACTGAGTGTTCGTTTATCGAACACATTGTTGTCTGGCTATCGTTTTGTCGCCTGCAAAAGATCGCAGCCTGCGGCAGCTCCTACAAAGGCATGATCAGGTGGCATCTGCATGACTGACCAACCCCTTGATCAGCACCGCCGCCGTTGCCAATGCCGCCGGAATCACCAATGCCGTCAGCACCTGCTCGAAATTCCAGCCCAGCCCCAACAGCGTCGCGCCCATCCATGCACCGAGGATCGCGCCGAAGCGGCCAATCCCGAGCATCCACGAAACCCCGGTGGCTCGCCCTTGAGTCGGATAAAACCGCGCGGCCAGCGACGGCATCGCCGATTGCGCGCCGTTGACACACATACCGGCCACCAGCACCAGGGTCGCCAGGATTGTGATGTTGCCCAGGCTCTGCCCTACCGCGTAGGCAAATACCCCGGCCAGCAGGTAGAAAATGCCGATGACCTTGTGCGGATTGAAGCGGTCCATAGCCCAGCCTACGCCCACCGCGCTCAACACCCCGCCGAACTGGAACAGCGCGCCGATGAACGCGGCCTGCTCCATGCTCGCGCCACTGTCGCGCATCAGCGTCGGCAGCCAACTGGTCAGCAGGTAGACGATCACCAGGCCCATGAAGTAGGTCAGCCACAACAGCAAGGTGCCGACGCTGTAGGTCCCGGAGAAGATCACCGCAAATACGTTGCGCGCCTTCACGGTTTTCTGTTCCGGCACGCTGAAGCTCGAGGCCTGGCCCACCACCGTCGGGTCGATGGGTGCCAGGGTCTTGCGTACCTTGTCGGTGCCGCGATTACGCACCACGAGGAAACGCGCCGACTCCGGCAGCCAGACCAGCAATACGACAGCGAGGATCAACGGCAGGATCCCGCCGATCAGCAGCAGACTGTGCCAGCCGAAGGCCGGAATCAGCTTCGCCGAAATGAATCCACCCCCGGCCATGCCCAGGTTGAAGCCGCAGAACATGCTGGTCACCAGCAGGGACTTCTTGCGCTCCGGGGTGTATTCCGACAGCAGCGTGGTTGCGTTCGGCATGCCCGCGCCCAAGCCGAGACCGGTCAGGAAACGCAACACCAGCAACTGGTCGACGTTGGTACTGTAAGCCGAAGCCAGGCTGAAGGCACCGAACAGCAGCACCGCCCCGACCAGAACGACCTTGCGCCCAAAGCGGTCAGCCAGCGGACCGGAACCCAGTGCGCCGAAGACCATGCCGATCAGCGCCGCACTCATCACCGGGCCGAGGCTGGCCCGGTCGATGCCCCAATCCTGGGACAGCGCGGGCGCGATGAAGCCCATGGCCGCGGTATCGAGGCCATCGAGGAAGACAATCAGGAAACACAGGATCACCACGCGCCACTGATAGCGCGAAATGGGTTGGGCATTGATGAAGGACTGCACGTCGAGGCAGTTACCTACAGCAGACTGGGGCTGGTTCATTATTTTTTTCCACGCAAAACGCAGTCGAACAGGTGCCAGCCTTTAACAGGGCTGTCACGGTAAAGGGGGGGTCAGGATCAGGCGATCGGGTTCCGGCACAAAAACCGGGGAGAACGGCGACAGTCGGGGAATGTGCGCATGGGGTGCCTCTTCTCATTATTATGGGGTCGTCGTCCGGTTCCGGATCGAGATCGACAGCGCCGGATGACGCTGCCGCGACATTAATGAGCCAAGGGAAAGAGCGTCAATTCGCCAGACGCGAGTCTGTGCGATTATCGAACAGCTTAGGTAAACAGCTGGGTGCTGAGGTCGCGGCTGGCACTCAACAAGCCGGGCAGGAAACGTTGTTCAAGCTCGCTGCGGCTGACCCGCCCGGCGTGGGTACTGACGTTGAGCGCCGCGACCACCTGGCCGGAAGCGTCGTACACCGGCACCGCGATCGAACGCAGCCCCTGCTCCAGTTCCTGGTCGACGATGCACCACCCTTGTTGTCGCACCTCCTGCAGGCATTCGAGCAATGCCTCGGGGGTATGGAGGGTTCGACTGGTCTTGGCTTGCAGGTCGGCGTGGTCGAGATACTCGTGCAATGACGTGTCATCGAGGGCGGCGAGCAGGATCCTGCCCATCGACGTGCAATAGGCCGGCAAGCGCCCACCCACCGACAGGTCGACCGATATCAGGCGCTGGGTGGTGGCCGAGCGGGCGATGTACAAGATGTCATCGCCTTCAAGCGTGGCCATGTTGCAGGCCTCGTGGAGTTGCTCGCTCATGCGGTCCAGGTACGGCTGTGCAGAAACCGCCAGCGGCGTCGAGGACACATAGGCGTGGCCCAGGGTCAGCACTTTGGGCAGCAGCGAATAGGTGCGGCCATCGGTGGTGGCGTAACCGAGCTTGATCAACGTATGCAGGCAACGGCGCACGGCGGCGCGGGGAATTTCCGTCCGGTGGCTGATCTGGGCAATGGTCAGGTGCCGCTTGCGCTCCTGGAACGCCTGCACCACGGCCAGTCCACGCGCCAGCGAGGTCATGAAGTCCGGGTCGCCGGTCAGGGCCTGGATCCGCTTGGCGGGGGAAGCAACGATCGGCGGTGCCACCGAAGCGAAGGAGTTGCGCAGTTGATCGTTCATACTAGGTCCTTTTCCCAGACGGATCGTCGATCCATTACAGGCGACTGGCTGTAGGGTACACAAGCCCGGCCCGACAAGATTGGGCGATTATCGAACCATCGATCGATAATCGCAATCCATGTTTTTTTGCGCGGGCGCATCTGCCGACTTCAAGGCGCAATGTAATGGTCTTAAGTTGTGCGACTTAATGGCGCCAAAAAGGCATCGCCGTACAATGGCATCATCCAGTGCCCAAGTTGCCACTAACGGGTTATGGGTAGAAAACAATCACACATCAAGATCCACTTTTAACTCTATCGTGATAGTGTTCTGTCAATCGCTCGCTATAATGTAATTCAGTAGCCAATCGGTTTTTTATTAGCCGATCCCGCTACCGGTGGCGCGATGTTCCATCGCCGCTCTCCTCAGCAAGCCCATGACGCCGACTGCATCCGCATCGCGCCAACGCGCTCGCTGAAACAGGAACTGATGCTACGTCAGCTATATATCTCTGGTGCCGTGGCCGCCTGCAACATGGAAGTAATGAGCACACTGTCGCAAAAATGATGCCTGTAAGGGCTTTTTGCTTTTGACGAGTGCGGTCAATACATCGAGTGCAGCGCGTTTCACCAGAATTCACCTCAACTCAATCAGGTAGCACCGTGACAAAAGACGAACTGCGCGCGGAACTTGAGCGCCAGGAACAACGTTACAAGGAAGTTTACGGCGGGGAAGTCACCACCTACGCCGCCCAGCCCGAACCGGAACGCAAGCCATGGCGCAAACGCGCCACCGTTCAGGATCAGGTTTTCAAGCAGGAACTGGAAAAAATGGAAAAGGAACTGAAAGCCGAGGAGCCGTGACGTCCTGGGCTTTTAATACCTGCCGGGGTCTGCATTGCATCCGTTAAAAGCGGGATGTACTGATGTTGCCTTTTTGCGCCCGCCACGAGCGGGCAGCGGCCGCCTTGCCGACCTGATAAGGCTGAAGGCTCGTATCTGACACTATTTTCAGAAATTTCATACAAGCGCGCGCAAGGTCCCTCCAGGCGTGGCGAACCCCTGTGCCTGCGGGCTTTCCAAAGAAATTCAAGTACTTGCAAGACCCGCAAAAGCGCAGGAAATTCAGGCCCCAAAGCAAAATAATTCGTTGAAGAATGTTACCGATGAGCAGCAAGTGCATCGATTTCCAGTCTTTTCTGGCATAATCGCGCCCCCTTATGACCGGGTCAGAAAACCTTCATGATCGATTTATTCAGCGGACTGGATGCTTGGGTGCTTGTGAGCCTCCTGCTCGCCCTGACTTTTGTCCTCGCCTTCGAGTTCATCAACGGATTTCATGACACCGCTAACGCGGTAGCCACTGTTATCTACACCAAAGCCATGCCGCCTCATCTGGCGGTGTTCTTTTCCGGTGTGTTCAACTTCCTCGGCGTTTTGCTGGGCGGCGTTGGCGTGGCGTATGCCATTGTCCACCTGCTGCCGGTGGAGCTGCTGATCAATGTGAACACCGGTCACGGACTGGCCATGGTGTTCTCGTTGCTCGCCGCAGCCATCGCCTGGAACCTGGGCACCTGGTACTTCGGTATCCCTGCCTCCAGCTCCCATACGCTGATCGGTTCGATCCTCGGCGTAGGCCTGGCCAACGCCCTGATCAACGATATTGCGTTGGCCGATGGCGTGAACTGGCAGAAGGCGATTGATATCGGTATGTCGCTGGTGTTCTCGCCAATGGCAGGCTTCCTGATCGCTGCGCTGATTCTGATCGGTCTGAAATGGTGGCGCCCGCTGTCGAAGATGCACAAGACGCCGGAGCAGCGTCGCAAGATCGACGACAAGAAACACCCGCCATTCTGGAACCGCCTGGTGCTGGTGATCTCGGCCATGGCCGTGAGCTTCGTGCACGGTTCCAACGATGGTCAGAAAGGTATCGGCCTGATCATGCTGGTGCTGATCGGCATCGTGCCGGCGCAGTTCGTACTTGATCTGAACAGCACCACCTACCAGATCGAACGTACCCGCGACGCCACCTTGCACCTGAACCAGTTCTACCAGCGCAACGCCGAAACCCTGGGCGAATTCCTGGCCCTGGGCAAAAGCGTCGAAGGCGATCTGCCGGAGAAATTCCGCTGCAACCCGCAACAGACCGAACCGACCATCAATGCCCTGCTTGGCACCCTCAAGGGTGTAGCCGACTACCACTCGCTGCCGCCGGAAAGCCGCATCGAAGTGCGTCGCTACCTGCTCTGCCTGGACGACACGGCGAAGAAAGTCAGCAAACTGCCAACCCTGGCCCCGCGGGAAAAGGCTGACCTGGACAAGCTGCGCAAGGACCTGACCACGACCACTGAATACGCTCCGTTCTGGGTGATCCTGGCGGTCGCCCTGGCCCTGGGCCTGGGCACCATGGTCGGCTGGAAACGCGTGGTACTGACCATCGGCGAGAAGATCGGCAAGCAAGGCATGACCTATTCCCAGGGCATGTCGGCGCAGATCACCACCGCGAGCCTGATCGGCATGGCCAACATCTTCAGCCTGCCGGTGTCCACCACCCACGTCCTGTCCTCGGGCGTTGCCGGTACCATGGTCGCCAACAAAAGCGGCCTGCAAGGCGGCACCGTCAAGACCATCCTGCTGGCCTGGGTCCTGACCCTGCCAGCCACCGTGGCGCTGTCGGCCGGCTTATTCTGGCTGGCGTCGAAGGCACTCGGCAGCTGACAGGCAACCGAACTGAGAAAGGCGCGCTCCGTGAGGACCGCGCCTTTTTTTATTACCTGAATATTCCAGACACCGTCATTCCCCCTGTGGGAGCGGGCTTGCTCGCGAATGCGGAATGTCAGGCGATATTTGTATCGACTGATACTACGCATTCGCGAGCAAGCCCGCTCCCACAGGGTTGTGTATGGTCAGACACGTTTGCGCAGGCAAAAAAAAGGGCAACCGAAGTTGCCCAAAATGCCTTGCGTGCTCATTGCATCCAGAAAGACCTACGGCTCTTTGCGCTTGTGCGAGTCTTTCCAGATAAAAAATCCGAACCCTGCAAAAAATACAACCATGAGGCTGACGGTCAGCACTCCGGCGATCACCACGTTATCGAAAAACATGACGCGTCTCCTGCAGTTGCCCTGTTGCGATGGGGCCAAGGTAACCAATCGGGCAGGAGAAAATATTGACCGGGATCAATGTTGCCCGGGACCGGGCCTGGAAGGCGGGGGAAAACTGACCTGCATCAATCGATGCAGGAAGACTCAACGCTTTTTCGGTTTGTTCTTCGGCTTTTTCTTCGCCTTGCCCAATGGCATGGCCTGCTCGAACGCCTGGCGCACTTCGTTCAGGCGCTTGTCGTTAAGGTCATGGACACGCTTGGCGCGTTCGGCATTCAGGTCGATCAGCTTGTCGTCTTGGCTCATGGTGTCAGTGCATCGCTTGGCAGGAATGTGCCAATAATGCGGTCTGGCGACGGCGCTGACCAGTCACGGGCTCAAATCTCGATATCGACCCACAGGCCCTGACGAGGCTGGTCTTCCATCAACGGAGCCACCGGCACGGTGTTGTCGGCATTGAGTTCGTCACCCGGGATCGCCAGGTGCGCTTCGGGGTCCTCGTCGGCTTCACGGCGGCGGCGTTGCTGCTCCTGCTTGCGCCGCTGTTCTTCGCGCAGCAGCAGCGCGGCCTCTTCCGGATCGCGGTTTTGCAGGTCGATGGTGCTGTCGCTGGCGCTTTCCTGCACCGGCACGACGGGCGCGATGTCCGGGCGCGGGCGAACCGGGTCGTGCTGGGAAGTGATCGGCACGGCACTCAAGGGGAGCATCGGTGGCAGCATATTTATCAGTCTCCTGTCAGCAGGCTGTCGGCCGCTGTGACGGCGACTTGAGCCATCGGTCGCAAACTGTGAGTCGATTGGCACGGTGGGAACGTTCGCAGGCTACGATTTCTTCAGCCTGGCAAGATCAAAAGATCGCAGCCCAAGGCAGTTCCCACACAGGTAATCCTTTGGTCTGGAGACCTGATTCCGTTAAGATAGCCCGCTTTTTCAAGGTGGGAGTCAGGCAGCATGGCGCAGCAGTATCAACCGGGGCAACGCTGGATCAGTGACAGCGAAGCGGAGCTGGGTTTGGGCACCGTTCTGGCACAGGACGGCCGCTTGCTGACCGTGCTCTACCCGGCCACTGGCGACACTCGCCAGTACGCGCTACGGAATGCGCCCCTCACCCGTGTGCGGTTTTCGCCGGGTGACACCATCACTCACTTCGAAGGCTGGAAACTGACCGTACGCGAAGTCGACGACGTCGATGGCCTGCTGGTCTATCACGGCCTCGACGCGCAGAACGAAGTGGTCACCCTGCCGGAAACCCAACTGTCGAACTTCATCCAGTTCCGTCTCGCCAGCGACCGTCTGTTCGCCGGGCAGATCGACCCCCTGGCCTGGTTCGCCCTGCGTTATCACACTCTCGAACACACCAGCCGCCAACTGCAGTCGTCGCTGTGGGGCCTGGGTGGCGTGCGTGCGCAACCGATCGCGCACCAGCTGCACATCGCCCGCGAAGTGGCCGACCGCATTGCGCCTCGGGTTCTGCTGGCCGACGAAGTGGGCCTGGGCAAAACCATCGAAGCCGGTCTGGTGATCCATCGCCAACTGCTTTCGGGCCGCGCCAATCGCGTGCTGATCCTGGTGCCGGAAAACCTCCAGCACCAGTGGCTGGTAGAAATGCGCCGACGCTTCAACCTGCAGGTCGCGCTGTTCGACGAAGAACGCTTCATCGAAAGCGATGCCTCCAACCCGTTCGAAGACACCCAGCTCGCGCTGGTGGCCTTGGAATGGCTGGTGGATGACGAGAAAGCCCAGGATGCGCTGTTCGCGGCCGGCTGGGACCTGCTGGTGGTCGACGAAGCCCACCACCTGGTGTGGCACGAAGACCAGGTCAGCCCGGAATACTCGCTGGTCGAGCAGCTGGCTGAAACCATCCCGGGCGTCTTGCTGTTGACCGCCACCCCGGAACAGCTGGGCCAGGACAGTCACTTCGCGCGTCTGCGCCTGCTCGACCCGAACCGCTTCCATGACCTGGCTGCCTTCCGCGCCGAGAGCGAAAACTATCGCCCGGTGGCCGAGGCCGTTCAGGAGCTGCTGGAAAAAGGTCGCCTGTCGCCGCAAGCCCATGAAACCATTCACGGCTTCCTCGGCAACGAAGGCGAAGCCTTGCTGACCGCCGTCAACGATGGCGACACCGAAGCCAGCGCCCGCCTGGTGCGCGAACTGCTGGACCGCCACGGCACCGGCCGCGTGCTGTTCCGTAATACCCGGGCCGCGGTCCAGGGGTTCCCGGAGCGCAAACTGCATCCTTACCCGCTACCGTGCCCGGACGAATACCTCGAACTGCCGCTGGGCGATCACGCCGAGCTGTACCCGGAAGTCAGCTTCCAGGCCCAGCCGGACGCCAATGAAGAAGAGCGCTGGTGGAAATTCGACCCGCGCGTCGAGTGGCTGATCGACCAGCTTAAAATGCTCAAGCGCACCAAGGTGCTGGTGATCTGCGCCCACGCCGAAACCGCCATGGACCTGGAAGACGCCCTGCGCGTGCGTTCCGGCATTCCGGCCACGGTGTTCCACGAGGGCATGAACATCCTCGAGCGTGACCGCGCCGCCGCCTACTTCGCCGACGAAGAGTTTGGCGCGCAAGTGCTGATCTGTTCGGAAATCGGCAGTGAAGGCCGCAACTTCCAGTTCTCCCACCACCTGGTGCTGTTCGACCTGCCGTCCCACCCGGACCTGCTGGAACAACGTATCGGTCGTCTGGACCGGATCGGCCAGAAGCACACCATCGAACTGCACGTGCCGTACCTGGAAACCAGCCCGCAAGAGCGCCTGTTCCAGTGGTACCACGAAGCCCTGAACGCTTTCCTCAACACCTGCCCGACCGGCAACGCCCTGCAACATCAGTTCGGCCCGCGCCTGCTGCCGTTGCTCGAAGAAGCCGACGATGGCGAATGGCAAGCGCTGATCGACGAAGCCCGCACCGAGCGCGAGCGCCTGGAAGCCGAGCTGCACACCGGCCGCGACCGCTTGCTGGAGCTCAATTCCGGCGGTGCCGGCGAAGGTGAAGCGCTGGTCGAGGCCATTCTCGAGCAGGACGACCAGTTCGCCCTGCCGATCTACATGGAAACCCTGTTCGATGCATTCGGCATCGACAGCGAAGACCATTCGGAAAACGCCCTGATCCTCAAGCCGAGCGAAAAAATGCTCGACGCCAGCTTCCCGCTGGGCGACGACGAAGGCGTGACCATCACCTACGACCGCAACCAGGCGCTGTCTCGCGAAGACATGCAGTTCATCACCTGGGAACACCCGATGGTCCAGGGCGGCATGGACCTGGTGTTGTCCGGCTCCATGGGCAACACCGCCGTGGCGCTGATCAAGAACAAGGCGCTGAAACCCGGCACCGTGTTGCTGGAACTGCTCTACGTCAGCGAAGTGGTTGCCCCGCGTTCGCTGCAACTGGGCCGCTACCTGCCGCCGGCCGCCCTGCGCTGCCTGCTCGACACCAATGGCAATGACCTGTCGGCCCGGGTGTCGTTCGAGACCTTGAACGATCAACTCGAAAGCGTACCGCGCGCCAGCGCCAACAAGTTCATCCAGGCCCAGCGCGATCAGCTGACGCCTCGCATCAACGCCGGCGAAGACAAGATCTACCCACGTCACGCCGAACGCGTGGCAGAGGCGCAACGTCGCCTGGCCGCCGACACCGACGAGGAACTGGCACGCCTGACCGCGTTGCAAGCGGTCAACCCGACCGTACGTGACAGCGAACTGGTTGCGCTGCGCAAGCAACGCGAACAAGGCCTGGCCATGCTCGACAAGGCTGCGCTGCGACTGGAAGCGATCCGGGTGTTGGTGGCGGGTTAAGTCCCCTGCTTCACCGCTTGAACAAAAAGGCCCGCAGCGATGCGGGCCTTTTTTGTTTGCTTGAGTTTTGTAGTGCTACTTATTACCTCTTCGCGAGCAAGCCCGCTCCCACATCTGGAATGCAATCCCCCTGTGGGAGCGGGCTTGCTCGCGAAAGCGATTAAGCAGTCGCCGCGGCCCCCTCAGGCTCGACTACGCTACCCAACCCATCCTTCATCCGCTTGGCATCGCGCACAAAACACCGCGAAGCCAACACCAGGAACACCATGGTGAAGAACAGCGCTACCGGGATCAGGTACATCGCGTCATGCAGGCCCACCGCCTTGAACGCCTCGGTCATCTGCCCGGCACCCGCCGCGAGCATCGCCGTGTGGGCAAAGTGATCGGACAAGGCGCCGACCACCACTGGCCCCAACCCACCGCCCAACAGGTACAGCCCGGCAAAGAACAAGGCCATGGCGGTGGCCCGCAGGCGCGGCTCGACCACGTCCTGGATCGCCGTGTAAACGCAGGTATAGAAGTTATAGGCAAACAACCAGCCCAGGCTGAAGACGGCCACGAACACGCCGATCTCGATCCGCCCCGAATGCAGCGCCCACGCCGTGCACAGGGTTGAAATGATCAGGCTGAACGCGGCGAACAGCAGACGACCGTTGGCAACCCGCTGATGGATCTTGTCCGCCACCCAGCCGCCCAATGTCAGGCCGAACAACCCGGTGACGCCGACGATCACCCCCGTCGCCACTGCGGCCTCCTGCAACGGCATCAGGAAATAACGTTGCAGCATCGGCACCATGAACGAGTTACAGGCATAGGTGGCGAAGTTGAAACAGAGTCCCGCCATCACCAGCCACAGGAAGGTCGGCACCGCCAGCACCCGGCGGATCGGCCGGTCGATCTTCTCCTGGGACACCTGCACGCTTTCGGCCGCGCCACGTTTCGGTTCCTTGATGAAAAACATGAAGATCGCCAGGATCAGCCCCGGTACCGCGGCAATGAAGAACGGGGCGCGCCAGCTGTCGAAGGCCTTGACCATCGCGCCGATAGTGAAGAACGCCAGTAGCAGACCCAACGGCAGCCCGAGCATGAATATGCCCATGGCCCGCGCCCGGCGATGCGCCGGAAACAGGTCGCCGATCAACGAATTGGCGGCTGGCGCGTAACTGGCTTCGCCGATGCCGACGCCCATGCGCACGATCAGGAAACTCCAGAAGCTGCCGACCATGCCGTTGACTGCGGTCAGGCCGCTCCATGCCGCCAGGCCCCAGCCCATCAACTTGCTGCGCGAGCCGGTATCGGCCATTCGCCCCAGCGGCAGGCCGGCGATCGCGTAGACGATGGTGAATGCCGTACCGATGATCCCCAGTTGAAAGTCGCTGAGGTGCCACTCCATGCGGATCGGTTCGATGATGATGGCGGGGATGGTGCGGTCGAAGAAGTTGAACAGGTTGGCCAGGAACAGCAGGAACAGAATGCGCCAGGCATTCGCCGCTTGGGTCGAGTTCTGCATGGGTCCGTCTCTTTTTTATTGTTATGGGGGCTTGCCTGCCACCCGGAACCTGCAATCTAGTCAGGCTGGCCGGCACTGTCTGTAATTATTCGTAAAGCTGATACCCGCCCATGGGCACCGACGCGGCCCATGCGACATTTTATTTCCAAACGCACTAAAGCCCATTCCAAAATCATTGGGAGACAATGTGCCACTATCCCTTGCGTTCGATGCACGGCTTCTATACTCCAACACATTCGCCAGCGTTGATTGCCGGCCGGGAGACAACCACGGGGCACGCTATGGAGTGGCTTGGTCTGCATTTCACCACAGAGCTGGCAGACAGCGGACAGGTCATACTCCATTGCGCACATGACCCTTTCCTGGTGCTGCTGGCTTTTCTGGTCGCCTGCGCTGGCAGTTTTGCCACACTGGATATGGCCGAACGGGTTGCCCAGGCGCAAAAACCAGCGTCCCAACGCCTTTGGCGCTGGATCGGCGCCGGATGCCTGGCCGGCGGAATCTGGGCCATGCATTTCATTGGCATGCTGGCGTTCCAGGTGCCGATCGACGTGCAATACCATTTGCCCATCACCCTTGTGTCCCTGTTGATCGCCCTGTGTGCGTCGTGGCTGGCGATGCACACCCTCAGCCTGCCCGCCCTGAATTTCCGCCAATGCTGCAAGGCGTCGATCATCATCGGCCTGGGCATCGCCACCATGCATTACGTGGGCATGGCCGCCATGCGTACACAAGCGACGGCTTATTACCATCCCGGGCTGTTCATCCTTTCGATCATGATCGCCATCGGCGCCAGTCTGGCGGCGTTGCTGCTGGCCAGCTATCTGCGCACGGGTGAGGGATTGTTCAATCAGTTACTCAAATGCGGCGGCAGCCTGGTGCTGGGAGCAGGCATCTTCACCCTGCATTTCACCGGCATGGCCGCCTTCTCCCTGGTACTGCCAAACGGCAGCCTGCTGACCCAGCCGGGTGAAAACAACCATCTGCAACTGGGGCTGACGGTCGCCGTCATGACCCTGCTGATCATCGGCAGTTGCATCAGCGCGGCGCTGGCGGACAAGAAGCTGCAGCACAAGGACCGTGACCTGCTGCGGGTCAACTCGCTGCTCAGCCAACTGGACCAGGCGCGCATGTCCCTGCAACAGGTGGCGCACTACGACGCCCTGACCAACCTGGTCAACCGTCGCGGGTTCAACCAGCTGTTCGCCGAGAAGCTCCTGGAGCGCACCCAGGCAGGCGGCATGCTCGCCGTCCTGTTCCTCGACATCGATCATTTCAAGCGCATCAACGACAGCCTCGGCCACGATGCCGGCGATGAACTGCTCAAGGTGCTCGCCCGGCACATCAAGAGCTCGGTGCGCACCCATGAAGATGTGGTGGCACGCTTTGGTGGCGACGAATTCTGCATCCTCATCGACCTGCATGACCGTGATGAAGCGCGCCAGATGGCCCAGCGCATCATGCAGAAACTGAAGGAACCCATCGAGCTGTCCGGGCGGCGCATGGTCATGACCACCAGCATCGGCATCAGCGTGTTCCCCGAGGACGGCAAGACCTGCGAAGAACTGCTGAAAAACGCCGACCTGGCGCTGTATCAATCCAAGGACAGTGGCCGCAATGGGCTGAATTTCTTCAGTGCCAACCTCAAGGCGCGCGCCATGCTGGAACTGCAACTGGAAGAAGAACTGCGCCACGCCCTGCGCGAAGACACCGGCCTGATGCTCTATTACCAACCGATCTATGACCTGAAAACCGGCCAGGTCAGCAAACTCGAAGCCTTGATCCGCTGGCAGCACCCGGTCCATGGATTTCTTGCGCCGGACCGCTTCATTGGCATCGCAGAGGCCAATGGCCTGATCACCGAACTGGACAACTGGGTGCTGCGCAAGGCCTGCGAGGACTTGGGCGAGCTGTCGCACCAGGGTTGCGCGAACCTGAAGATCGCCATCAATTGCTCGCCCCTGACCCTGGCGCGCGAAGAACTGAGCGACGAAATCTCACTCGCGTTGCGCAACGCCGGGGTCGAGCCCCACCGACTGGAACTGGAGGTCACCGAGAATGCGCTGATGGGCAGCATCGCCGATACGCTGGTGTCTCTGCGCCAGGTACGCGCCCTCGGCGTGTCGCTGTCGATCGATGACTTCGGCACCGGTTACTCATCCCTGGCTTACCTCAAGCGCTTGCCGCTGAACACGCTGAAGATCGACCGATCATTCATCCAGGACATTCCAATCGCCACCCAGGACATGGAGATCGTCCAGGCCATTATCGTCATGGCCCACACCCTGCATCTGGAGGTGGTCACCGAAGGCGTCGAAACCTTCGAGCAGTACCAGTTTCTCGAGCGCCACGGCTGCGACTTCGTCCAGGGTTACCTGCTCAGTCGCCCGGTACCGCTGGCGGAACTGCGGCCCGTGCTGAACGAAATCAACCAGCGCAAGCAATCGTACAGCGTCACGCCCCTGAGTCTTGTGCACGGTACATCTGCACTAATGTAGAGGGGTCTTTCTCGAGGAAACCCTGGGCCCCATGCAGGCGCATCAATTGCGCGGCCAGGCCGCTGATCGGCGTCGCCGAACCTTGTTCGCGGGAAAACTTCACCGCTGAATCCAGATCCTTGAGCAAGGTCCGCACGTGCCATTTGACCGGTTCGAAACGGCTCTGGGCCATTTGCGGTGCAAGGAACTGCAAGGGCCTCGAATCGGCAAACCCACCGGCCAGTGCCTCGGCGATCAGGCTGGCATCGACCCCGGAGCGCTCCGCCAGGGCCACCACTTCGGCGATGACCAGCGCATTGCAGGCAACGATCATCTGGTTGCAGGCCTTGGTCACCTGCCCTGCTCCCACCGCGCCCATGTGCGTCACCCGCTGGCCGAGCCTCTGCAAAACCGGTTTGACCCGCTCAAGGTCTGCCGCGCTGCCGCCGACCATGATCGCCAGGCTGCCGGCTTCGGCCCCCACCACGCCACCGGACACCGGCGCATCCAGCCAACCCATGCCGGTCTTGCCGAGTTCTGTCGCCATTTCCCGGGTCGCCGTGGGTTCAAGGCTGGAAAAATCCACCAGCAGCTGACCCTTTTTCGCCCCCTCGGCAATGCCCGACTCGCCGAAAACCACCTCCCGGACCACTGAGGTATCCGCCAGGCACAACATCACCACCTCGGCGTGCTGGCACAACTCGGCAGGTGTGGCGACCTGGCGTGCCCCGGCCTCGACCAGCGCTGCGCTCTTGGCCGGATTGCGGTTCCACACCGTCAGCGGGTAACCCGCGGCGAGCAAACGCTGGCACATCGGCAAGCCCATCAGGCCGATTCCGGCAAAACCCAGGGACGGTAGCGTTGACATCATTTTGCCTCCTTTTGATTAAAGAACAGCGAATACTGGCCGATTTATCAAGACTCAGGAAAGGATTCCGCCGGGCGACGCGCCAACTGGCTGCGCCGCCCGGGACAATTCGCGCTGATAAAAGACGCGAGTTCTCATTCCGTGATGGTCGACGACAACAGGTTGCCCGACCCACCAGCCCAGGTACATGGCGAACGATGACTTCTAAAAACAATCCAGCCCCTGCGCTTTCCGACCTGACGCTGAGCCCGGCGGCGAACAGCCCCGCACCGTCGAAGCCATTGACGCCGTCGCGCCCGCTGGCGACCCAGCAATACCTGTACTTCACCGAAACCAACACCGATCGCATCCTCGACAACCTCGACGGCCTGCGCGACATGGTGTTCCCGCGCCCAGCGCATCTGGAAGGTGACAACGAACAGCACAACGATCAGGAATTCCCGTCGGTGTGCCTGATTGGCCTGGGCCGCTGCGGTTCGAACATCGCGCTGGATGTCGCGGAACTGGTCTACAACGCCCGCAAGTTCTACCTCAACGAATTCAACAACGAAGATCGCCTGTCGCCAGACAAGCGCTATGCGGAAAAAGGCTATAGCCCGGCACAGTGGATTCGCAACAATTTGCGCCTGGGGTCGAACAAGGCCACCAAACCGGTGTTCCTGGTCGAACCGCTGGTGATGCTGGGCGACCTGGACAAGGATATCGCCGGGCGTATCCGCTTCTCGCGCAAAGGCGAAAAGAGCGGTTTCCTGCGCGACTACAGCAAAATGAAAATCATGGACCTGTCGGAAGTCCATGCCGGTGGTGCCGGTAACGCGCCGATTCTCGGCCAGTACCTGGCCAAGATCATCCTGAACAAGGACACCCAGCGTTTCTCCAGCCCCGACTGGAAGATGATCCACTCGTACCTGATCGACAGCTGTGGCATCAAGGCCAACCAGTCGCGCCTGTATTTCTCGATCTTCAGTGCCGGTGGCGGTACCGGTTCGGGCATGGCTTCGGAATTCGGCCTGGCCCAGCAACACTCGTACATGAACAAGACGTTCGACACCCGGCCGATGGACGAGCACGACAGCAAAAGCGGTCATTCCTTCGTCTTCGAACCGATCTTCACCAGCGGCATCTGCGTACTGCCAAACATATCCGATCACCGCAGTGAAATGTCCGAGGCGCTGCACATCAACGCCGGCCGCCTGCTGTGCAAATACCTGTCGGAAGAATGGGACTTCTCCTACAACTTCGCCAACGAAGACAGCAGTGAAGCCAGCGTCATGGGCCGTATCCGCCCATGGAACGCGATGATGCTGATCTCCAACGACATCATGCGTTATGCCGAAGAAAGCGATGACGGCAACATCCAGAACATCGACGTCAACGCGATGGAAAAGCATGCCAACCAGTACATCTCGCAGCAGATCTTCAACATTCTGACGGCTCAGGCGGTCACCACCGACTACGACCAGAACTATTTCCGCCGTGCCGGCATCGACATCGGCGAAACCATTCGCCTGGACGCCAACGACCTGTTCATGAGCCTCGCCGGCCCGGTGGCCATTGCCTATGCCGAATCCGTGGTGCCGGAAACCCCGCCGCCGAGCAGCGACAAGTTCAAGGTCTTCGACAAAGAACCGCAGCGCCTGAACATCGACGACCTGTTCTTCCGCTCCATCGACCTGCCGCACTTCAACAAGGTCACCCAGGCCATCGAAGGCATCAGCCTGCTGCCCATCGAGTCCAAGCGCTATCGCGCGGCGCTGGAGCAGTACAAGAATTCGGGGTATGACGCGGCCGCCCTGCACGATCTGCACTTCTTCAAGAACTGCTCATCGGTGGTGTCGATCGTTTCCCTGCCCAAGGACTACAAGCTGTCCTACATGGACCTGAACCGCTTGAAGACCCACCTCAACAGCCTGTTCCCCAACACCACGCTCAAGCGCTATGCGTTGGTGATCGGCGCCTCGGCCAACCTGTCGCTGACCACCCTGATCGCCAAGAGCCCGTGCCTGTCGGACGATTTCCTGACCTTGATCGTGGCGTTCATCAAGCGCTGCTTTGCCCGTACTCCGTACCGCTTCGATGACACCCTGGACAACTCGGTCCTGGACTTCATCATCAACGAACATTTCGATGAAGACCTGATCGACGACCTGCTCAACGAGTTCGAGAACCCGGCGAAAATCCTCGATACCAACTGGTACGCGATCAAGCCGATGTACGAGAAGAAGTATCGCGAGCTGATCAACGACAAGGACAAGTTCGTCTCGATCAACGACATCCGGCTGTCACGCGATTGCGTGAAGAAGGCGATCAAGTACCTGCGTGAGATCTATCGTCACCGGATTGGCAAGACGAAGGTGATTTCGTTGAATAACCACACAGGCAAGAGTTACTGATCGAGGCGTGATACCGAGTCGCTCCCATCGCTGGCAAGCCAGCTCCTACAGATTCGGTGTCGTTCACGAAATAGGTGTTCGACATCAATTCCTGCAGGAGCTGGCTCGCCAGCGAAAACGATCTCGAATTCAACGGCCTTTCAACATCCAGAAACAATTGCTCAGCCGTTCAGCTGTCCTACCAACTGTTCCCGTTACGTTTACGTCACCGTGAAGCGTGGCCTTTCTCTACGGCAACCTGCCATCACGCTACTCGGCTACACACTTTCCTTGGCTCTGCGATGGCACCACCATGGTGCACGCACTCAGGCCTGCGCTCTTTCCTGGATCAGGATCCACGGCGAAACCACCACAGCCCACAGCTGCGGATCCCGTTCGAAAAGATCCAGCGCCCGCGTTTCAGACAGCTTGGCGACCTTGTCTTCGGCCAGCCAGGCAGCCACTTTCTCGCCTTCATCAGTGGCTACAGCTTCGGCTGCGGCGATCAAATCGAGGCTCGGGTCGACCCACAATAGGGCACCCTTGGCGAAGAACGGCTCCAGTTCCTTCCAGGAAATAGATGCGGTTTCTCCGAGCAGTTTGGCATAGAGGGTGCTAGGTTCTTCAGTCATGGGTCCGGTCCGGAAAAGAAATCGACGCAATGATAACGTCGGTGGTCAGGCAGAAAAACCCAGATGCAATTTGAGTGACCGAATGAAAAGCGCAGGAAAGCCAAGGAATGCACGGAATCTGGCTATAAGCCCGTCAAAACCCCGCCGCAATTCTGACTTTTTCTTTCAAAAAAGCGACACCCCCAAGTTTTGCCCCCTGGCGCCAGCTTCCCAGGCTGACAATCGGCGCTCTACACTGTACCGGTACAGTTGCCGGGGGGCTTTTCCGGGGGATGTCGTAGATATCTGACCCGGTTCTGCTGCCAACGGCGCCAGGACTATAAAAATTACAACAGTAAGAGTGGAGCACTATGACTAAGGCTACTAAGCAGATTTCCAAACTGTTTGCCGCTATGGTTCTGGCCGGGGTTGCCAGCCATTCGTTCGCAGCTGACACCATCAAGATCGGCATCGCCGGCCCCAAGACCGGTCCTGTAGCCCAATACGGCGACATGCAGTTCAGCGGCGCCAAAATGGCCATTGAACAGATCAACGCCAAAGGCGGCGTAGACGGCAAGAAACTCGAAGCCGTCGAATACGATGACGCCTGTGATCCAAAACAAGCGGTAGCGGTCGCGAACAAAGTCGTCAACGACGGTGTCAAGTTCGTGGTCGGTCACCTGTGCTCCAGCTCCACCCAACCGGCTTCGGACATCTACGAAGACGAAGGCGTGATCATGATCACCCCGGCGGCCACCAGCCCGGACATCACCGCTCGTGGTTACAAAATGGTGTTCCGCACCATCGGCCTGGACAGCGCCCAAGGCCCTGCCGCCGGTAACTACATCGCCGATTTCGTCAAACCGAAAATCGTTGCCGTCCTGCACGACAAACAGCAATACGGTGAAGGCATCGCCACCGCCGTTAAACAGACCCTCGAGAAGAAAGGCACCAAGGTTGCCGTGTTCGAAGGCGTCAACGCCGGCGACAAGGACTTCTCCTCGATCATCGCCAAGCTCAAGCAAGCCAACGTCGACTTCGTCTACTACGGCGGCTACCACCCGGAGCTGGGCCTGATCCTGCGTCAAGCCCAGGAAAAAGGCCTGAAAGCCAAGTTCATGGGTCCGGAAGGCGTGGGTAACGACTCCATCTCGCAGATCGCCAAGGACGCTTCCGAAGGCCTGCTGGTGACCCTGCCGAAATCCTTCGACCAGGATCCGGCCAACGTTGCCCTGGCTGATGCGTTCAAGGCCAAGAAAGAAGACCCGAGCGGTCCGTTCGTGTTCCCGGCCTACTCGGCTGTGACCGTGATCGCCGACGGCATCAAGGCCGCCAAGTCCGAAGACGCGACCAAAGTGGCTGAAGCCATCCACGCGGGTACCTTCAAGACTCCAACTGGCGACCTGGCCTTCGACGAGAAAGGCGACCTGAAAGACTTCAAATTCGTGGTCTACGAGTGGCACTTCGGCAAACCAAAAACTGAAGCCAAGCCTCAGTAAGGTCTTGCCTGACTGACTGCCAATAAAGCCCACGGCGTGCCGTGGGCTTTGTTTTACGAACGTACCTGGGCCGCGCTGGCGTGATCCGCCAGTCTCCCCACCTGAAAATCTCAAAACCGTCATCAGCGGTTCGCTGGCAAACCCCGGATTCGAAGTGGATGCAGATCCACGGGGCCCGGGCGGGAAAATGACTCCACCAGTGAAATGCGTATCAGGTTTTTAGGAGCGCTGTAATGCCTGACATCTATCACTTCTTCCAACAGCTGGTTAATGGCCTGACCATTGGCAGCACGTATGCCCTGATCGCCATCGGCTATACGATGGTTTACGGCATCATTGGAATGATCAACTTCGCCCACGGCGAGGTGTACATGATCGGCTCCTACGTGGCGTTCATCGCCATCGCCGGGCTGGCCATGCTGGGACTCGACAGTGTTCCGCTGTTGATGACCGCCGCTTTCCTGGCGACCATCGTCGTCACCAGTGCCTACGGCTACAGCATCGAACGGATCGCCTACCGCCCGTTGCGCGGCAGCAACCGTCTGATCCCGCTGATTTCCGCCATCGGCATGTCGATCTTCCTGCAGAACACGGTTCTGCTGGCGCAAGACTCCAAGGACAAATCCATCCCCAACCTGATTCCGGGCAACTTCACCTTCGGGCCAGGTGGTGCACATGAAGTGCTGATTTCCTACATGCAAATCGTGGTGTTCGTGGTGACCCTGGTCGCCATGCTCGGCCTGACGCTGTTCATCTCCCGCTCTCGCCTGGGTCGCGCCTGCCGTGCCTGCGCCGAAGACATCAAGATGGCCAACCTGCTGGGTATCAACACCAACAACATCATCGCCCTGACCTTCGTCATCGGTGCTGCGCTGGCGGCCATCGCGGCCGTGCTGCTGAGCATGCAATACGGCGTGATCAACCCCAACGCCGGTTTCCTGGTCGGGCTCAAGGCCTTCACCGCGGCGGTACTGGGCGGTATCGGCAGCATTCCGGGCGCCATGCTCGGCGGGCTGGTACTGGGTGTGGCGGAAGCCTTCGGCGCCGATGTCTTCGGCGACCAGTACAAGGACGTCGTGGCTTTCGGTCTCTTGGTTTTGGTGTTGTTGTTCCGGCCAACCGGCCTGCTGGGCCGTCCGGAGGTTGAGAAGGTATGACTAGGAATCTTAAACAGGCACTGTTCAGTGCCTTGCTGGTATGGGCCGTGGCCTACCCGGTACTCGGCCTGAAGCTGACCATCGTCGGCATCAACCTCGAAGTTCATGGCACCAGCGACGCCACCTTGATCACCATCGCCGTGTGTTCGGTGCTGATGTTCCTGCGCGTGCTGTTCGACCAGCAGATCAGCTCGGCCTGGCGCTCCTCGCCAAGCATGCCGCTGATCCCGGCCAAGGCCAGTAACTTCCTGACCCTGCCGACCACCCAGCGCTGGATCATCATTGCCTTGATCGCCGGCGCCCTGGTCTGGCCGTTCTTCGGTTCTCGCGGCGCGGTGGATATCGCGACGCTGGTGCTGATCTACGTGATGCTGGGCCTGGGCCTGAACATCGTGGTCGGCCTGGCTGGCCTGCTCGACCTCGGTTACGTCGGCTTCTACGCCGTCGGCGCCTACAGCTATGCGCTGCTGTCGCACTACTACGGCCTGAGCTTCTGGATCTGCCTGCCGATTGCCGGCCTGATGGCCGCCACCTTCGGCTTCCTGCTCGGCTTCCCGGTACTGCGCCTGCGCGGTGACTACCTGGCAATCGTGACCCTGGGCTTCGGTGAAATCATCCGTCTGTTCCTGCGTAACCTGACCGGCCTCACGGGCGGTCCGAACGGCATCAGCAACATCGAGAAACCGACGTTCTTCGGCCTGACCTTCGAACGTAAAGCCGCGGAAGGCATGCAAACCTTCCACGAGTATTTCGGCCTGGCATACAACTCGATCAACAAGGTGATCTTCCTTTACCTGGTTGCGCTGTTGCTGGCCCTGGGTGC
Organism: Pseudomonas putida; assembly: GCF_028682635.1. Lineage (GTDB taxonomy): Bacteria > Pseudomonadota > Gammaproteobacteria > Pseudomonadales > Pseudomonadaceae > Aquipseudomonas > Aquipseudomonas putida_AE. Next base: position 165,383 of record NZ_JANHLK010000002.1, on the reverse strand, counting down.
GCTGTTCGTCATCAACCGCTTGCTGCGCATGCCGCTTGGCCGCGCGTGGGAAGCATTGCGTGAAGACGAAATCGCCTGCCGTGCACTGGGTCTGAACCCGACCATCATCAAACTCTCGGCGTTCACCCTAGGTGCCAGCTTCGCCGGTTTCGCCGGTAGCTTCTTCGCTGCCCGCCAAGGCCTGGTGACGCCGGAGTCCTTCACCTTCATCGAGTCGGCGATCATCCTCGCCATCGTGGTGCTGGGTGGCATGGGCTCGCAGCTGGGTGTGATCCTGGCGGCGGTGGTGATGATCCTGCTGCCGGAAATGATGCGTGAGTTCAGTGAGTACCGCATGTTGATGTTCGGTGCCTTGATGGTACTGATGATGATCTGGCGCCCTCAGGGTCTGCTGCCCATGCAACGTCCTCACATGGAGCTGCGCAAATGAGCCGCGAGATCCTTAAAGTAGAAAACCTGAGCATGCGCTTCGGCGGCTTGCTGGCGGTCAACGGCGTTGCCTTGAGCGTGAAAGAGAAACAAGTGGTTGCCTTGATCGGCCCCAACGGCGCCGGCAAGACCACCGTGTTCAACTGCCTGACCGGCTTCTACAAGCCAAGCGGCGGCAGCATCCTGCTCGATGGCGAGCCGATCGAGGGCCTGCCGGGCCACAAGATCGCCCTCAAGGGCGTGGTGCGTACCTTCCAGAACGTGCGGTTGTTCAAGGACATGACCGCGGTCGAGAACCTCTTGATCGCCCAGCATCGTCACCTGAACACCAACTTCCTGTCCGGCTTGTTCAAGACCCCGGGGTTCCGCAAGAGCGAACGCGAGGCCATGGAGTTCGCCGAGTACTGGCTGGAAAAGGTCAACCTCAAGGAGTTCGCCAACCGTCCGGCCGGTACCCTGGCCTACGGTCAGCAACGGCGCCTGGAAATCGCCCGCTGCATGATGACCCGTCCGCGGATCCTCATGCTCGACGAACCGGCCGCCGGCCTGAACCCGAAGGAAACCGAAGACCTGAAGGCGCTGATAGGCATGTTGCGTGAGGAGCACAACGTCACTGTGCTGCTGATCGAACACGACATGAAACTGGTCATGAGCATTTCCGACCACATCGTCGTGATCAACCAGGGCACCCCCCTGGCCAACGGTACGCCGGAACAGATCCGCGACAATCCTGAAGTGATCAAAGCCTACCTGGGGGAAGCGTAAATGCTGCAGTTCGAAAACGTTTCCACCTTCTACGGCAAGATCCAGGCCCTGCACAGCGTCAACGTCGAAGTCCGCCAGGGCGAGATCGTGACCCTGATTGGCGCCAACGGTGCCGGCAAGTCCACACTCCTGATGACCCTGTGCGGTTCGCCTCGGGCCCACAGCGGCAGCATCCGCTACATGGGTGAGGAACTGGTCGGCCAGGATTCTTCGCAGATCATGCGCAAGAGCATTGCCGTGGTGCCGGAAGGTCGTCGGGTGTTTTCCCGCCTGACCGTGGAAGAAAACCTCTCCATGGGTGGTTTCTTCACCGCCAAGGGCGACTATCAGGAACAGATGGACAAGGTCCTCGGACTTTTCCCACGCCTGAAAGAGCGTTTCAGCCAGCGTGGCGGCACCATGTCCGGCGGCGAACAGCAAATGCTCGCCATCGGCCGCGCACTGATGAGCAAGCCCAAGCTGCTGCTGCTCGACGAGCCTTCGCTAGGCCTGGCCCCGATCATCATCCAGCAGATCTTCGACATCATCGAACAGCTGCGCAAGGACGGTGTGACGGTGTTCCTGGTCGAGCAGAACGCCAACCAGGCCCTGAAAATCGCTGACCGCGCCTACGTTCTGGAGAACGGCCGGGTAGTGATGACAGGCACCGGTGAAGCGCTGCTGACCGATCCGAAAGTGCGTGATGCGTACCTCGGTGGCTAAGCCTTCGGGGTAACCAGAAAACGGCCCTCGCGGGCCGTTTTTTTATGCCCGCCACAATCCCGCCAACAACACAGAACCCTGTAGGAGCTGGCTTGCCAGCGATAGCGGTGTATCAGTCAACATCGTCGTTGAATGTTATGCCCTTTCGCTGGCAAGCCAGCTCCTACAGGGTCCGTGTGAAGATTCAAAGCCTGTCCAGCGCCTCGCCGCTGCGCTTGAACCAGCCAATCAAATAATCCGCCAGCACCTGCGTGCGCCTGGGCAACCCACCCTGATACGGGTGCACCAGGTACATCGGCATGCTCCGGGTCTGAAAATCACGCAGGAGCCAGCGCAAGCGCCCGTCAGCCAATTCCTCGGGCAACGCGTAGGACGGTAAACGGGCAATGCCGGCGCCAGCCAGGGCGGCTTTTTTCAACAAGTTGTAATGGTTGCTGGCAAACGGCCCGGAAACCCGTACCCGCAACAGCTCGTGTTGCTGGTGATACAGCCACTCCTCCCGGCCACTGTAGTGGCTATTGAGCAGGCAGCGGTGCTCGGCCAGCGCCTGAGGCGTCTGCGGTTCACCGTATTGCTCCAGATAGGCCGGGCTGGCGCAGGTCAATTCCCGCCACGCCAATAACGGCCGCGCCACCAGGCGCTGATCGATCGCCACATCGGAGCGGATCGCCAGATCGAAGCCGTCCCGGGACAGGTCACGGTAATTGTTGTTGAGCTCCAGTTCGATCTGCACCTCGGGATACTGGGCGGAGAACTCCAGCAACAAGCCATCGAAGAAAGTTTCCCCAAGTGACACCGGAACCGTCATCCGCACCGGGCCCGCCATGTCGTCCTTCAGGCGTGCCAGGGCCTGGCGCGCGCGCTCGACTTGCACCACCAGCGCCTGGGCCTGGGGCAACAACGCCGCGCCCGCCGCTGTCAGGCTCAAGCGCCGCGTGGTGCGCTGCAGCAGGACCACGCAAAACTGCGCTTCCAACTGGCTGATGCGCTTGGACAACTGGCCCTTGCTGCAACCCAATTGCTGCGCCGCTAGGGTAAAACTGCCCGCTTCGATCAATACCGCGAAGGCGGCCAGGTCATCCATTTCGCTCATGGATTGTTTCCATTTGAAAACCAAAGGTTGCCCATTAGTCCGCTTATCGCCGGAAAAAAACCACTCTAAACTGAAGCCTTACTCAATCCAACGAGGATCAGCCAGTATGAAAATTCTTTTGATTGGCGCCAGCGGCACCATCGGTTCGGCCGTCGACAAGGAGCTGTCCCAGCGCCACGAGATCGTCCGCATTGGCCGCAGCAGCGGTGATTTTCAGGTGGACATCAGTGACAGCACGTCGATTCGCCGACTGTTCGAACAGACCGGCAAATTCGATGCACTGGTGTGCGCCGCCGGTAACGTGACCTTCGCACCGCTGGCCGAAATGAGCGAAGAGAGTTTTGCCCTGGGCCTCAAGGACAAGCTGATGGGCCAGGTCAACCTGGTGCTGATTGGCCGTGAGTTCGCCAATGAAGGTGCATCCTTCACACTCACCACCGGCGTACTCAGCCACGACCCGATCCGCAGTGGCGCATCCGCTGCGCTGGTCAACGGTGCGCTGGACAGTTTCGTCCGCGCTGCCGCCATCGAGTTGCCACGCGGCTTACGCGTGAACTCGATCAGCCCGACAGTCCTGGTCGAAGCCATGGGCAGCTATGCCCCGTATTTCCGTGGCTACAAGCCGGTTCCTGCCGAGGATGTGGCATTGGCCTACGCCAAAAGCGTCGAAGGCTTGCAGACGGGCCAGACCTTTCACGTGGGATAGGAGCTGCCGCAGGCTGCGATCTTTTGATCTGGCTTTTGATTTTCAATCACCTCAAACAACATCAAAAGATCGCAGGCTGCGCCAGCTCCTACAAAAAGCCCGGCGTAATGCAGGGTTGTGATGAACGGTCAGGCTGAGTAACGTGGCGGCACTTGTCAGGAGACCCCAAGATGCGTGCTGCCCGTTCCTTAGTCCTTGTTGCCCTGCTCCCCCTGTTCGCGGCCTGCCAGTTGTTCGACGGCCAGCGTGAAAGTGCCTCCCACGTCGGGCAGACCCGCCTGCAGGGCCAGTTGAGCGCCGCCGACGGCAAACTGCTGTTCCAGCCGTGCGGCGAGCAACGCCGTTACCTGGTCAATGACACGGGCAGCACCAGCGTCCTGCAACAGGCCGCGAGCCTCGCCGATGCCCAGGGCAAGCTGTTTGCCGACGTGCGTGGGCGCATCGTTCCCGGTAACGGCGAAGATCAGCTCGACGTGGAAACGCTGTACCGAGTCGAGCGCTCCGCCACCGCCTGCGCCGATCCAAATTTCAAGCCGCTGATCCTGCGCGCCGCCGGCCATGCCCCCGAGTGGAGCGTGAGCGTCACCGGCAAAGGCATGGTCGTGGAACGCGCCGGCCAGCCGCCGTTGGCCGTGCCCTACGTCGAAGAGCAATTGGGCGAAGGCCGCTTCAACCTCAGCACCGAAGCCAACAACCAGCACATCGAACTGTGGGTCGCGCCACAACGCTGCATCGACAACAGCACAGGCAGTCTGCAGCACATGACTGCCGAACTGCGCATCGATGGCAAGGTACAGCGCGGTTGCGGGTATTTCGGCGGTTCGCGCGACGACTGATCGTTTTAGCCTCACGGGCCTGCGCCTTTGGGGCTTATAATCGCCGGTTTCAAACGCCCTGGCGCAGTTGTGCGCCCCGCGAACCGGATCCTGCCATGTTACGAATCACCGAACTCAAGCTGCCGATCGACCATCCCGATGAAGACCTGCGCCCTGCCATCCTGCAGCGCCTGGGCATCTCCAGCGATGACCTGGTCGATTTCACCTTGTTCAAGCGCAGCTACGATGCGCGCAAAAAATCCTCCGAGCTGTGCTTCATCTACACCATCGACCTCGATGTTCGCGATGAGGCCTCGGTACTGAACAAGTTCGCCGATGACCGTAACGTCAACGTGGCACCGGATGTCAGCTACAAAATGGTTGGCCAGGCGCCGGCCGACCTGAGCGTGCGCCCTGTCGTCGTCGGCTTCGGGCCGTGCGGGATCTTCGCCGGGCTGCTGCTGGCGCAGATGGGCTTCAAGCCGATCATCCTCGAACGCGGCACCGAAGTGCGCCAGCGCACCAAGGACACCTGGGGCCTGTGGCGTAAAAGCGTGCTCAACCCCGAGTCCAACGTGCAATTCGGCGAGGGCGGCGCGGGGACCTTCTCCGACGGCAAGCTCTACAGCCAGATCAAGGACCCGAAGTTCATCGGCCGTAAAGTCCTCAATGAATTCGTCAAGGCCGGTGCCCCGGAAGAAATCCTCTACGTCAGCAAACCGCACATCGGTACGTTCCGTCTGACGGGCGTTGTGGAAAACATGCGTGAGCAGATTCGCGCCATGGGCGGCGAAGTGCGCTTCCAGCAACGGGTGACCGACGTGCTGATCGAAGACGGCCAACTGGTCGGCGTCGAACTCGATGGCGGCGAGCAGATCCACTCCAAACACGTGATCCTGGCCCTGGGCCACAGTGCCCGGGACACCTTCCGCATGCTCCACGGCCGCGGCGTGTACATGGAAGCCAAGCCGTTCTCGGTCGGTTTCCGTATCGAGCACCCGCAGTCGCTGATCGACCGCGCGCGCCTGGGCAAGTACGCCGGCCACCCGAAACTGGGCGCCGCCGACTACAAACTGGTGCACCACGCCAAGAACGGCCGTTCGGTCTACAGCTTCTGCATGTGCCCGGGCGGCACGGTGGTGGCGGCGACCTCCGAGCCGAACCGCGTGGTCACCAACGGCATGAGCCAGTACTCGCGCAACGAGCGCAACGCCAACTCCGGGATCGTTGTCGGGATTACCCCGGAAGTCGATTATCCGGGCGGCCCGCTGGCCGGTATCGAGCTGCAGGAACGCCTGGAATCCCACGCCTTTGTGCTCGGTGGCAGCAACTACGAAGCACCGGCGCAATTGGTCGGCGACTTCATCGCCGGCAAGCCGTCCACCGCGCTGGGCAGCGTCGAACCCTCCTACAAACCGGGCGTTGCCCTGGGCGACCTGGCGCTGGCCTTGCCGGCCTTCGCCATCGAAGCGATTCGTGAAGCCTTGCCGGCGTTCGAGAAACAGATTCGCGGTTACTCGCTGCATGACGCGGTGTTGACCGGGATCGAGACCCGTACTTCGTCGCCGCTGCGCATTACGCGTAACGAGTCGATGCAGAGCCTGAACGTGAAAGGCTTGTTCCCGGCGGGTGAAGGCGCGGGTTATGCGGGCGGGATTTTGTCGGCGGGTGTCGATGGCATTCGCATCGCCGAAGCGGTGGCGCGGGATATCCTCGGCCTCGAAGCCTGACGCCAACCCCCTGTGGGAGCGGGCTTGCTCGCGAAGGCGGTGGATCAGCCAACGTTTCTGTTGAATGACGAACCGCATTCGCTGGCAAGCCAGCTCCTACAGGTGCAGGGGGGTCAGATATTGGCGCGCAACACGCTCGCCGGTAGCGGCTCGCCGCGCTCGACCGTCGCGGCCACCGCATCGATCAACCCGCTCAACTCAAACCCCTCGGCCTTGAGCCACGCCTGATCGTAATAGGTCGTGGCATAGCGCTCGCCGCTGTCGCACAGAATCGCCACGATCGAACCCTGCTCCCCCGCCGCCGCCATCTGCTGCGCCGCCATCAACGCGCCAATCAGGTTGGTCCCGCTCGATCCACCGACATGCCGCCCCAGACGTTCAGCCAGGTAATGCATGGCTGCCAGTGACAATGCGTCCGGCACCTTGACCATCGCATCGATGACCTTGGGCAGGAATGACGCTTCCACCCGGGGCCGACCAATGCCTTCGACCCGCGAACCGTGATCCAGGCGCAGGCTGGCATCGCCGGTCTGGTAGTAATCGAAAAACACCGAGCGCTCGGCATCGGCACACAACACGCGGGTGGCGTGCTGCCGATAACGTACGTAACGCCCCAGGGTCGCCGTCGTCCCCCCAGTCCCGGGGCTGGACACCAGCCAGCTCGGCTCCGGGTGCTTTTCGAAACGCATCTGCTGGAAAATCGATTCGGCGATGTTGTTGTTCGCACGCCAGTCGGTCGCACGCTCGGCGTAGGTGAACTGGTCGATGAAGTGGCCGTCGTGCTCGCGCGCCAGGCGTTCGGACTCGGCGTAGATCTGCGTCGGATCCGCGACCAGATGCGTCTGCCCGCCATAGAACGCGATTTGTGCGATCTTTTCCCTCGACGTACTGGCCGGCACCACGGCAATGAACGGCACCCCCAGCAAACGCGCGAAGTATGCCTCGGAAATCGCCGTCGAGCCGCTGGACGCCTCGATCACCGGCGTACCGGGCTTGAGCCAGCCATTGCACAGCGCATACAGGAACAGCGACCGCGCCAGGCGGTGTTTCAGGCTGCCGGTGGGATGGCTCGACTCATCCTTGAAGTACAACTCGATGCCGGCAAAACCTGGCAGCGACAAGGGGATCAGGTGAGTGTCGGCGCTGCGCTGGAAGTCGGCTTCGATGATCCGGATGGCTTCGCGGGACCACTGTCGGTTGTCGCTCATGGTGGTTATCTCGATGGATCAGGCAATAGGCGGCCCCGTCACAAGCCTCAACCTGCAAGCTTAGGAAAAATCCTACATCAAACACAGGTACAGCTGAGTTCCAATACATCCGGCAACTGCTAGGCTCAGGTCCTTGCCCGAAGAATCGCGTTGTAACGACATATAACAAAAAAGAATATAACTTTTGTTTTAACAACTAACGGTACGGGTTAGGGTGTGCCACCTTTTGACTTTATCGATGGAGAGCGACATTGCCTCTGCGTAGCACGTTCACGCGTTTCTTTCAGCTGGAAGCTGCCAGCGGTCTGTTATTGATCGCCGCAGCTATCCTCGCGCTGATCATCAACAACTCCCCATTGTCGTGGCTCTACAACGGCCTGCTGGAAACCCCCGTGGTCGCCCAGGTCGGCGCGCTGAAAATCGCCAAGCCGCTGCTGCTGTGGATCAACGACGGGCTCATGGCGCTGTTCTTCCTGCTGATCGGGCTGGAGGTCAAGCGCGAGGTCCTCGACGGGCAGCTGTCCAAACCGTCGCAGATCGTCCTGCCCGGCGCGGCCGCCATTGGCGGCATGGTGGTCCCGGCGCTGATCTACTGGTTCCTCAACCGTGACAATCCACCGGCCCTGGACGGCTGGGCGATCCCGACCGCCACCGACATCGCCTTCGCGCTGGGCGTACTGGCGCTGCTGGGCAAACGCGTGCCGGTGTCGCTGAAGTTGTTCCTGATGACCCTGGCGATCATCGACGACCTCGGCGCGATCGTCATCATCGCGATTTTCTATTCCGGCGAACTGTCGACCCTGTCCCTGGCACTGGCCGCCGCCTGCATCGCGGCGCTGATCGGGATGAACCGCCTCGGCGTGGTCAAGCTCGGCCCCTACATGATCATTGGCCTGATCCTCTGGGTCTGCGTGCTCAAGAGTGGAGTGCATGCCACGCTGGCCGGCGTGACCCTGGCATTCTGCATCCCCTTGCGCACGAAAAACGCCGAACCCTCTCCCCTGCTTTCACTGGAGCACGCGCTGCACCCATGGGTGGCCTACGGCATCCTGCCGCTGTTCGCCTTCGCCAACGCCGGCCTGTCCCTCAGTGGCGTGACCGCCGAAAGCTTCACCCACGCCGTGCCAATGGGCATCGCGATCGGCCTGCTGCTGGGCAAGACCGTCGGCGTGTACGGCCTGACCTGGCTGGCGGTGAAAACCGGCATCGCCGCCCTGCCCCAGGGGGCCAATTGGGGCCAGGTGCTGGGCGTGGCGATTCTCTGCGGCATCGGCTTCACCATGAGCCTGTTCGTCGGTTCGCTGGCCTTTGAGCCGGGCGTCAGTGACTACGCAGGCATGGACCGCATGGGGATCCTGACCGGTTCGATCCTGGCGGCATTGATTGGCTATGCCGTAACGGCGGCGGCGAGTCGCAAGCCGGTGCTGCAAACCGCGTAGAGAACAATTCATGTGCTAAAGAAAAACCCCGATCCAGTCACCTGGTCGGGGTTTTCTTTTACCCGTATTCCCGCTTAGTGGGAAACGCGGCTGGTGCCATCCACCGTGGCAATGCGCACGCGCTCGCCAACGCGGAACACTTCGTTTTCCTGAACCTGTTGCACGTAGGCGCGCATGCTGCCGTCGTCTTCGCGCACGGTGATTTCCACGCCCTGGGTGCGGGTCAGGCCTTCTTCGGCTGCCGAGCCTACCAGGCCGCCTGCGACGGCACCGATAACTGCTGCGACAATGCTGCCGCGGCCACCACCGATGGCGCTACCACCGACACCGCCCACCACTGCACCTGCCGCGCCGCCGATTGGCGTCTTGGTACCTTCGATTTTCACCGGTCGCAGGGCTTCGATGGTACCCATGCGAATCGTCTGCACGCGACGCGCTTCGTCACGGGAATAGGAGTCACCGGTCAAGCTCGATTGGCAGCCAGTGAGCAACATCGCCATGGTGGAAAAGGAAGCAACCAGCAGAACAGACTTACGCATAGCATCAACTCCAAAGGACAAGTAACCATTAAACTCCGCAGCCAGACGCCTGTCACGGTCTTGCCCGGATAAAAATGTTTCGATTCAGGCTTCGTACAGGCCTGTCCGCGCACTCACCACTCAGTCGCGGTCTGTTCGCAGAACAGCGCCACTGACCAGGGATATGGATGGATTACTTTATCATTGTCGTCACTACCGTCGCCGGGCTGTACTTCCATGGGTGGCTGTACGTGCGCATCAGACGCTGGATGGACCGGGACCTGGCGTTGGCGCTGGCCGGCAAGGACGAGCAGAAAAAAGCGTTCATGCTCGAACGGTTGGCGAGCGCCCGGGCTCAGAAAATCAGGCGTCGAGACCTGCCGCAGTGGCTTGAGGCCGCAGCGGCAGCTTATCCCGAACGGTAGACTGCTTAAGGTGCCAGGCGTTCAAGAATCCAGTTGGCACCCTGCAGGCGATAGTTGAGCCGGTCGTGCAGACGGCTCGGACGGCCCTGCCAGAACTCGATGCGTTCTGGCAGCAGGCGATAACCGCCCCAGTGTTCAGGGCAGTGGGGTTGGCTATCGCTGAAACGTTGCTCGGTATCCTTGAGCAGCGACTCCAGCTCACCCCGATCGGCAATCACCCGGCTCTGCGGCGAAGCCCAGGCACCGAGGCGACTGCCCAGCGGGCGCACCTGATAGTACGCATCGGATTCTTCTGGGCTGACTTTCACCACCCGACCTTCAATCCGCACCTGACGCTCCAGGGTTGGCCAGAAAAACGTCATGGCCGCGAATGGATTCGCCACCAGTTGCTGGCCTTTGGCACTGTCGTAGTTGGTGAAGAAGGTGAAGCCCTGGGCATCCAGGCCCTTGAGCAGCAGGATGCGGCAATGCGGCCGCCCCTCCTGGTCGACAGTGGCCAAGGTCATGGCATTGGCCTCCACCGGTGCCTGCTCGGTTTTCACCGCGTCGGCAAACCATTGGTGGAACAGCGCGAACGGCTCGGCCGGGGCTTGCGCCTCGGTCAGGCCATCACGGGTGTAGTCGCGGCGCATATCAGCCAAGGCCTTGGTCATGGCGCATTCCTTATGGTTGACGAATTACTTCTTTGTAGTATCGGCGGCGGCGACTTTTTTAGTGTCGGCTGCGGCTTTGGCCGGTGCCGTCTTCTTCGCGGGCGTTGCCGTTTTAGCCGGGGTCTTCTTCGCGGCGGCTTTCTTGGCCGGCGCTTTTTTCGCCACCGGTGCAGCCGCTTTCTTCGCATCGGCAGGTGCTGGCGTCACAGGCTTGGCAACCGGCTTGATGTCCTGGGCCGCGACCATGCGCACAGGCGCCGGGGCCGGCATGTTGTACTTGCTCAGCAACGCGACCATGGTGTTTTGCGGCGTCACCAGCAGCTCCACGCGGCGGTTCAGGGCACGACCTTCATTGCTGTCGTTGGCAGCACGCGGGGCTTCACCACCCATGCCACGCAGCATCAGGCGATCGCGCTGCAGACCGCTGAGGCGGAAGATCGCAGCCACGGATTGCGCACGTTCCTGACTCAGCTTCACATTAGCGGGCGCTGCGCCCGAGGTGTCACTGTGGCCGAGTACCAGCACGGCAGTCTTCGGATCGGCTTCAAGGATTTTCGCAACGCGAGTGAACGGGCCGAGGGTTACCGGCAGCAGCATGGCCGGGCGGTCCGGGTTGAACGAGCCTTCTACCGGCGCGGTGACCACCAGGACGTTTTCACGGCGTTCGAGTTGCAGGTTGCTGTCCTTGATCGCTGTACGCAGACGCGGTTCGTAGTCGTCAAGCCAGGCTTGGGTGACTTTCGGATCAGGCATCGGCACGGCTTTGGCAGTGCTTTGATCCTTGCCGCCGAACGGCCACCACCACTTGCCGCCCGCCTCGGCCTCGGCCTTGGCGACTTCGACCGGCTTGGCCTCAGGTTTTACCTCTGGTTTCTTGTCGAGCACTTCCTCGGAGCCGAACGGCCAGTACCAAGGGCTGGAACTGTCAGTCTTGGTCACCGCAGCGGCTGCGGTGGGCTTCAAGGGAGCTGGGGCCGGTTCTTTGGCCGGCTCTTTGACAGGCTCTTTGGCCGCGACTTTGTCGGAAGACCCGAACGGCCACCAACTGCCGCCGTCTGCATCATTTTTAGGAGTCTGCGCGCAACCGGTAATAGCGAAGCACAGTGCCAAGGCGAGGGTGGGTTTGGTTGACATTGGATATCCACAAAAATGAAGTAATAAAATCAGGCCGGGTCAGCCCGCATAAACAGACGCTTGGAAACTGAAAAGGCCGTCGGGTTCCAGCTCCGGAACCCTTGAGCGTGATTTACAGACAAGTGGCCAGTACCCGCACAAGCTTTTGTGCGCGCGGATCCATCAAGACGTACGGCCCCAGGGTATTTGTCACAAAACCGAATGCCACATCATGTTCCGGGTCAGCGAAACCAACAGAGCCACCCGCGCCCGGATGCCCGAAGGCTCGCGCGCCCAGGCCAAAGGTCGCATTGGGCACATCCGGTTGGTCGAGCATGCAGCCCAGGCCGAAACGGGTTCGGGTCAACAGTGTCTTGTCTTCGCCGAGGCTGTGCTCGCGGGTCAGCTCGTCGAGCAATTCGCCTTCCAGCAGGCTGCCATCGAGCAAACCGGCGTAAAACCCGGCCAGGCTGCGAGCATTGCCGTGGCCATTGGCCGCCGGCTGTTGCATGCGCCGCCACTCAGGTTTGTTGGTACTGGTCAGCACCGAAGGTGGATTGGTAAAAGCACGGGTGGTCATGGCCGTTGGCTCGCGCAGGGTCACTTGCAGCAGGCGCTGGGCCGCGGCATCGCCGACATTGCCCTTGCCACGGGCAATGTGCGCCACGCGATGGAACTCTTCATCGGCCAGGCCGACGTGAAAATCCAGGCCCAAAGGCTTGGCAACCCGCGCCACGATGGATTCACCGGGGCCACGACCGTCAGCACGGCGCAGCAGCTCGCCGACCAGCCAGCCATAGGTGATGGCCGCATAACCGTGGCCCTCACCCGGCGTCCACCATGGCGCTTCGGCGGCCAGGGCGTCGACCATGGTTTGCCAGTCGTAAAGCGCTTCAGGGGCCAGTAACTCGCGCAACGCCGGCAGACCGGCCTGATGGCAAAGCAGCTGGCGCAGGGTCACCGATTCTTTGCCGGCGGCGGCGAATTCAGGCCAGTAGCGGGCCATCGGGGCGTCCAGTTGCAGCTTGCCTTCGGCCACCAGTTGCAAGGCGGTGACGGCGGTGAAGGTCTTGGTGCAGGAGAACAGGTTGGCGATGGTGTCACTGTGCCAGGCTTCGGCCCCGTCCTTGTCGGAGGTGCCGCACCACAAGTCGACGACGGTTTCGCCGCCGACCCGGATGCACAACGCGGCGCCACGTTCCTGAGGATCGTCGAACAGCGCCGCGAACGCTTCACGCACTGCCTCGAACTTAAGCTCGTAATGACCCTGAATCTGCACCCGCAACTCCCCGGAAACGTTCTATAAAGTGGGCCGCATTGTTCCAGCCCTTGAGGGTTTTGGGAACAGGGGCGGGCTGGGCGGTCAATTCAACCCCCAGGTTAAAATCAAAAGATCGCAGCCTTCGGCAGCTCCTACAGGGTTGCGATCCCGGTGTTTAATGACCTTGGCCGGAATGCCCACCAGCGCCCTTCCCCGGGCCTTTGCCGGCTTCGGCCTTGCGCCCGCCCTCGGCGTCGTGGTTCGCCTTGTCGACCTCGGCGGCGGCCTTCTGGGCCTCTTTAGCCAATTGATCGACCGTCGCCAGATTGCTCTTGCGCACGCTGTCGACAAAGCCCTGGAACGGCAGATCGGTTATCCCCACCAGGCCAAAGTGACCATTTTCGCCATCCAGCAGGCGCCCGGTCACGGGTTGGTCGAGGTACTGGAACCAGTGCACGCCGACAATCGACGGCTCGCCCAGCGCCTGTTTCAGGAAATTCGCGTAGGCCGGGCCACGGTCTTCTTCCTTCGCCAGTTGCGTCACGCCGCCCCAGAACGGGCCGCGATCGGTCGAGCCGAAGTTGAACTCGGTGACCAATACCGGTTTGTCCAGACTGCGCAGCCTGGCGAAGTCGTAACCGTCCTGGGGTTGCAAGGTGTACATGTTGAAACTCAATACGTCGCAGTACTGCGCACAGGCCTCAACGGCTTCCGGGGTGCTGATGGCAAACCGGCCACCAAGCAGGAGCTGGTTCGGCGCGTGCCACTCCAGCGAATCGGAAATGGTCTTGAAGTAGGTGTCGGCGAAGACCTTCTGGAAGTATTTGAAGTCGGCCTCGATTTCCGGGTGCTCGGCGCTTGGCAGCGGCGGCACGAAGCCCGGGTCCTCCATCAGTTCCCAGGCTGGCAGATCGATACCCCAGGCTTTCGACAAGCCCGCCTGGTTGCGGTATTTGTCGCGCAACTGCTTGAGGAACGCGCGCTTGGCCGGCACGTCGGTGGTCATTTTCAGGGTGCCATAGGCCAGCGCATAACGGGCTTTCGGGTCATCGCCGGGACCGGCCCAGGCCAGTTCGTTGTCGGCGAAGTAACCGATCAGCCATGGATCGTCGCGGTGGTCGCGGGCAGCAATGGCCACCGCGCGCTCGGTCGCCATGGCGAAACGCGGGTCGAATGGGTCGGGCATCCCGCCCCACCAGTCGTTGCCAGTGCTGATGCTCGCGTAATCGCCGACGATCGACAATGGCAAGGTGTACGGCATGCGTTGCGCGTCACCCAGTGCCGGTGCGCTCCAGTTGCCGAGGGTGTTGAACCCCCAGGCTTGCAGGCGCTCAAGGTTGTGGCCGGTCCAGCGCTGCTCATCAAAGGTCGTTTTGCAGGGTTCGGCAGGTGGTGGCTCAGCCGCTTTTGCCACCGTCGCATCGGCGGCGCCGGCCTTGGCCGCTTCGGCGACTCCGGATTCGGCCGTTGAGGGTGCGACGGCAGGCTCGGCAGCCTTCTCGGCCGTTGCTTCTACCGCGTCGGCCTTGGCCGCTTCAGCAACGCCGGCCTTGGTATTGCTGCCCAGTGCACAAGGGTCGCCGTACAGACGCTGCAGATTGGCGCCATAGAAGTCATACCATTTTCCAGAACTGAAACCCCGCCCCTTGTCGACACCATTACCACCGCGGTTGTCGCCTTCCCCGAAGTGATTGGCCAGCGGTTCATCAGCCTTGGGCAGGGATTCGAACATCCATTCCCGACCGGCGACATACGTCTGGTTGACGTCCGCCGCAACGGTGTTGACCCCCAGCGAATAGAACGGATGCCCCTGCGGCGTCACCAGGTACCAACGACCGTCGCGTTTCTCGGTGCGGAAAAAACCGCTGGCCTTGAACGTCGGCCCGTTGGTCCAGCCGCCGAACGTGTCCAGGGAGGACTTGTCGCGCTCACCCAGCCAGGTTTTCAGCTGCTGTTGTTCCTTGGCCGCGGCGCTTTTCAGTTGTTCGTCGCTGCTGATTTTTTCTGGCCATTTGGCCCGGGTCGATTGGCCATAGGCGTCCACCAGGCCGCCATAGACCGCCTGGGTCACACCTTCGCCGTCCTGCACGCCAAAGCGCTCCAGCAAGATGCTTTGGGCGACTTTCGGTTGATCCATGGACAGGCTGACCGACACCACCTGGCTGCGGTCCAGTTCACCGGCACTGCTGGCCAGCAAAATGCGCTGGCCGTCGACCGTCATCGGCATCGGCGGGCCCGCCTTCAGGCCCTGGCTCAGCGGCGAAGTCGGCTGCAATGGCACCAACAGGGTCTGCGCCGGGCCGGCTGGAAGATCGACGCGACTGACCAACGTCTTGCCGTCGTTGCTCTGAATGGTCACGTACAGGGTCACGGCCCAATTCATGGCGCTCTGGATCCGCAAGCTCATGACGCCCGACTGCGACCAGTCCCAGGCACCGGTCTGCGGCGACAGGCGCAGCGTTGGCCGCGCAACAGGGTTGAAGGTGACCCGGCGCAGCACTTCGCCTTCGGGCGTCTGTTCGGCGTTGGACTGCGGCAGGCTGGCGTCCTGGGTCGCCACCTGGACCACGTCGGCGGGGCGCACAAAATTGAACAGCGTCTGCTGCCCGGCGGGCGCCGCCAGCAAGGGCGTGGCGAACATCAGGGCAAGAACGGCAGGTAGCGAACAGCGAATCATGAGAACGGAATTCTCCCTAGCGACCCGGGCGGGCCAATGGAAAAGCGATGGTAGAGAGATAGACAACGCGGCGGGCAAAACTGCCCACCGGTTTATCAGGAAATTTCACGGCGGAAGGGAGGCAACGCATTGAGGATCGCCTTGCCATAACGCTGGGTGACCAAGCGCCGATCGAGCAAGGTGATGGTGCCGCGGTCTTCTTCGGTGCGCAGCAGGCGCCCGCAGGCCTGGACCAGTTTCAGCGAGGCGTCCGGCACGGAAATCTCCATGAACGGATTGCCGCCACGGGCCTCGATCCATTCGGCCAGCGCCGCTTCGACCGGATCATCCGGTACCGAGAACGGAATCTTGGCGATCACTACGTGCTCGCAGTAGGCACCGGGCAAGTCGACCCCTTCGGCAAAACTCGCCAGGCCGAACAGCACGCTGGAATCACCGCCATCGACCCGTGCCTTGTGCTTGTTCAGGGTTTCCTGTTTCGACAGGTTGCCTTGAATGAACACCTGCTTGCGCCAGTCGCGGTCCAGGCCGTCGAACACGTCCTGCATCTGCTTGCGCGAGGAAAACAGCACCAGCGTGCCCCGAGACCCTTCGACCAGGTCTGGCAGGTCACGGATGATCGCGGCGGTATGGGCCGCCGCATCCCGCGGATCGGCGTTCAGGTTCGGCACCCGCAATACACCGGCGTCGGCGTGATGGAACGGGCTCGGCACCACGGCGGTCACGGCCTTTTTCGGCAGGCCGGCGCGCATGCGGAAGCGGTCGAAGGTGCCCAGGGCGGTCAAGGTGGCCGACGTCACCAGCGCGCCATAGGCCACGTTCCACAGGTTGCGCCGGAGCATTTCCGCCGCCAGGATCGGGCTTGCGTTGACTTCGATATCGAAAAGCGAGCCGCTTTCCGCCAGGGTCAGCCAGCGGGCCATGGGCGGGTTGTCTTCCGGGTCTTCAGCGGTGAACGCGACCCACAATTCCCAGTTGCCGGATGAGCGCGACAACAGGCTGCCGAACAACGGATACCACTCCTCGGCCTGGTTGCTGGCGATGCCGATATTGACCTCGCCGTCCATACCTTCCTTGAGCAATTCAGTGAGGCGGGTAAACAGGTCGGTCAGGCGCGCGTAGCCCTTCTTCAGCTCGACGCCCATTTCGCGCATGTGCTCGGGAATCACCCCGCCGACGAAACGGTGGCGTGGGCGTTCGCGGCCCTCGACATCTTCGCCGGGCTTGAAATCGGCGATCTGCTCACAGGCGGTGAACATGAACTGTTGCTGGGTCTTGATCTCCCGCGCCAGCTCCGGCACCTGTTCGATCAGCTTGCCCAGATCACCGGGCAACGGGTGTTGGGCCAGCAGCTTGGTGAGGTTCTTCGCGGTGGTTTCCAGCCAGTCGGCGGTGGAGCGCAGGCGCGTGTAATGGGCAAAGTGGCCGATGGCCTTGTCCGGCAGGTGATGGCCTTCGTCGAACACGTAGATGGTGTCGCGCGGATCGGGCAGCACGGCACCGCCGCCCAGCGCCAGGTCGGCCAGGACCATGTCGTGGTTGGTGACGATCACATCGACCTTGCCCATGCCTTCGCGGGCCTTGTAGAAGGCGCACTGGCCGAAGTTCGGGCAATGGCGGTTGGTGCACTGGCTGTGATCGGTGGTCAGGCGCGCCCAGTCGGCGTCCTCCAGGGCGGTGGACCAGCTGTCGCGGTCACCGTCCCACTTATTGCCGGCAAGTTTCTCGATCATGCTGGTGAACAGCTTCTGGCTGGCCTCATCGACCTCGATCTTGAAGCCTTCTTCTTCGAACAGCTGGGCGGTGGCGGTTTGTGCGTGACCTTCCTGGAGCAACATGTCGAGCTTGGACAGGCACATGTAGCGTCCACGCCCCTTGGCCAGCGCAAAACTGAAATTCAGCCCGCTGTTGCGCATCAGGTCAGGCAGATCCTTGTAGACGATCTGCTCCTGCAAGGCGACGGTGGCCGTGGCGATCACCAGACGCTTGCCCGCCGCCTTGGCCGTGGGGATGGCCGCCAGGCTGTAGGCTACGGTCTTGCCGGTACCGGTGCCGGCTTCCACCGCGACAATCGCGGGGTCGCCACTGCGCCGGCCTTCGTCGTCGGTGTCGATGTCACCGAGGACCTTGGCGATTTCGGCGATCATCAGGCGTTGGCCGTAGCGCGGCTTGAGGCTCTTGGCTTCGAGAAAACGCGAATAGGCGCCCTGGATCGTGGTTTTGAGTTCGGTGCTGATCATGGATTGTCGGGCGCAAAAAACGCTGGATAAATTTTCAGTAGTTCGGTTCGGTCGCTATCATACCCCGCTAATGAATCCCGCGCAGAACGGAGTAACCCGATGACACCTTTTAGCCTCATTTATAGCCTGCATGTCCTCGCCGCACTGGTGTGGGTCGGCGGCATGTTTTTCGCCTGGATGGTCTTGCGCCCCGCGGCCTTGAAGGCACTGGAGGGCCCTGCCCGGCTGAAGCTGTGGGTGGAAGTGTTTCAAGGTTTCTTTCGCTGGGTCTGGGTCGCGGTGGTGCTATTGCCGATCAGCGGCGTCGGCATGATTCATCTGCAATACACAGGTTTTGAAAGCGCACCGCGTTACGTGCAGGTGATGATGGGCTTGTATGTGGTGATGACCGCGTTGTTCATCCGGATCCAGGCGTTGATGTTGCCGGAGTTGCGCACGGCGGTGACGGCCCAGGATTGGCCGGCGGGGGCTGCGGTACTGGGAAGGATTCGTCGGTTGGTGGGGATCAATCTGATTGTCGGGTTGGTGTTGGTGGCGATTGCGGCGGCACGACCGATGTTCTAGATAATTCCCCCTGTAGGAGCTGCCGCAGGCAGCGATCTTTTGATGTTGCTTTTAAAAACAAGATCAAAAGATCGCAGCCTGCGGCAGCTCCTACAGGAAAATCACCATTCAAAAAATGGTTTACAACCGCTGCACCGTCACAGACCCCGCAGCCCCCTCCATTCCTGGCTGTCCGTCAATACCAGGCTTGCCGCTCTTGCCGCCATCGGCCTTGTAGACAAGACAGCCTTTGGCCTTGCCGCCGGCACCCGGCTTGCCACCAGGCCCGGCCACGCCACCGGCACCGCCGGCCACTTGAACCTTGATCTTGTCTGCCGGGTAATCGCGCGGCACGGCCAGCTTGACCGCCGCGCCAGGCGCACCGGCCTGGCCATCACTGCCATCGCTGCCATCGGCACCGCGACCCGCCTGGCCCCAGGCGCAACCCGGTGCCTGACCGTTGGCCCCGTCGAGGCCGACGAACCCTGGCGCACCCGCGCCACCGCGAGCATCCACCCGTAACTGCGGGGCATTCAGGGCCTTGATCTGCAAGTCCAGATTGCGCCCGGAACGGGCGGCCTTCTGGTAAGTCCCCGGTGCACCCCGCGCGGTGATCTGGCTGCCTTCGGACAACTCGGCGCGATTGACCTTGAGCTCCAGCGCCTGTTCGCCGGGGACGATGGTGATTCGCGCATCGCGACCCAGGTGCAGTTCGCCGACGGTGACTTCGGTCACGTTCGAGGGAATCAGCAAGGTGCCGTAGTCGGCCACTTCCAGGCGTTCCAGTCGCAAGGTGCTGGCGGTGTTGGGCAGGCGCATCAACGAGTTGGTTTCAACGCTCACCACCTGGGCGCAAGCCAATGGACTGATGAGGGCAGCGAGCAGACAGAGTTTACGCATGGGAAGCCTTAGATACGGTGGGAGCCGGGATGGTTTGCAGGTGGAAAACGCCGAAAAAGAGGATCTTCAGGCGATCGAGCCAAGGATGGGCGCGGCCCCTGAGCGTGCGGAAGCAGAACACCGCTTCCAGCAGATGAAGCCCCGCCAGCAGGCAGCCGGCCAGGTCGACCAGCAGGTGCAGTGGATAGACGAACGGCGTGAGCTGATTGACCAGCACCACCAGCCAGAACATCAGGGTCAACAGCTTCCCCAGCCCCCATATCACCTTCATACGCGCCCCCGATGAGAATTATTATTTGCTCGCACAGTAACGGCTTCCATGCAGGATAAGCCAGAGGGCAAACGGAAATTCTCGAGGAAGATGGCAAATGGCCGACGGAACGACGAAAATCATCGCCCGACGGCTCTATTGCGCGGCTCAGCGATTGACGTGCAATTCCACGCGACGATTCTTCGCGCGCCCTTCTTCGGTTTCGTTATCGGCAACAGGCTCACTTTCGCCCTTGCCTTCGCTGGTGACCTTGTTCGGTGCAACGCCCTGGCTCAGCAGATAGCCGGCGACGCTGCTTGCACGTTGCTGCGACAGTTGCAGGTTGTACTCATCCGATCCGACGCTGTCGGTATGACCAATCACCTTGATGCTCGCGACGCTGGCGTCCTGCAGTTTGCCCATGATCGAATCGAGTTTGCTTTGCATGGAGGGGGTCAGGTCAGCGCTATTGAAGGCAAACAGCACATCGTCGGCATCGCTCAGGGTGATGACTTCGGCTTGCACAGGTTCAGGTTTCACGCTGGCCGGGTATTGCGGCAGCGGACAACCATGATGTTCCACAGGGGTATTGGCGGGCGTGTCAGGGCAGCGATCGCGACGGTCGAATACGCCATCGTCGTCTTCGTCGCCGTCCTGGGCATAACAGATCAAACCACCGGTCAAGACACCCAGCGCCGCTCCACCGGCCGCCCAACCGCTACTTCCGATAGCGCCCAGACCTCCGCCGACGAGTCCGCCAAGGAGGCTGCAGATCGGCCAGGTACGTTGATTGAGGGGGGCAGTGCCATCGCTGTGAGTAGCGCAACCGGTCAACAGGCTGCCCAGCAGCAGAACCGGCAAGACGGTCCGTGTGAGATTGCTCATTTTTGAAAGCTCCTGTGTCACCGGCCAATGCCGGTTACACAGGAGTAAAGACCCGCATCCACGACTGCACAAGCCGTGGATGCGAGGGGTTTAGCGGTTGATCTTGATTTCCGTGCGACGGTTCATCGCGCGGCCGTCAGCGGTTTTGTTATCGGCAACCGGCTGGCTTTCACCGGCCCCGGTGACCGACACGAAGCTGCTGCGAGGCACACCACTTTCGATCAGATATTCCACCACCGAGTGGGCGCGTTTGTCCGACAGTTTCTGGTTGTAGGCATCGCTGCCCACGCTGTCGGTGTGACCGGTCACGGTCAGTTGGGCGCTGGCTGCTTCCTGTTTCAGGCGAGTGGCAATGGTGTTGAGTTTGTCTTTATCGGCGGCTGTCAGCTTGGCCGAGTCGAACTGGAAGTTGACATCGCGAATGACGATGGTTTCTTCCTTGACCACCACGGCCTCTTCAACCACTGGAGCAGGTGCTGGTGGTGGGCAGCCATCGGCATCGACCCGTACGCCTTTTGGCGTGCCCGGGCACTTGTCGCGGCTGTCGAGTACACCATCACCGTCTTCGTCACCATCACCATGGACCCAGCAATAGGCTGCCGCCGTACCGCCGGCAATCAGCGCGCCGTAGCCGGCCCATGACGAGCTCTCGATTGCCCCGAGACCTGCGCCGACGACACCACCGACCGCCGCACAGATCGGCCAGTCGGTTTTTTGCAAACCTGCGCAACCAGTCAACACACTGGTTAGCAGAACCAGGGGTAATGCTGTCCGAACTATGCTCATCTAGTTTTCTCCTGAAGGATCGGCTTAGAACCGATTCAGGGAGTAAAGACCGGAGTTTTAATCTCCGCCAGCAATAGGCCATAGCAGTTTTGTCTCGTGTTCGCGGGGGATCGTGACTTTTGCCGCAAACCCGCTCTAGGATCGAACTGGCGGGCAGGCTAGTCTTGGTAAATCTGATTGAGGATCTTCGATGATTGCAGGTATTTCTTCGCGCACGCCGCAGCAGGCGCTGGCCGCTTTGCTCGACCGTTACGCCCCCGCGCGCCTGTTGTTGATTGGCGCCAGCGAGTTCCCCGCGCTTGAGGCTTTCAAGCTGGCGCATCCGGACAGCAGCGTGGCGCACGCAGCGCCCGGGCCATTGCCCGCAGAGTTGGCGGCGCTGCGCTTTGACCTGGCGCTGGTGGTCGATTGCCTCGAACATTTGCCCAAGCGTGATGGCCTGAACCTGCTTGGCGGCATCCGCAACCTCAACGCCAGCCGCATCGCGGTACTGGCCGACTTGCCGGCGAGCGGCTGGCAGGAAACGGATTTTTTCTCACTGGCACTGCAAGCCAGCGAACGTTTCCAGCGTGACGAGCAGGTACTGACCCTGTTCACCTATGATCTGCTTGAATACAAACAAGTACCCGACTGGCTCAACTCGCGGTTCTGGGCCAATCCGGAAAACTTCGGGAAATATTGGTGGTAACGCAATGAGTACATCCATTTGCCCTTGCGGCAGCGGCACCCTGCTCGACGCCTGCTGTGGCCATTACCATGCCGGACATCCGGCACCCTGCGCCGAAGCCCTGATGCGCTCGCGTTATAGCGCCTACGTGCTGGGCCTGATCGATTATCTGGTGGCGACCACCCTGCCCGCCCAGCAGGCCGGACTCGACCGTCAATCGATCACCGACTGGAGCGCCCAGAGCACCTGGCTGGGCCTTGAAGTCGAAAGCTCCGAAGTGCTCGGCGGCCAGCCGGAGCATGCCTTCGTCACGTTCACCGCGCGCTGGCACGACGGCAGCGGCGAACACAGCCACCGTGAACGCTCGTCCTTCGTACAGAATGCGGGGCGCTGGTACTTCATCGACCCGACCGTGCAACTGGACATCGGACGCAACGACGCCTGCCCTTGCGCCAGCGGGCACAAGTTCAAGAAGTGCTGTTCGGGGTATTTCGGTAGCTGATACAAGGTCAGGAGATCGACCCGATCTGCAGGAGCCGGCTTGCTGGCGATGCAGGCGACGCGGTCTGTAGGAGCCGGCTTGCTGGCGATGCATACGACACGGTGTGCCAGCCACTCCGCCTTCGCTGGCAAGCCAGCTCCTACAGGGTTCAAGGGAGAACAACGACAATGATCACCCAGAGACTCGAACGCTTTCTGCTCACGCTGGCTCTTTGTCTGGGGCTCGGCGGTTGTGCATCCTGGTTCAGCTCCGACGAGCCGGACCCCGAGGTCCATCTGGTCAGGGTCGAAGTCGTGCGGGCCAAGCTGATGGAGCAACGGTTCGTCCTGCATTTTCGCATCGACAACCGCAATGACAGCGAGTTGACCGTGCGTGGCCTGGAGTATCGCATCCACTTGGGCGACATCCTGCTGGCCGAAGGCGAGCATGAGCACTGGGTCACCGTGAACCCCAGGAGCAGCCGTTTCTACAAGGTGCCGATCCGCACCAACCTGTGGCCCAAGGTCAAGGACCTGGTCAAACAGCTGAAAAACCCCGAGCAGGCCGTTCCCTATCGTCTGGAAGGTGAGATGGAAACCGGTTTATTCATCGCCCACTACGTGCACCTGACGCGTAATGGCGTGATAATCCCCGCCGATCTAATTCCGGAGTAACCCCGATGACCCAGCAACCCCATGTCCATGGCCCAGACTGCAATCACGATCATGACCATCACCAGCATGATCACGACCATGGCCATGTCCACGGCCCGAACTGCGGCCACGCCCACCAGGAACCGGTGCGCAACGCCTTGAAAGACGTTGGCCGCAACGATCCTTGCCCATGCGGCAACGGCAAGAAGTTCAAGAAGTGCCACGGCGCCTGATTGACTGATCGGTAGGAGCTGCGACGCGGCTCCTACACAGCTTTATCCAGAATATGTGCGGTGCTGACGACAGTGGCGTACTCGCCATGCAAGTTGCCCAGCGACATCGCATGGACCTCTTCAGCGCTGTGGGCATTGCCGAAAAAGTCGGCCTTGTCGAAGGTAAAGCAGGCATCCTCCGCGACCCAGGTGTCAAACCCCAGATTGCCTGCGGTGCGCGCGGTGGACTCCACCGAGTTGTGAGTCGCTACGCCGACGATGACCAATTGCTCGATCCCCGCCTCACGCAAAAACGCCTCCAGCCCCGTCGAACAAAACGCATCCGGCACCTGTTTTTGAATGTGTCGTTCGCCGGCCGCTGGCTGAAACCGCGACTGAAATTCCACCCCGGATTGCTCGGGCCAGAACACTGAATCCTCTGACCTGGACAAATGCTGCACGTGGATCACCGGCCTGGCGCTGTGGCGCCAGTGGGCCAGCAGTTCCAGCATGCGTTCTTCGGCGTGGGGATTGTTCCGGCGACCGAGTTTCGGCTGCAGGATGCCTTTCTGTTGGTCGATGATGATCAGCGCCGCGTTTGTCTTGAGCTCCATGCCGGCCTTTCTCCCTCGGGTCATTGGCTGTACCGCTCCCATCTTGCATGGGAGCGGTCATCAGCACCAGATCAATGACCGAACACGCCCACCTTCTTGGCTTTCTTTTCCGTGCGCTTTTCGATCGCCGATTTCAGCGGTTTTTTCTTCGCTGCTTTCTTCGAATCCATACCTTTGGACATGATGCGTACTCCACTGACTGGGGATGTGAGATCAGGTATACACCTATCGCCGCCGGCGTGTTCTTTTATAATCGCAGGCTTTGTGCACCGACAGTCCCAGACCATGCCCGATACCCTGTACACCCGGCTCGACGAGCCGTTATGGCCATTGATGAACAAGTTTTATCGCGCCCACCAATCGTCGATGAAGGCGGTTCGCGACGCACAATTGTGGGTGGCGCGGCGCGACGGGATCGTCGGTGCGCTGTGTTTGCGGCCGGTGTCCGGCGGGTTTTGGCTGACCGGGCTGTTTGTCGATCCGGCCTGTCGCGGGCAGGGTGTCGCCGCTGCACTGATCGGTGTCGCGGTCAGCCAGGTTGAAAGCCCGGTATGGCTGTTCTGTCATCCGGACTTGCGGGAGTTCTATCAGCGTCGTGGCTTCGTCTTCGATCCGCCGATGCCTTACGCCCTGGTCGAGCGCCTGAGTCGATACGCGCGCAACAAGCCGATGATTGCCATGGGCCTTGCGCGGTAACGGATCAGTCGTCTGCGTTGGGATCCAGATCCGGGAACATCACCTCGGTAAACCCGAACTTGCTGAAATCGCTGATGCGCGACGGGTACAATCGACCGATCAGGTGATCGCACTCATGCTGCACCACCCGCGCATGAAAGCCCGAAGCGATGCGCACGATCGGCTCACCCTTGGGGTCGAAGCCTTCGTAGCGGATATGTTGATAGCGATCCACCGCACCGCGCAGCCCAGGCACCGACAGGCAACCTTCGAAACCTTCTTCCAAAGTCGGGCTCAGCGGCGTGATCAGCGGATTGATCAGGATGGTCTGCGGCACCGCTTCGGCGTCCGGGTACCGTTCGCTGTGCTCGAAGCCGAAGATCACCAGTTGCAGGTCGACGCCGATCTGTGGCGCGGCCAAGCCAACCCCGCCAACGCTTTCCATGGTCTGGAACATGTCGTCGATCAGTTGCCACAATTCGGGGCTGTCGAACATCTCGGCCGGCACTGGCGGGGCAATGCGCAACAGGCGTTCATCGCCCATTTTCAGAATTTCACGAATCATGGTCAGGTTTCGTCTATGGTCGGTTTCGGTTGTGAGTGATCGCGGCCCAGTCCCGATACGTGCTGTTTTTCCTCATGCACGGGGCCATGCTCGCCGGGGACCTTTTCGCCAGGGTCCTTGCCCTCTCGCGACATGTGCTCGATCACCGCATTCATCTCCGCACCCAGCAGCAACACCGCGGCGGAGATGTAGAAGTACAGCAACAGCACAATGATTGCGCCGATACTGCCATACATGGCGTTGTAGTTGGCGAACTCCTTGACGTACAGACCGAAGCCCAGCGACGCGATGATCCACACCACCACCGCCAGGACCGAGCCGGGCGTGATGAAGCGAAACTCCTGCTTGACGTCAGGCATGACGTAATAGATCAGCGCCACGGCGACCATCAGCAGGATCACGATCACCGGCCAGCGTGCAATGGTCCAGAGGGTAACGATGAAGTACTCGAGACCGACTTGCGCAGCGATCCAGCCCATCACTTGTGGGCCGAGCACCATCAGCGCGGCGGCGATCAAAAGCATGCCGGCGATGCCGACGGTGTAGATGATCGACAAGGGAAAACGCTTCCACGCCGGACGGCCTTCGACCACATCGTAGGCGGCGTTCATCGCGCTCATCATCAGCCGCACGCCGGCCGACGCGGTCCACAGGGCAATCACGATACCCACCGACAGCAGGCCACCCTTGGATTGCTGGAGCTGGTCGATCACCGGGTTGACCTGCTCCAGCGCCTGGGGCGGCAACACCAGTTCCGATTGCAGGCGCAGCCAGGAAAAGAAGTCCGGCAGGTGCAGGAAACCGATCAGGGCGATCAGGAACAGGATGAAGGGGAACAGCGAAAACAGCATCTGATACGCCAGCGCCGAGGCATAGGTCGACATTTCGTCGTCGACGAATTCAGTGACCGTGCGCATCATCACACGGTGCATGGGCAGACCTTTCATGTCCGGAAAAATCATTAGCGTCTCCATTCGCCGCAATCAGGATGGGTTGAAGTCATGGCGACTCAGGGGCTGTTTTCTACATCAAAAGTAGATTACCTGGCGACTTTGAAACAATTTCCCTGCTCAAGTTCAGGCTGACATAAAAACGGCCATCCGTGGATGGCCGCCGCTGTCACCAATCAAGGCCGAATCAGGCCTTGTCGACGCCTTTTTTAACAGCGTCCTTGGCTTTGCCCACCGCTTGTTGAGCTTCGCCTTTCTTTTCCTGCACCACGCCTTCGGCGCGCATCTTGTCATTACCGGTGGCCTTGCCAACGCCTTGCTTGACGTTGCCGGCTGCTTCGTTGGCCATGCCTTTTACTTTATCGCCTGTGCTGCTCATGGTGTTTCTCCCGAACAATATTGATGAATAAAGTGGTTACAGAAGGTTGACCGGAGGCGTTTGCACGGAGTTTCATTTATTTTTACTGCGACATTTCATCGATCCGGGCAGGTTGGGCTTTATGTTTACCGGCCAACCCCCGAGAATGCGCAACGTATTCAGGCCCTGGCGCTGAAGATCCAATTTTGTAGGAATGTTATGAAAATCGATAAAAAGCAGGCCATTGCCCGCAGAAACCTGGAACTGGGCGGTGCTGTGCTTGGCGTCAACAACTGCCATTTCACCGAACTGAACCGCAACCGCAACATCTGGTGGTTCGATATCCCGGTGACGCGCCTGGCCGTTGGTCAGTACGAGTGGATTCACCTGCTGATGCACACCCCGGACACCGACCAACTGTTGCACCTGAAAGTGCCGACCGTGTTCCTGCGCGAGAAGCTCGAAGGCCTGGTGGTGCGCAACGAAGGCAAGCGCAAGGCGGCGTTGAGCCTGGAACTGAGCGCCGACAAGGATTCCTTCCTGCAAGACATGCGCCCGGCGGGCACCAACGTCAATTTCGCGCCGTTCCGCCAATAATCGAAAAGACCGCAGCCCTGTAGGAGCTGCCGAAGGCTGCGATCTTTTGATCTTCAACAAAAAGCCCCGCATCTGCGGGGCTTTTTGTTTTACGCGGCGTTCTTCGCCTTGATCTTCTTCAACTCTTCATCGCGCAACTCACGACGCAGGATCTTGCCGACGTTGGTGGTTGGCAGCGCATCGCGGAACTCCACGGAGCGCGGAACCTTGTAGCCGGTGACATTGGCGCGCATGTGCTCCATCACCTGTTCCTTGGTCAGGGTCACGCCCGGTTTGGCGACGATGAAAATCTTGATCGCTTCCCCCGACTTCTCGTCCGGCACGCCGATGGCCGCGCATTGCAGAACGCCCGGCAGGGTGGCCAGCACGTCTTCCAGTTCGTTCGGGTACACGTTGAATCCGGAGACCAGAATCATGTCTTTCTTGCGATCGACAATGCGCATGTAGCCGTCAGGCTGGATCAGCGCGATGTCACCGGTCTTCAACCAGCCTTCGCTGTCGAGGATTTCATCGGTGGCTTCCTGGCGCTGCCAGTAACCCTTCATCACCTGCGGACCTTTCACACAGAGTTCGCCGATTTCGCCCATTGGCTGTTCGACACCGGCATCGTCGACAATTTTGCACAGGGTCGACGGCACCGGAATGCCAATGGTGCCGATCTGGATCTTCTGGATCGGGTTGACCGTGGCCACCGGGCTGGTTTCGGTCATGCCGTAACCTTCGCAGATGGCGCAACCGGTGACCGCTTTCCAGCGCTCCGCCGCGGCCAGTTGCAGGGCCATGCCGCCGGACAGGGTGACTTTCAACGCCGAGAAATCCAGCTTGCGGAAGCCTTCGTTGTTGCACAGGGCCACGAACAGGGTGTTGAGGCCGACGAAACCGCTGAACTTCCACTTCGACAGTTCCTTGACCATCGCCGGCAGGTCGCGCGGGTTGCTGATCAGGATGTTGTGGTTGCCGATCAGCATCATCGCCATGCAATGAAAGGTGAACGCATAGATGTGGTACAGCGGCAGCGGCGTGATCAGGATCTCGCAACCTTCATTGAGGTTGGAGCCCATCAGTGCCTTGCACTGCAGCATGTTCGCCACCAGGTTGCGGTGGGTCAGCATAGCGCCCTTGGCCACGCCAGTGGTGCCGCCGGTGTATTGCAGCACCGCGACATCGCTGCTGGCCGGGTTGGCTTCAGTCACGGGTTGGCCATGGCCCTTGCTCAACACGTCGTTGAACTTCACCGCTTTTGGCAAGTGATAGGCCGGCACCATCTTCTTCACGTACTTGATCACGCTGTTGATCAGCAGACGCTTGAGCGGTGGCAACAGGTCCGCCACTTCCGTGACGATGACGTGCTTGACCCCGGTTTTCGGCACCACGGTTTCAGCCAGGTGCGCCATGTTGGCCAGGCAAACCAGGGCTTTGGCACCGGAGTCATTGAACTGGTGTTCCATTTCCCGCGCGGTGTACAGCGGGTTGGTATTGACCACGATCAGCCCGGCGCGGATGGCACCGAAGACGGCAACCGGGTACTGCAGCACGTTCGGCAGCTGCACGGCGATTCGATCGCCCGGCTGCAAATCGGTATGCTGTTGCAGGTACGCGGCAAAGGCACCGGACAATTCGTACAGCTCACCGTAGGTGATAGTCCTGCCCAGGTTGCTGAATGCCGGTTTGTTGGCGAAGCGTTGGCAGGATTGCTTCAACACTGCCTGAATATTCGGGTACTCGTCTGGATTGATGTCGGCAGCAATTCCAGCTGGGTACTTATCCTTCCAAAAGTCTTCGATCATGGAAGCCCACTCCTCAGCAACGCGAATTCAGCACCGCATTTGATGCGATTATTATTGGTGTTTGGTTATTGGTGAATCTGGGCTTTCATACAGGCCGAGAAGCACAAAACGCGCCGAGAGTAGCAGCTTTGCCAAGGGTCGCCTAGAGCCAAAAGCGGCCTCTACAGTCACAATTGTGACTCAAGAATGACAAGCGGTCATTTTAGAGCAAAAAACCTATATTGCCTTGAAACCCCCGAAAATCGGGGGCTCAAAACAAAAGATCGCAGCCTTCGGCAGCTCCTACAGGGGAATGTGATTCCTGTAGGAGCTGCCGAAGGCTGCGATCTTTGGAGAGCGCCCCGCTCTACAACCTGTTACGCGATATCCCGCAACTCCCGCCGCAGAATCTTGCCCACCGGTGTCATCGGCAACGACTCACGCAGGACGATGTGCTTGGGCACCTTGTACGCCGTGAAGTTTTCCTTGCAGTAAGCCTTCAACTCCTCAAGGCTGACCCCCGCCTCACGCGCCACCACGAACAACTTCACCGCCTCGCCCGAACGCTCGTCCGGCACACCGATCACCGCGCAGTTGGCGACTTTCGGGTGAGCCATGACCACGTCTTCGATTTCGTTCGGGTACACGTTGAAACCCGAGACGATGATCATGTCCTTCTTGCGATCGACGATGCGCACGAAGCCGTCCGGGTCGATCACCGCGATGTCGCCGGATTTGAACCAGCCCTCGCTATCCAGCACTTCGTTGGTCGCCTCGGGTTTCTGCCAGTAGCCCTTCATGATCTGCGGGCCCTTGATGCACAGCTCGCCACGCTCGCCCAATGGTTGCTCGACGCCTTCGTCGTTGATCACCTTCAGCGTGGTGCCCGGCACCGGCAGGCCGACCGTGCCGATGCGCGACTGGTCGCCATAGGGGTTGGTGCAGGCCACCGGCGAAGTTTCGGTCAGGCCGTAGCCTTCGGTGATGCGGCAACCGGTCAGTTGCTCCCAGCGCTCGGCCGTGGCCTTGACCAGCGCGGTGCCGCCGGAGTTGGTGAGCTTGAGGCTGGAGAAGTCCAGGGTCTTGAAGTCCGGGTGGTCCATCAGCGCGACGAACAGCGTGTTGAGCCCCAGTAATGCCGAGAACCGCCAGTTCTTCAGCTCCTTGATGAAAGCGCCGATGTCCCGGGGATTGGTGATCAGCACGTTGTGATTGCCGGTCACCATCATGCACATGCAATTGGCCGTGAACGCATAGATGTGGTACAGCGGCAGCGGCGCGATCATCACCTCCTGGCCTTCGCGCAGCAGCGGCCGGCCGTCGGCCGCGAACTGGCCGAGACAGGCCCGGGCCTGCTGCATGTTGGCCACCAGGTTGCCGTGGGTCAGCATCGCGCCCTTGGCCAGGCCGGTGGTGCCGCCGGTGTATTGCAGCACGGCGATGTCGTTGAGGCCTGCCTTCAACCCCTTGATGCCCAGGCCGCGGCCCATGCGCAACGCACTCTTGAAGGAAATCGCCTGGGGCAAGGAATAGGCCGGGACCATTTTCTTCACCTTGCTCACCAGCGTGTTGACCAGCCAGCCCTTGGCGGCCGGCATCAGGTCGCCCATCTTCGCTTCGATCAGGTACTGGATGTCGGTGTCGGGCAGCACTTCCTGGACTTTCTGCCCGAACATGTTCAGGTACACCAGTGCCCGGGCGCCGGAATCCTTGAACTGGTGACGCATCTCCCGCGCGGTGTACAGCGGGTTGGTGTTGACCACGATCAGCCCGGCGCGCAAGGCGCCGAACACGGCGATGGGGTATTGCAGGACGTTGGGCATCTGCACCGCGATGCGATCCCCCGGCACCAGGTAGGTATGGGCTTGCAGGTAACCGGCGAACGCGGCGCTGTAGCGTTCCAGTTCGGCGTAGGTCAGGGTGACACCCATGTTGGTGAAGGCCGGGCGATCTGCGAACTTCTTGCAGGAACGTTCGAACACCTCGATGACCGACTTGTATTCAGCGACATCAATGTCCAGGGGTACGCCGGCCGGGCGTTTGTCATTCCAGAAATCAGGTTGCATTGTTCTTGTCCTCTTTACCTGAACCGATCCGGGGCCGCTGATCTGTCATTTCTCAAATACAGAACGCGGAGCTTCACGGACACTAGCAGCTATGGCGAATCAGGCAAATATGGGCAAGGGCGTCATAGACCGTGTGAATCTTCCCGCCGTAGCGTGGGCTGATGCCAGCGCCGTTATGCGCTATACAATGCAACCACCCCGCGCCCATGCATGGAAAGGAATCGCCATGATCCACGACACGTTCTGGCTGACCGCCAGTGACCGCAGCCGCCTCTTCGTCAACCAGTGGCTACCTGCTGGCAGCCCCAGGGCCGTGATCCTGCTGGCCCACGGCATGGCAGAACACAGCGGTCGCTACGGGCGCCTGGCGGAAAAACTCTGCGAACAGGGCTACGGCGTCTACGCGCCGGACCTGCGTGGACATGGCAAAACTGCCGAAAACGGGACGCTCGGCCATTTTGCCGACAGCGATGGCTGGGCCAAGGTGGTGGGCGACCTGGCGTGCCTCAACCAGCACCTCGGCCAGCAGCACCCCGGGACCCCGATTGTGTTGCTGGGGCACAGCATGGGCAGCTACATCGCCCAGGCCTATCTGCTGCATCACAGCGCCAGCCTGCACGGGGCCATTCTCAGCGGTTCGAACTTCCAGCCCGTGGCCCTTTATCGGGCGGCCCGCCAGATCGCGCGTATCGAACGTCTGCGCCAGGGCCCCAAGGGCCGCAGCGCCCTGATCGAATGGCTGTCGTTCGGCTCGTTCAACAAGAAATTCAAACCGGCGCGCACCCGCTTCGACTGGCTCAGCCGTGACCCGGTCGAGGTCGACCTGTACGCCAGCGATCCGCTGTGCGGCTTTCGCTGCACCAACCAACTGTGGATCGATTTACTCGGCGGCTTGCAGCAAATCAGCAAAGCGTCCAATCTCGCCCAGATCGATCCGGGCCTGCCGCTGCTGGTGATCGGCGGCGAATGTGATCCGGTGAGTGAGGGCAAGCGTCTGAATGATCTGGCCAACGCGCTGCGCGAGGCTGGCAGCCAGAGCCTGCAACTGACCGTTTACCCGCAGGCACGGCACGAACTGTTCAACGACATCAACCGCGATGAAGTGACGACCGACGTGTTGGCCTGGATCAACCAGGCGTTGAGCAATCCGCGACCACACCGAACCGAATAGTTTTTTGTGAATTTTTTAATTCGTCACAGGAATCCAGACACATGACCCAGGTTACCAACACCCCTTACGAAGCCCTCGAAATCGGCCAGACCGCCAGCTTCAGCAAAACCGTTGAAGAGCGCGACATCCAGCTGTTCGCCGCCATGTCCGGCGACCACAACCCGGTGCACCTGGACGCCGAATACGCCGCGACCACCATGTTCAAGGAACGTATCGCCCACGGCATGTTCAGCGGTGCGCTGATCAGTGCCGCGGTCGCCTGCGAGCTGCCTGGGCCGGGCACCATCTACATCGGCCAGCAGATGAGCTTCCAGAAGCCGGTGAAGATTGGCGACACCCTGACCGTGCGCCTGGAAATCCTCGAGAAACTGCCGAAATTTCGTGTGCGCATTGCCACTCGCGTGTTCAACCAGCGCGACGAGCTGGTGGTGGATGGCGAAGCGGAGATCCTGGCGCCGCGCAAGCAACAGTCCGTGACTTTGACCGAGTTGCCGGCGATCAGTATCGGTTGATTACGTTAAAAGATCGCAGCCTCGTTTCACTCGACAGCTCCTACAAGGCTGCGATCTTTTGATTTTTCAAGGCTCCTGCACCTGCACGCTCGCCGTCATCCCCGCACTCAGGTTGAGCCCTTCCGGCAACTTGTCCAGCTTGATCCGCACCGGAATCCGTTGCGCCAGCCGAACCCAGTTGAACGTCGGCTCGACTTCCGCCAGCAACTGCCCATCCGGCGTCGTATTGCGGTCGGTAATCCCCCGGCTGATGCTTTCCACCGTCCCCTGCAAGGCATCCCCGGCGCTCATCAACCAGACTTTCACCGGGTCGCCGACGCGAATCCGCGGCAGCTTGGTTTCTTCGAAATACGCCTGCACATAGAAGGTCGAGTCGTCGATCAAGGCCATGACTGACTGCCCGGCGTTCACATAGTTGCCCTGGGCCAGGCGCAGGTTGGTGATGTGCCCGTTGCGCGGGGCGTGGATCTGGCTGCGGTCGAGATTGATTTGTGCGGCCTTGGCTTCGGCCTGGGCCTCGCGCAATTCGCCCCGGGCGATGCCGGCGTTGATCTGCGCATTTTCCCGCAGCTCGGCACTGATCGCCTGCGGCCCGAGACTGGCGCGTCGGCTGGCTTCGCGCTCGCGCAGATTGAGTTGCTGCTGGCGGGTCTGCACCACCGCCTGGGCCTTCTCCAGCGCTGCCTCGAAACGATCGCGGTCGATGCTCAGCAACAGGTCGCCGGCCTTCACTTCCTGGTTGTCGTGGACCTTGAGCTCGCGCACCCAGCCCGACACATCCGGGGAAATCACCACCACATCGGCACGGATGCGCGCGTCGCGGGTCCAGGGGGTCAGCATGTAGTACTGCCACAGATGGACGCCGGCAAAAATCGCCACGGCCACCAGGCACAGGGTGACGGCTACACGTACGGGGGTACGCATGTTCAACTCCTTATAAAGGTCCGAGGACGACGGTGATCACGGTCAATACACAGACGTACAAGGCGCAATCGAATAATGCTTCATGCCAGATCCAGCGGCTCACCGGGGTCAGGCGCAATAACAGGCGCAAGGCGCCGGTGACCAGCAGTGCCAGCACCAGGTAAATCAGGAATGGACTGAGCAGCACGCCGCCCACCGACCACTCACGCAAGCCCATGAATTTCCTCCTGCTGGCGGCACCAGGCGCGCCAGCTGTTTTGCAATTGCAGCACCGCGCCCTGGGCCAGCTTCAGCGCATCGCTGGGAGGCAAGGCGTACAGGGTTTGCAGCAACGCTTCACTGGGTTCGGCCAAGGCCTCGGCGCGACTGCCGGCAGGGCCCTGGCGCAGGACATTTTCCAGGTCGTCGAGATAACGCCGCTGCGGCGCCGTGACCGGTACCTGCGCCACCGCCAGGCTCAAGCGCAGGTGCAGCAATTCGTCGCCGATGTCCAGGCCGAGCAGGCCGTCGTCCCAGCGACTGCGCGCCGGTTCCGGCAGTTCCGGATAGTGCCGCGCCAGTTGCAGCAAACGGTCGGCCATGCGCCCGCCGAACCAGCTTTCGGCACCGGCCAGGTTGCGCCGGGTCAGGCGCACCAGGTCGTCCAGGGTTGCCACCAGCAAACGTCGGCCATGCCAGGTCGGGTTGCGCAGGATCAGCAAATGGAACGCCAGCACCGCCGCACCGACGCCGATCACCATGGCCTGGGCACTGTTGAAGAAGGTCGCGACGCCGAACTGCATCTGGTTCAGCGGGGCCACCAGCACAATGAAATGCAGGCAGAACGAAGTGGCCGTGGCGCCGATCTGCGGCTTGGCCATGCCCAGCGCGCCGAAAAACAGCGGCACGCCCATGCCCAGGCAGAGCATGGCGAAACTGCTCCATTGCGGCAGCAAGATCTGCCCGACGACAAACGCCGCTGGAATGGCCAGGAAAATACCGCGCATGAAACTCATGCCGATCTGCGCGCCGTTCTCGCGGCTGGCGAACAGGCTGCAGACCACACAGGTCAACACCAGTGCACCAGCCGCGGCGGGCCAGGCGGTTGCCAGCCAGAAGCACGACACCACCAGGAAGGCCAGGGCGCTGCGGGCGCCGAAGACCAGGGCTAACGACAGGTCGCGGTGCGGCGTCAGGGTTCTCGGCGGAACCACTGCGTCACGGCCCTCCTCCACCGCTTTCAACGCCGCGTTCGCCGCCATGGCGGTGTCCATCAACAAAGTGAAACGGACCAGGCAATAACTCTGCGCAGAACTGATGTGCGGGTCATGGGAAGCATCGAGCAAACGCGGGCGCAAGGCTTGCAGGATCGCGGCATCGGCACTGCCCAGCGCCTCCTGGACCTCGTTCATCCACTGCAACAACTGCTCGGACTCCTGCGGTTCCAACTGCTTCCACTGCCGGCGCACCGAACGGGCAATGCGCAACAGCATCAACAGCTTCTGGCTCAAACCGCTGATGGCCCGCGCACGTTGGCGTCCCTGGCCGCCTTCGAACCAGGCGTGTTCGCGCTGGGCGTCCACCGCGACGATTCTTCCGAGGATTTCCAGCAGGCCCTTGCGCGCCTGGCCATCGCCAGCCAGGGTCGCCCGCGCGGCATTGATCCCGCTTTGCCAGGCGGCCCGGGCCTGGTCGGCCAATTGCCGTTCCACCCGCAGCGGCCAGATCAAGGCACTGCTGACCGTGGCGCAGATAATCCCCAGGCTGATTTCCGTGCAACGCGCCACGGCCTGATCGAACACCGTCAACGGATGGTTGATGGCCGGCAAGGCAATGATCGCCACCGTGTAACCGGCCAGCACGAATGAATAGGACCAGGCGCTGCGCAGCAGTGTTGAACTGGCGGTACACAGCCCGAGCCACAACGCCAGGGCCAGCAGGAACAGCCAGGGAGTCTGGGCAAAGACGCCCATGAACACCACCGACATGATCG
The DNA here is from genome assembly GCF_028682635.1 of Pseudomonas putida. Classification (GTDB taxonomy): domain Bacteria; phylum Pseudomonadota; class Gammaproteobacteria; order Pseudomonadales; family Pseudomonadaceae; genus Aquipseudomonas; species Aquipseudomonas putida_AE. The sequence continues at coordinate 130,062 of NZ_JANHLK010000002.1, read as the reverse complement.
TCCCGACCAATGTCCCCAACAGTCGCGCCAGGCCTTTTTGCAGGACCATCCCGGACAACGGCTGGGCCACGATGAAGGCCGTCATCAACGCCCAGGCCGGTTGCTCCAGGCCCCAGCGCAACGCGAGCCACAGCGCCACGCCCCCGCCGATCAGGGTCTTGATCGCGAATTGCACGGCGCGCAGGTCAGGCGCGAACAAAGCCTGCAGGGTGATAGGCACTAAATGGACTCTCGAGAGGACGATTTAACGATAGACGGCTTCTCCCACGACCTCTCATAAAACGCGGATTCTGTAGGAGCTGCCGAAGGCTGCGATCTTTTGATCTTGCTCTTCAGCGGGTTCAAAGCCGCCAAAAGATCGCAGCCTTCGGCAGCTCCTACAAGGGTTTTTGCGGTGTTATTCACAGGGCACAAAAAAACGCCAGGCTGGCTGGCGTTTTTGACAGCTAACGAACGCTTACGAGCGTGCGCGAGCCTGGTTACGCAGGGCTTTCACCTGATCGTGATTGCGCTGTACGCCATGGTACTGACGCTCAACCACATCACGAATGCTGACCAGGTTGTGCTTGTTGATTTTTTCGATGGCTTCCTTGTAAGCCTTCTTCGCATGGTCTTCACCACGCTCGGCTTCATTCAATACAGCCTCTTCGTCCTTGCCGGTGAACATCGACTTCACGTCGACCCAGCGACGGTGCAGATCACCGCTGACACTGGTGGAAGTTTCCGGATCGCCACCCATCGAGCGTACGAGGCTCTGCAGTTCAGCGGCAGCTTGTGCGCAATCGGCAGAACGTTGCACGAACAGGGTTTTGAGTTCAGGTTGTTTGATGTCTTCAGCGCAAGTCTTGAACCCTTCCTGACCGTCCTTGCAGGTTTCGATCAGGTCGTTGAGTACAGAAATCGCTTCTTTATTCATGTCGGTCATTTTCAATTCCTCGCGGGTTGATGAAAGATGCAATAGCTATTGCACTGGTCATGCCAGCCCGGAATTGATTGGTAATTCGTTATTTTTCAATTACTTATAATTTATCCGAAAATCTGTATCCGTTTTATTTGCATGATCTGTCATTTGGCCTGCATGCAGAATGCCTGTATTTTCCAGACTGATTGATTCAAGACGGCCGATTGATGAACCCTGAAAAGCTCGAACTATTGATTACCCGGCAAATGCCCTTCGGCAAATACAAGGGCCGCATCATCGCCGACCTGCCGGGCCCCTACCTCAACTGGTTCGCCCGGGAAGGTTTTCCCCACGGCGAATTGGGCGGGCTGCTGGCCCTGATGCAGGAAATCGATCACAACGGCTTGTCCGAGTTGCTCGAACCCTTGCGCGCCAAACATGGCAAACCCGCACCCCGTCATTGAACCGAGTAACCCCATGCCCGATAACACCCGCCGCGCCCGTGATGAAGCATTCTGGAAAACCTTTGCCGACCGCTACGCTGTGCAACCCGGCCCGATCAACCTGGAAAACGGTTACTTCGGCCGTATGTCGCGCACGGTGGTCGAGGAATATCAGCGCAACATCGAACTGATCAACCGCAGCAACTCGGTCTATGTGCGCCAGCGTTTCGAACAGGGCGAGAGCCAGAAGATCAGCGCGCAGGTAGCCGGGTTGATTGGCGTTGCCGCAGAAAGCGTCGCCCTCACCCGCAACGCGACGGACGGTTTGCAATCATTGATCCGCAACTACAACCTTCTTCAACCAGGCGACCAGGTACTGTTCAGCGATCTGGAGTACGACACTGTCAAGGGCGCCATGCGCTGGCTGGCGCGCCACCGCGGTGTTGAAGTGGTCGAGATCGAACACCGTCATCCCGCCAGTTTCGACAGCCTGCTGGGCACTTATCGCGAAGCCTTCGCGCGTTATCCGCGACTCAAGCTGATGGCCCTGACCCACGTCACCCACCGCACAGGCCTGGTGATGCCGGTCCAGGCGATTGCCGCCGCCGCCAAAGAACATGGCATCGACGTGATTCTCGACGGCGCCCATGCGCTGGGCCAGTTCGAGTTCGACCTCGCTGAGCTGGGCATCGACTTCGCCGCCTACAACCTGCACAAGTGGATCGGTGCGCCGCTGACCCTGGGCTTCGTCCATATCGCCCCCGAGCGCCTGGCCGACATCGACCCGGACATGGGCGAGATGCATTTCCCGGCCACCGACATCCGCGCCCGCACGCCGTATAGCACGCCCAACATTCCGGCCTTGCTCACCCTGCCGCTGGTCATCGAGGAGCATCATGCGATGGGCGGTGCCGCCGCCAAGGGTGCGCGGCTCAACTACTTGCGCAACCTGTGGGTGAGACCGGCACGGGAGCTGCCGGGCATCGAAGTGATGACGCCGGATGACCCACGGTTGTATTGCGGCATCACGTCGATGCGTTTTACTGCACATGCCGATCAACAGCCGATGGTCGAGCGCCTGCTCAAGGACTACAACCTGTTCACCGTGGTGCGCAGCGGGGCGGCGTGTGGGCCGTGTATTCGTATCACGCCGGGGCTGACGACTACGGCGGCGGATATGATGGTGTTGACTTCGGCGTTGACTGAGTTGCGCTGAGATTACTGTGGGAGCGGGCTTGCTCGCGATGGACGTTAACGATAACGCGGGTTGCCTGATGCCCCGCGTTGTTCACAGGTTTTTCGCGAGCAAGCTCGCTCCTACAAAGGTTTTTTTGCGGGCAAAAAAAACGGTGCACCGACCAAGCGCACCGTAAAGCCGTAAAGCACACAACGAAGTGTTGGGGTGAAGCTGATCAGTCCAGCAGCGCCAGGGCCTCGGCGGTGCATTCCTGAATGCGGGCCCAGTCGCCGTTCTTGATCCACTCCGGATCAAGCATCCAGCTACCGCCCACGCACATGACGTTTTTCAATGCCATGTAGCTCTTGATGTTGGCCGGACCCACGCCGCCGGTCGGGCAGAATTTCACTTCGCCGAACGGGCCGCCCAGGGCCTTGATGGCCGCGACGCCGCCGCTGACTTCGGCCGGGAACAGTTTGAAGCGGCGATAGCCCAGGCCGTAGCCTTCCATGATGCCCGAGGCATTGCTGATGCCTGGCAACAATGGAATCGGGCTGGCGACGCTGGCTTCGAGCAGGTCACGGGTGATGCCTGGCGTGACGATGAACTGCGAACCCGCAGCTTCGGCCGCGGCCAGCATGTGCCGATCCAGCACGGTGCCGGCACCGGTCACCAGCTCCGGACGCTGCTCACGCAGCACCTGGATGGCCTTGAGGCCGAACTGCGAGCGCAGGGTCACTTCCAGGGCGGTCAGGCCACCGGCCGCGAGGGCATCGGCCAGCGGCAGGATGTCCTGCTCGCGGGCAATGGTAATGACCGGCAGGATCCGCGCCTTGGCGCAGAGGCTGTCGATCAGGGCAACTTTGTCCGCCATGGAAACGGTCGGGGATGGGTTTGTCATAGCGGCTGTTCCTTGGCTCATGGGCACCAGTAAATCTCTAACGTGGGTTGCAAAAACGCGCGAATCGGCAGTTCGGCGACATCGTCACCGGCCAGTGCGGTATCCAGGGTGGTCAGCTTGGACTGACCGGAAATCGACAGAATCTTGTGTTTGGCCGAGGCCAGCAGCGCACGACTCATGGTCAGGCGCTGACGCGGCACGGTGGGTGCCAGCATCGGGTAACAACGACGGGTCCCGTCAGCCTTCAAGGCTTCGGCCAGGTTCGGGCTGCCGGGGAACAGCGACGCGGTGTGGCCGTCATCGCCCATGCCCAGCACCAGCACGTCGATCACCGGCAGCTCGGAAAGCAAACGGTCGGCGTGATCGGCGGCCTGTTCAAGGTTGGCGCTGGCGTTGTACAGGCTCAGGAACTGAGCCTTGGCCGCTGGCCCTTGCAACAGGTATTTCTTCAGCAGGCCGGCATTGCTGTCGGCGTGCTCGACCGGCACCCAGCGCTCATCGGCGAGGCTGACCACCACGTTCGACCAGTCCAGCGCCTGCTTGGCCAGGTGCTGGAAAAACGCCACCGGGCTGCGGCCGCCGGAGACCACCAGGGTCGCCGTGCCCTGGGCTTCAATGGCATCGCTCAGGTGCTTGGCCACATTCAGCGCCAGGCTTTCAGCCAGCAGCACCGGGCTCTTGAACGCATGGGCGCTGACGCCCTGCGGCAGTTTCAAATCAGATATCGCCATACCACGACCTCCCATCCCGCGTGATCAGAGCAATGGAGCTCATCGGCCCCCAGGACCCGGCCGCGTACGGCTTGGGCGCATCACCGGATTTTTTCCACCCGGCGATCAACTGGTCACACCACTTCCACGCGGCTTCGATTTCATCTTTACGGACAAACAGGTTCTGATTGCCGCGCATCACTTCCAGCAACAACCGCTCGTAGGCATCGGGAATCCGTGCGCTGCGCCAGGTGTCGGAAAAATTCAGCTGCAACGGACCGCTGCGCAGCTGCATGCCCTTGTCCAGGCCTTGTTCCTTGGTCATCACGCGCAAGGAAATGCCTTCGTCCGGTTGCAGGCGGATAATCAGCTTGTTGCTGATCTGCAGGCGCTGCTCGGGAGCGAAGATGTAGTGCGACGGTTCCTTGAAGTGGATGACGATCTGCGACAGCTTCTGCGGCATGCGTTTGCCGGTACGCAGGTAAAACGGCACGCCGGCCCAGCGCCAGTTGCGAATGTCGGCACGCAGGGCGACGAAGGTCTCGGTGTCGCTCTGGGTGTTGGAATTGGGTTCTTCCAGGTATCCGGGCACCGGTTTGCCTTCGCTGTAGCCGGCGATGTACTGGCCACGCACCACCTGGGTGGTCAGGCCTTCCGGGCTGATCGGTGCCAGCGCCTTGAGCACTTTGACCTTCTCGTCGCGGATGCTGTCGGCGGACAGGTCGGCCGGCGGGTCCATGGCGATCAGGCAGAGCAGTTGCAGCAGGTGGTTCTGGATCATGTCCCGCAGCTGGCCGGCCTTGTCGAAGTAGCCCCAGCGGCCCTCGATGCCGACCTTCTCGGCCACGGTGATTTCCACGTGGGAGATGTAGTTCTGGTTCCACTGGGTTTCGAACAGGCTGTTGGCGAAACGCAGGGCGATCAGGTTCTGGACAGTCTCTTTGCCCAGGTAGTGGTCGATGCGATAGGTGCGGTTCTCCGGGAAGAACTGCGCCACGGCGTCATTGACCTTGCGCGAGGACTCCAGGTCCGAACCGATGGGTTTTTCCAGTACCACGCGGGTGTTTTCCGCCAGGCCGACCTTGGCCAGGTTTTCGCAGATCGCCCCGTAGACGGCTGCCGGTGTGGCGAAATAGGCGATGACCCGTTGCGCGCTGCCGGCCACTTCAGCCAGGGCCACGTAGTCTTCGGACTTGAGGAAGTCGACGTGCAGGTAGCTCAGGCGCGCGAGGAAGCGCTCAAGCACGGCTTCGTCCAGCTCCTTGGCACCGACGTAGCGGCGCAGCTCGGACGTAATGAACGCCAGGTGCTCCTGTTCGCTGCCAGGCTCCCGGGCCAGCGCGATGACACGCGTGTCCTCGTGCAAGAGGCCTGCGCCATCGAGTTGATAAAGGGCAGGAAACAGCTTGCGCAGGGCCAGATCGCCCAGGGCGCCGAACAAGGCGAAGGTGCACGGTTCAACCGTAATCGAAGGCATGATGTTTGTTCTTTTATCAAGTTAAGCTACAAATACCTTTTTTCAAGGCATCACTCAAGGGAAAATGTAGTAATAACCACAACATTTTCGCAAAATACAGATTCCGTGTGGTGGTCGGTCGGAGCCATCAGTAGGATAGGCCACCGTTATGGGCCACACCAAAGGCCCTTTTTGCATTAGCCGCGCGCTTATCGGCGCAGGTGTAAAGGATACTTATATGGACCGCGTGCGAAATTTACTGGAGCAAATCCAGAGTCGCCTTGAAGAGCTGAACAAGGCCGAACGCAAAGTGGCCGAGGTGATCCTGCTCAACCCGCAGCAGGCCACCCGCTTCAGCATCGCCGCCCTCGCCCAGGCGGCGTCCGTCAGTGAACCGACGGTCAACCGTTTCTGCCGTTCGTTCGGCGTCAGCGGTTACCCCGAGCTCAAGCTTCAGTTGGCCCAGAGCCTGGCCAGTGGCGCGGCCTATGTCAGCCGTGCTGTCGAGGCGGATGACAACCCTGAAGCCTATACCAAGAAGATTTTCGGCAGCGCCATCGCCTCCCTGGACAGTGCCTTGCAGGCGCTGGACCCAAATCTGATCAGTCGCGCCGTCGACCTGTTGATCCAGGCCCGGCAGATCCACTTCTTCGGCCTCGGCGCCTCGGCCCCGGTGGCGCTGGATGCCCAGCACAAGTTCTTCCGCTTCAACCTGGCCGTGACCGCCCATGCCGATGTGCTGATGCAGCGCATGATTGCCTCGGTGGCGCACACCGGCGAGTTGTTCGTGATCATTTCCTACACCGGCCGCACCCGCGAACTGGTGGAAGTGGCGCGCATTGCCCGGGAGAATGGCGCCTCGGTGCTGGGCCTGACTGCAGAGAACTCGCCCTTGGCCAAGGCCAGCACCTTGAGCCTGAACATTCCGCTGCCGGAAGACACCGACATCTACATGCCGATGACTTCGCGGATCATCCAGCTGACCGTGCTCGATGTGCTCGCCACTGGCATGACCTTGAGGCGCGGGGTGGATTTCCAGCCGCATTTGCGCAAGATCAAGGAGAGCTTGAATGCCAGCCGGTATCCGGTGGGCGACGAGTTCAACTGATCCGAAATCCCGGCTGACCGGTCCGGCCTCATCGCTGGCAAGCCAGCTCCTACAGGTTAAGCGGCGGTCGCAGTTTTTGTGCTCGACGCGGACACTGTAGGAGCTGGCTTGCCAGCGATAGGGCCAGCCGAGACACCGCAATATCCAGAGCTAAACCCCCACCCGCGCCTGCAAACTCAAATGCGCTTGCTCCCCAGGCTTCAGGCACAGGCTGTCGGTGCCGCCACTCGCCGCCTCTACACAAACGAATTCGGATATCTCGCTCCAACTCACCCCCAGCAACGGCCGCGAACCCGGATGCCACACAACCGTGTCGGCGCTGGCGCCCGTATCGATGCACAACGCCCGCTCCCAGGCGTGATCGTTGAGCTGCAATTCACCGTCATGCTGGAACACCCGCTGGCAGCCGCCTTCGACGCGCAACTCGCCTTCCTGCTGGCAAATCTGCCGATTCAACTGGTCGTAACCCTGCGCGCCATCGAGCCCAGACAGCGCTACCTCACCGACATCACCAATACGCCAGTAAGCGTGCAAAGCCTGGCTCAACTGGCACGGCATGTCGTCCTGATGCTCGGTACTCAGGCGCAAATCCATGCGTTCCCCCAGGTGCGCATGCAGGTCTACCTGCCAGTCGCACAGCTCCAGCTGCCAGTGCAGGCGCACGCCATCGTCATCGTTGCTGCTGTCGATCAGTTTCCAGTCGAGTAAACGCGCCCAACCGTGGGACGGCCAGGCGTTTTCACTCGGATGACGGCCGTACCATGGCCAGCACACCGGCACACCACCGCGAATGGCCCCGACCTGCGGCCACTTCGCCGCGCACCACAGCCAGGGTTTCTGGCCCTTGGGCTGGAAGTGCAGCAACTGCGCACCCTGGCGACTGAACACCGCCTGACACAGCGGATGATCGATCACCAGCACGTCGCGCTTCTGATAGCGCTCCCAGGCAAACACCGGCCGTTCGCGCAAGGATTTGAAGAAGCGTTGTAGCGGATGCTCAAGCATGTGCCACGGTCCTGAAAATCGTCTGTTACCGGGGTGCGCCGCCGGCAAAAAAAAGCGGACAGCCTTGGCCGTCCGCAAAATGCGCACATGGAGAGGAGCTTATCGCAGTCGCGTTAGAACACCGACTGAATTTTCAGGCCGGCGACCAAAGCGTCATCGACTTCATCCACACCGCCCGGGTGAGTGATGTATTGCAGGTTGGGACGCACGGTCAGCCAGTTGGTCACGTGGAAGCCGTAGTTGAGCTCGTAGTTGTATTCGGTGTCGCGCAGCGGCGAGAACAGCGGATCGTTGTAATCGCTGACACCATTGGAGGCGTTGACCAGCTCGGCGTTTTTCTTCACGTCATCGTTGACATGGATGCGGGCGAAACCGATCCCCATGTCATCCTTCGGACGCGCATCGAACGGCCCTTTGTAGACGAACATCAGCGACTGGTAGTTGTCGACGATGTTGGTGTCCTTGTCGTGGAACGTCGCGTTGGCGGCGATGTTCAGACCGCGGGTCGCGTCACCGTTATGGCTGGTGAGTTGCTGTTGCGCCACGAACCAGTAGCCGTGCTTGCTGCTGTGGCTGCGATAGGCGTTGCCGCTGGTGGCCGCGTTGTTGCCGTTGTCGTCTTCAAGCACGTCATCGGCGCTGGCGGTGCTTTTGTAGTAACCAACACGGTATTCGCCCGGCAACTTGCCTGGGTTGGGCAACCACACCAGTTCCACCGGCAGGACGGTGCCTTCGGTACCGCTGCCGCTGAGCTTGAAGCCGTTGCCGTGCTCCAGTTGCGACGGGTTCTGGTTGTACGCGCCGATCTGCGCATACCACTCAGGCGAGAAGTTGTACTTCACGCGGATCGCCGCCTGGCTGACCGGCCAGTTGTACCAGATGTTGGTGGCCCAGTTGCCCACCTGGGAGCCGCAGAACGCCAGGTTCTGGAATTCGCAGGGGAAGGTGTTGAAGTCTTCACCTTCACCGAAGTAACCGGCCTTGATGTCGAGTTTGTTGTCGAAGAACTGATGCTTGATCCACAGTTGGGTCAGCCGGACCATGTGCCCACGGCCGTAGACTTCCTGGGAGGAACTCAAGGTGCCGGCACGCGGGTCGCCGATGCGATCGTTGGAGATGTTCTCACCGTTACGGTTGGTGAGCTGGATCTTGGCCTGGGTGTTGTCCCAGCCGAACAGTTTCTCCAGGTCCAGCGCCGCCCCCAGGCCGAACTGGTCACTGTAGCGTGCGGTCTTGTCATCGTTGAAACCGCCGTCGAGGTTGCCGCCCACTTCACCGACGTAGTCCATCTTGATGTCGATGCCCTGCTCGATCAGCCTGGTCCGCTCACCACCCCAGTCGCCCGTCATCCATTCGGAATCGGCACTGAACGCATCAGCCGCGTGCACGCTACCGGCCAGCATCATTGCCGCAATCGCCGATAACTGGCAGATAAGCTGAGCGTTGTTGTTCTTCTTCATCCCTACATCCTCGTCTTATTGTTATTAACTGTTTTTATCTAACGCGGTTACATCCCCTGTGGGAGCGGGCTTTTGTGGGAGCTGGCCTGCCGGCGATAGCGTCAACTCGGTTCGAGGTTAAACCGAGTCGTCCGCATCGCCGGCAGGGCCAGCTCCCACACGACCCCGCTCCCACATTTTTTGATCTTCAGCGGCCTTTGAATTGGGCCACGTTGGCGGCGTGAGCTTCGGTTTTCGGCAAGCCAGCCACCCCCAGCCGCTCACCTGTCTTGGCATCGAACAGCAGCACTTTCGCCGGATCGAATTGCAACGTCAGGGTCTCGCCAACCTGCGGCGCCACGTCCGGCGCCAGGCGGCAGCAGACCTTGGTGTCGTTGAGGTTGACGAACACCAGGGTGTCCGGCCCCGTCGGTTCGGTGACCTGGACTTCGGCGCGAATGCTCGGCAAGCCATTGGGCTCGCCGCTGGCCAGCACGATCTGCTCAGGGCGCATGCCAAGGATCACTTCGCGGTCTTCGAGCCCGGCGTCCTGCATGCCCAGCGGCAGCTCGCAACGGGCCTGGCCGCTGTCGAGCAGCGCCAGCAGGCGACCGTCCTTGCGCTGCAGGCGCAGGGGGATGAAGTTCATCGGCGGCGAACCGATGAAGCTCGCCACGAACAGGTTGGCCGGGTTGTTGTAGATGTCTTTCGGTGTACCGAACTGCTGGATGATCCCGTCTTTCATCACCGCCACCTTGTCGCCCAGGGTCATGGCCTCGATCTGGTCGTGGGTCACGTACACCGTGGTGGTTTTCAGGCGCTGGTGCATCAGTTTCATTTCGGTGCGCATCTCGACCCGCAGCTTGGCGTCGAGGTTGGACAGCGGTTCGTCGAACAGATAGATCTTCGGCCGCCGCGCCAGGGCACGGCCCATCGCCACGCGCTGTTGCTGACCACCGGAGAGCTGGCCGGGCTTGCGATTGAGCAGGTGTTCGATCTGCAACAGCTTGGCGACGCGAGTGACTTCCTCATCGATGGCCGACTGGCTCATCTTGCGGATTTTCAGGCCGAACTCGATGTTCTCGCGCACGCTCATGGTCGGGTACAGCGCGTAGGACTGGAACACCATGGCGATGTCGCGATCCTTGGGGCTCATGCCGCTGACGTCCTGGTCGCCGATCATGATTGCGCCGCCGGTGATGGTCTCGAGACCGGCGATGCAATTCATCAGGGTCGACTTGCCGCAGCCCGACGGACCGACAAGGATCAGGAACTCACCGTCCTTGATCGACAGTTCGATGTTCTTCAGGGTGTCCGGAAGGCCGGCGCCATAGGTCTTGTTTACATTGCGAAGTTCGAGCGTAGCCATGATTACCCCTTGACTGCGCCGGCCGTCAGCCCGCGCACGAAATACTTGCCTGCGACCACATAGACCAGCAGGGTCGGCAGCCCGGCGATCATCGCCGCTGCCATATCAACGTTGTATTCCTTGGCCCCGGTACTGGTGTTGACCAAGTTGTTCAGCGCCACCGTGATCGGTTGTGAATCCCCGCTGGAGAACACCACCCCGAACAGGAAGTCGTTCCAGATCTGAGTGAACTGCCAGATCAGGCAGACCATGATGATCGGCGTCGACATCGGCAGGATGATCCGGCGGAAGATGGTGAAGAAACCCGCGCCGTCGAGGCGCGCCGCTTTCACCAGCGCATCGGGAATGCTGATGTAGTAGTTACGGAAGAACAGCGTGGTGAACGCCAGGCCATAGACCACGTGCACGAACACCAGGCCCGTGGTGGTGCTCGCCAGGCCCATCTTGCCGAGGGTGAACGAGGCCGGCAGCAGGACGGTCTGGAACGGCAGGAAGCAACCGAACAGCAACAGGCCGAAAAACAGCTGCGAACCACGGAAACGCCACATCGACAGCACGTAGCCGTTCAGGGCACCGATGGCCGTGGAGATCAGCACCGCCGGAACGGTGATCTTGATCGAGTTCCAGAAATAACCGTCAACCGTGGCCCAGGCCTTGACCCAGCCGATGCCGCTGACCACGGTCGGCCAGCTCAGCAGGTTGCCGGTGCTGATGTCTTCCGGGGTCTTGAAACTGGTCAACAGCATGACCACCAGCGGAATCAGGTAGAGCATCACGGCGAGGATCAGCACGGCGTAGATCGCGATGCGACTCAAGCTGATGGCAGGTTTGGCAGCGAGACTAGTCATGACGCTTGGTCCTCAGCTCGGAGTACAGGTAAGGCACGATGATTGCGAGAATCGCACCGAGCATCAGAATCGCACTGGCCGAACCCATGCCCATCTGGCCGCGACTGAAGGTGAAGGAGTACATGAACATCGCTGGCAGGTCCGAGGAGTAGCCCGGGCCACCGGCGGTCATCGCCGCCACCAGGTCGAAACTCTTGATCGCGATGTGCGCCAGGATCATCACCGCGCTGAAGAACACCGGGCGCAGGCTTGGCAGCACCACTTTCCAGTAGATGCGCGGCATGCTCGCCCCATCGATCTGCGCGGCACGGATGATCGATTGATCAACGCCGCGCAGGCCGGCGAGGAACATCGCCATGATGAAGCCCGAGGCTTGCCAGACAGCGGCAATCACCAGGCAATAGACCACGCGATCCGGGTCGATCAGCCAGTCCAGGCGGAAGCCTTCCCAGCCCCAGTCACGCAACAATTTGTCCAGGCCCATGCCCGGGTTGAGCAGCCATTTCCATGCAGTACCGGTGACGATCATCGAGAGCGCCATCGGGTACAGGTAAATGGTGCGGATGAAGCCTTCTCGACGGATGCGCTGGTCGAGGAAAACCGCCAGCAGCACGCCGATCACCAGGGTGATGCCGATGAACATGCCACCGAACAGTGCCAGGTTCTTGCTCGCCACCCACCAGCGGTCGTTGTCGAACAGCCGCGCATATTGCGCCAGGCCCGCCCACTTGTAGTTGGGCAGGAAGGTCGATGTGGTGAACGACAGAACGAACGTCCACAGGATGTAGCCATAGAAGCCCACCAGCACGATGAACATGCTCGGCGCCAGCACCAGTTTTGGCAGCCAGCGTTGCAATGCATCGAACGGCGAGGCCTTGCTGAACACAGCAACAGAACTCATGGGGAAATCCACAATAAAGATTACAAGGGCATTCCCTTGTGGGAGCGGGCTTGCTCGCGAAAGCGGTGTGTCAGGCGAAACATGTATCAACTGATGCGACGCCTTCGCGAGCAAGCCCGCTCCCACAGGAGGGGCCTGCGGTGCTAAGGGTTACTTGGCCGACTGAACCGCCGCGCCGAGTTTTTTGGCCGCATCAGCCGGATCGGCTTTCGGGTCGTTGATGTAGTTGGTCACTACGTCGAAGAACGCACCCTGTACCGCCAGCGTGGTCGCCATGTTGTGCGCCATGCTCGGTTGCAGGCCGCCGGACTTGGCGTCAGTCAGGAAGTCCTTGGCCGCGGTCTGGGCGCACGCATCGAAACCGTACTTGCCCATGTCCGCCAGCATGTCGTTGCGCACCGGGATCGAGCCCTTGTTGATGCTGAAGACTTTCTGGAAGTTCTCACCCAATACGACTTTGGCGATGTCCTGCTGACCGGCTGCAGTGCCTTTGTCTTTTTGCTTGAACACTGCCAGCGAGTCGATGTTGTAGGTGAAGGCCTTGTCGGTACCCGGGAACGCTACGCACTCGTAGTCCTTGCCGGCGACCTTCTTGGCGGCGGTCCACTCGGACTTGGCCCAGTCACCCATGATCTGCATGCCGGCCTTGCCGTTGATGACCTTGGCCGCTTCCAGGTTCCAGTCCTGACCTTTGCCGTCGGCGTCCATGTAGGTCGCTACTTTCTTCAGTTCGGTCAGCGCCTTGACCATTTCCGGACCGGTCAGCGCGCCATTGTCGAGATCAACCAGGGCTTTCTTGTAACCATCGACACCCATGACCGAAAGCACAACGGCTTCGAATACGGTGCTGTCCTGCCAAGGCTGGCCGCCGTGGGCGAGCGCAATGAAGCCGGCAGCCTTGAGCTTGTCGCCTGCAGCGTAGAATTCTTCGAGGGTGGTCGGGTTCTTGGTGATACCGGCTTTCTTGAAGACTTCCGGGTTGATCCACAGCCAGTTCACCCGGTGGATGTTCACCGGCACGGCCACGTAATCACCTTCGTACTTCACGGTATCGGAGACTTTCTTGTCGAGCAGGCTGTCCCACTTCTCTTCTTTGGCAACGTCCTTGAGGACGTCGGTGTCGAGCAGACCGGTCGACGCCCACTCCTGAATGTCCGGGCCCTTGATCTGGGCAACGCCTGGCGGGTTACCCGCTACGGCACGGCTTTTCAGCACGGTCATGGCCGTCGCACCGCCACCACCGGCGACTGCGCCGTCCTTCCAGGTGAAGCCGTCTTTTTCGACTTGAGCCTTGAGCACATCGACCGCTGCCTTTTCACCACCCGAGGTCCACCAGTGAACGACTTCCACGGAACCTTTGGATTCGGCGGCAAGCACACTGAGCGGAAGCGCAGACAGGGAGACGAGGGAAATGACAGTAGCGAGGCGAGAAATCGCATTCATCGAGAAGTACCTTTCTTGTTGTTATGCATGCAAGTCTGGTGCTTGCGCTGCAGAGGATTTTAAACAGGGGACGGCCCTTCGCAGGTAACGAAGGGACGCGCGAATGTCACCGCATGGTTACACAGAACCGCTCTGGGACAATGCTGCCAGCGCACTGGCCATGCTCGGCGCCAACGGCAGGCGCGGGATCAGCACCGCTTGCCAGGCGTGATAGAGGTCGGGTTTTCCGGGCCAGATATCGGCACTTGGGCGGTTCAAGGGGTCGAGTTCGTGATGCCAACTGCCATCGCATCGGTCGATGAAATGACTGTCACAGAATTCCCAGAACAGGCGATACCAGCGTTCGTATTGCTCATCCCCAGTACGCTTGAGCAAGGCACTGGCGGCGGCGCTGGCTTCGCAATGGGTCCAGTGTAGGCGATGGCGAACCACCGCCTTGTTGTCCCAGTCGAGGGTGTAGACCAGGCCCGGCGCGCCGTCGATGTTCCAGCCGTGGCGACAGTTGTGCTCGAAGAGTTTTTGCGCGTCGGTGGCCAGCCAGCCTGGGGTGAGCATGCCGGCGCGTACTCGCGCAGCCTCGAGATGCAAGAGCAATCGAGCCCATTCGAAACCGTGTCCCGGCGTGGTGCCGTAGGGGCGAAAACCATCGGCCGGGTTGTCGCGGTTGTACTCGCGCAGCGGTTGCCAGTCGCGGTCGAAATGCTCGATCACCAGATAGTCATTGGCGGCGGCGTGACCATGAATCACTCGCTCGACGATGCGCTGGGCGCGGTTTAACCAGCGCTTGTCGTCGGTGACATCGGCCAGGGCGAGGAAAGCTTCGGTGGCGTGCATGTTGCTGTTGGCGCCGCGGTAGGCCTCCTCTTCGCTCCAGTCGCGATTGAAGGCTTCGCGCATGGCGCCTTCTTCTTCGCTCCAGAAACAGCTGTCGATGATGTCGATCGCGTCATCGAGCAAGGCCTGCGCACCGGGCCGTTGCGCGACCACCGCGGAACTCGCGGCCAGGGCCACGAAGGCATGCAGGTAGGCGTTCTTGCCGGTGTTACCGTCACGGTGTTGGGCGAGCGCGAACCAGCCACCGTGCACGGCATCGCGCAGCGGCCCGCGCAGGGCCTGGATGCCGTGATCCACCAGGTCGGCAAATCCTGGCAGGCCCTGGATATGCGCCATGGCGAAGCAGTGGGTCATGCGCGCGGTGTTCATGGTGTGGGCTTGGGCGTCGGCCGGCAGACGACCTTTTTCGTCGAGATTGCCGAAGCCTTCAGGCAGTCTTGATGCCTTGGCGAATGCCAGCAGGCGCAAGCCTTCGGCGGCGAGCCATTGCTGATGGGCCGGTGCGTTCAGCCAGCTGCTGAAGGCGGGTTGAGAGGAGTCCATGGGGTGCCTTTTTTGTTGTTATGACTGAGGGGCAGTCTAAACAACGGGCGGTGGTGGGCTTGTAACGAAGGGGGCGTGTTATGTCACCAAGCTGTGACATTTCCCTTTTGAAATTGCGTTGAATGCACTGACGCCTTCGCGAGCAAGCCCGCTCCCACAGTTGGAATGCATTCCAACTGTGGGAGCGGGCTTGCTCGCGAAGAACGATAACGCGGTATTACTAATCAACACTGCGGGGCAGTTGCAGGGTCACCCGCAACCCCCCCTCACGCAAATTCTGCAAACTCACTTCACCCCCATGACTATGGGCAATATTGCGCGCAATCCCCAACCCCAACCCATATCCCTGCTGCTGCCCGGCCAGACGAAAGTGCGGTTCGAACACCTGCTCCAGTCGCTGCTCGGGAACCCCTGGCCCTTCATCATCGACATGCAGGACAAACGCGCTGTCGTCGTCATCGATGTGCAGGTGGGCGTTCTGGCCGTACTTCAGGGCGTTGTCGATCAGGTTGCCGATGCAACGCTTGAGCGCCAGCGGTTTGCCCGGATAGGCCGCCAGGGCGTGGCCTTGCTGGGTCACGCGACCGTTACCGTTGGGTGACAGGTACGGCTCGACCAGACATTCAAGCACATGGTTGAGGTCGACCTGCTCGATGTTCTCGTGGATGTCAGTGTCTTTCACACATTGCAGTGCGCCCTTGACCAGCAGCTCCAGCTCATCCAGGTCACGCCCGAACTTGGCTTGCAGCTGTTCGTCTTCGAGCAATTCGACCCGCAGGCGCAAACGGGTGATCGGGGTGCGCAAGTCGTGGGAAATCGCGCTGAACAACTGGCTGCGTTCGGTCAGGTAACGGCTGATGCGCTCGCGCATGGTGTTGAAGGCGCGGCCGACTTCGACCACTTCACTGCCGCCGCCTTCGGCCACCGGCTCGACGTCGGCGCCCAGCGACAAATCCCGCGCCGCCCGCGCCAGGCGCTTGAGCGGCCGGCTTTGCCAGTGCACCAACAGGCCGATGAACAACAGCAGGAAGCCGCTGGTGAGGACGATGAACCACACCTGCTGCGCCGGCAGGCCTTGTTCTTCAAGACTGGTGTAGGGCTCTGGCAACAGCGAGGCGATGTACAGCCATTCGCCCGGCGCCATCTGGATCTGCGTGACCAATACGGGTGGGTTCACCGGCTCCAGGGTCAGCGCGTAGTGCGCCCAGGAACGTGGCAGTTCGTCGAGCTTGAGACCAGCGTTGAAGATGCGCAGGTCTTCGGGGCTGACAAAGGTTACCGAGATGTCGGTGTCCTGGCCGAGGGATTGGCGCAGCACCTGGTCCACCGCCTTGATCACCGCTTCCTTGCGGGGCGTGATCGGCAACACTTCCATGCCCAGGGGTTTGTCATTGAGCGTCACCACGAACCGCGTACCGCCCATGCTGCGCAGCTGGTCGAGCACCAGCGGGCGATAGGCCACCGGCAACGAGCGCAGGTAACTGACGCTGGCGTTCATCGAGTGAGCGAGGCTGCGCGCGCTGGTGACCAGGCCTTCCAGCTGGGTCGCACGTAACTGGGAAACCCAGATCACGCTCGACAAGGTCTGGGCAAACAACACCGCGAGTAACGTCAGCAACAACATGCGCCCGAGCAGCGAGCGTGGCACCGGCACGCGGCCGGCGAGCTTACGCAAAAAATCAGTGACCATTGGCGGCAACCACACTGGCTGCCAGCTGATAGCCGCTGCCCCGTACGGTGCGAATCAGCCGCGGCGGTTTTTCCGTATCGCGCAGACGCTGGCGCAGACGGCTGACCGCCATGTCGACGATGCGATCGAGGGGCATCAGGTCCCGGCCCCGGGTGGCGTTGCCGATGGTGTCGCGGTCGAGGATTTCCTGGGGGTGATCGAGGAACAGCTTCAACAGGGCGAAATCGGCACCGGACAGAATCACCTCTTCGCCATCGATGTGGAACAGGCGATGACTGACCATGTCCAGGCGCCAGTCATCGAAGGCCAGCACTTCGTTGCCGGAGCGCTCCTGGCCGAACTGGGCCCGGCGCAGCAAGGCCTTGATGCGTGCCTGCAATTCCCGGGGGCTGAAGGGCTTGCCCAGGTAGTCGTCGGCCCCCAGCTCCAGGCCGATGACCCGGTCGGCCTCGTCGGAGCTGGCGGTGAGCATGATGATCGGCACCTGTGACTGACGCGGGTGCTGGCGAATCCAGCGGCACAGGCTGAAACCGTCTTCGTCCGGCAGCATCACGTCGAGGATCACCAGGTCGCTGGGGGCGTCGTTGAGGGCCTGGCGAAAGCCGGCGCCATCGGGCGTGGTACGCACCTGGAAACCCGCGCGGGTCAGGTAGGTGTCCAGCAACTCGCGTATCTCTTGATCGTCATCGACCAACAAAATCGACTTGTTGACTGAGCTCACAGGAAGGCGTCCTTGTTATTTGAATTGGGCGGATTATGCCTTAAGCACCATTTTTACAAACACCACAGAAACAATTGTGGGGGCGGGCTTGCTCGCGAAAGCGGTGTGTCAGTCAACGAATGTGTTGAATGTAAAACCGTTTTCGCGAGCAAGCCCGCTCCCACATTTTTGATCGCATTTCACACTGGGACAGATTGTTCCAGTGCTACCCCTGCCCCCATCAACCCGGAATATGGCGCCGTCACCAGCCACACCGGAATCCCCTTGAAGTAATCGCTCATGCAACCCTTGTCGGCAAAGCATCGAGCGAAGCCGCTTTCGAGGAAGAAATCGGCGAAGCGCGGGATCACCCCGCCAACGATGAACACACCACCACGCGCACCGGTGGTCAGCACATTGTTGCCGGCCACGCGACCGAGCCAACTGCAGAATTGTTCGAGCACTTCCAGGGCAATCGGATCGCCCGCCAACCCGGCAGCCGTAATCGCCTCCGGTGTTTCGAGTACCGGCGTGTGCCCATCCACCGCACAGATCGCCCGATAAACTCGGGGTAAGCCGCCGCCACTCAACGCCGTTTCAGCGCTGACATGGCCGATCTCGTTGAAGATGTGCTGCCACAGTTGAGTCTCGCGCGGACTGCTCAGCGGCAGATCGACGTGACCGCCCTCCCCCGGCAACGCGGCAAAACGCCCGTCGCCCAGATCGAGCAACGTGCCAACGCCCAGCCCCGTACCCGGGCCAATCACCACCGCCGGGCGCAACGGCTCCGGCGTGCCTTCGCACACCACGCGAAATTCGCCGGGTTGCAGGCGGGTCATGCCCAGGGCCATGGCCGAGAAATCGTTGACCAGCAGCAGCTGATCGACCTGCAAGGTCTTGCAGAAACCCTTGCGGCTCAAACGCCAGTGATTGTTGGTGAATTTGAATTCGTCGCCGCTCACGGGGCCTGCCACCGACAGGCATACCGAGCCGATGGAACCCGGCGCCAAGCCGAGTCCGCTCAGGTAGAGGCTGATCGCCTCTTCCGGGCTGGCGTGATCGGCCGTCGCCAGCACCTGGACGCTTTCCAATTGCTGGTTTTTCCACAACGCGAAACGTGCGTTGGTGCCTCCGATGTCACCGACCAAAGCCAGTTTCAATTAAGCGTCTCCAGGGCAGAAGTGAAGGCGCTGGCCCCCTGCTCCGCCGAGCTGAAGGCCATGCGCATGAAACCAAACAGTTCGCGACCGGTGCCGATGTTGTTGCCCAACAAACCCTTGGCTGGTGTGCGCGCTGCAAATTCTTCGGCGTCCACCTTAAGCTCCAGGGTGCCTTTGACGCCATCGACGCGGATGATATCGCCCTCTTGCACCCGTGCCAAAGCGCCGCCCACATAAGCTTCGGGGCTGACATGGATGGCCGCCGGGATTTTCCCCGAGGCACCGGACATGCGCCCGTCGGTGACCAGTGCCACCTTGAAGCCGCGATCCTGCAGCACGCCAAGGAACGGCGTCATCTTGTGCAGTTCCGGCATGCCGTTGGAACGCGGGCCCTGGAAGCGCATCACCGCGACAAAATCCTTCTCCAGCAAACCGGCCTTGAACGCATCGGCCAGGTCCTGCTGATCCTGAAACACCATGGCGGGCGCTTCGACGATCTGGTTTTCCAGTGCTACGGCGGAAACTTTCATGACGCCGCGACCGAGGTTGCCTTCCATCACCCGCAAGCCGCCCTCGGGCGAGAATGCGCGGGCGACCGGACGCAGGATGCTTTCATCGAGGCTTTCGGTAATGCCTTCGCGCCAGACCAGTTCGCCGTTGTCGAGGAACGGCTCCATGGTGTAACGGCGCAGGCCGTGACCGAGCACGGTGTTGACGTTTTCGTGGAGCAGCCCGGCGTCCAGCAGTTCGCGAATCAGGAACGACATGCCGCCCGCAGCCTGGAAGTGGTTGATGTCGGCCTTGCCGTTCGGGTAGACGTGGCTCAGGGTCGGCACCACCTCGGAGAGGTCGGCCATGTCCTGCCAGGTCAGCTGGATGCCTGCCGCCATGGCGATCGCCGGCATGTGCAAGGTGTGGTTGGTCGAGCCGCCGGTGGCGTGCAGGGCGACGATGGAGTTGACCAGCGAACGCTCGTCGACGATTTCACCGATCGGCAGGTAGTCGCCGTTCTGCTTGGTGATGCGCGTCACCTGGTGCGCCGCTTCGCGGGTCAGGGCGTCGCGCAACGGCGTGTTCGGGTTGACGAAGGAAGCGCCCGGCAAGTGCAGGCCCATGACTTCCATCAACAGCTGGTTGGTGTTGGCGGTGCCGTAGAAGGTGCAGGTGCCGGGGCTGTGGTAGGAGTTCATTTCCGACTCCAGCAGTTCTTCGCGGCTGGCTTTGCCTTCGGCGTAGCGCTGGCGCACGTCGGCTTTCTGCTTGTTGGAAATACCCGACACCATCGGCCCGCCCGGGACGAAGATCATCGGCAGGTGGCCGAAGCGCAGCGCGCCCATCATCAGGCCCGGGACGATCTTGTCGCAGATGCCGAGCATCAGCGCGCCATCGAACATGTTGTGGGACAGCGCCACGGCGGTGGACAGCGCGATGACTTCGCGGCTCGGCAGGCTCAGCTCCATGCCCGGCTCGCCCTGGGTCACGCCATCGCACATGGCCGGGGTACCGCCGGCGAACTGGCCGACGGAGCCGATTTCGCGCAGGGCCTTCTTGATCAGTTCGGGGAAGACTTCATACGGCTGGTGCGCCGAGAGCATGTCGTTATATGACGAAACAATTGCGATGTTGGCGGAGTTCATCATCCGCAGGCTGTTCTTGTCGTCGCTGCCGCAACCGGCCACGCCGTGGGCGAAGTTGGCGCATTGCAGCTTGCCGCGCATAGGACCGTCGCTGGCGGCATCGCGAATCAGTGCAAGGTAAGCCTCACGCGTGGCGCGACTGCGGGCGATAAGCCGTTCGGTGACCTCAAGGACGCGGGGATGCATGTGTAGAACTCCAGGCTAACGGATGTGGCGACCTGATTGTCTATGCTGATCAAAGGCCGGTGTCGATGGGATGACAGACGGTTTTCTTGATCGGTTGGACCAGTTGATTCAGGTCACTCGTTGTAGATTGAATAAAATATTGCCATTAAAAAGGCTTGTTTTCTATTTTTTTGCGAATAATCTTGTAATTCCAACAACAAAACGACGGCGGCGCTGATAAATGACTCTACGAATCGCAATCAATGGTTTTGGCCGCATTGGTCGTAACGTCCTTCGAGCACTCTATACCCAAGGCTATCGCCAGGATTTGCAGATCGTCGCCATCAACGACCTGGGAGACAGCGCTATCAATGCGCACTTGCTCAAGTACGACACGGTTCACGGCACGTTCGAAGCCGATGTCCAGCATGACCAGGAAAGTCTGACCGTCAACGGCGACCGCATTTCGGTTAGCGCCATTCGCAATCCGGCCGACCTGCCCTGGGCCGCGGAAAAGATCGATGTGGTGTTCGAATGCACCGGTCTGTTCACCGACCGCGCCAAAGCCGCCGCGCATATTACGGCCGGCGCACGCAAAGTGATCATCTCGGCCCCGGCCGCAGGCGCCGACGCCACCGTGGTATATGGAGTCAACCACGACATTCTGCGCCAGTCGCACCAGATTATTTCCAACGCCTCGTGCACCACCAACTGCCTGGCCCCGGTGGCTCAGGTGCTGCACCGCGAACTGGGCATCGAAAGCGGCCTGATGACCACCATCCATGCCTACACCAACGACCAGAACCTGACCGACGTCTACCACAGCGACCCGTACCGCGCCCGTTCGGCCACCCAGAACATGATCCCGAGCAAGACCGGGGCTGCCGAAGCGGTCGGCCTGGTGCTGCCGGAACTGGCGGGCAAACTGACCGGCATGGCCGTGCGCGTGCCGGTGATCAACGTCTCCCTGGTCGACCTGACCGTGCAGCTCAAGCGCGAAGCGTCGAAGGAAGAAGTCAACGAACTGCTCAAGCAAGCCGCCCAGCACTCGAAAATCCTCGGCTACAACACCTTGCCGCTGGTTTCCAGCGACTTCAACCACAACCCGCTGTCGTCGATCTTCGACGCCAACCACACCAAGTCCAGCGGCAAGCTGCTCAAGGTGCTGGCCTGGTACGACAACGAATGGGGCTTCTCCAACCGCATGCTCGATAACTGCCTGGCGCTATGCCACGCCGAATAATTCGGCGCCTGCATGATCGCCATCGCCAGCAAGCCGGCTCCTACAGGAATCGCATACGACGCGCCTTGTAGGAGCCGGCTTGCTGGCGATGGCGTCCTCAGAATCACCCTCGCAAATCGCCTGTGGAACACTCCATGATCGGTATCAGCTTCACCCAAAAATCCATCGCCGCGCGCAAGCGCATCGCCCTGGTCGCCCACGACCACTGCAAGGTATTCCTGCTGGACTGGGCAGAGCGCCAGAAAGACCGCCTGGCCCAACATGAACTGGTCGCCACCGGCACCACCGGGTTGTTGTTGCAACAACGCCTGGACCTGCCCGTGGAGAGCATGATCAGCGGCCCCCTGGGCGGTGACCAACAGCTCGGCGCACGCATCGCCGAGCAAAGGGTCGACATGCTGGTGTTCTTCTGGGACCCGTTCGAACCACAGCCACACGACCCCGACATCAAGGCATTGCTGCGGGTCGCGGCGGTCTGGAACATCCCGGTGGCATGCAACGAATGCAGCGCCGACTACCTGCTCAGCAGCCCGCTGATGGATCAGGCACACGCCCATCGGATTCCCGATTACGCGACGTATTTGCAGGGTCGTGCGTAAACCTTCACAAATCAGGACTTGACCATTCAAGTAGATGATAAGCATTATCATTCGCTTAAAATGGATCAGGTCCTCCCGTGAGTCAATCGCGCTTCAACGACGTCTTCATCACCCAGCGAGTCTCCCTGCTGCGCACGCTGGAGCGGATGGTCAACAATCACAGCACCGCCGAAGACCTCCTGCAGGAGACCTACCTGCGCGTGACCCGGGCGCTCGGCGAGCGGGCCATCGATCACCTCGAACCCTTCGTTTTCCAGACCGCCCGCAACCTGGCGCTGGACCACCTGCGTGCGCGGCGCATCCACTCGCGCACCATGGTCGACGACGTGCCACTGGAGGTGGTGGAAAGCGTCGCCGCCCCCGCCAGCAGTGCCGAAGACGCCGCCCATGCCGAACAACTGCTCGAGCGTTTGAACGTGCGCCTCAGTCAACTCAGTGCCCGCCAGCAGCAAATTTTCATCCTCAGCCGCCTGCACGGCCACAGCTACCTGGAGATCGCCGAGAAACTCGGCGTCTCGCTCAGTACCGTGCAGAAAGAGCTGAAACTGATCATGACGATATGTATGGCTGTCGCAGAGAACAGCAGCGGCAAGCTTTAAGCTGCAAGCTCCACCGCCGAACCGAGCTTGCAGCATGTAGCTTGAAGCTTGAAACTGCATCTCTCAACCTTCCGAGTAAACACCGTGACGGACACCCACCGCGCCCCTTCGCCTGCCCCGGCGCAGGCTACAGCCGAGGCGATGGACCAGGCCCTGGACTGGCTGATCGTGCTGGACAGCCCGAGCGAAGAGCAGACCCGCCAGTTCCACCAATGGCTCGCGGCCGACCCGGCGCACGCCGAAGCGTTTGCCAGGGCCCAGGCGATCTGGAACGGTGCGCCAGTCACCCAATGCGCGCAAACCCTGGCAACGCAGCCCACAAAAGTCAGCGTGCTGTCGCGCCTGCGTCCGCACTGGAAACCCCTGGCCACGGCCGCCGTGCTGATCCTCGGTTTGTTCAGTTTCAGCAATCTGCCCATGCGCCTGCAGGCCGATCACCTGACCGTGGTCGGTGAGCGCCAGCGCCTGCAACTGGAGGACGGCTCGCAAGTCCTGCTCAACACCAACTCGGCCTTATCCAGCACCATCAACGATCAGAAGCGCGTGGCCCGCCTGTATCAGGGCGAGGCGTTTTTCGACGTGCAGCCCCATCGCGGCCTGCCGCTGGAAATCGACGCCGGGCGAGTTACGGCGAGTGTCCGCGATACCGCGTTTGCCGTGCGTTACCTCGACGGAGTGACCCAGGTTCGGGTGCAGCGAGGGGATGTCGACTTGCGCGCCAGCGGCGACAACGCCCTGGTACGCCTGACCGCTGGGGAAAGCATCCGCATCGGCCCCAACGGTTTCGACCGCCCGGCCAAACTGGATGCAGCCACCGACCTGGCCTGGGTCCAGGGCCGCCTGGTATTTGAAAACTGCCCGCTGAGCCAGGTGCTGGCGGAATTGCGTCGCTACTATCCGGGCTGGATCATCAACAACAACGAGCAGTTGGCTGATGTCGCCGTGACCGGAAACTACCGTCTCGACCAGCCGCTGGACGTGGTCCGCTCCCTGGCGCACATCACATCGGCCCGGCTCCAGGAATTCCCGGCACTGGTCATCTTGAACTGAATGAGAATTATTTTTACTCGATAGCCGAAGCTCGTACGTCTCGTTATAGCCAATGCAATTGATTCGCATCCTTGATGCCAATCAGCACCTATAAAGATTCGTGCGACACGGAGCGCTATCGATGTCCTCTCGCCTTACCCGCCCAGCCTCTTCACCTTCCCGCGTACTGTCGCTGCTGACCGCCGCCATCCTGATGGCCGGTACTGCACCGGTCATGGCCGCCACTGCAGCCGAGCAGCCGTCGCGCAAAATGGGCGATTACGCGTTCACCATTGCGCCACAGCCGCTGGTCTCGGCACTCAATGCCTTTACCGCCGTGACAGGTTGGCAAGTGGGCTTGCCGGCAGAACTGGCAGAAGGTGTGTCGTCGCCGGGCGTGCGCGGCTCGCTGCCCCCGGAAAAAGCCCTGGATCGCCTGTTGGTGGGGACCAACCTGAGCTATCGAAAACTGGGCAGCAACAACATCGTGCTGGAGCGCCGCAGCAATGCCGGCACCCTGAACCTGCAACAGGTGACGATCAGCGCCACGCGTAACGAGCAGGACGTGAACAGCGTCCCCAGCACCGTCACCGTCCACACCCGTGAAGAGCTGGACCGCAACAACGTCAACACCATCAAGGACCTGGTGCGCTACGAGCCAGGCGTTTCGGTGGGTGGTGCCGGTACCCGTGGCGGGATCAGCGGCTACAACATCCGCGGCATCGACGGAAACCGAGT
Organism: Pseudomonas putida; assembly: GCF_028682635.1. Taxonomy (GTDB): domain Bacteria; phylum Pseudomonadota; class Gammaproteobacteria; order Pseudomonadales; family Pseudomonadaceae; genus Aquipseudomonas; species Aquipseudomonas putida_AE. The sequence goes on along the minus strand of NZ_JANHLK010000002.1, from coordinate 105,424 downwards.
TCTGACCCAGATCGACGGTGTCGAGATTCCCAACGGTTTCTTCAACGGTCCCTACGCCAAGACCCAGCGCAACTACGTCGACCCCGAGATCATCAAGCGCGTGGAAATCCTTCGCGGTCCGGCTTCGGTGCTCTACGGCAGCAACGCCATCGGTGGTGCCGTCAGCTACTACACCCTGGACCCGGACGACATCATCAAGCCAGGCCAGGACGTCGGTGCCCGCCTGAAGACCGGCTACAGCTCCGCGGACGAAAGCTGGCTGAAATCCGCCACCGTGGCCGGTCGCGCCGACCAGTTCGACGGCCTGCTGCACTACAGCCAGCGCGACGGTCATGAAACCGAATCCTACGGCAGCAACAACAGCACCGGCCTGACCCGCACCGCCGCCAACCCTGAAGATGTGCGCGCCACCAACGTGCTGGCCAAGCTCGGCTGGAACTACAAGGACGATGCACGCCTGGGCCTGACCTACGAGAAATACAAGGACGATCGCGACACCGATCAGAAAAGCGCCTATGGCGGTCCTTACTTTGCAGGCGCGCCGACCATTCCCGACAGCATCCTGCCCGGCGGCATGTACCAGTCGCGTACCGGCAACGACACCATTACCCGTGAACGCTTCGGCCTGGAGCACAGCTTCGCGCTCGACAGCCTGTTGGTGGATAACGTCAAGTGGAGCCTGAACCACCAGATCGCCAAGACCGACCAGAGCACTGACGAGGTCTACTTCCCGATCACCCGCAAGGTGTTGCGTACCCGGGACACGGTCTACGAAGAAAAGCAGTGGGTCTTCGACGCCCAATTTGAGAAGGGCTTCAGCATTGCCGACACCGAACACCTTCTGACCTACGGCACTACCCTCAAGCAGCAGAAAGTCACCGGCTCACGCAGCGGCAACGCCACCTGCCTGGCGGTCGGTCGCGGCTGCACCGCCATCGGTGCTCCCAGCCCGGCGGACGTGCTGAAGAAATCCAGCGACTTCCCGGACCCGACCATCAACACCTACAGCCTGTTCGCACAGGACCAGATCAGCTGGAACGACTGGACCTTCCTGCCCGGCCTGCGCTACGACTACACCGAACTCAAGCCGGACATCACCCAGGAGTTCCTCAACACCGTGGACCCGGACGGCCTTGGTACCGTCAGCGACGGCAACAAGACCTGGCACAAAGTCTCGCCCAAATTCGGCCTGACCTATGCCCTGACGGAAAACTACACCTGGTATGGCCAGTACGCCGAAGGGTTCCGCACCCCGACCGCCAAGGCGCTGTACGGGCGCTTTGAAAACTCCGCTACCGGCTACCGGGTGGAACCGAACCCGGACCTGGACCCGGAAAAAAGCCAGAGCTACGAGACCGGCCTGCGGGGCAACTTCGAGCAGGGCTCCTTCGATGTGGCGGTGTTCTATAACAAGTACCGCGACTTCATCAACGAAGACGCGGTCACCCCGGGCTACGACGAACCGACCTTCCAGAGCGCCAACATCAAGCACGCCACCATCAAGGGTGCGGAGGTCAAGGGCCGCCTGAACCTCGACGCCTTTGGCGCCCCCCAAGGCCTCTATACCCAGGGCTCGGTGGCCTACGCCTACGGTCGCAACAACGACAACGGCGAGCCGATCAACAGTGTCAATCCACTGACCGGCGTGTTCGGCCTCGGTTATGACCAGGACCATTACGGCGGCCTGCTCAGCTGGACTCTGGTGAAAAAGAAGGACCGCGTCGACGACAGCAACTTCAAGTCTCCGGACGGCGTCAGCAGCCAGTTCAAGACCCCGGGCTTCGGCATTCTCGACCTGAGCGCCTACTACAAGGTCACCGACGACGTGACCGTCAGCGGCGGCGTCTACAACCTGACCGACAAGAAGTACTGGCTGTGGGATGACGTGCGTGGCTACGACAACGTCGGCGAAGCGTCGGTGACGCAACCGGCCAACCTCGATCGCCTGACTCAGCCTGGACGCAACTTCGCGATCAATCTGGTCTGGGACATCTGAACCTGTGCACACCGGGCGGCGCTCTGATAGCCGCCCGGTGAGGATTTTTTACTGTCACGCGCCTGCTCATTCGTCTCGTTACCAAGCGCCTCTTCTTTTAAAGGATTTGCCATGACCACCCAGGACACCGCCCAACGCCCCACCCTGCGCTCGCAACGCTTGAACCAGGTCACCAACGAGCCCCACAGCAAGCTCGATGCACTGGTCAAAGCCCACGCACCCTTTGAAACCCAGGCCAACTTCGCCCGTTTTGTGGTGGCGCAATACCTGTTCCAATCGGAGCTGGTGGCGCTGTACAACGATGCCGAACTGACAGCCATCGTCCCGGACCTGCCGGCCCGATGCCGTGCCGATGCAGCCAAGGCCGACCTGGCAGACCTCGACACCGAAGTTCCGGCGCCCGTGGCCGGTGCGCTGCAAAACCCGAGCAAGGCCCAGGCCCTGGGCTGGCTTTTCGTCTCCGAAGGCTCGAAGCTGGGCGCAGCGTTCCTGATCAAGCGTGCCGTGGGCCTAGGCCTGAGCGAAACCTTCGGCGCCCGCCACCTTGGCGAACCTGAAGGTGGCCGCGCGCAAGGCTGGAAAAATTTCGTCAAGACCCTCGATGAACTGAAACTCAGCGCAGAGGAAGAAGCCGAACTGGACAAAGGCGCCATCGACGCCTTCAACCGCTTCACGGTATTGCTGGAACAAGCGTACGCCACCACCCCGGAAATCGCCTGACACCCCACCCCTCCCCTGTGGGAGCGGGCTTGCTCGCGAAGGCGTCGTGTCAGTGATATCAATGTCGCCTGACACACCGCCTTCGCGAGCAAGCCCGCTCCCACAGGGGACCGAGTCAGTCCAAAGAATTCTGATCAAGCGCCCCATGCCTGCCTCCTCCAAACTCGCCCGCTTCCTCTTCGGCCTGCTGGCCTACGTCAGCCTCGGCATCGGCCTGGTCGCCATTGTCATACCCGGCCTGCCGACCACCGAATTCATCCTGCTGGCCGCCTGGGCTGCCACCCGAAGCTCACCGCGCCTGAGTGCCTGGCTGGAAAACCATCGGCTGTTCGGGCCCATTCTCAGTAACTGGCGCAACGGCAAAATCATTGCGCGCCGGGCCAAGGTCAGCGCCACTGTCAGCATGCTGTTATGTGCCGGGCTCATGCTGGTGATGCTCGATCATGGCTGGCCGATCTACCTGGCGATTGCCGGCATGAGCCTGGGCAACCTGTGGATCTGGTCGCGACCGGAATCACTGGCATAACGCCGACAAACTTCCCCGTTTTTCACCGGCTTTTCGGCACATTCCCCCGCGCAAACGTTCAAACATGACCGTTCGTCGGCAGCCCACTCATGCAATCTGTCCCCCCCGCCGATGTGCTGGAATGGCGCTAAATGGATTTGGCGTGTCGAGCCGCCATGGCTCACAGCCAACCTCTCATCCATTCGCGAGCTCGCCCCATGTTCGACTCACTGTCCATCCGCCTGAAAATCGTCCTGCTGTCCGGTCTGTGCCTGCTTGGCGTGGTCGCAGCGATCGTGGGCATGAACCTCTACCAGACCAATCAGAACGATGAACTGGTCAGCGCTTCCAGCAGCACAATGCTCACCGACAGTGTGCAAGACCTGCTCCAGGCCAAGGCCGCCGAGCAAGCGGTGCGGGTGCAGAAGACGTTCGGTGAAACCCTGACGGTGGTGACCGCCCTGGCGGACCAGATCAAGGACCTGCGCACCATGGCCGCCAAGCGTTCGCTGGACGCCGGCACCCTGCGCGAGGAGCTCAACCAGAGCCTGAAGACCGCCTTCGAGCGCAACGGCAAGGTGCTGGGGATCTGGCTGGCGTTCGAACCCAATGGCCTGGATGGCAAGGACAGCGAATTCGTCGGAGACGCCGCCCGCCAGTCCAACGAAATCGGTCGTTTCGCCTCTTACTGGAGCCGTAGCGCAGGGACCGCACTCAACACGATCATGGTCGAAGAAGACATGACCAAGACCACCCTGAACCTCAGCGGCACACCCTACAACGTGTGGTACACCTGCCCCCGGGACAGCAAGCGTACCTGCCTGCTGGACCCGTACGCCGACACCGTCGCGGACAAGGAAGTGTTGATGACCACCATTTCCCTGCCGCTGCTGGTGGATGGCAAGGTCATCGGCGTCGTCGGTATCGATATCGCCCTCGACACCCTGCAAGCCGCGGCCTTCGACTCCCAGCGCGAGCTGTTCAACAACGCCGGGCACATGCTGATCGTCTCCGGCACGGGCGTGCTCGCCGCCTACAGTGTCGACGCTGGCAAGGTCGGCAAAAGCATCGGCGACACCCTGGGCGCAGAGGGTAAGGACATCCAGCAATCGCTGGCCGGCGGTGCGCCGAAGATTCTTCAACAGGGCGACCTGATCCGCGCGGTGTACCCGGTCAGCCCGATTGCCGACGCCAAGCCCTGGGGCGTGGTGATCGACTTGCCCAAGCAAGTGCTGCTGGCCGATTCGGTGAAGTTGCAAGCAGTGCTCGACGATGCCCAGCAAAGCGGCACGCTCAAGGCGATCCTGGTCGCCGTCGTTGCCGGCCTGCTCGGCCTGCTGCTGATGTGGCTGACCGCGTCAGGCGTGACCCGGCCGATCAATAGCGTGGCCGTGATGCTCAAGGCGATTGCCAGTGGCGACGGCGACCTGACCCAGCGCCTGCATTACAGCAAGAAGGATGAACTGGGTGAGCTGGTCAGCTGGTTCAACCGTTTCCTCGACAAGCTGCAGCCGACCATCGCGCAGATCAAGCAGAGCATCACCGATGCCCGCGGCACCGCCGACCAGTCTTCGGAAATCGCCCGCCAGACCAGCGAAGGCATGCAGGTGCAATTTCGCGAAATAGACCAGGTCGCCACCGCGTCCAATGAAATGAGCGCCACCGCCCACGACGTCGCCAACAGCGCATCGAACGCCGCCAGTGCGGCAAAGGGCGCCGATCAGTCGGCCCGCGATGGCATGCAGATCATCGAGCGCAGCACCCGCGACATCAATCAACTGGCCGACGAAGTCAGCAAGGCCGTGACTGAAGTCGAGGCATTGGCGGTCAACAGCGAGCAGATCGGCTCGGTACTGGAGGTGATCCGCAGCATCGCCGAACAGACCAACCTGCTGGCGCTCAACGCGGCGATCGAAGCTGCCCGGGCCGGCGAGAGCGGTCGCGGCTTTGCGGTGGTCGCCGACGAAGTGCGCAACCTGGCCAAGCGCACCCAGGACTCGGTGGAAGAGATTCGCCTGGTGATCGAGCGCATCCAGAGCGGCACCCGCGGTGTGGTCGCCACCATGCACTCGAGCCAGACCCAGGCCCACAGCAACGCCGGGCAGATCCAGCAAGCGGTCCAGGCCTTGGGCAAGATCAGCGACGCGGTCACGGTGATCAGCGACATGAACCTGCAGATCGCCAGCGCCGCCGAACAGCAAAGTGCCGTGGCCGAAGAGGTCAACCGCAACGTCTCGGCGATCCGTACCGTCACCGAAACCCTGACCGGACAAGCCACCGAATCGGCGCAGATCAGCAGCCAGCTCAATGCCCTGACCACCCAGCAGATGAAACTGATGGATCAGTTCCGGGTGTGATCCTTACCTGTAGGAGCTGCCGAAGGCTGCGATCTTTTGATCTTGAAAAATCAAAAGATCGCAGCCTTCGGCAGCTCCTACGGGGTTTTCATCAGCTCTGAGGTTTTTTTGTTTTATGCTCGGGCTCTCGTTCCGGAGAGCCCTTCGATGACTGATCTACTCACGTCCATTCAAGCCGAACTCGGCTTGCCGCTCACCCCCCTGACATTCACCTCCAGCGGCGCCCTGCCCTCGGCGTTCGCCGTCACCGACCTGGCGTGCGCCAGCATCGCCGCCGCCGGCCAGGCGGTCAGCGAATTGCTGCATCAACAAACCGGACGCTTGCCCGGCCTTGAAGTCGACCGGCGCCTGGCCTCCTTCTGGTTTTCCAGTTCGATCCGCCCGCTGGGCTGGAAGGTCCCGCCACTGTGGGACCCGATTGCTGGCGACTACGCCACGAAGGACGGCTGGATTCGTCTGCACACCAATGCGCCCCATCACCGCGCCGCCGCTGAAGCCGTGCTGGGCGCTTGCATCGACCGCAAGTCGATGGCAGCTAAAGTGGCGCAATGGGCCAGGACTGACCTGGAACAGGCCGTGGTCGATGCCGGTGGCTGTGCCGCCGAAATGCGCACGTGGGAACAGTGGCAGGCCCATCCGCAAGGGCTCGCGGTCAACGCCGAACCGCTGGTTCAGTTCAGCGCCGGCCACACTCCGCAGAACACAATCTGGCAAGGTTCGGTGGCGCGCCCCTTGGCCGGAATCAAGGTGCTGGACCTGACCCGCGTACTCGCAGGCCCGGTCGCCAGCCGCTTTCTCGCGGGCCTTGGCGCCGATGTATTGCGCATCGACCCACCCTCCTGGAACGAGCCGGGCGTGGTGCCGGAGATGACGCTGGGCAAGCGTTGTGCACGCCTGGATCTGCACGACCAAACCGATCGCCAGGTATTCGAAAGCCTGCTCAAGGACGCCGACATCGTGCTCCACGGTTACCGCGCCGATGCCCTGGAGCGCCTGGGGTATGGTGCCGCCGAACGACAGCAGCGGATCCCCGGCCTGATCGACGTTTGCCTCAACGCCTACGGCTGGAGCGGTCCGTGGCAGAACCGTCGCGGCTTCGACAGCCTGGTGCAGATGAGCAGCGGCATCGCGCACGCGGGCATGCTCAGCCAGCAGGCGGACAAACCGACGCCCTTGCCACTGCAGGCGCTCGATCACGCCACCGGGTATCTGATGGCGGCCAGTGCGATCCGCTTGTTGGCAGAACGCTTGAACAACGGCCTGGGTGGTTCGGCGCGGCTGTCGTTGGCGCGTACGGCGAAGCTGTTGATCGACCAGGGTCCCGGTAGCGCCGAGCCATTGCGGGCTGAAGACGAACAGGATCAGGGCATGCTGGTCGAACAGACGCCATGGGGCCCGGCACATCGCCTGCATGTGCCGCTCAAGATCACCGGGACGCCCGTGCAGTGGACGCTTGCAGCGTCTGAACTGGGTTCCCATCGGGCGCAGTGGTAACCCCATGAAATTCGACCTCGCCTATTGCCTCGGCCTCGAGGAAAAACTGTCGATCTATGACGTGCGCGACCTGAATTTCGACGAGTCGATGGCGTTCGATTCCGCACAGGAACATTTCCAGTGCCCCAACGATGCCTGTCGCCTGGCGTTTGATGCGGCGAACGGTTTGGGCACGTTCAACGCCAAAAACGTCAACTACGTGCGCACGCCGCACTTCAAGAATCTGCCGAGTACGCGGCATGTCGCGGGTTGTCCTTATGCAAGCCTGAAAACCCCGGCTTCGGTCGGCGAGGAAACGGATGACAGTCGCGAGGAACATTTCCCGTCGGAATTGTTACTCAGTCGGCGTGAGTATGTGCGCAAGCCGTCGCACCCGACGGTGGCTGCCGATCTGCAAGGAGCCGAGCCAGCAGCGGCATCGACGATCAGCAGCGTCGAGCAATCCGGCCGCGAGTCGGCGCCGGACAAGACCAGTGTCTTCGCCCATCCGGTGGAATGTTTCGTGTCGAACTTCGAGGACAAGGCGCTGCTCAAGCGCATGCCGCTGAAGATTGGCCAGCACACCGCGCCCTATGCCTCGTTTTTCAAGAAGATCGAGTACCTGCAAGACAACCCGGGACTGATTTACTGGGGCAGGATCAAGCAGATCAAGGACTACACCCAGAGCTTTCGCATCGACTTCGAAAAGAAGGTCTGGTTCGAGAAGACGCCCTACTCGGTCAACGTTTACCTGAACAAGAAGCTGATCGACAGCTACCGCAAACGCAAGGCGTTCCTGGAGGAAATCAAGCACGCCATCGAGAGCGGGAAGCCATTGTATTGCTTCTTTTATGGCGTCCAGCCTGCGTTGCGGCAGGTGCCCAGCAAGAAAAACCCCGAGCAGACGTTCGGGGTGTTCAGCGCCAATATCGAGAATCTGGATCACTTTATCGTACGCGAGGCACCAGTTTTGGATGAGTCATCCAAGCCATAAAGGCAGTGACCTTCCGTCTGGCCATGGGGGTATGAAACAGAAAAATCGAAAAATGCGTTTGATCCGGATCGAAAACAACTGTACAAAAACACAGTATATTTAAAACCAGTACTCTCGAGCCCGGAGAACCCCCATGGCCTCTCAAGCGATGAAAATCACCCTGGAACGTATCGCCCTTTTCCAATTCACCCCGGCCCACTGCGCCCAGGCCCGAGCGATGCTGGGCTGGAGCGTGGAAATCTTGTCCCGCGAAGCCGGGGTTTCCATGCAGGCCATCGAGCGCTTCGAGGCGCGGCAGGAGGTGCTGGATGTCACTCGTCTGGCCTTGGCATACAGGCTTGAAGCTGAGGGGCTGGTGTTTTTCCCGGGGTTTGCGCCGGGTAGAGGGATGAACGTGAAAGGCCCTACGCCGAATCCGGTGGCGCGGGCGGATTTTGCGATGGTTGAATGAGGTCGCAGCGCCATCACTTGCGCTACGACCAGACGTGCATGGAACTGAAACTAGGGCCTGAATGCAGGTATTGGCCGCGCATGGGAGGCTTGTTCATAGCCATACGCCAATGCCAGGAGGCTGGCTTCGCTCCAGCGTGCACCGAAGAATAATGCCGACGTGGGCAGCCCGTCTTCATCCGCTCCGGTAGGCACCATGATGCTGGGGTAGCCCGCCAGCGGAACGACATTCAACCCCGGTGAGCCGACATCGAGCACCACGGCATCCAGTTGGTGCTGCACCAGGACGTCATCGATGGCGGCGGCGTTTTCACTCTGGATGGTCTGCCACAGTTGCTCGTAGGTAAGTGGGTCAAACACCAGGTTGTTGGCCGCGATCAACACGCTTTGCCCATGGTCTTCGACCCCAGGTATGCGTTGATTGAAACGGACAAGGTCTTCCAGGCTCTTGATGGGCAGGCCGGTGCGTTGCGCGAGGTATTCAGGCAGGTGTCGTTTGATTCCCATGGACAGGGCCTCCTCCACCTGCGCCGACTGCGGGTCTTTGAGCTCAATGGGTATCAATTTTGCGCCGGCGGCCTGCATGACTTCCAGCGCCCGGGAAAACTGAGGATCGCTCTGCGCGGCCTCGCCGCTCACATCGAACTTGAGTGGGTAACCGAGGCGTCGCCCCACCAGCGAACCAGGTCGGAGCAATGCCGTGTAATCCACGCCATCGAGGGCTCGGGGTTTACTGACCGGATCGGCGGCGTCATTGCCCGTCATGGCGTTGAGCAACAGTGCCGCATCGCGAACGCTGCGAGCCATCGGCCCAGGGGTGTCGAGTTTGTGTGTCACAGCGACAATGCCACTGCGACTCAACAACCCCACGGTGGGCTTGACCCCCACCACCCCATTGAGCGATGCCGGACAGATAATCGAGCCGGCGGTTTCCGTCCCTACGCTCAAGGGTGCAAAACCTGCGGCCACTGCCGCACCGGACCCGGAGCTTGAACCGCAGGGCGTCTGGCTTAACAGATGCGGGTTCCTGGTTTGCCCGCCTCGGCCACTCCAGCCGTCGGGGACCGCGGGGTCACGAAAGTTTGCCCACTCGCTGAGGTTGGTCTTGCCCAGAATGATCGCGCCTGCGGCCCTTAGCCGTTGCACGATAAAGGCATCCTCGGCGGCGGGTTGCCCGATCATGGCCAATGATCCGGCGCTGGTCTGCATCTGGTCAGACGTATCGATGTTGTCTTTCAACAACAGCGGAATACCGTGCATGGGGCCGCGAACATGCCCGCGTTCTCGCTCCCGATCCAGCGACCTGGCAATCGCCAGCGCATCGGGGTTGAGCTCGATGACCGAATTGATCGTGGGTCCGTTTTTATCGAGCCTGTCGATGCGTTGTTGCAGGTGTTGCACCAGCGCCTCGGCACTCAGCTGGCCGCGCTGCATTTCCTTGCTGATTTCATCGACACTCAAGTACTCCAATGGTTGTGCGTTGGCGTAGCTTGCGATCGAAAGCAGAACAACTTGGGCCAGCCGCGTCATGCAGCCTTTTATCCTTACATCCATGTGAATGACATCCTTGTGGTAGCGAGTGAATGAGCTCACTCGCTTTCCAGCCTACAGACATGGCCGGAAATGTCCGTCATCACTTGCCCACGGGTCACATAGGAAAACTCGCCTTGACCTGTAGTGCTTCACACCAGGCTTTGCTGATCCTGGTAGACCTGCCGTTCGACTTCATACCACCACGCCGTACCGCGCTGCGCCGCCAGCATATTGAACGCCTCGCCCATCCGCGGCGTGGTGATCGAGACATTGCGCTCCCAGGCCAGGGCCAGGATGCGGTCGAAGGGTTCGTACCAGGCATGCGTCGACAAATCGAAGGTGCCGTTGTGAATCGGCAGCAGCCAGCGCCCCTTGAGGTCGAGGTGGGCTTGCAAGGTTTGCTCAGGCTGCATGTGCACATGGGGCCAGTCGACGTTGTAGGCGCCGGTTTCCATGAGGGTCAGGTCGAAAGGGCCGTATTGTTCACCAATGCGTTTGAAGCCGTCGAAGTAGCCGCTGTCGCCACTGAAAAAGATCCGCGTATCGCCATCGATCATCACCCACGAGGCCCAGAGGGTGCTGTTGCCATCGAACAGGCCGCGACCGGAAAAGTGCTGCGAGGGGGTGGCGACGAACTGGACGCCCTCGACCTCGGTACCCTGCCACCAGTCCAGCTGGCGGATTTTGCTGGCGTCGATTCCCCACTTGATCAGGGTGTCGCCCACGCCCAGCGGGGTCAGGAAGTACCTGGCCTTGTCGGCAAGCTTGAGCACCGCGTGATAGTCCAGGTGATCGTAATGATCGTGGGACAGGATCACCGCTTCAATCGGCGGCAATTGCTCGAGGCTGATCGGCGGCTGGTGAAAACGCTTGGGGCCGGCCCATTGCACGGGGGAGGCGCGTTCGGCGAAGACCGGGTCGGTGATCCAGAATTTGTCCCGCAGCTTGAGCAATACCGTGGAATGACCGAGGCGATAGACGCTGTGGTTGGGCGCTGCCAGCAACGCCGCTTGCGTCAGGGGTTGCATCGGTACAGGCGCCGTCGGCCGGGTGTTGCGCGGTTTGTGGAACATCGCGTTCCAGAGAATGCGCAAGGTTTTGCCAAGGCTTAAACGCTGAATCGGCCTGTGGTTTTGAAACTGTCCTTGAGCCTGTCGGGAAGCTTCAGGTTGGGAGGCGCTGTTCGCCGCGGAAGTTGATTTGGCCATGGGGCAATGACTCCAGGAAAACCGCAGGCTTCACGGTTTTCCGTTTTTGGGACGATAAATGGCCGAGACACGCACGCATCAGCCGAGCACTCTAGTTTTACCGGGCAGGATTAACAAAACATTACACTGCACAGTGTAGTTTCAAGGTTGCATCAAAGCCGATCACAAGTAAACTACCGAGTGTAATTTTCCTTTCTTCCTGCCGAAGCGTATTTATGACAGCTCCACAGCGCCTCACCGACCGCAAACGCGAAGCCATCATTCAGGCGGCGATTGTCGAATTCCGTGCCAATGGATTCGACATCACCAGCATGGACAGGATTGCCGCCACCGCCGGTGTGTCCAAGCGCACGGTGTACAACCATTTCCCCAGCAAGGAAGAGTTGTTCGCTGAAATCCTCAATCAATTGTGGGTCCGGGTCACGGCGGAACAGGAAGTGCCTTACCGTCCCGACCTGCCCCTGCGTGACCAGATGCGTCATATGCTGACGGTAAAGCTTTTGGTACTGAGCGATGAAAATCTGCTCGATCTGGCGCGGGTGGCCATCGCCGCCACCATCCATTCTCCCGAGCGCGCGCAAAGCATGGTGACGCGAATGGGGGAGCGCGAAGAAAACCTCACTATATGGATTCGAGCCGCCCAGGCCGATGGACGCCTGAAAGCGGTCGCCCCGGAATTTGCCGCGCAACAGCTCCATGGCATGCTCAAATCCTTTGCCTTCTGGCCGCAGATTTCCCTGGGCTTGCCGGCTTTGTCGACCGAGATGCAAGGCACCGTGGTGGAATCGGCGCTGGACATGTTCCTGGCCTGCTATCAGGTGCAATAATTGACAATCTCGACAGCGGCGTCGAAGAACTGTTCGCTTCAATGTGTACGGCGCAATGTGTTTCAGAATGAAACTCGTGCCGAGGCTATAGTGAGCCTCAGTCCCAGCGCCTGCAGAGAGCATCATGAATTCCACGAGCAACGAAACCACCGCCCCCGTCGATCACCTGCGTTTCCATCGCCGTCATGCCCACCTGGCGCCGACCTTCGGCAATGACAAATTCGCCCTGCGTGCCGAGGCCTTTGCGCGGTTCTTCGGTACACCGACCTTTCTCGGCGCACAAACACTGATCGTGGTGATCTGGGTGTGCATGAACCTGTTCGGCGTCGCCCACTTCGACGCCTACCCGTTCATCCTGCTCAACCTGGCTTTCAGCCTGCAATCGGCCTATGCCGCCCCCCTGATCCTGTTGGCCCAGACCCGTCAGGCCGCGCGGGACAAAGCGCAATCCGATGCCGATGCGCAACACCGCGAAGCGCTGGCGATCGCCAACAGTGAGCGACAGGCGGAAGCGGCGAAAAACAGCGCGCAACTGCTGGCGCTGCTTGAGCAAAACACCCGCCTCACGGAAATGACCAAGGCCCTCACCGAGCGCATCGAAAACCTGACCACGGAAATGCATCAGCACTTCGTGCACAAGGACGAGCCAAAGGCCTGAACCGCCTAGGGTAACTTCAGCGCCCGCCCCAGCTCGTCAAACAGCGTCACTACCGAGCGCAAGGCTCGGCAATCCGGGCGGGTCAGCAGCCACAGCGCGGTGTCGTATCCGTGCAACGGCTCGCCCAGTGGCTGTAATCCATCACCGATCAGAAAGTCCGGCAACGCCGCCACGCCCAACCCCGCCCGCACCAGTTCGGTGACCGACAGCATGCTGTTGCAGCGATAAGCCGGCATCACCCCAGGCATTGCCTGACGTCGCCAGGCCACTGTCGGGTGATCGGGCAGGAAGTCGTCAGGGGCGATCCAGGTCAGTGATACCAGATCGGTCGCATCGACCCCTTGCAGATAACCGGCGCTGGCACACACTCGGTAGCCAATCCCTGCAAGGCGTCGCCCCACCAGGTGCTCAGGTGGCGTACGGGTCAGGCGCAAGGCGATGTCGGCATCGCGGCGGCTGAGGTTGGCAAAGTCGTTGGACGTACTGAGTTCAAGGATCAACGCCGGATAGTTCGGCATGAACTGCGCCAGCGCCGGCAGCAGTAAGCCTTGCAGGACCGAATCGGTGCAGGTCAGGCGCACGGTGCCGCTGACCACTTCACCGCCCTGCTCCACACCGACCCTTGCGGCTTCCAATGCCTGTTCGGCGCGCTCGGCCTGTTCCGCCAGGGCCTGCGCCAAGGTCGTGGGCAGGTAGCCGGCGCGACTTTTTTCGAACAACGGCTGGCCCAGTGCGGCTTCCAGTCGACGCACGGCGCGAAACACCGTCGAGACATCCACTTTCATCAGCTGCGCGGCCCGGGCCAGAGAGCCGCCGCGCACCAATGCGAGCACCAGGGCCAGGTCTGGGTAGTCCAGTCGATAGTGCGTCGCTGCATTGATCACTTGGGATAACGCCAATATTGAGTGCGTGAACGCCAATCTATAGTGGCTGCCAGGAATCAACAAGCGCCGAGGTCACCCATGGAAAACCGCGTCATTCGCATCGCCCTGATCGGTGATCAAGACCCTCAAGTCACCGCCCACCAGGCCATCCCGGTGGCGCTCGGCCTGGCCGCCGAACACAGCGGCCGAAACGTGCAAGGGCAGTGGCTGGCCACCGATAGCTTGCATGCCAACACGCCGCTCGCCGGGTTCGACGGTTTCTGGTGCGTGCCCGCCAGCCCGTATCGCAGCATGAACGGTGCCTTGCGGGCGATTCGCTTTGCCCGTGAACAGCGGCGACCTTTCCTCGGCACCTGCGGCGGGTTTCAACATGCGGTGCTGGAATATGCGCGCAACGTGCTCGGCTGGGCGGATGCCGAACATGGCGAGACGGCTCCCGATGCATCGCGGGCATTGCTCACGCCGCTGGCGTGTTCACTGGTTGAGGCTGTCGACATTATTCATTTGCGGGAAGGCTCGCTGATCGCCAGGGCATATGAAACCTGTGAAATTCGTGAGGGCTATCGCTGCCGCTACGGAGTGAATCCCGAGTTCGAACGGGAACTGCTCCAGCACGCGCTTCATGCCGTCGGCCATGATGCCGAACACGGTTTGCGCGCGGTCGAGCTCAGCGGTCATCCGTTCTATGTCGCCACGCTGTTCCAGCCGGAACGCGCTGCCCTCGAGGGTACCCTGCCACCGCTGGTGCGGGCCTTGATCGCAGCGTGCGTGGAGCGGCGGTCATGATTGCTGCGCCCTATTACGCAGTGATCTTCACTTCGCTACGAACCGATGGTGACCAGGGGTACGCCGAAGCGGCCGGACGGATGGTGGCGCTGGCGCGTGAGCAGCCGGGGTTCCTCGGTGTAGAGTCGGCGCGGGGCGATGATGGGCTGGGGATTACGGTGTCGTATTGGGCCAGTGAGGCGGCGATCCTGGCGTGGAAGCAGCATCCCGAACACCGGGCGATTCGTGAGCTTGGGCGTTCGACCTGGTATGCGCAGTGTCATACCCGGGTTTGCCTTGTTGAGCGGGCTTATGAGTTCACCCCAGCCTCTGCAGGAGCGGGCTTGCCAGCGATGACGGCCTGACAGCCAACTGGAATTTCGCGGCTGTACGCGATACCTGTGGGAGCGAGCTTGCTCGCGATGGAGGTCAACGATGACGCGGGGAGCCTGACACCCCACGGTGCTCTCAGGTTTTTCGCGAGCAAGCTCGCTCCTACAGGGGCCCGCCGCGCTGGACAGAACCGGAACGAAGCCTCTCGATGGGACAAGAAGATCAAGATCAAAAGCCAAAGCAACAGCAACAGCAACAGCAACAGCGAGAAAGCCCACTAACCCCGCACCAGACTCCTCACCGCCGAAATCTCCGGCACTTCCCGCCTGTTCATATACACCCGCAGCGGTTCAGTGATGTTTATTCGGTCGTCGATGTTCTGATCCAGCAACAACTGGATCAACTCGCGCTTGAGCGTCATGGTCTGCTCCGGGCCCGGCACCCAGACGAATTCGCTGGTGGGGATGATGCCGTCGTCAGCCACGTCCATGCCGAACGAGTCTTCGCTGAAACGCACGATGTAGTGGCCAGTCTTGCGATTGAGGCCGACGAAGCCCTGGAGCTGGTCGGCGGCCTGGCAGATGAGCTGGGAAGTAATGCGCATGGAAACCTCACAAGAAGTGATCGATGGTTTACACGCATGGCCAGCGAATGGTTTTCCCTCTGCCGGGGAAGTTGCCGGGACGAAGAATAATGCAGACAAGAACACAAAAACGCTGACCGACATCAGCTTTCAACACGTTTATGTCGGTCTCGCGATAGCGCTGGCAACGCTCAGTTGTTAAAAGAGACCTCTTTGAAACCTGTCACGAAAGGATCTCGACCATGCCGGCCACCTTCACCCACAGCGCCCTGCTCCTGAGTTTGCTGCTTGGCCTCGGCCAGGCCCAGGCCGCCAGCGAGCCCGGCCCCGCCGCGCTGGCCACCCGAATGGGCATTCCGCACCCGGCGGTGATCGCCCACCGTGGCGCATCTTTCGATGCACCGGAATCCACCGCCGCCGCCTACAAACTGGCCCGCGACCTCGGCGCCGATTACCTGGAGCTGGACCTGCAGCGCAGCAAGGATGGCGTGCTGTTCGCCCTGCACGACAATAACCTGCAACGCACCACCGACGTCGCCAGCAAGTTCCCCGAGCGCAAGGACAGCCCGGCCAATGCCTTCACCATGGCCGAGCTGAAAACCCTGGATGCCGGCAGCTGGTTCAACGCGGCCTACCCGGATCGCGCGCGTCCTGCGTTTGCCGGCCTGAAAATCCTCACCCTCGATGAAATCATCGACATCGCCCAGGGCAATCCGCTGCACAAGCCCGGCCTGTACATCGAGACCAAGGAGCCCAAGCAGTTTCCGGGCATAGAACACGACCTCAAGGAAAAACTCCAGGATCGCGGCTGGCTGAGCCCCGCGGGGTCGAAACTGGCTAAAAGCGAGCTGTCCGTCGGCCAGGGCAAAGGCAAGGTGGTGCTGCAAACCTTCGAGAAAAGCAGCCTCGAATTGCTGCAAAAGGAAATGCCACAGGTGCCGAAGATTCTGTTGTTATGGGTCGGTGAAGGCAACATCGAGCCAAAATCGACAGTGACCTTTGCTCAATCCGGCGACAAGGACAAAGCCGCTTACTACGCCAAACAGCAACCCAAGGACAAAGCCGAGTTCCAGCGCTGGGTCGACTACGCCAAGGCCCAGGGCGCGATCGGTACCGGCCCGTCCGCCGCGCTGACCCAGGGTGGCGATCAGAGCTACGCCGACCTGGTACAACCGTGGATGAACCAGTACACCCACGACCAAGGGCTGCTGGTGCACGTCTACACCATCGATGAAGCGGTGGACTACCAGAAGGTCATGGCGGCTGGCGTCGACGGTATCTTCACCAACCGCGCCAGCGAGCTTCTGAAGTTCTATAAGCGCCCGGCGGCGGCGAGTGTGGCGCAGGTGATACGCAATAACGGCTATTGATCATTCGATTCAAGGGAATTTAAGTCTGAATTAAGTTGCCACAGTTATTCTGATCCCACTTAAACAGCTCATCCAAGGAAAGAAGCTTATGAAAACCCTGACTGCCCTGTTCGCCGCTGCAACCCTGACCCTCACCGCTGGCCTGGCCCAGGCTGATGTTCCCGTCGACCAGATCCCTCAGTTGGTCAAGGACGGCAAGATCAAGCCACTGGAGGAACTGAACCAGATCGTGCTGAAGCTGCACCCGGGTGCCACGATTACCGACAGTGACCTGGACAACCACTTCAATAGCTACGAGTACGAAGTGGAACTGCGCGACGCCAACAACGTTGAATGGGACGTGGACGTGAACGCCGCCACCGGCGAAGTCCTGAAGAACAAGAAAGACGACTGATGCACCCGAAAAAAAGCCGCACGATGCTCCCCATCGTGCGGCTTTTTTGCGTTTGGGTGACCGATCAGGCCGAGGTCACAAACCCGTCATCCAGCCTTGCGATGATGCCGCTCACGTGAACCTGTAAAACACGCGACAGGCGTCCCCCCCATGCGAGCCCTCATGAACCACAGCATCGATCACAGCCATCGCGATCCGGATCTGTTCGGCCTGCTTTACGGTTTCAGTTTTCGCCCCGGTGAGCGCGGCCAGGAAATCGATTCGGCCAGGGCCTTGCAGTACCTGCAACACCCGCAGGACGCCGAGCAATTTCTCTGGCTGCACCTGAACCTCGCCCATGCCGCATGCGAGCGCTGGATGAAGAGCCACCTGGAACTGCCCGACGAGTTTTTCGAAGCCTTGCATGAAGGTTCACGATCGACGCGCATCGAACATGTCGATTCGGCGTTGCTGGCGGTGGTCAACGACGTGGTGTTCAACCTCAGCAGCATGACCTCCTCCGATGTCTCGACCCTGTGGGTCTGTGCCCGCAGTCGACTGATCATCAGCGCGCGCCTGCAACCGCTGCATTCGGTGGACAAGCTGCGCTCGTCGGTCAAGGCCGGTGAATGCTTCCGCTCGCCGCTGGAGTTGTTGGTGCATCTGCTGCGCGACCAGGGCGAAGTGCTGACCCAGATCGTGCGCAAGACCAGCCTGAGCGTGGATCAGATCGAAGATGAACTGCTGTCCTCGCGCCTGTCGACCAACCGCGCGGAACTGGGGGCCAATCGCCGGGTGCTGGTGCGCCTGCAACGCCTGCTGGCGCTGGAGCCGGGGTCGTTGCTGCGCCTGCTCAATCGCCCGCCACCCTGGCTGCAAAAGGAGGACGTCAAGGAACTGCGCAAGTCCACCGAGGAGTTTGCCTTGATCATCAACGACCTCACGGCGCTGGGTGAACGGATCAAGCTGCTGCAGGAGGAAATCGCCGCCAACCTCAACGAACAGAGCAACCGCACCCTGTTCACCCTGACGGTGGTGACGGTGCTGGCCCTGCCGATCAACATCATTGCCGGTTTCTTCGGCATGAACGTGGGTGGGGTGCCGCTGTCCCAGGACCCTGAAGGGTTCTGGATCCTGGTGGCGCTGGTGGCGACCTTTACCTTGATTGCGGGACGTTGGGCGTTTCGCAAGCGCCAGGATTATTAAGATCAAAAGATCGCAGCCCCTGTAGGAGCTGCCGCAGGCTGCGATCTTTCAAGAACCATAAAAAACCAAACACTGACACAGGGCAGTCTCTCTGTAACATTTTGCAACGATCATCAACGACACTCCTTCCCTCCTCAGGAATGTCCGGCATGGCTACCCCCTCCTTTACCGCCGCCCCGGCGCCCGCCAGCAGCGCCAAACCGCAATTCGATAAAAAACCCGGTGCGCTCACCCTCGTGGTGTTTTTTGCAGTGCTGGGCATCGGGCTGCTGTTCACCGCCTACAGCCTGATGCACGACATGAACGAACTCGGCACGGAGGTGACCACCTGGACGCCATTCATCCTGCTGGGCGTGGCCTTGCTGATTGCCTTGGGCTTCGAGTTCGTAAACGGTTTCCACGACACCGCCAACGCCGTCGCCACCGTGATCTACACACACTCGCTGCCACCGAATTTCGCGGTGGTCTGGTCCGGGTTCTTCAACTTCCTCGGGGTGCTGCTGTCCAGTGGCGCGGTGGCGTTCGGCATCATCGCGCTGCTGCCGGTGGAGTTGATCCTGCAAGTCGGTTCATCCGCCGGTTTCGCGATGATCTTCGCCCTGCTGATCGCCGCGATCCTGTGGAACCTCGGCACCTGGTGGCTGGGCCTGCCGGCCTCGTCGTCGCACACCCTGATCGGCTCGATCATCGGTGTCGGCGTGGCCAATGCGCTGATGCACGGGCGTGACGGCACCAGCGGCGTGGACTGGGCGCAGGCGACCAAGGTGGGTTACGCCCTATTGCTCTCGCCGCTGGTCGGCTTCGGCTGCGCCGCGCTGTTGCTGTTGGCCCTGCGGGCCTTCGTCAAGAACCGCGCGCTGTACAAGGAGCCCAAGGGCAACACCCCGCCGCCATGGTGGATTCGCGGCATGTTGATCCTGACCTGCACCGGCGTGTCCTTCGCCCACGGTTCCAATGACGGCCAGAAAGGCATGGGGCTGATCATGTTGATCCTGGTCGGGACCTTGCCGATGGCTTACGCACTGAACCGCACCATGCCTGCAGACCAGGCGTTGCAGTTCGCCGCCGTGGCCGAAGTGACCCAACAGGCGCTGGTCAAGAGTGCGCCGTTGCCGGCACCGGCCGATCCGCGACCGATCCTCTCCGATTACGTGCGCAGCAAGGAGGTCACGCCGCAACTGATCCCCGCCCTCGCGGCACTGGCCGGCAACATCGGTAATGAAGTGAAGGGCTATGGTTCGCTGTCCAAAGTCCCGGCCGAAGCCATGGGCAACGTGCGCAACGACATGTACCTGACCAGCGAAACCATCCGCCTGATGGACAAGAACAAGGTCGGTAACTTCGACGCCGATACCAACGGCAAACTGCAGCTGTTCAAGCAGCAGATCGACAACGCCACGCGCTTCATTCCGTTGTGGGTGAAGATCGCCGTAGCAATTGCGCTGGGCCTGGGCACCATGGTCGGCTGGAAGCGCATCGTGGTAACCGTGGGAGAGAAAATCGGCAAGACCCACCTGACCTACGCCCAAGGCGCCTCGGCGGAAACCGTGGCCATGCTGACCATTGGCGCCGCCGACATGTTCGGCTTGCCGGTCTCGACCACCCACGTGTTGTCGTCAGGGGTGGCCGGGACCATGGTCGCCAATGGCGGCGGCTTGCAGATGAAGACCATCCGCAACCTGCTGATGGCCTGGGTGCTGACCTTGCCGGCGGCGATAGTGTTGTCGGGCAGTTTGTACTGGTTGTTCACCCAGATTTTCTGAATAAAGCAGCCCTTGCAGGAGCCCGGCTTGCCGGCGAAGGCGTCCGAAAGACCAACGCCATGTTGGAGGACGCCTTCGCCGGCAAGCCGGGCTCCTACAGGTTACGCGTTACAGGTAGAGCGAATGACCAACCGCTCCCGCACCACGTCATACACCCAGTGGTAAACGTAGGTGTACGGCAGGAAAAACAGCAGCACGCCGATATCCAGCAGGAACGCTTGCCACAGACTGACTTTCAGCCACCACGCAATCAACGGTACGCCGAGGGCGACCAGCCCGCCCTCGAACAACAGCGCGTGCACCACGCGGACCCAGGCGTTGTGCGCAATGGCGAAACGCTTGAGCACGCGGTCGAACAGACCGTTGAAGACCACGTTCCACGCCAGGGCCAACACGGCAATGACCACTGTGACAGCGCCCATTTCCAGCATCGGTTTGTCCATGATCCAGGCCAGCAACGGCGTACAGATCAGGATGGCCAGCAGTTCGAAACCAATGGCCTGGAAAATACGTTCGGTAATGGATTTATTGGCGCTCATGGCCCGACTCCTTGAGTGACGATGGTTGCCATCATCCATCTTCTTACCGATACTTCATAACCAATAACCATCGATCAAGGCGATAGTTCATGGCATCCCAGGAAGTGTTGCAGGCGTTCGTCCAGGCCGCGACCCAAGGCTCGTTTTCCGCGGCGGCACGCAAATTGGGCCGTAGCCAGTCGACCATCAGCGCCGCCGTGGCCAGCCTGGAAATCGATCTGAACCTGACCCTGTTTGACCGCAGCAGCCGCAAGCCCAGCCTGACCCCCGCCGGGCACGTCGTACTGCAACGGGCCGAAGAGATCCTGGCCGCCACCAGCCGGCTGGAGATGACCGCCAGCCAATTGTCCCAGGGCGTCGAGGCGAAGCTGACCGTGGCGCTTTCCGACACTTACCAGTCCGATCGTTTCGAAGTGGCACTCAGTGCCTTCGAGTCGCGTTATCCAGACCTGGAACTCGAATGCCTGATTGCCGAATGCGAGGACCTGGTGGCACTGGTGCAAAGCGGTCGGGCCCACGTCGCCTTCGCCGAAATGCAGGACAGCTACCCGCCTGACCTGGTCAGCTCGACCGTGGACGAACGCACGGAATTCGCCCTGTTCGTGTCGCGTAAACATCCACTGGCCAAGCAGAAAAATATTGACCAGGACACGCTGCAACAGCATCGCGAGCTACGCTTGGCGACCATCGTCAATCCCTATGAAAGCCGCGCCAAGGGCAGGGTCTGGTCGGCACCGAGTTACCTGATGCTGCTGGAAATGGCCCAGGGCGGATTCGGCTGGGCGCCACTGCCACGCTGGTTGGTAGGGCGTTTTGGCGCGGGGACGTTGCAGGAGTTGGAGGTGCGCGGTTGGCCGAAAACGGTGTCGGTGGATGCCTTGTGGTCGCGCTTGCATCCGCCGGGGCCGGCGGGCAGCTGGTTGCTGGGCAAGATGCTGGAATAGGGGTGCGGCCACTGGCCTCTTTGCGAGCAAGCCCGCTCCCACAGTGATCACTGCTGTACACAAAAATTGTGGTCGACTCATTACCCTGTGGGAGCGGGCTTGCTCGCGAAGGGGCCAGCAAACATCACATCACTCCAACGCCCGCAACCGAGCCTCGATAAACCGCCGCTCCGGCGCCTGCTGCGTCAACTCCAGCGCCCGCTCATAGGCCGCCCGCGCCTGCTCCACCCTGCCCAACTGCCGACAGAACTCCGCCCGCGCCGAATGCGCCAGGTGGTAATCGAGCAGATCCCCCCGCGCAAGAATCGCCTCGACCAGCGTCAGCCCCGCCAACGGCCCATCGCGCCTGGATATCGCCGCCGCCCGGTTCAATTCGATCACCGGCGACGGCCACGCTCGCAGCAACACGTCATACAGCCCGACGATCTGCACCCAGTCGGTTTCCTCGATCGACGGCGCTTCGGCATGCACCGCGGCAATCGCCGCTTGCAGGCAATACGGGCCGAATCGCCGAGTACCCAATGCCCGTTCCACCAGCGCACAGCCTTCGGCGATCATCTGCGCGTCCCACAGCGAGCGGTCCTGGTCATCCAGCAAAATCAGGTCGCCGTCCGCGCAGGTCCTGGCCAGGCGTCGGGACTCGTGCAACAACATCAAAGCGAGCAAGCCCATGACCTCCGGCTCCGGCAGCAACTCCAGCAACAAACGCCCCAGGCGAATCGCTTCGCGGGTCAGGTCTTCGCGGGTCACTTGCGCGCCGCCGGACGCCGAATAGCCTTCGTTGAACACCAGGTAAATCACCCGCAGCACGCTGTCGAGGCGCTCGGGCAGTTCCGCCAGGGATGGCACCTGATAGGGGATTTTCGCATCACGGATTTTCGCCTTGGCGCGCACGATGCGCTGGGCGATGGTGGCGGGTGCCGAGAGAAAGGCCCGGGCGATTTCTTCCGTGGTCAGGTCGCAGACTTCACGCAGGGTCAACGGCACCTGGGCGTCTGCCGCCAGTGCCGGGTGACAACAGGTGAAGATCAGGCGCAGGCGATCGTCTTCCACGTCTTCGTCACTCCAGTCGGCCTGCTCCAGCGCCTCCAGCTGCGCCTGTAACAATGGCCGCGAAGCCTTGAACCGCGCGCGCCGGCGCAGCACATCAATGGCCTTGAAACGCCCGGTGGACACCAGCCAGGTACGCGGATTGTCCGGCACGCCGTCCTGCTGCCAACGTTCCACGGCAACGAAAAACGCTTCGTGCAAGGCCTCCTCGGCCAGGTCGAAATCGCCGAGCAGGCGAATCAGGGTCGCCAGGATCCGTCGCGACTCCTGGCGATAAACCTGCTCGACCCTGGCCTGTACCGGCAGCCCCGGCATCTTAAGTATTCAACTGCCGGACGGGGCGCACTTCGACACTGCCGACCCGTGCCGCCGGGATGTTCCCGGCGACCTGCAGGGCTTCGTTGAGGTCCTTGGCATCGATCAGGTAGAAGCCGGCCAACTGCTCCTTGGTTTCGGCGAACGGGCCATCGGTGATCGACAACTTGCCGTTGCGCATGCGCACCGTGGTGGCGGTCTGCACCGACTCCAGCGCCTCGGCGGCAACCATCCGGCCGCTGCCCTGGATTGCCTCGGCGTAGGCCATGCACTCCTCGTCCTTGGGGCTTTCCGGCAGCGAATGCAGCAGGCGCTCATCGCTGTAGACCAGGCATAAATACTTCATCGCGCTCTCCCGATTGAACGGATCAACTATGGTCGCAGATGGGCCGTTTCGCACGGCTTGCCGACGATCAGGGTTCCAGGTTGAACAAGGTCGTGCCGCTCATCATGTCGAACGGGGCCGACCAGTGTTCGTGGACGATGCGCCATTGCCCGGCCTCGCGCCGGTAGCAGGCGGTCACGCGCATCCAGCAGGCCTGGGTTTCGCCCTTCTCGTTGGTGCCGCCGCAATGGGCCAGCCAATGGGCGAAGGCGATGTGCTCGTCGGCCACGATGTTCATGTGGTCGAAATCAAACTTGTGCTGGCCCTGGCACATTTCCATGCATTCCAGCCAATGCGCGCGATAGGCCGCCTTGCCGCGAAATTGCAGGGCCTTGACGGCGTCGTAGGAGACGATGTCGTCGGCGTACAGGGCCATGATTTTATCGACGTCCTTCGAGATGACCGCCTCACGGTAATTGGCGATCAGGGTCTGGATTTCATTGGTATCACTCATGGTGGTTCTCCGTGGTTTTTCTTGGAAGACACCCTTAGTCGTCCGGCGATCCGCCAGATCGACAGTCGAAATAAAAATAATCCACGAGCGCAAACTCGCTAGAATCCGAGGCTCATTTCTATTGGAAAAAGGACACTCCAGTGACAGCCCGACTCGTGCCTTACGAAAGCCTGAATGCGCTGCAGCGCCAGCAGGTGGAGGCCATCGAAGTGCATCCGGAACAGATCAGGTTTTCCGGCGACATTCACGGTGCATTGCACACCCTGCTATCGAAGCCCGGCCCCGGCGTCAAAGGCTTTGCCTTGCTGGCTGATGCGGTGCCGGTTGCCTTTCTGCTGCTCAAACGCCCACCGGTGTTGCCCGCCTGGGCTGACGAACACAGCGCTACGCTGCACGCATTGCAGGTCGATCAACGCGCCCAGGGCAAAGGTTATGGCAAGGCTTGCCTGCAAGCGCTACCCGAAGCGGCGCGCCTGGCGTGGCCGGAAATCCGCGGGCTGGAATTGTCGGTGGATGCCGACAACGACGCCGCCATTGCGCTGTATGCCAGGTATGGTTTCGTCGACAGTGGCGAGGCGTACAAGGGGCGGATCGGGTATGAGCGGCGGATGGGTTTGATGTTCTAGGATTGCCACAATCCCCTGTGGGAGCGGGCTTGCTCGCGAAAGCGGTCTGATATTCAACTGAGATGTTGACTGATCTGCCGCCTTCGCGAGCAAGCCCGCTCCCACAGGGGGTCTGCGTCGGGTTCAGAGATTGAGCACCATCTCGTGCCACGCCATGCCGCCATGGTCGGACGCCGAGGGCTTGACGTAGGCAAAGCCAAAGCCTGCATACAACGGAATATGCCGCTCCTTGCACATCAGGTCGATGCTGGTTTTGCCCATCGCGCGCATTCGCTCGATGAACTCGCCCATCAAGTGCTTCGCCAGGCCCTGGCCCTGATAGTCCGGGTGCACCACCACCGACATGATCACCACGTGCGGTCCGGCCGGGTCGTGGCCGATCAGTTCCTTGAAAGCCTCGTCGGACATTTCCACCTGGAACGCCGCGCCGGAATTGATGAAACCGGCGACCACGCCGTCCACTTCAGCAACGATGAAACCCTCGGGCCAAGTGGCGATGCGGGTGGCGATTTTCTCCCGGGTCGCGGCTTCGTCGCCTTCGTAGGCAAGGGTTTCGATGGCGTAGCAGCGGTCCAGGTCAGCAGGCGTGACGTGGCGGATGACAGTGTTCATGGCAGCTCGGAATCGGCGAGGGAAAGACCGGGGATGATAAATCAGCAACGGCGCAACATCGAGAGACGAACCGGCTGATCCGCCTCCCGATGCACTTGTCACGCCTTGAGCGGTAGCCAGAGTTCCAGCGTGCCGGTATTGAGCCTGGGGTTGAAGTCTTCGCTGTAGCGTTCGAATTCCGGGGCGTTCAACAGCTCGCGCCCGGACTGCGGCAGCCAGGTGCCATGGATGTACTGGAAGGTTTGCGGCAAGGTGTCCAGCGAGCCTTTGTGTTCGAACACCACATACTGCTGAGGCTGAACCTCTACCCAGCGGTACTGTTCAGGCAAATCATCGAGCTTGCTGATCTCGACGCCAGCGATGTAATCAAAGCCGCCCTTGCCGTCGAAATTGCAGCAGACGCCGTAGGTCACTTCGCCTTTTTGCCCCGGAACATTGCCAATGTGAGGGGTGAATTTTTCCCAGAGATCAGGAATGCTTTTTACGGTTTGCTGGGTAAATTGTCCGCCAAGCCCCGCAATCAGCAGGAAGTGACCGTGTTCGAAGCGTGGTTCCGTCACTTCGACGCGTGTTTGCTCATCCATGACTCGACTCCTGGAAGTAAAAGTGGATTCGGCTGGGAGTATAGAAGCCAAAGCCGATTCGCCCAGTTACAGGGCGTGCAACTGCTCGACGGCGGCAGCACCGACAAACTCGTTGTAACCCGATAGGATCACGTACACCGCGAAATAGCAGAAGATCGCCGCCGATGCCATATAGGAATAGCGCAGCAACTTGTCGCCGAGCAACTTGCCGCCGTGACTCGCCGCGAAGCACAGGCCAGCGGACCACAACAGCCCGGCGCAGAGGAATCCACCGAGGAACAAGGCCGAGCTGAGCGCACCGCCACCACCGGAGCGGGCGATCAACGTGCCACCAACCGCGGCGAACCAGAGAATGGCGCTGGGCGACGACATGGCGAGAAAAATTCCACGGAAAAACTCCTTGCGATGGGAGTTGTGGCCGACCTCGGCGGTTTCGGCCAGCAGCGCCTCATGGTGGATCGCCGAGTAAATCATCTTCGCCGCGAAATACACCAACAGCGCCGAACCACCGATCCATAGCACCCAGCGCACCGTTTCGTATTGCAGCAACACGGTCATGCCGGCCAGCGCCAGCACGGCGTAGATCAGGTCGCCGACGCAGGTGCCCAGCCCCAGGGCGAAGCCTTGAAAGTATCCGCGTTGCATCGCCAGGGTGATCATCGCGATATTGGCCACGCCGATGTCCAGGCACAGCGACAGGCTCAACAAGAAGCCACTGGTAAACTCCATCTAACCCTTTCCTTCGCAAAATTTTGTTTACTTTGAGGCTGGACAGTCTGCCACAGCTGCCATTACATTCCGCCACAGGTCACCGCAGTGACCAGCGTCGCTCGGACGGTTCCGGGCGCTTACGTTATCCGAGGCAACAATGGCCGAACAAGGTTCGCCGCGCCGCTTTGCGCGCATAGATCGACTCCCCCCCTACGTTTTCAACATCACCGCCGAGCTGAAGATGGCCGCCCGTCGTCGTGGCGAAGACATCATCGACTTGAGCATGGGCAACCCCGACGGCGCCACGCCGCCGCACATCGTCGAAAAACTGGTGACCGTCGCCCAGCGCGAAGACACCCATGGCTACTCCACGTCCAAGGGCATTCCGCGCCTGCGCCGGGCCATTTCCAATTGGTACAAGCAACGCTACGAGGTCGACATCGACCCGGAAAGCGAAGCCATCGTCACCATCGGTTCCAAGGAAGGCCTGGCACACCTGATGCTGGCCACCCTCGACCAGGGCGACACCGTGCTGGTGCCCAACCCGAGCTACCCGATCCACATCTATGGTGCCGTGATTGCCGGCGCCCAGGTGCGTTCGGTGCCGCTGGTGCCGGGCGTGGACTTCTTCGCCGAACTGGAACGGGCGATTCGCGGTTCGATCCCGAAACCGAAGATGATGATCCTCGGCTTCCCGTCCAACCCCACCGCCCAGTGCGTGGAGCTGGATTTCTTCGAGCGAGTGATCGCCCTCGCCAAGCAATACGACGTACTGGTGGTGCATGACCTGGCCTACGCCGACATCGTCTACGACGGCTGGAAAGCCCCGTCGATCATGCAGGTGCCCGGCGCCAAGGACATCGCCGTCGAATTCTTCACCCTGTCCAAGAGCTACAACATGGCGGGCTGGCGCATCGGTTTCATGGTCGGTAACCCGGAACTGGTCAACGCCCTGGCGCGGATCAAGAGCTACCACGACTACGGCACCTTCACCCCGCTGCAAGTAGCGGCCATTGCCGCGCTGGAAGGCGATCAGCAATGTGTGCTCGACATCGCCGAGCAGTACAGGCAGCGGCGCAACGTGCTGGTCAAAGGCCTGCATGAACTGGGCTGGATGGTGGAAAACCCGAAAGCGTCGATGTACGTCTGGGCCAAAATTCCCGAGGCCTACGCGCACTTGGGCTCGCTGGAGTTCGCCAAGAAACTGCTGGCCGAAGCCAAGGTCTGCGTCTCGCCGGGTGTCGGTTTTGGCGAGTACGGCGACGACCATGTGCGATTCGCCCTGATCGAGAATCAGGACCGGATTCGCCAGGCCGTGCGCGGGATCCGCGGAATGTTCCGGGCGGATGGGCTCGTCACCAAATCCAACGCCTGACACATAACAACTGTGGGAGCGGGCTTGCTCGCGAAAGCGGTGTATCAGTCAACATTGATGGTGTTTGACACACCGCATTCGCGAGCAAGCCCGCTCCCACATTTGGTTTTGCCCTGGTAGTTCTGTCAGTTCCCGGCTCTGGAACAACCTGTAATGCTGAAGGCCTTTATTGACTCGTCGTCAAACAAAGAGGCTTCCCATGTCCCCATTCAATCCCGCCAATCACACATCCCGCCCCTGGCAACAAACCTTGCTGTTGGCGAGCGACTGCAAAAACTCTGTGCTCGCCGAAATGGATGGCGCCATCAATCGCATGGCGTACACCCCCTATGGTCAGCAATCCGCCCTGCGCAACGCCTGGACGCACCTGGGATTCAACGGTGAACTGCGCGAGGCGAGAACTGATTGGTATTTTTGGGGAATGGTTATCGCACCTACAACCCGCGATTGATGCGCTTTCACAGCCCGGACAAATTGAGTCCGTTCGGAAAAGGCGCCCCCCCCAATTATATCGACTGGGGGAAAAAGCCGACGACACGCCGCCCCCTCATGGAAGGGTATACAAGGCAGCGATCGCTCCAACACCCTACGCGTTCACTGGGCAGCGCAGACCGATAGTTTGGGAACCTCGAAGCACACCACGACAACGCCTGCTGCGCCAAGTGAGTCCAGTTCTCGCAGACCCTCTATCAGCAGCAACTCCAGCTCTGCTTCCACTCCCAGCACTGTCAGCACCATTTCGAGCATAAGCCAATACAGTAATGATTCAGGTTATGCGAGCTCTAATCCAGGCTCCATCAGAAGTAATGGTTCTGCCGACAATCAACTCCAAGCGCGTCTTGATGACCTTCGAAAAAACTAGCCCCTGATGCAAAGCACTGTGGGAGCGAGCCTGCTCGCGAAGGGGGCGTGTCAGTCAACATGGATGCTGATTGACACACCGCTTTCGCCAGCAGGCTGGCTCCCACATTTGTCTTGCGGTGTTGCTTAGACGAACAGCGACAACAACAGGATAAAGCCCAGGCCGACTACGGAGAGGATGGTTTCCATCGCCGTCCAGGTCTTGAAGGTTTCGGCCACGGTCATGTTGAAGTACTGCTTCACCAGCCAGAAACCGGCGTCATTCACGTGGGACAGGATCAACGAACCGGCACCGGTCGCCAACACCAGCAGCTCACGGTTCACGCCCGGAATCATCCCCACCACCGGCACCACGATGCCAGCGCCGGTAATGGTTGCCACGGTCGCCGAACCGGTCGCGATGCGGATCACCGCCGCCACCAGCCAGGCCAGCAGGATCGGCGAGATCTGTGCGTTGACCGCCATATGACCGATCACGTCACCCACGCCGCTGGTCACCAGCATCTGCTTGAAGCCACCGCCGGCACCGATGATCAGGATGATCGCAGCGGTCGGCGCCAGGCTCGCATCCAGCCATTTCATCATTTGGCTGGAACCGATGCCCTGCTTGTAGCCGAAGGTGTACAGCGACAGCAGCAATGCCAGCAGCAACGCCGAAATCGGGTGACCGATCAGGTCCATGAACGAACGGAAGATGTTGCCATCCGGCAGCGCCACGTCGGCAAAGGTCTTGAGCAGCATCAGGAACACCGGCAACAGCACGGTCACCAGAGTGATGCCGAAGCTCGGCAGTTCAGCCGAATCCGTTTCGCGGGCCAGTTGATCCACCAGCTCCTGGTTTGGATGACCGGGAATGTGCTTGGCAATGAACGTACCGAAGATCGGGCCAGCGATGATGGCGGTTGGCAGCGCAACGATCAGGCCGTACAGAATGGTCTTGCCGATGTCGGCACCGAATACGCCAATGGCCAGCAACGGACCCGGGTGCGGCGGCACCAGGCCGTGTACCGCGGACAGACCCGCCAGCAGCGGGATACCGATCTTGATGATCGACACGCCGGTGCGTCGGGCAACGATGAACACCAGTGGAATCAGCAGTACGAAGCCGATTTCGAAGAACAGCGGAATGCCGACCAGGAAGGCCGCGAACATCATTGCCCACTGCACCTTGTCCTTGCCGAAAGCGCGGATCAGGGTCTGGGCGATCTGGTCCGCCCCGCCCGACTCGGCCATCATTTTGCCGAGCATTGTGCCCAGCGCGAGGATGATGCCGACGAAACCGAGCACGCCACCGAAGCCGTCCTGGAACGCCTTGATGATGGTGCCGATCGGCATGCCGGAAGTCAGGCCGAGGAAGGCGGCGGCAATGATCAGGGCAAGAAAGGGGTGCAACTTGAACTTGGTAATCAGGACGATAAGCCCGATCACCGTAACCACTGCGTCGAGCAGCAGGAACGTCTCGTGGGACATGCCAAACATTAGGGGTGTCTCCTGGTTGTTGTTGTTATTAAAGCGGGTTAATCAGAAGTCGCGTGGACAGCGCTGTCTTTGCAAGCACGTTCATACCGCCTGCTTCAGGCCGTTGGCCTGCCACCAGGTGTGGGCCTGAACGGCCAGTTCTTCAACGCTGTGGATCGAGGCATTGAGCGCCAGTGTCAGCGGCTCGCCCTTGGGAGACTCGAGGGTGGCGAACTGACTTTCGATCAAGGTGGCCGGCATGAAATGACCCGGGCGATGGGAGACGCGTTCAGCGGCAACTTCCGGGGTTAACTCCAGGAACACGAAGCCCAGGCCCGGCAAGGCGCTGCGCAGGCGTTCGCGGTAGATGTGCTTGAGCGCCGAGCAGGTCAGCACCGGGCGCTGACCCTGGGCATCGATCCGGCGCAGTTCATCGCACAGGCTGTCGAGCCAGCCGGCACGGTCTTCATCGTTCAGGGGGATTCCCGCGCTCATCTTGTCGATATTGGCGGCAGGGTGGAAAGAGTCGCCTTCGATGGCAGTGGCGCCGCTCAATTGGCACAGGGCCTCGCTGACGCACGTCTTGCCGCAACCGGCAACGCCCATGATGACCAGGGCGGTGATGGGATGATTCATGTAACACCTCAGCGCGCAGACAGCGCTACCTTTGCCAGTTATGACACTAGACCAAAAGCAGAAGTTGCCGACGCCTTTCTTGTCATTTTGTGGGTTGCAGCATGTGTGTTCCCAACGCCAAAAAGCGAGGATCAGGCGAACCCCCGCTCACGCATTTGCAGCTGCATCGAGACAGCGCTACCTTAGTGCCTTGAATTTTGTTTGGCAAGCCGTCGATGACTCCAACTAAAAACGATAAAAATACCCGCACCACTGGCCGCCCTACTCTCAATGAAGTGGCACGCCTGGCCGGTGTCAGTCCGATTACCGCCTCCCGGGCCCTGCGCGGGGTCAGCACGGTGGCCACGGAACTCGTGGAAAAAGTCCAGAAAGCCGCGCTGGAACTCAACTACGTGGTCAACCCCGCGGCCCGTGCCCTGGCCTCGGCGCAAAGCCATTCGGTGGTGGTGTTGGTGCCGTCCTTGTCCAACCTGCTGTTCATCGACACCCTGGAAGCCATTCATCAGGTGTTGCGCCCCAAGGGCTTCGAAGTGCTGATCGGCAACTTCCATTACTCGCGCGACGAAGAAGAAAACCTGCTGCGCAACTACATGGCCTATCAGCCTCGCGGCTTACTGCTGACCGGTTTCGATCGCACCGAAAGTTCGCGGCGGATGATCGAAGCCAGCAACATCCCGTGCGTGTACATGATGGAACTGGACAGCGCGGCCGGTCTCAATTGCGTTGGCTTTTCGCAACTGGCGGCGGGTGAAACGGCGGCCGAGCATCTGCTCTCACGCGGGCGCAAGCGCCTGGCGTACATCGGCGCGCAACTGGATCAACGCACGCTGCTGCGCGGTGAAGGTTTCCGCAAGGCCCTGAAAAATGCCGGCCTCTACGACCCGGACCTGGAAGTGCTGACCCCGCGCTCTTCGTCCGTCGGCCTGGGTGGCGAACTGTTCCTGCAACTGCTGGCCAGTCATCCGGACGTCGATGCGATCTTCTTCGGCAACGACGACCTGGCCCAGGGCGCCTTGCTTGAAGCCATGCGCTGCGGGATCAAGATCCCCGAACAGGTGGCGATCCTGGGTTTCAACGATTTGCCGATGTCAGAACACATGGTCCCGCGCCTGAGCAGCATCAACACCCCTCGCGAAGCCATCGGCCGTCGCGCGGCGGAGCAGATGCTGACGCTGATGGCCGGTAATACCGTGGCCAGACCGGTGCAGGACATGGGGTTTGAGTTGAAGGTGCGTGAGAGTACCTGATGCTATAACTCGCTTCCTGTAGGAGCTGCCGCAGGCTGCGATCTTTTGATCTTCGCTCTTGAAATCAAGATCAAAAGATCGCAGCCTGCGGCAGCTCCTACAATTGGATATACGCCTCTCGCTGGAGTAGTTCGATGGAACACACACTGAAGATTCTGGGAAAAGCCTCGTCGATCAACGTCCGAAAGGTCCTGTGGACCTGTGAGGAACTGGGCCTTTCCTACGAACGCGAGGATTGGGGCAGCGGTTTTGCCTCGACTCACAGCCCCGAGTTTCTGCGGTACAACCCCAACGCACAGGTGCCAGTGATCATCGATGAGGCGGGCGTGCTGTGGGAATCCAACACCATCTGCCGCTACCTGAGCGCCAGGCACCAGCACCACCACACGGAGCTGCTGCCCAGCGACCCGGCCGCGCGCGCCCGGGTGGAGCAGTGGATGGACTGGCAGGCTACCGATCTCAATTCGTCCTGGAGCTATGCGTTCATGGCGCTGGTGCGCAAGGATCCGGAGTACCAGGAAGCCCATCGCATCGAAGTCGGCGTGCGTGGTTGGAACCAGAAAATGGCCATCCTCGAACACCAGCTCGCGACCACCAAAGCCTATGTAGCCGGGGCAAAATTCAGCGTGGCCGACATTGTCATTGGCCTCTCGGTCAACCGCTGGCTGATGACGCCCATGGAGCGGCCCGATTATTCGGCCGTCGACGAGTATTTCAAACGTCTGGCGCAGCATCCGGGCTTCCTTAAACACTGCTGTAACGGCCTGCCTTGAGCGGTCGAGCGCTATAAATCAGCAAAATGTAACCATTCATTGCAATAACTTGGCGAATCTCGGTGTTCAGGCACCGGGATTCACAATCATTGATATCCGATAGCAGGCTAAGCTTCTCCATCATAAAATTGGACCAGCCCATGACTGCTCACGCCCCTGCTGCCCAGGCAGATGACATCGACCCACTGCGCGCCGCGCAGATTTCCGCCCGCATCGATCGCCTGCCCGCCGTCTCCACTCTCTGGCGCCTGGTGGCGTTGCTATCAATCGGTGGGTTCTTCGAGCTCTATGACCTGTTCCAGACCGCCTACATCAGCCCCGGCCTGATCAGCGACGGCATCTTCGCCACCGGCAACCAGGGTGTGTTCGGTTTCTCCGATCAAGCCGCCTTCGCTTCGGCGACGTTTCTTGGCCTGTTCCTCGGCGCCAGCCTGTTGAGCCCTTTGGCCGACCGCTTCGGCCGGCGCGCGATCTTCACCTTCGCGTTGATCTGGTACACGGTCGCCACCGTATTGATGGGTGTGCAGAGTTCGGCGTTGGGCATCATCTGCATGCGCTTCCTGGTGGGCATCGGCCTGGGCATCGAACTGGTGACCATTGATGCCTACCTCTCGGAGCTGGTGCCCAAGCGCATGCGCAGCTCGGCCTTCGCCTTCGCGTTTTTCGTGCAATTCCTGTCGGTACCGGCAGTGGCGCTGATGTCATGGTGGCTGGTACCCCAGGCGCCGTTCGGTGTGTCGGGCTGGCGTTGGGTGGTTTTGGCCAGCGCGGTGTTTGCGTTGTTCATCTGGTGGTTGCGCTCACGCTTGCCGGAATCGCCGCGCTGGCTGGCGCAGCATGGGCGGTTCGAGGAGGCCGACCAGATTCTCGCCCGCATCGAAGCACGCTGCGTGAAGGATCAGGGCAAACCGCTGGACGAGCCGGAACTGGCAGCGGTGGACATCCAGGGCAAGGGGCGTTTCGCCGATATCTGGCAGCCACCGTATCGCCGCCGGGCCTTGATGCTGATCGTGTTTCACGTGTTCCAGGCCATCGGTTTCTTCGGTTTCGGCAACTGGTTGCCAGCGTTGCTCAATGGCCAGGGTGTAAGCATCACGCATAGCTTGATGTATGCGTTCATCATCACCCTTGCCTATCCGCTGGGGCCGTTACTCTTCGTGAAATTTGCCAACCGTTTCGAGAACAAGTGGCAGATCGTCGGCTCGGCACTGGGTGCCATGACCTTCGGCACATTGTTCGCCCTGCAAACCAGCGCGTTCGGCCTGATCTTTTGCGGGGTGATGATCACCTTCTGCAACGCCTGGTTGAGCTTCAGCTATCACTCGTACCAAAGCGAATTATTCCCTACCAACATCCGCGCCCGGGCGGTAGGGTTCTGCTATTCGTTCAGCCGTTTGTCGACTGTCTTCAGCAGTTTGTTGATCGGTATTTTCCTCGAACACTTCGGCACCCCGGGCGTACTGGCGTTCATCGTCAGCAGCATGTTGATCGTCATGTTGACCATCGGCATGTTTGGCCCGCGCACCCGCAACCTGGCACTGGAAAACATTGCCCATCGCTGAAGACCTTACGGTAACTGCAGAAGCCGGCTTGCAGGCTCCTGCAATTCGGTCAGTTCAACTGCAACGTCGAGTTGAACTGGCTGATGGCGTCCACCACATGTCGCGAGCCCTGCTGGATCTCCAGGATCACCTCCCCCGCCTCGTTCGCCAGCTCCACGCCGAGCCCGGTTCGACTCAGGCTCGACTGCATGCTCGACACCGCACTCAATGACAGGTCGTGGTTCTTGCGCACCACATCGACAATCTCCAGGGTGGCCTGGCTGGTGCGTGCGGCCAGGCTGCGCACTTCATCGGCCACCACGGCAAACCCGCGCCCGTGCTCGCCGGCGCGGGCCGCTTCGATGGCGGCGTTGAGCGCCAGCAGGTTGGTCTGATCGGCAATCCCGCGGATGGTCTGGACGATGGTGCCAATGATCTCGGACTGCTTGTTCACCGCATCGATGCTCAGCGCCGCCTGGTTCAAGTCCCTGGAGATGTCCTGGATGATCTGCACCGTCTGCTGCACGACCTCGGAGCCCTTGCGCGCGCAGGCGTCGTTTTGCACCGAGGTGCTGTGGGCCGAGTCCGCGGCGGATTGCAGGGTGGTCATCTGTTGGGTGATGTCGCTGGCGAACTTGACCACCTTGTACAGGCGGCCCTTGGCGTCGAACAACGGGTTGTAGGAGGCCTCCAGGAATATCGTCTGGCCCTGCTTGCTCTTGCGCTCGAATCGATGGGAGTGATATTCGCCGCGGTTCAGCGAGGCCCAGAAGTTCTTGTAGCCCTGGGATTCCGCTTCGGCGCGATGGCAGAACATGCTGTGATGCTGACCGACGACTTCATTGAGCGAGTATTGCGTGGTTTTCAGGAAGTTGTCGTTCGCCGTGATCACACGGCCTTCGGGGGTGAACTCGATCACCGCCATGGAGCGGCCAATGGCGGCGAGCCTGCTTTGGTTTTCGTGTTCCTGGTTGACCCGGGCGGAAATGTCGGTAGCCACCTTGATCACGCTGCGCACCTGCCGATCGGGACCCAGCACCGGCATGTAGCTGGCTTCGAGCCAGATCTCCTTGCCGCTCTTGTTCAAGCGCAGGAAAGCGCCGCTGATCGGTTCGCCCCGGGCGAGATCACGCCACAACCTGGCGTACTCCTCGCTGCGGTAAAACGCCTCTTCACAGAATATCCGGTGATGTTTGCCGCGTACTTCTTCGGCACTGTATCCCATGGCCTTGCAAAAATTCTCGTTGGCCTCAAGGACGACGCCATCGGGGGTGAATTCAATCATCGCCATTGACCGACTGACCGCAGCCAGCTTGGCGTTGGCTTCGGTCAGCGCGCAGCTGAAACGTTCGATTTCCAGCAGGTCAGCCTTGTGATGCAGGTTAAACATGGTCGTATCACCTTTGCGCGTTTATGAAAGTTGCCGGTCTTTCAAATCCACCACTACGTTCAACAGAACAGGCACACGCGTTCCTCCAAGGAGGAGGAACCCATCAGGTGATTGGTGATGTTCGATCGGAGGGGGTCCTTATAACGACACTCTCATCAAGACATCCTTCTCTTGATAGCCCGGGGTCGGGCCAGCCCTAACGTGCTCATAAGCGAACTCCATTTCCGGATAACGTCCTGCAAGTGTGTTGGTGCCTTGGGTTGCGCACTCTGACAGTCTGGTTCGAGGGACCACATCCACCGATAACGGTCGACATGGTTAGTTACGCGTCAGCATAGACATCGGCCTTGGGCTTGCAAGGCCACTAGTCGGCCAGTATTGAGGACAAAATCGGTTCAGCGAGTGGATGATTTGTCCGACTGCCTATTGCGCAAACAACATGGACATGGGGGCGAATGCGATGCTCACGATCCGAGCGTTATGCCCGGTCAGTCGGCGCTGGGCAGTGATCTCCGTCCAGGTGTCGATGATGCGGATATCTTCGGGAATACTGAACGGACAGCAGCCTTTGCCAAGGATCACCTCCCTGATATTGCTCATCACCATGTTGCCCCTGGCGCCAGGCCCATCCACGCCGAAGATCTTCACTGAGTGGGCCTTGTTGTTGTGCTGCCAGGAGGCGACCTGGGCACTCATACCGTAATCGGACAGATTGACCGGCCGGCTTTTCGAAGTGCTGAGCAACGACAATTTCCTGCCTGCGAAATCCGCAGCGCTCCACAGACACACGTAACCGTAATCACAGGCGCGATCTGACTGACCTTCGTCGCCGGGTACCGGAAAGGTCAGCACAACGGCACCGTTGTCGTAAATCACTTGAGTCGAACTGACTTGATGCCCTCCGGACTGACTAAGGAGTTGTCGGTCGATTTGCTGTTGCACCTCGGCTTTTTGCCCGACAGACATGGGCGGTTCAAACAAGGCATAGGGGCTGCGCTCGACCGTCGCCTGCTTCGCCGAAAAGAACAGTACGCCGACACCGAGGCAGAGTGCCACGAAGCCAACCAGCCATTTGCTGTTCATGCACAAACTCCGTCGCCTGGAACGCTGAACACCCTCAGCGTGAGCAGGAAACCAGAGTCCCTTCGGCACAATTGATTGTCTACTGTCAGAAATAACAGGCTCGACGGATGGCACCATCAGGCGAGTTGTTGAAATAACCCCGCGCCCCGCTTGCGCGGGCCCCTCCTGCTCACTAACGTAGCGCCTTTATTGCGCGCCGCCGCCTCTACCCCGCAGGAGCTTTGCCATGGCCTCGCCAGCCCTTTCACATTTTCTACCCCGGTTCGGCGTTGCCGCAGCAGTGGCGGGTATTTTAAGCCTGACCGGTTGTCAGAGCTTCAATGCCCAGGACACCCTCCCGCCCACCTCTGGCGTACAGCCGCTCAAAGGGCTGGCGCAGAACGTTTCGGTGCGGCGCAATGCCATGGGCATGCCGTTGATCGAAAGCAACAGTTTTCACGATGCGCTGTTCGCCCTCGGCTATGTGCACGCCAGTGACCGCATTACCCAGATGGTCACCCTGCGCTTGCTCGCCCAGGGTCGATTGGCCGAGATGCAGGGCTCGGACGTGCTGGACGCCGACCGCTATATGCGCGCGGTCAACCTGAAGAAAAACGCCGGCGAGTTGTACAAGGCCTCTTCTGCGCGCCTCAAGCGCTTCTTCGAAGTCTATGCCCGCGGGGTCAACGCCTATCTGTTCCGCTACCGCGACAAGCTGCCAGCCGACCTCGTCGCCACCGGGTACAAGCCCGAGTACTGGCAGCCGGAAGATTCGGCGCTGATTTTCTGCCTGTTCAACTTCAGCCAGTCCGCCAACCTGCCCGAGGAGATTGCCTCGCTGGTGCTGGCCCAGACCGTCACCACCGACAAACTGCCGTGGCTGACCCCTTCGGCCCCGGATGAAAAACTGCCCCTGGGCGAAAGTGAAAAGCTTCAGGGCATCAAGCTCAACGGCCAAGTACCGGGGCTGGCTGACATCAGCAAGGCCACCGACCAGCTGTCCGGGCTGAATCTGCTGGGCGCCACTTCATCGAACAACTGGGCCATTGCCCCGCAACGCAGCCGCAGCGGTAAAAGCCTGCTGGCCAGCGACAGCCATGGCCCGATGGGGGTGCCATCGCTGTTCAGCTACGTGCAGATCCGCGCACCGAAGTATCAGGCTTCCGGGGCGACCATCGCCGGCTTGCCGATGATATTGGACGGGTTCAACGGCAAAGTGGCCTGGAGCATGACGACCGTCATGGGCGATAACCAGGACCTGTTCCTGGAAAAAATCAAACGCCAGGGCAACGGGCTGTCCTACGAAACCGCTGGCAAGTGGCAGCCGGCGATCGTGCGCAACGAAACCTACTTCGTCAAAGGCCAGCGGCCGATTCGCGAAGCCGTGTTCGAAACCCGCCACGGTCCCCTGCTCAACAGTGCCCAGGGCCTGGCCCAGGGCAGCGGTTTCGGCCTGGCCTTGCAAACGCCAAGCTTTACCGACGACAAGAGCCTGGACGCCTTCTTTGACTTGTCCCGTGCGCAGAACGTCGAGAAAGCCTCGGACGCCAGTCGCGAAATTCGCGCCATTGCCCTGAACCTGGTGTTTGCCGATGCCAGCAACATTGGCTGGCAGGTCACCGGTCGCTATCCGAACCGCCGCGAAGGCGAAGGCCTGCTGCCCTCGCCGGGTTGGGAGGGGCGTTACGATTGGGACGGTTACGCCGACCCGATGCTGCACCCCTACGACCAGGACCCGGCCCAGGGCTGGCTCGGCACCGCCAACCAGCGGGTCATTCCCCATGGCTATGGCATGCAGCTGTCCAATTCCTGGTCGGCACC
The DNA here is from genome assembly GCF_028682635.1 of Pseudomonas putida. Lineage (GTDB taxonomy): Bacteria > Pseudomonadota > Gammaproteobacteria > Pseudomonadales > Pseudomonadaceae > Aquipseudomonas > Aquipseudomonas putida_AE. Next base: position 67,042 of record NZ_JANHLK010000002.1, on the reverse strand, counting down.
GGAACGTGGCGAACGCCTGGCCGAGCTGGCCGGCGTGGGCAAACATGACACCCGCAGCCTGATCGCCATGCAGTACGACCAGACCACCACCTTCGCCGCCAAGCTGAAGAAAATGTTCGAGGCACCGGGTATGTCCCAGCCGCTCAAGCAGGCCATCGAGGCTTTGCCAGTGGCCGATCGTGGCAAGGCTCGCGAGGCCTTGACCCGCCTGATGGCGTTTGACGGCAAACTCAGCCCGACTTCTGCCGACGCGGCGATCTACCAGCTGTTCCTGCAGGAAAGCACCCGGCAGATTTTCCTCGATGAATTGGGACCGCAAGGCAGCCCGGCTTGGCAAGCCTTCATCGCCAATGGCTCGCTGTCCTACGCGGCGCAGGCCGATCACTTGCTGGGGCGTGAAGACAGTCCGTTCTGGGATGATGTGCACACCGCACAGAAAGAAGACAAACCGGCGATCCTCGCCCGCAGCCTGGCCGCCGCGATCAGCGCAGGCGACAGTCAGTTGGGCGGCGATCACAAAGCCTGGCAGTGGGGCAAACTTCACCGCTATGAGTGGAAGAACACCAGTGGCCAGACTGTGCGCGGGCCTCAGCCGGCTGGCGGCGACCAGACGACCCTCAACACGGCCGCGTTCGCCGTGGGCCAGGACTTCAACACCACGCGGGCACCGGCCATGCGTCTGATCGTCGACTTCGGCCAGCCCGAACCGTTGATGGGCCAGATCGCCACCGGCCAGTCCGGCAACCCGGCCAGCCCGAACTACCTCAACGGCATCGAGCCGTGGCTGAAGGGGCAGTACCAGAGCTTGCCGATGCAGCCGGCGAATTTTGACCGGGTGTATGGGACCAAGCGGTTGACCCTGACACCTGGCAAATAACGCCTAGCCAAAATGTGGGAGCGGGCTTGCTCGCGAAGGCGGAGTACCAGTCAACATACATGTTGAATGTGAAGCCGCTTTCGCGAGCAAGCTCGCTCCTACAGGGGTAGGTGGTTTACCCGGGAAATCCCGATAGAACTTCTCCCTGCGCGCCAGCCTCCTAGCTAACAAGCCCCTCCACCTGGATAACAACGTGGACCTTGTCATCGCGCGACCCGAAGGCTTGTACTGCCCTGCTGGCGATTTCTACATCGACCCGTGGCGGCCGGTCGAGCGTTCGGTCATCACCCACGCCCATGGCGACCACGCCCGTACTGGCAACCAGCATTACCTGGCGGCGGCACCCGGCGAGGGGATTCTGCGTGCGCGACTGGGCCAGGACATCGACCTGCAAACCCTGGCGTATGGCGAGCGGCTGCTGCATCACGGCGTCACCCTGAGTTTCCACCCCGCCGGCCACGTACTCGGCTCGGCCCAGGTGCGCCTGGAATATGGCGGAGAAGTCTGGGTGGCGTCAGGCGACTACAAGATCGAACCCGATGGCACCTGCGCCGCCTTCGAGCCAGTGCGCTGTCACACCTTCATCACCGAGTCTACATTCGGTTTGCCGATCTACCGCTGGCAGCCCCAGGCGCAGGTGTTTGCCGAGATCAACCAGTGGTGGCAAGCCAACGCCGCGCAAGACAAAACCAGCGTGCTGTTCTGTTATTCCTTCGGCAAGGCCCAGCGCATCCTCCACGGCATCGATGCCAGCCTGGGGCCCATCCTGGCCCATGGCGCGGTCGAGCCGCTGAACCGTGTTTACCGCGAGAGTGGAATAAACCTGCCACCGACGCTCTATGCCGGCGACTTCCAGAAAAACGATCCAATCCTGCGTAAAGCGCTGGTCATCGCTCCACCCTCCGCCGGTGGCAGCACCTGGATGCGCCGCTTCGGTGACTTCAGCGACGGCTTCGCCAGCGGCTGGATGCGCTTGCGCGGGGCACGTCGGCGACGCGGTGTGGATCGCGGCTTCGTGCTGTCCGATCACGCTGACTGGCCCGGTTTGCTCTGGGCCATCGAACAGACGGGTGCGCAACGGGTGATGGTCACCCACGGTTCAGTCGCAGTACTGGTGCGCCACTTGCGTGAACAAGGCCTGGACGCCCAAGGCTTCAGTACCGAGTACGGCGACGAAGAGGAGGCATCGACAGCCGAAGCCATCGAGGCGTCTCCATGAAGGCGTTTGCCCAGTTGTACGCCGAGCTCGACGCCACGACGTCGAGCAACGCCAAGCTGGCGGCGATGCAGGATTACTTTGCCCAGGCTGCACCGGAAGATGCCGCGTGGGCGGTGTACTTTTTGTCCGGAGGTCGCCCCAGGCAGTTGGTGCCGGTGCGCGTGCTGCGGGAGTTGGCCGTCGCGTATTCCGGGCTTTCACCCTGGCTGTTCGAAGAGAGTTACCAGGCGGTCGGCGACATGGCGGAAACCATTTCCCTGGTGCTGCCGGAGATGCCCTACCGCTCCAACGACGGCCTGGCGGTGTGGATCGAAGAAAAACTGCTGCCATTGCGCGGCGAATCCCCGCAGGTGCTCGCCGAGCGCCTGCCGGTGCTCTGGTCGCAACTGGACCGTCCCAGCCTGATGCTGTGCATCAAATTGATCACCGGCAGCTTTCGCGTCGGCGTCTCCAAGTTGCTGGTGACCCGGGCCCTGGCCGCCATGGCGCAGCTGGACAGCAAGCGCGTGGCCCAGCGCATGGTGGGCTACACCGACCTGTCCAACCGGCCGAGTGCCGCCAGCTACCTGAAGTTGATCGCCGCGCAATCGCCCGACGAGCATGCGCAACGCGGCGGTCAGCCGTATCCGTTTTTCCTCGCCCATGCCCTGGCGCAACCGGTCGAACAATTTGAAGCGCTGCTCGGTGCCGCCAGCCATTGGCAGGTGGAATGGAAGTGGGACGGCATCCGGGCGCAGATCGTCAAGCGCGATGGGCGCCTGTGGATCTGGTCGCGGGGTGAAGAGCTGGTCACCGATCGCTTTCCGGAATTCGACAGCCTGATCCACTGCCTGCCCGACGGCACCGTGATCGACGGGGAAATCGTTGCCTGGAAAACCACTCGATCAGCGACCGAAGATGCCTTTGATCCGGCCCCGGATGCCCCCGCCGTGCAACCTTTCGCCCTGTTGCAGCAGCGGATCGGCCGTAAGAACCTCACCCGCAAGATTCTCAATGACGTGCCGGTGGTCATCCTCGCCTACGACTTGCTGGAATGGGAAGGCGCGGACTGGCGCAACCAACCGCAAAGCCGACGGCGCAGTCAGCTGGAGCAGGTGATCGCCCAGGCCAACAATCCACTGCTGCTCGCCTCGCCGCTGTTGACCGGTGAAGACTGGTTCGACCTGGCCCGGCAGCGGGAAGCATCGCGCAAGCTCGGGGTCGAAGGCATGATGCTCAAGGCTCGGGACGCCCTCTACGGCGTCGGTCGCACCAAGGACATGGGGGTCTGGTGGAAATGGAAAGTCGACCCCTTCAGTGTCGACGCAGTGCTGATTTATGCGCAGCGCGGTCATGGCCGCCGGGCCAGTCTCTACAGCGATTACACCTTCGCCGTCTGGGACGCGCCACCGGACGCCAGCGAGCGCGCGCTGGTGCCGTTCGCCAAGGCCTATTCGGGGTTGACCGATGAGCAGATGCGCCAGGTCGACAGCATCGTGCGCAGAACCACGGTGGAAAAATTCGGCCCGGTGATCAGCGTCAAGCCGAGCCTGGTGTTTGAACTGGGTTTCGAGGGTATTGCCTTGTCCAAACGCCACAAAAGCGGGATTGCCGTGCGGTTTCCACGGATGCTGCGCTGGCGCCAGGACAAGTCGGTCGAAGAAGCTGATCACCTGGGTACATTGCAGGATTTGCTCGGCTGAACCCAATCTTTGCGAGCACCGCGCAGAACCAAAAAAGTGCGGGCTTTTCATCACGCCCAATTTCGTGCACTAATCGCCTCCTGCAATTTCCCGAAAACCTTTTAAACGCTTGTTCGGCACTATGGTTCGGAAATTGCTACTTTCATCAGGGCTTACGCTTACCAGTAACAATAATTCTGCGCCACAAGCGCTCATATTGGTTCTTAGGGATTGAATAATGAAAAAAGCATTGCTGACCCTTTCTGCACTGGCGTTGTGCGTGGCAGCCGGTTCCGCGCTGGCAAAGGAATACAAGGAATTGCGTTTTGGTGTTGACCCTTCCTATGCACCGTTCGAGTCGAAAGCGGCCGACGGCAACCTGGTAGGTTTCGACATCGACCTGGGGAACGCGATCTGCGCCGAGCTGAAGGTCAAGTGCAAATGGGTCGAAAGCGATTTCGACGGCATGATTCCTGGCCTCAAGGCCAATAAATTCGACGGCGTGATCTCTTCGATGACCGTCACCCCAGCCCGCGAAAAAGTCATCGACTTCTCCAACGAGCTGTTCTCCGGTCCGACCGCCTACGTGTTCAAGAAAGGTTCTGGCCTGACCGAAGACGTCGCTTCGCTGAAAGGCAAGACCGTCGGCTACGAACAAGGCACCATCCAGGAAGCCTACGCCAAGGCCGTGCTGGACAAGGCAGGGGTGAAAACCCAGGCTTATCAGAACCAGGACCAGGTGTATTCCGACCTGACTTCCGGTCGTCTCGATGCCGCGATCCAGGACATGCTGCAAGCTGAACTCGGCTTCCTGAAGTCGCCAAAAGGCGAAGGCTACGAAATCAGCAAGCCAGTCGACAGCGAACTGCTGCCAGCCAAGACTGCAATCGGTATTAAGAAAGGTAACACCGAGCTGAAAGCCCTTTTGGATAAAGGTATCAAAGCGTTACACGATGATGGCACCTACGCCACCATTCAGAAGAAACACTTTGGCGATCTGAACCTGTACAGCGGCAAGTAATGCCCGGCGCCCATCTCGCGATGGGCGCTTTTTTCATCCGATCAGGTTGCTGATTTATGTTCGAAAACCTCTTACAAAACCTGGGGCTCTCCGCCTTCAGCCTCAAGGGCTTTGGCCCGCTGCTGATGGAAGGCACCTGGATGACCATCAAGTTATCGGCGATGTCGCTGCTGGTGGCCGTATTGCTCGGCCTGCTCGGCGCCAGTGCCAAGCTGTCAAAAGTCAAATTGCTGCGCCTGCTTGCCCAGTGCTACACCACACTGATTCGCGGAGTGCCGGACCTGGTGCTGATGCTGCTGATCTTCTACAGCCTGCAAACCTGGCTGACGTCGCTCACCGACTACATGGAATGGGAATACATCGAGATCAACCCGTTCAGCGCAGGCGTTTTGACCCTGGGCTTCATTTACGGCGCGTACTTCACCGAAACCTTCCGCGGTGCCATCCTCGCCGTGCCTCGCGGCCAGGTCGAAGCGGCCACTGCCTACGGGCTCAAGCGCGGCCAGCGTTTTCGCATCGTGGTGTTCCCGCAAATGATGCGCTATGCCCTGCCGGGTATCGGCAACAACTGGATGGTGATGCTCAAGGCCACTGCACTGGTGTCGATCATCGGCCTCGCCGACCTGGTCAAGGCTGCCCAGGATGCGGGTAAAAGCAGCTATCAACTGTTCTACTTCCTGGTACTCGCCGCCCTGATCTACCTGATGATCACCAGCGCCTCCAACTTCATTCTGCGCTGGCTCGAACGTCGCTACGCCGCCGGTACCCGGGAGGCCGTACGATGATCGAACTCCTGCAGGAATACTGGAAAGCCTTCCTCTACACCGACGGCCAGAACATCACTGGCCTGGCCATGACCCTGTGGTTACTCAGTGCGTCGATCTTCATCGGCTTCATCGTCTCGATTCCGCTGTCGATCGCCCGGGTCTCACCGCACGCCTACATCCGCTGGCCGGTGCAGTTCTACACCTACCTGTTCCGCGGCACGCCTTTGTATATCCAGTTGCTGATCTGCTACACCGGGATCTACAGCCTGGCCGCCGTGCGCGCGCAACCGGTGCTCGACAGTTTCTTCCGCGATGCGATGAACTGCACCATCCTGGCGTTTGCCCTGAACACCTGCGCCTACACCACGGAGATTTTCGCCGGGGCGATCCGCAGCATGGCCCATGGTGAAGTCGAAGCGGCCAAGGCCTACGGCCTGACAGGCTGGAAGCTGTATGCCTACGTGATCATGCCTTCGGCGCTGCGTCGCTCGTTGCCGTACTACAGCAACGAAGTGATCCTGATGCTGCACTCGACCACCGTGGCGTTCACCGCGACCATCCCGGACATCCTGAAAGTCGCGCGGGACGCCAACTCGGCGACCTTCCTGACCTTCCAGTCGTTTGGCATCGCCGCGCTGATCTACCTGACCGTCACCTTTGCGCTGGTCGGCCTGTTCCGCCTCGCCGAACGCCGCTGGCTGGCCTTCCTCGGGCCGACCCACTAGGACCCGCTTCGGGATACAAGAAAAATGCGCCACCAGATACACGACCTGCTGGCCCCCTTGCCGGGGACCGCACGACAGATCCACAGTTTTCACTTCGGCCCACAACCGGCCAAGGGCAAGATCTACATCCAGTCGTCCCTGCATGCCGATGAAATGCCCGGCATGCTGGTGGCCTGGCACCTCAAGCAACGCCTGGCGGAGCTGGAAGCCGCCGGCCGGCTGCGCAGCGAAATCGTCCTGGTACCCGTGGCCAACCCGGCCGGCCTGGAACAGGTGCTGATGGATGTACCGCTGGGCCGCTATGAGCTCGAAAGCGGGCAGAACTTCAACCGCTGGTTCGTTGATTTGAGCGAAGAGGTCGGCAACGCCATCGAGGGCCAACTCGGCGACGATCCGCAGCGCAACCTCGAACTGATCCGCGACAGCCTGCGCCATGCCTTGGCGCGCCAAACCGCCAGCACCCAATTGCAATCCCAGCGCCTGACCCTGCAACGGCTGGCCTGCGACGCCGACATGGTGTTGGACCTGCATTGCGATTTCGAGGCTGTCGCCCACCTGTACACCACGCCCGAGGCCTGGCCGCAGGTCGAGCCGCTGGCCCGCTACATTGGTGCGCAGGCCAGTCTTCTGGCGACCGATTCCGGCGGCCAGTCGTTCGATGAATGCTTCACCCTGCTCTGGTGGCAGCTGAAAGAGCGCTTCGGCGAACACTTCGACATTCCCCATGGCAGTTTTTCGGTCACCGTCGAACTGCGCGGCCAGGGCGACGTCAGTCACCCAATGGCCAGCCTCGACAGCCAGGCGCTGATCGATTACCTGATTCAATTTGGCGCGATTGCCGGAGAACCGGCGCCATTGCCCGACCTGCCCTACCCGGCAACTCCCCTGGCCGGGGTAGAACCTGTGGCGACCCCGGTCGGCGGCTTGCTGGTGTTCAGTGCCCTGCCGGGGCAATACCTCGAAGCCGGGCAACTGATCGCCGAAATCATTGACCCGATCAGCGACCGCGTCACGCCTGTCCATTGCACCGCCGCCGGCTTGATGTACGCCCGTTCGCTGCGCCGCATGGCCACGGCCGGCATGGTGATCGCCCACGTCGCGGGCGCCGAAGCCTATCGCAGCGGCTACCTACTTTCGCCTTGAGGATGCATGCTCCATGTACAAACTGACCATTGAAGGCCTGCATAAAAGCTATGGCGATCATGAGGTGCTCAAGGGCGTTTCGCTCAAGGCCAACACGGGTGACGTCATCAGCCTGATCGGTGCCAGCGGCTCCGGGAAAAGTACCTTCCTGCGCTGCATCAACTTCCTCGAACAACCCAACGACGGCGCCATGAGCCTCGACGGCCAGGCCATCCGCATGATCAAGGATCGCCACGGCATGCACGTGGCCGATGCCGATGAACTGCAACGGATCCGCACCCGCCTGGCCATGGTGTTCCAGCATTTCAACCTGTGGAGCCACATGACGGTGCTGGAAAACATCACCATGGCCCCGCGCCGGGTGCTGGGCTGCAGCAAGCAGGAAGCCGAAGACCGTGCCCGGCGTTACCTCGACAAGGTCGGGCTGGCGGCGCGCGTAGCGGATCAGTACCCGGCGTTCCTCTCCGGCGGCCAGCAACAACGGGTGGCGATTGCCCGCGCGTTGGCGATGGAGCCGGAAGTGATGCTGTTCGATGAACCGACCTCGGCGCTGGACCCGGAACTGGTGGGCGAAGTGCTCAAGGTGATCCAGGGCCTGGCCGAAGAAGGCCGGACCATGATCATGGTCACCCACGAAATGAGCTTCGCGCGCAAAGTGTCGAGCCAGGTGCTGTTCCTGCACCAGGGCCTGGTGGAGGAAGAAGGCGCGCCGGAGGACGTGCTGGGCAACCCGAAGAGCGAACGCCTGAAGCAGTTCCTCAGCGGCAACCTGAAGTAACGGTCGCCGATGAAAGGGAAGCACGGGCTTCCCTTTCATTTGAAACTCAGCCACTGGCGTGCTCGAGCCTGAAGCTGCCGTTCTCCACCTCGATACCTTCGGCGTCCAGGCCACGGAAACTTCCGGCAAACTGTGCGTCGCCCCCTACCATCAAATCAAGCGACCCTCGATACAACTCCGTTTCCGAGTCGCCCGTCACATGAATGATCATGGGCGAGCGCTCACACAGCCCCAGAGGAAATCCGCCACTCTCGATACCCTGCGGCAGATAGATGTAAAACGTTTTGTCCTTACCATTGCTCGCCCCAAGGCAGTGCAGGCCTGGCAACTCGTAGTATTCGAGCATTGGCGCTGCTCGAAACGCGAGATGCCTCCCACCCTCCGTGATCATATCGGCGTGCAAATGCCCCGTACGAACTGACTTCATCTGAATGTTCCTTTTCATGTTCATGGACAACAGCGCTGCGATAAAACCACGGCCAATCGGCCAATAGGTTTCAACCAAACACACAGTTATTTCCGAATATGAGAAATTCTGAATCGCGTTCAGTCATTAAACCTTTCGCGCTGCGCCGTGGTCACTGAAGGAACACTCTCAGAGCGCACACCGCCGGCATGGGAACCACCACCGACTTCGCAAAACGCTGGTTTGCCGCGCGCGACTGGAAGCCGTTCGACTTTCAGAAACAGGTATGGGCCGCAGTAAAACAAGGACAGTCCGGTTCGTTGCACGCCAGCACCGGCGCCGGCAAAACCTACGCGGTCTGGTTCGGCGCGCTCAATCGCTTCGCCCACTCTTCGCCTGCGCTTGAAACACCTCGCAAACGCAAACCTGTGGCCGCTCCCCTGACCGTATTGTGGATAACCCCCATGCGCGCCTTGGCCGCCGACACGGCCCGCGCACTGGAGGCGCCGCTGCAGGATTCGCAGATTCCCTGGAGTGTCGGCCTGCGCACGGGCGATACCAGCAGCAGCGAACGGGCGCGCCAGAGCCGACGCCTGCCAACCGCGCTGATTACCACCCCGGAAAGCCTGACCTTGATGCTCGCCCGAGCCGACGCCCAAACAGCGCTCTCGACCTTGCGCATGGTGGTGGTCGACGAATGGCACGAATTGCTTGGCAACAAACGCGGCGTGCAACTGCAACTGGCCCTCGCCCGTCTGCGCCGCTGGCATCCGCAATTGATCGTGTGGGGCGTATCCGCGACCTTGGGTAATCAGTCCCACGCCGAACAGGTATTGATCCCACAGGGCGGCGGCATCAGCGTTCAAGGCCGCACGCCCAAGAAACTGCAGGTGGACACGCTGCTGCCGCCCGGGATCGAACGCTTTCCATGGGCCGGACATATCGGCCTGAAAATGTTGCCGCAGGTCGCCGCGCAACTGGATGCAAGCGCCAGCAGCCTGGTCTTCACCAATACGCGAGCGCAATCGGAAATCTGGTACCAGGCCTTGCTTGAAGCCCGGCCGGACTGGGCCGGGCTGATCGCACTGCATCACAGTTCGTTGTCCCGGGAAACCCGCGACTGGGTGGAACGCGCCCTCAAGGAAGGTCAACTCAAGGCGGTGGTCTGCACCTCCAGCCTGGATCTGGGAGTGGATTTCCTGCCGGTGGAACGGGTGCTGCAAATTGGCTCGGCCAAAGGCGTGGCGCGGCTGATGCAGCGTGCGGGGCGTTCGGGGCATGCGCCGGGGCGAATTTCACGGGTGACCCTGGTGCCGACCCACAGCCTGGAGCTGATCGAAGCCGCGGCGGCACAGGATGCAGTAGCGCAGCGCCGGATCGAACCGCGAAACTCCCCCCATAAACCCCTGGATGTGCTGGTCCAGCACCTGGTCAGCATGGCCCTGGGCGGTGGGTTTGTGCCCGATGAGTTGTTTGATGAGGTCCGCACAGCCTGGGCTTATCGCGATCTCAGCGTGGCGGACTGGACCTGGGCCCTGGCTTTCGTACGCCATGGCGGGTTTTCCCTGACAGCCTACCCGGATTACCGCCGGGTTGAACCGGATGATCAGGGCATCTGGCGTGTACCCGATGCGCGACTGGCCCGGCGCCACCGCATGAGCATCGGCACGATTGTCAGCGACGCGAGCATTCAATTGAAGTTCTGGAGCAAGGGCGGCGGTGGCAAGCAACTGGGCAGTGTCGAAGAAGGCTTCATCGCGCGGCTCAAGCCGGGTGACGGTTTTCTGTTTGCCGGTCGCCTGCTGGAGTTGGTGCGCGTGGAAAACATGACCGCCTATGTCAAGCGCAGCACCGTGAAAAAAGCCGCGGTACCGCGCTGGAATGGCGGGCGCATGCCCCTTTCCAATGAACTGGCGCAAGCGGTGGTGGAGCGGTTCAGTGCGGCGGCGCGCGGCGAGTTCAGCGGCCCGGAAATGCAGGCATTGCGTCCACTGCTGGAGGTGCAGCAACGCTGGTCTGGCTTGCCGACGTCGCAATCGTTGCTGGCCGAGGCGCTGAAGTCCCGTGAGGGCTGGCACCTTTTCCTGTATCCCTTCGCCGGCCGCCAAGTGCACCTGGGCCTGGCGAGTTTGCTGGCGTGGCGAGTCAGCCAGCAGCAGGCTCTGACGTTTTCCATCGCGGTCAATGACTATGGACTGGAACTGCTCAGCGCCACCCCTGTGGATTGGGTACAAGCACTGAACCCGGGGTTGTTGAGCCCAGAGCATTTGCTGGGGGACGTAGTCGCCAGCCTGAATGCCGGAGAGCTGGCCTTGCGGCGCTTTCGAGAAATCGCCCGGATCGCCGGGCTGGTGTTCGCCGGTTACCCCGGCGCACCGAAAAGCACACGGCAAGTTCAAGCCTCGAGCGGGTTGTTCTTCGAAGTGTTCAAACAGTACGACGCAGGCAATCTGCTATTGGCCCAGGCCGGCGAAGAAGTCCTACGGGAGGAACTGGATATTCATCGCCTGGAACAGACGTTGACGCACATCAGTTCACTCAGTCTCGACCTGCATCACGTCAAACGTCCTACGCCACTTGGGTTTCCACTGCTGGTGGAACGCATGCGCGAGAGCATGAGTTCAGAAAAACTCGCCGACCGCATCCGGCGCATGGTCAGCGACCTCGAGAAAACCGCCAGTACAGGGAAAGCCTGATGAGTACGCCCTACCCTGTGCAACTGGCCGGCGAGGAGCTCTGGCTGCTGCCGGAAAAAGCGATCTACTGGCCCGCGCAACAAGCCCTGTTGATCGCCGACGTGCATTTCGGCAAGGCCGCCGCTTACCGCAGCCTTGGCCAACCGGTGCCCCAAGGCACCACCCACCGCAATATCGCCGTGCTCGATGGACTACTGGCCACCCTGCCCTGCCGCCAGCTGATTTTCCTCGGGGACTTTCTTCACGGTCCGGGCTCTCATGCGAGCGCCACGCTGAAAGCCTTGGCTGACTGGAGAGCACGCAACGCCGAGCTGGCCATGACGCTGATTCGCGGTAACCACGACAAGCGCGCCGGGGATCCGCCGGCCTCGTTGAACATTCGCGTGGTGCCTGAGCCGTTGTTGCTGGGGCCATTCGCCTTGCAGCACGAACCCGAGCCGCATCCGCATCGGCATGTGCTTGCCGGTCACGTGCATCCGGTCTATCGGCTCCACGGTCGGGGTCGGCAGACCCTGCGGCTGGCCTGTTTCAGGCTTGGCGAGGAAATCAGCCTGCTTCCGGCCTTCGGCGCGTTCACCGGTGGCTATCAGGTTGAAAGGGGTGACGACTGCAGAATTTTTGTCATCGGCGACAACGAAGTATGGCCGGTGTACCCGCCCCTGTAGGAGCGAGCTTGCTCGCGATGGACGTAAGGGCACCGCGTATTGTCAGGAAGCCCGCGTAATCGTTGACGACCTTAGCGAGCAAGCCCGCTCCCACAGGTACAGGAGAATATCTCAGGCGACCGGCGCGGGAGGCGGCTCGTCGGGCAGCGTCGGCTCACCAGGTTCGGTCGGTTGTTCGTTGGGGGTATCGGGATCAGGCTGGCCGGGGATGCCACCGGCCATGCTGATTGGCGGATGTGCCAACAAGGACCAGGCCAAAACGCCAACCTGATTGGGCTCAAGCCTTGCCAGTTCGGCACTGATACGGGGGTCGATCTTCATATAGCACTCCTGGGCGATGGCCCGACCCGCCTTGCGCAGATCGGAACAGTACACTCCATAGAGTGTACGCTCGCCCAGGAATTCCCACGGTTCGTCAGACGGCTGACTCAGGTGCGCGGCAGAGTGACGCCACGCTGGCCCTGGTACTTGCCGCCACGGTCCTTGTAAGACACTTCGCACTCTTCGTCCGACTCAAGGAACAGCATCTGCGCCACGCCTTCGTTGGCGTAGATTTTCGCCGGCAGGTTGGTGGTGTTGGAGAATTCCAGGGTCACGTGGCCTTCCCACTCAGGCTCGAGCGGCGTCACGTTGACGATGATGCCGCAGCGGGCGTAGGTGCTTTTACCCAGGCAGATGGTCAATACGTTACGCGGGATGCGGAAGTATTCGACGGTGCTGGCCAGGGCGAAGGAGTTCGGTGGAATGATGCACACGTCGCTGTGGATGTCGACGAAGCTGCCCGCATCGAAGTTTTTCGGGTCGACGATCGCCGAATTGATGTTGGTGAACACCTTGAAGTGGTTGGTGCAACGCACATCGTAGCCGTAGCTGGACACGCCGTAGGAGATCACACGGCTATCGTCGCTGCCACGCACCTGGCGCTCGACGAAAGGGTCGATCATGCCGTGTTCCTGCGCCATGCGGCGAATCCACTTGTCCGATTTGATGCTCATGGCGGGTGTCCTGAATAGCGAGGTGGAAAAAATCTGTCCGGCATCTTACCGGGCGCGCCGCCGGGTTCAAAGTGCGCGCTGCAATTCTCGCCGGACATCCAGGAATTACCTGCGTTGGCGACGAACCGACACACCGTCGATCCTTAAAACAGAGAAACCTTCGCAAGAAGCATTGGCACGTTCCGGAAAAAGGGTTAAGGTGGCGTCACTGTGCTGCTTGTGTCACTGAGAATCTCTACACGATATGTTGAATTTCGATCCAACCATCTACAAGAATTTTTCCTGCTCTTTGCACTCAGTCTCGGCCAGGGTTTTTCCTGAGTCGCAGTTATCTTTGTTCAAGGAGTTACACCATGTCTAATCGCCAAACCGGTACCGTTAAGTGGTTCAACGATGAAAAAGGCTTCGGCTTCATCACTCCACAATCCGGTGACGACCTGTTCGTTCACTTCAAAGCTATCCAATCCGACGGCTTCAAAAGCCTGAAAGAAGGCCAACAGGTTTCTTTCATCGCTACCCGCGGTCAGAAAGGCATGCAAGCTGAAGAAGTTCAAGTTATCTAACTTGTACTTGCTTTAGTAAAAAGCCCCGCCCTCAACAGCGGGGCTTTTTTGTGCCTGCAGGTTTTTCACAGGCAAAAAAAGATCGCAGCCTTCAGCAGCTCCTACATGGAGCTGCCGCAGACTGCGATCTTTTTGCGTCTTACCAGGTCACGCCAAACCCTGCCGTGTACCGGGTCTTGTCCAGGTCAGCATCATCAGTCCCGTCGATGATGTCTCGCTCGGCCTTGAGGTTCAGTGACGCCCAATCCGTCACCTTGTAACGCAGCCCCATCTCGGCATCCAGCGCATACTCGGCCACGCCCGACAGCGGCTTGCCCACCTCGCCATTGGTGAAGAACTCCACTTTCTTGCCAATCAGGTAGCGGTTGTAGTCCCACTTCATCGCAACAGAATAGAAGTTCTCCTTGCTGCCATCGCTGAACTGGTAATCCGTGCGATTGACCAGCGAGCCCAGGGAGAATGCGCCCAGCTCGTCATCCCAGAACTGATAACCAGGACCGGTACCGACGGTGCGCTGGCGGGAAAGGTCTTCGACCTTGTCACGCTTGTACACCAGGCGACCTTGCCAGAACCATTTATCCGTCAGGAAACGGTCGAGGGAGTACTCTCCCCGCCAATTGTCCGTGGTGGTCACGTCATCCTGATACTCGCGGTTGTACTCGCCTTCTGCGATGTGCCGCCAGCGGCCATGACGCGCAGTGGTCTTGAAGTCGATGTCGTAATCATCGGTATCTTTCTCGGCACGCTGGTAATCGAGGGCCGCATCGATATTGCCTTTCCACACCAGATCCTCGACCACCGGCTTGGGCTTGAGGATTTGCTGGACACTCGCCAGCTCTACCGTCTTGGGCCCATCACCGTTTTCCAAGGTCACCTTGCCGTCATCCGCCGCGTGCAGCGACTTGGCCTTCTCGCCGGTGTAGGCGTCCTGCTTGACCAGCAGTTGCTGATCACTTTCCAGGGTCTTGACCTGCTTCCAGTCGATCGGCACTGCACCGGCATATTCGGTCTGGACCAGCAACTTGCCGCCATCGAACAGGATGATCTTGCCGCTCAGCTTGTCACCGTTCTTCAACCAGACGGTATCCGCGAGCAAGGGAGTGGAGGCAGTGACGACAGCGAGGCATAGCAAGGTTCTGGACAACATAAGCAAATAAAAGGCTCAGGTTCGCGAAAAAAAGTCGGCATTATCCGCAGGAATAAGACCCTAGCAAGGACTGACCCAACTATTTCTATTGAGTTCATTTCTCAATTGGCGATCCAGCATTTACCCTACAGACGGTACTGCGAACGACTTCAGGAACTGCGAACGTGATCGAGCCGACAGAACAACCCGACAGTCCCGCGCAAATCCGACGCACGGCGCTCTACCTGACGCTCGCGTCAGTTCCCGAAGGCAAGGTCGTGAGTTATGGTCAACTCGCCGAACTGGCGGGACTGGGTCGCGCCGCTCGCTGGGTCGGCAGGACACTGAGCCAACTGCCCGGCGACAGCAAATTACCCTGGCACCGCGTACTCGGTGCCGGCGGGCGCCTGAGCCTGCCCGCAGGCAGTCCCTCCGGGGACGAACAGCGCGCGCGGTTGCGCATGGAGGGCATCAGTATCCAGAACAATCGTGTTGATATTCAGCGTCATGGGTGGCGCCCGGTAGAGCACAGCGGTTAGAGTGCGCGCTTTGTTTCCGTATTTCTTGAGGCAGACTCCAGCCCATGCCCCGTAAAACCTGGCGCGCCGCGCTTGCTGCCTATGCCAGCCCTTCGACGCTTGTACTGTTATTGCTGGGTTTCGCCGCCGGCTTGCCCTACATGCTGGTGTTCTCGACGCTTTCGGTCTGGTTGCGTGAAGCCGGTGTGGCGCGCGAAACCATCGGCTACGCGAGCCTGATCGGCCTGGCGTATGCCTTCAAATGGGTCTGGTCGCCCCTGCTCGACCAATGGCGCCTGCCGTTGCTCGGCAAACTCGGCCGACGCCGTTCCTGGCTGGTGTTGTCGCAAGGGCTGGTGATTCTCGGCCTGGTCGGGATGGGCTTCTGTGACCCGCAAAAGCATTTGTCCTGGCTGATCGCCATCGCGGTGGTCGTCGCCTTCGCCTCGGCCACGCAAGACATTGCAGTGGATGCCTACCGCCTGGAAATCGCCGACGACAGTCGCCAGGCGGCGCTCGCCGCCAGCTACATGTCCGGTTATCGCATCGCGGCGCTGCTGGCCACGGCCGGCGCCCTGTTCTTCGCCGAAGGCTTCGGCTCCACCGGCTTCAACTACAAGCATTCGGCCTGGGCCGGCACTTACCTGCTGTTCGGCGCCTTGATGGTCCCGGCACTGCTCACCTCGTTGTTCATGCGCGAACCTGCCGTACCGCTGCGTACGCAACTGCAAGCCGGGCGCTACAGCTTCGTCCATCAACTGGCCTCGGTGTTCGTCCTGATCGTGCTGCT
Source organism: Pseudomonas putida (assembly GCF_028682635.1). GTDB lineage: Bacteria > Pseudomonadota > Gammaproteobacteria > Pseudomonadales > Pseudomonadaceae > Aquipseudomonas > Aquipseudomonas putida_AE. Next base: position 51,092 of record NZ_JANHLK010000002.1, on the reverse strand, counting down.
GGTGTCCGTGCCAGCCATGTTTACCCAGCTGTACAACACCGACTTTGCCAGCGTGCTGTTCGAAGGCGTGAGCCTGCTCGACCTGCTGCTCGAAGACCGCGCGTTCCTGCGCGCCATCCTCTACACCACGCTCACCGCCCTGTGCCTGTCGGCCATGGGCCGCCGGGGCCTGGCGCCGGTGCTGACGCCGGTCAACGACTTCATCCTGCGTTATCGCTGGCAAGCGCTGCTGCTGCTGGGGCTGATCGCCACCTATCGGATGTCCGATACGGTGATGGGCGTGATGGCCAACGTGTTCTACATCGACATGGGTTTCACCAAGGACCAGATCGCCAGCGTCAGCAAGATCTTCGGCCTGATCATGACCCTGGTGGGCGCCGGCATGGGCGGCCTGCTGATCGTGCGCTTTGGCATCCTGCCGATCCTGTTCATCGGCGGTGTCGCGTCGGCGGGCACCAATATATTGTTCCTGATGCTCGCCGACATGGGCGCCGACCTGAACATGCTGATCCTGACCATTTCCCTGGACAACTTCAGCTCGGGCCTGGCGACCTCGGCGTTCGTCGCCTACCTGTCGAGCCTGACCAACCTCAAGTTCTCCGCCACCCAGTACGCCCTGCTCAGTTCGATCATGCTCTTGTTGCCGCGCCTGATCGGTGGTTATTCGGGGGTCATGGTAGAGAAGTTTGGCTATCACAATTTCTTCCTGATCACCGCCCTGTTGGGCGTTCCGACGCTGCTGCTGATCGCCCTGCACTGGTTCCAGGAGAACCGTCGCGCCGGTCCGACACCAACGCCTGAACCGGTTCCGACCCAGGTCGTGGAAGAATCCTAGGAAACACCCGCAGAATTCCTACAGAGGACGGAGTCAATTCCGTCCTGCTGCCACCGCACCGACCGCACGCCTGTACGCCAGCGGAACTCGCCCGTACAATGCTCCGTCATTTCTCGTCATCAGCAATCGATAACGGCCAACCATGCGCACCAGTCAATTTTTGCTTGCCACACAGAAAGAAACGCCTTCCGACGCGGTCGTGATCAGCCATCAGCTGATGCTGCGCGCCGGCATGATCCGCAAACTCGCCTCGGGCCTGTACACCTGGCTGCCGATGGGCTTGCGAGTGATGCGCAAGGTCGAAGCCGTCGTTCGCGAAGAAATGAACGCCGCCGGCTCGCTCGAAGTGTTGATGCCGAGCACTCAACCGGCTGAGCTGTGGCAGGAATCCGGGCGCTGGGAAGAGTACGGCCCTGAATTGCTGCGCTTCAAGGATCGCCACGGTCGCGATTTCTGCGCAGGCCCGACCCATGAAGAAGTCATCACCGACCTGATGCGCAACGAGTTGAGCAGCTACAAGCAGCTGCCGATCAACCTGTATCAGATCCAGACCAAATTCCGTGACGAGATCCGTCCACGCTTCGGTTTGATGCGCGGCCGCGAATTCATCATGAAGGACGCCTATTCGTTCCACGCTGACCAGCCTTCGCTGCAGGTTACGTACGACCGCATGCACCAGGCGTACTGCAACGTGTTCACCCGCCTGGGCCTGAAGTTCCGCCCTGTGGAAGCCGACAACGGCTCCATCGGCGGCGCCGGTTCCCACGAGTTCCACGTGCTGGCCGAGTCCGGCGAAGACGATATCGTCTTCAGCAACGGTTCCGACTACGCGGCGAACATCGAGAAGGCCGAAGCCGTGCCACGCGAATCCTCGCGCGCCGCTGCGACCGAAGAACTGCGCCTGGTCGACACGCCGGACACCAAGACCATTGCCGCGCTGGTGGAAAAATTCAATCTGCCGATTGAGAAGACCATCAAGACCCTGATCGTGCACGCTGAGGAAGAAGGCAAGCTGATTGCCCTGATCATCCGTGGCGATCACGAACTGAACGAAATCAAGGCGGCGAACCAGCCAGGCGTGGCCAGCCCGCTGGTCATGGCCAGCGATGCCGAACTGCGTGACGCCATTGGCGCCGGCGCCGGTTCCCTGGGCCCGTTGAACCTGCCGCTGCCAATCATCATCGACCGCTCCGTCGAGCTGATGAGCGATTTCGGCATCGGTGCCAACATCGACGACAAGCACTACTTCGGCGTGAACTGGGAACGCGACCTGCCAGTACCGACCGTGGCCGACCTGCGTAACGTGGTCAGCGGCGACCCAAGCCCGGATGGCAAGGGCACCCTGGAAATCAAGCGCGGCATCGAAGTCGGGCACATCTTCCAGCTGGGCAACAAGTACAGCAAGGCGATGAAGTGCGAAGTGCTGGGCGAGAACGGCAAGCCGGTCACCCTGGAAATGGGTTGCTACGGCATCGGCGTGTCCCGCGTGGTCGCGGCTGCCATCGAGCAGAACAACGACGACAAGGGCATCATCTGGAGCGACACCCTGGCGCCCTTCCAGGTCGCCCTGGTGCCACTGCGCTACGAAACCGAACTGGTTCGCGAAGCCACCGACAAGCTGTATGCAGAACTGACTGCCGCCGGCTTCGAAGTGCTGCTGGACGACCGCGACAAGAAAACCAGCCCGGGCATCAAGTTCGCGGACATGGAGCTGATCGGCATTCCTCACCGGATCGTGGTCAGCGACCGCGGTCTTGCCGAAGGCAACCTGGAGTACAAGAGCCGTACCGAGGCCGAGCCGCAAGCGCTGCCGGTCGCCGACGTGCTGCCTTTCCTTCAGGCCCGTATCCGCCGCTGAAACCAGATAGAGACGTCATGTTCAAGCGAAACACCTTAGGCCTCGGTGGTGCCGCCCTGTGCGGCGCCCTGCTGGTCAGCGGCTGTGCCAATCACATGTCACAACGCAGCGAGCACGAGGAACGTGTCGAGCGCAAACTGCTCGATCACAGCCTGCAGATCGATGTTGGCGAGCCCAAGGTGCTTGAGCTGCCGCAACGCCGGGTGAAAATCCACGAGCAGAAGACTTTTGAAGTCACCGAGTTCGAGGTCACCCGCCATTACGATCGCTACACCCCGTACCAACCCTGGCGGGAGGTCTATGAGATCCCGCTGGGCGCGGTCGCGGTGGTGGCCGGTGTCGGCGCCAATGTGGCCAACGTGTTCGCCCTGGGCAATCTGCCAGACAGCATGACCCGGGACTGGTTCAGCTACGGCTTCGCCGGGCTCAACCCGTTCATGAACGTGCAGTCCCACGGACGCGCCCAGCAGAACCTGGCCGGCATCGACGAAGTCCAGCTCGACAAGCGCACGGAGTATTCGAGCCTGCCCTGGAGCGAGCGTCCGGTCGAAGTCAAGGCCGGCAAGGAAACCTTCGAGATGAGCACCGACAAGAACGGCGTCTTGCGCCTGAACCTGTTGGACAGCCCGTTCGCCGAACATGACCTCAACCACCTGAGCAAGCTGCAGATCAACGTCCAGGACGCCAAGGACGATGTGCACAGCGATTCGTCGCTGGCCGTCAGCAGCACCTTGCGCGGCAAGTTGCTCGAAGCCCACGGGTTGATTTACGACGACCTTGAAGACGACGAAGTGAGCCAGTGGGTGCACCGGGTCAAGCGCCTGTCGGAGCTGGGCCTGGAAGAAGAAGCCACCGAGCTGGAACAAAGCCTGATCGAGCTGACCCGCAACGATCCGGAGTTGCAGACCGAATTCCTCAAGTCCCTGACCAAGGATGCCGGGCGACTGGTGGCGGCGGATCCCCGACCGAACTGAGGCACCTGTTAAAAGATCGCAGCCTTCGGCAGCGCCTACAGGGGTTCACATTCCCCTGTAGGAGCTGCCGCAGGCTGCGATCTTTTGATTTTTAACGCTCAAACAACTCCATCTGCTCGAACCCACCCCGCAGATCCTCCAGCCTCACCCCCACCCCCAACAACCGCACCGGTTTGCCTCCACGGTTGAACGCCTGGGTCAGCAACAACTGATAACTGCCCAGATCCCGCCCTGCCCCGGCCTGCTCCAGCGTGGTCTGGGTGAAATCATGGAACTTCACTTTGACGAAGGGTTTGCCCGGCCGATAGCTGCTGTCGATTCGCGCCATGCGCGATGCGAGGGTTTCCAGCAGTTCCGGCAGTTTGTCCAGGCAGCTGCGCAGGTCCGGCAAGTCGACGTCGTAGGTGTTTTCGACACTGATGGACTGGCGGCGACTGTCGTTATGCACCAGGCGATCATCGATCCCACGGGCCAGGCTCCAGAGTCGCTCGCCAAAACTGCCGAATTCGCGCACCAGCGCCAACTTGTTCCACTCGCGCAGTTGCGAGCAGTCGACGATGCCGAGCTTGCCCAGCCTGTCGGCGGTGACTTTACCCACCCCGTGCAACTTGCTCACTGGCAAGCCGCTGACAAACGCCTCGACCTGATCCGGGGTGATGACAAACAAGCCGTTGGGCTTTTTCCAGTCGCTGGCGATCTTGGCCAGGAACTTGTTGGGCGCCACCCCGGCAGAGACGGTGATGTGCAACTGATTGGAGACGCGCCGGCGAATGTCCTGGGCAATGCGCGTCGCACTGCCGCCAAAATGCGCGCTGTCCGACACATCGAGGTAGGCCTCATCCAGGGAAAGCGGCTCGATGATCTCGGTGTAATCGCGAAAGATCGTGTGAATTTCCCTGGACGCTTCTCTATAAGCTTCCATGCGCGGCTTCACGATCGTCAGGTCCGGGCACAGCTTCAAAGCATGCCCGGAGGACATGGCCGAGCGCACGCCATAGGCCCGCGCTTCATAGTTGCAGGTGGCAATCACCCCGCGCCGGTCCGCCGACCCGCCTACCGCCAGGGGTTTTCCAGCCAGGCGCGGGTCGTCCCGCATCTCGATGGCGGCGTAAAAACAGTCACAATCGACGTGGATGATCTTTCGCTGGGTCATTTCAACGCGGTGTTCATGAAGTAGAAATAGCGTCACGCGGTGTAGGAAAAACAGTATCTCACTGACAACTGTATATAGCACCAGTACCCGGACGGATCTTTTTCATTCGTTGGAACCGGCCAGAAATTTATTTTCTCAATCGAGAAGTTCGCTGCAATAGAGCCGCAGCCCTTGCCATGCCTGCCTCTCAGGCCTCCAGAGTGCGGCAATTTACAGCTAAGCGATTGAACAGGAACAGGTTTTATCAAAATAGCAGGTTGACACACCCGCGTATTTCTATAGAATGGCCAACACAGACGCGGGATGGAGCAGTCTGGTAGCTCGTCGGGCTCATAACCCGAAGGTCGTCGGTTCAAATCCGGCTCCCGCAACCAAACATCAAAAAAGGCTACTCGAAAGAGTGGCCTTTTTTGTGCGCGTCAGTTTTGTCATCGGCATGCCACAACTCGCAGCACGCTATTATCAGAAATCGTTCAGATTCCGAAACTTAAGTCACCTCCTCCCCTGTTTTGCCCTTTCTCACACTTATTTGACCCAATTGGGGATTAACGGTTGACACCCCGGCGATTCTCTATAGAATGCCGCCACACAGACGCGGGATGGAGCAGTCTGGTAGCTCGTCGGGCTCATAACCCGAAGGTCGTCGGTTCAAATCCGGCTCCCGCAACCAAACATCAAAAAAGGCTACTCGAAAGAGTGGCCTTTTTTGTATCTGTTGAAAAAGTCCTTTCGCAACAATGACCTGTCACTCTTCAGTGAGCCCTCCGGGTCACCGATTCACTGAGTTCCGACTATGCTCAATCCCAGGCTGAGCCCTCTACGACTGTCGACGAACCGTGACCGGGACTCGGTGCCGGGCGTTAATATTTGTGATTATTTTTTTCTACAGGGATTGGTAACTTGGCTGGATACCCCCATCCTGTCGCGCACAATCCAAGAGGTGATTGATGCGCGCCAACTCGTCTGATCCACAAGACACCGTCACAGCGACACAACCGATCAAGGCGCAACGCCTGCGCTTGCTTGATCGAATCAGCAAATACCGCCAACCCATCGGCCTGGCGGTCACCCTGTTGTTGTTCACCATCGCGCTGATTGCCTGTCGTCACCTGTTGAGCGAGCTCGACCTGAACGCGTTGCACGACTCGATCCTCGAGGTTCCGCAACCGGCACTGCTGGGCGCGCTGGGCGCTACCGTCGTCGGTTTCATCATCTTGCTGGGTTACGAATGGTCCGCCAGCCGCTACGCCGGCGTGAGCCTGGCCCCGCGAACCCTGGCACTGGGCGGTTTCACCGCTTTTGCCATCGGCAATGCCATTGGCCTTTCGATGCTGTCCGGCGGCTCGGTTCGCTACCGCCTGTATGCGCGCCATGGCCTTGGGGCGACCGAAGTCGCGCGCATGACACTGTTCGCCAGCCTCTCGCTCGGCTGCGCCCTGCCCCCGCTCGCCGCGCTGGCGACACTCAGCGACCTGCCCGACGCTTCCGCCGCCCTGGGGCTTTCGCAAGTCTTGCTGGGCACCCTGGCGACGGCTGTGTTGCTGCTGTTCACGGTACTGGCCATCGGCATCTACCGCCGTCGCCTGCCGGAACAACCCTACGCCGACAACCTGCTGGTCAGGATCGGCCGCCGCACCTTGCGCCTGCCCGGGCGCCGCCTGACCTTCCTCCAACTGATCATTACCGCACTGGACGTGGCCGCCGCCGCCACCGTGCTTTATCTGTTGTTGCCGGAGGCGCCGCCGTTCGGCGCGTTTCTCCTGGTTTACCTGCTGGCCCTGGCCGCTGGCGTGCTCAGCCATGTGCCGGGCGGGGTCGGCGTGTTCGAAGCCATCTTGCTCGCGGCCTTCTCCGACACACTCGGCGCCGCACCACTGGCTGCCGCCCTGCTGCTCTATCGCCTGATCTATGTGGTGCTGCCGATGCTGGTGGCCTGCCTGTTCCTGCTGATCAGTGAAGGCCAGCGTCTGTTCCAGACTCGCCAGACCCTGCGCGCCGCTTCCGGCCTGGCCGCGCCAATATTGGCGGTGCTGGTCTTCCTGTCCGGCGTGGTCTTGCTGTTCTCCGGCGCGACCCCGGAAATCGACACGCGCCTTGAACACATCGGCTTTCTGATCCCGCACCGCCTGGTCGACGCTTCGCACTTTGGCGCCAGCCTGATCGGCGTGTTGTGCCTGTTGCTGGCCCAAGGCCTGCGTCGTCGCCTGTCGGCGGCGTGGATGCTGACCACCATTCTGCTGCTGGTCGGCGCCCTGCTCTCCCTGCTCAAAGGGTTCGACTGGGAGGAAGCCACTCTGATGGTGCTGACGGCGAGCCTGCTGGGGGTTTTCCGCCGCTCGTTCTATCGCCCCAGCCGCCTGACCGAACTGCCGTTCTCGCCCCTTTACCTGGTGGCCAGCGTGTGCGTGCTCGGCGCCTCGATGTGGCTGCTGCTGTTCGCCTATCAGGACGTTCCGTACAGCCACCAACTCTGGTGGCAGTTCACCCTCGATGCCGATGCCCCCCGTGGCTTGCGCTCGCTGCTCGGCGCGGCGGTCCTGCTGGTGGTGGTGTCCCTGACCTGGTTGCTGCGCACCGCTCGCCCGGTGATCCACCTGCCGACACCCGATGAGCTTGCGCGCGCGAGCAAGATCCTCATGGCCTCCGCCCAGCCGGATGGCGGCCTGGCCCTGACCGGCGACAAGGCGCTGCTGTTCCACCCCAACGACGAGGCGTTCCTGATGTATGCCCGCCGCGGCCGCAGCCTCGTCGCACTGTATGACCCGATCGGTCCGGGGCAGCAACGGGCGGAAATGATCTGGCAGTTCCGCGACCTGTGCGACATCCATCACGCCCGCCCCGTGTTCTATCAAGTGCGCGCGGAGAACCTGCCGTACTACATGGACATCGGCCTGACCGCGATCAAGCTTGGCGAAGAGGCCAGGGTCGATCTCGTGCGCTTTGACCTCGAGGCCAAGGGCAAGGAGATGAAGGACCTGCGCTACACCTGGAACCGTGGCACCCGCGACGGCCTGTCGCTGGAGATCCATGAGCCGGGCCAGGCGCCGATGGATGAACTCAAGGTAATTTCCGATGCCTGGCTGACCGGCAAGAACGTGCGCGAGAAAGGCTTCTCCCTCGGCCGCTTCAGCGACGATTACCTCAAGCACTTTCGCATTGCGGTGATCCGTTTCGAAGGACGCCCGGTGGCGTTCGCCAACCTGCTCGAGACCTACGGCCATGACCTGGCCAGCCTCGACCTGATGCGCGCGCACCCGGACGCCCCCAAGCTGACCATGGAGTTCATGATGGTCGGCCTGATCCAACATTATAAGAGTCACGGATACGCGCGCTTCAGCCTGGGCATGGTGCCGTTGTCGGGGTTGCAACCCCGGCGTGGTGCACCGCTGACCCAGCGACTGGGCTCGATGGTATTCCGCCGTGGTGAGCAGCTCTACAACTTCCAAGGCTTGCGCCGCTTCAAAGACAAGTTCCAGCCTGACTGGGAACCCCGCTATATGGCCGTGCCCGCCGGACTCGATCCGCTGGTTGCCTTGGCCGACACTGCCGCCCTGATCGCGGGCGGCTTGACTGGATTGGTGAAACGCTGATGATTCAACGCTCCCTGCGCTATGTACTGGGCACCCTGGTAGTGATTGCCCTGATTCTCGGTGGTGGCTACTGGTACCTCAAACGCCCGGCACCGGAACCGACCCTTGAGCAATTGACCCCGAACGACGGCGCCGCGATGACCCGGGTTATCCCTGGCACCACGGCAAAAGCCCAGGTGTTGGTGGCGGTCAATGAAGAACAGAAACTCAGCGACAAGCAATTGCTGACCCTGAGCCGTAGTGGCTCGGCAGAGATTGTCCAGGTGATCCTGCCCAAGGACTGCCTGCTGCAAAGCCGCGCCCTGCAGTCGGGCCTGCGGGAACTGAAAGGCCCGGCCACGCTGGTCAGCGGCATCGGCCCGGGCGCGGTGCTGGCCTGGCGCTGGCTGTCCGAGCAGAAGAACGACAAGGCCCAGGCCGTGTCGGTGGACCTGGCCCTGGAAAAACCCGGCTGCACCCACCTGCTGCCGAAAAGCGCCGCCCATGGCCATTGGCTAGTGGCGTGGAACGACAACCCGGACGACACCAGCGCCGGTTTCGTGCGCGACCAGCCCAACGCCGAAACCAGCATCAGCGACTACGACATCAACCTGCCGCAAGTGCTGAACAACGAACTGCGCAAACTGCTGGTCGGTGGCGACAAGGACGCGGGCGGCTTGCAGATTCCAGTGGTAGAAGTGCCCGCCGGCCAGGCCAAGGACACCGTGACCCTGTTCCTGTCGGGTGATGGCGGCTGGCGCGACCTCGACCGCGACGTGGCGGGCGAGATGGCCAAGATCGGCTACCCCGTGGTCGGCATCGACACCCTGCGCTACTACTGGCAGCACAAGAGCCCCGAGCAAAGCGCCCTGGACCTCGCCGAGCTGATGCAGCACTACCGGCAGAAATGGGGCACCAAGCGCTTCATCCTGACCGGCTACTCGTTCGGCGCCGATGTGCTGCCAGCGATCTACAACCGCCTGGCAGAGTCCGAGCAGCAGCGCGTCGACGCCATTATCCTGCTGGCCTTCGCCCGCACCGGCAGCTTCGAGATCGAAGTCGAAGGCTGGCTCGGCAACGCCGGCAAAGAAGCCGCCACCGGCCCGGAAATGGCCAAGCTGCCCGCCGCGAAAGTGGTGTGCATCTACGGTGAAGAAGAAGTGGACGAAAGCGGCTGTACCGACAAGACCGCCGTGGGCGAAGTCATCAAATTGCCCGGCGGCCACCACTTCGACGAAAACTACCCGGCCCTGGCACAGCGGTTGGTGGGCGTGATCCAGAAGCGCCAAGCGCAGGAAACAGAAGCTCAGGAGTGATCTGAGCCGCACAAAAAAGCCCCCGCAGCCTTTTGGTTGCGGGGGCTTTTTTATGGATGCGTGATGTCCCCAAAAGATCGCAGCCTGCGGCAGCTCCTACAGCGGAATGTGTACACCTGTAGGAGCTGCCGCAGGCTGCGATCTTTTGATCCTACATCTCCACCTGCGTCCCCAACTCAATCACCCGGTTCAACGGCAGATTGAAGAAGCGCAAATTGCCGTTGGCGTTCTGCAACATGAACGCGAACAACCCCTCGCGCCAGCGGGCCATGCCTTCGAGCTTGGAGGCGATGACCGTCTCGCGGCTGAGGAAGTACGTGGTGCGCATCGGGCTGAAATCCAGTTCATCGAGATGACAGAGTTTCAGCGCCTTCGGCACGTCAGGCTCGTCGGTGAAACCGAAATGCAGGATCACCCGGAAGAAGCCTTCGCCGTAGGATTCGACCTCGAAGCGCCGGCTCGCCGGCACGCGTGGAATATCCTCGTAGACAACGGTCAGCAACACCACCTGCTCGTGCAGTACCTGGTTATGCAACAGGTTGTGCAACAGCGCGTGGGGCACGGCGTCCGGCCGCGCGGTGAGGAACACGGCCGTGCCCTGCACGCGATGCGGTGGTTGCACGGCGATGCTGCTGATGAAAATCTCCAGCGGCAAGCCACCCTCGTCGATACGCTCCACCAGCAATTGCTTGCCGCGTTTCCAGGTAGTCATCAACACGAACAGCGCAATACCGGCGATCACCGGGAACGCCCCGCCCTGAACGATTTTCGGCACATTGGCGGCGAAGTACACCCCGTCCACCAGCAGGAAACCCAGCAGGATCGGCACCGCCAGCACCGGCGGCCACTTCCACAGCAGCAGTATCACCGCCGACACCAGAATACTGGTCATCAGCATGGTCCCGGTCACCGCTACGCCATAGGCCGAGGCCAGGGCACCGGAGGATTCGAAACCCAACACCAATAGCACCACGCCAACCATCAACGCCCAATTCACCGCACCGATGTAGATCTGGCCCTGTTCGGCGCTGGAGGTGTGCTGGATGTGCATGCGCGGAATGTAGCCGAGCTGGATCGCCTGGCGGGTCAGGGAGAACGCCCCGGAAATCACCGCCTGGGAAGCGATCACCGTGGCCAGGGTCGAAAGACCGACCAGCGGAATCAATGCCCAGCTCGGCGCCAGCAGATAGAACGGGTTGCGCGCGGCTTCCGGATCGCCCAGCAGTAGCGCCCCCTGGCCGAAGTAATTGAGCACCAGCGCCGGCAGCACCAGGATGAACCAGGCGCGGGCAATCGGCTTGCGGCCGAAGTGGCCCATGTCGGCATACAGCGCTTCGGCACCGGTCAGCGCCAGCACGACCGCGCCAAGGATCGCCACGCCCATGCCCGGATGCACCACGAAGAAGCGCACGCCCCACGCCGGGTTCATCGCCTGCAACACTTCCGGGTGCTGGATGATCCCATGGACACCCAATGCCCCCAGCACCACAAACCAGGTGACCATGATCGGCCCGAACAGGATGCCGATGCGCGCAGTGCCGTGGCGCTGGATCAGGAACAACGCCACCAGCACGATCAGCGACAGCGGCACCACCCAGTGGTCGATGCCGTCGAATGCCAGCCCCAGGCCTTCAATGGCCGACAGTACGGAAATCGCCGGGGTGATCATGCTGTCGCCATAGAACAGCGCCGCACCGATCAGTCCGCAGACCACCAGGATCGTGCGCAATTTCGCGTGCCCTGCTGCCGCCCGCCGGGCCAGCGCGGTCAAGGCCATGATCCCGCCTTCGCCCTGGTTATCGGCACGCAGGACAAACATCATGTACTTGATCGACACGACCCAGATCAGCGACCAGAAGATCAGCGCCAGAATCCCCAGCACGCCGTCATGGTTGACCGGTACGCCATAGCCCCCGGAAAAGACTTCCTTGAGGGTGTACAGCGGGCTCGTGCCGATATCGCCATAAACCACCCCGACCGCCGCGACCAGCATGCCAATAGGCTTGGCCGCCGTATGACCGGCACCCTCAGCCTGACTACTTGCCTGACCCATCCACCACTCCTACTACCCAGACCCGGGCTTCTGCGAAGAAGCACTATGCTTTGTCATGCAGCATGCGCTGTTTTACTTGCTGTTACAGACGTTTTGTTGACTGTAAAAAATCGGTAAAGCCCAACGGCGCGAAGCATAGCGCAGCACTCGTCGTATTTCCCTGCATAAAGCTGGTCAAGTGAACGTCTCATCGCTAGAATTGCGCACTTTTTGATCAGAGGCGCAGTTCAAGCGCCCGTCCGTCGGTTTTGCCCAACCCGGCAAGCGGCGTCACAAAACACCGAGGTTAGACATGTCCACCACTCCTGCGCCGGCCAATCCAAAGGTTGGCTTCGTATCACTGGGTTGCCCGAAAGCACTGGTCGACTCCGAGCGCATCCTCACGCAGCTGCGCATGGAAGGCTATGACGTGGTGTCCACCTATCAGGACGCCGACGTCGTGGTGGTCAACACCTGCGGCTTCATCGATTCGGCCAAGGCCGAGTCCCTGGAAGTGATCGGCGAAGCCATCAAGGAAAACGGCAAGGTCATCGTGACCGGCTGCATGGGCGTCGAAGAAGGCAACATCCGCAACGTGCACCCGAGCGTGCTGGCTGTGACCGGCCCGCAGCAGTACGAGCAGGTGGTCAACGCCGTGCACGAAGTCGTGCCGCCGCGTCAGGACCACAACCCGCTGATCGACCTGGTGCCGCCGCAAGGCATCAAGCTGACCCCGCGCCACTACGCCTACCTGAAGATTTCCGAAGGCTGCAACCACAGCTGCAGCTTCTGCATCATCCCGTCGATGCGTGGCAAGCTGGTCAGCCGTCCGGTCGGTGACGTGCTCGACGAGGCCCAGCGCCTGGTCAAATCCGGCGTCAAGGAACTGCTGGTCATCTCCCAGGACACCAGCGCCTACGGCGTCGATGTGAAGTACCGCACCGGCTTCTGGAACGGCGCGCCGGTGAAAACCCGCATGACCGAACTCTGCGAAGCCCTCAGCACCCTCGGTGTCTGGGTGCGCCTGCACTACGTCTACCCGTACCCGCACGTCGACGAGCTGATCCCGTTGATGGCGGCCGGCAAGATCCTGCCGTACCTGGACATCCCGTTCCAGCACGCCAGCCCGAAAGTGCTCAAGTCGATGAAACGCCCGGCGTTCGAAGACAAGACCCTGGCGCGGATCAAGAACTGGCGCGAAATCTGCCCGGACCTGATCATCCGTTCGACCTTCATCGTCGGCTTCCCCGGCGAGACCGAAGAAGACTTCCAGTACCTGCTGAACTGGCTGACCGAAGCCCAGCTCGACCGCGTCGGCTGCTTCCAGTACTCGCCGGTAGAAGGCGCACCGGCCAATGACCTGGATCTGGAAGTGGTCCCCGACGACGTCAAGCAGGACCGTTGGGAGCGCTTCATGGCGCACCAGCAGGCCATCAGCTCGGCGCGCCTGCAAATGCGTATCGGCCGTGAAATCGAAGTGCTGGTCGATGAAGTCGACGAGCAAGGCGCGGTCGGCCGCTGCTTCTTCGATGCCCCGGAAATCGACGGCAACGTGTTCATCGACAACGGCAGCAACCTGAAGCCAGGCGACAAGGTCTGGTGCAAAGTGACCGATGCCGACGAATACGACCTGTGGGCTGAACAGATCTAAACGCAAAAAATACGGAAAGCCCTGCTCTCTTGAGAGATGCGGGGCTTTTTTACGGCTATCGTTTGGTGAGGAACGGATTCTCATCTCCAACAACCCAAGGGGCAGGCTGGCATGCGCCAACATTCGGTCATTCACACACCGAAACAAAGCGACTACGAAGAATTGACCAGGGTCTGGGAGGCCTCGGTCCGCGCCACCCACGACTTTCTGCCGGACAGCTATATCGAACTGTTGAAGAACCTGGTGCTGACCCGCTACCTCGACGCGGTGATGCTGATCTGCACCAAGGACTCGCAGCAACGAATTACCGGATTCGCCGGAGTCGCGGCGGGCAAGATCGAGATGCTTTTCATCGACCCGGCGCATCGGGGCCAGGGTCTGGGCAAACGGTTACTGCGTTATGCCCTGGAAAACCTCAACGCCGATCAACTGGACGTCAACGAACAGAACCCGCAAGCCTTGGGGTTTTACTTCAAGCAGGGCTTCGAGGTCATCGGTCGTTCGGAGGTCGATGGCATGGGGCAGCCTTATCCGTTGTTGCATATGCGTTTGCGGCAGGCTCAACAGCTGACGCGCAACGGCTGACACAACACAGCTCCTACAAAAAAACGCATGGTACAAATGGAATCGCGATTAACCGGCGCCACGCAGGTACAATGCCCACCCCTTTTTTGTTACGGCCCTGTCATGACTGACCCGATTCGACTCTCCAAACGCCTCATCGAACTCGTCGGCTGTTCCCGTCGGGAGGCTGAGCTGTTCATCGAGGGCGGCTGGGTCACCGTCGACGGCGAAGTCGTCGACGAGCCGCAGTTCAAGGTCGGCACCCAGAAAGTCGAGCTCGACAAGGACGCCAAGGCCACCGCGCCGGAGCCGGTGACCATCCTGCTCAACGTGCCCGCGGGCATGGACGCGGACAGCGCCATGGCGACCATCAGCGCCGAAACCCTGAGCGAAGAGCATCGCTACGGCAAGCGCCCGCTCAAGGGCCACTTCCAGCGCCTGACCGCCAGCACCGACCTGCAGGCCAATGCCAGCGGTTTGCTGGTGTTCACCCAGGACTGGAAGATCCTGCGCAAGCTCACCGCCGACTCCAGCAAGATCGAGCAGGAATATGTGGTGGAGGTTGAAGGCGAGATGGTTGCACACGGCCTCAACCGCCTGAACCACGGCCTGACCTACAAGGGCAAGGAACTGCCGCCGGTCAAGGCCAGCTGGCAGAACGAAAACCGCCTTCGCTTCGCCATGAAGAACCCGCAACCGGGCGTGATCGCCCTGTTCTGCCAGGCCGTCGGCCTGAAGGTCGTGGGCATCCGCCGCATCCGCATCGGCGGCGTGTCCATCGGCAAGGTGCCCCTGGGGCAATGGCGCTACCTGTCCGGCAAAGAGAAGTTCTAAGGCCTCTCACGCCGCCACACATTTTGGCGCCGCGGCTTGTGCGGCGCCCACTGCTGAATATCAGGATTGCACACCATGATTCATAACGACGTACTGCGCAGCGTGCGCTACATGCTCGACATCAGCGACAAGAAAGTCATCGAGATCATCAAGCTCGGCGGCATGGACGTGACCCTGGCCGACCTGCTGACCTACCTCGACAAGAAAGAGGAAGACGAGGAAGGCTTCGTACGTTGCCCGGACGAAGTCATGGCGCATTTCCTCGACGGCCTGGTGATCTTCAAGCGCGGCAAGGACGAAAGCCGTCCACCGCAGCCCATCGAAGTGCCGGTGACCAACAACATCATCCTGAAAAAGCTGCGCGTGGCCTTCGAACTGAAAGAAGACGACATGCACGCGATCCTCAAGGCCGCCGAGTTCCCTGTGTCCAAGCCTGAGCTGAGCGCGCTGTTCCGCAAGTTCGGCCACACCAACTACCGCCCGTGCGGCGACCAGTTGCTGCGCAACTTCCTCAAGGGCCTGACCCTGCGCGTGCGCCCGCAATAACCCCCAAGGCTGATTGCAACACCTTGTAGGAGCTGGCTTGCCAGCGAAAGCGGCTGATTGATCGCCGCAAGGCTCTCGGGCCTCTTCGCTGGCAAGCCAGCTCCTACAAGGGCCGACGCCGTATGACCCCTCATTCCGCGCAAAAATAATGGCTCCGCTGACCGCGACTGACGACTAGGGTGTAATGACCTTCAGCCCTCAGGATTCGCCATGCATCCCTACTTCTCCCTGCAAGGCCGCACCGCACTGGTGACCGGCGGCACCCGTGGCATCGGCAAAATGATCGCCAAGGCCTATGTCGAGGCTGGCGCTACCGTCTACGTTTGTGCCCGCGATGTCGAAGCCTGCCGGCAAACCGCCGATGAGCTCGGTGCGCTCGGACGCTGTCACGCGGTGGCCGCCAACCTGGCCACGGAAGAAGGCGTGCAGCAACTGGCCACGCGACTGGGAGAGCAGATGACCCACCTAGATATCCTGGTCAACAACGCCGGGACCACCTGGGGGGCACCCTTGGAGAGCTACCCGATCAAGGGCTGGGAAAAGGTCATGCAACTGAACGTGACGTCAGTATTCAACTGCATCCAGCAATTTCTGCCGCTGTTACGCAAGGCGGGTTCGCCTGCGAACCCGGCACGGATCATCAATATCGGTTCAGTCGCCGGGATTTCATCCTTTGGCGAACAGGCCTATGCCTACGGGCCGAGCAAAGCGGCCTTGCATCAACTGTCGCGGATCCTGGCGCGGGAACTGGTGAGCCAGCACATCAACGTCAATGTGATCGCACCGGGGCGCTTTCCGAGCAAAATGACCCAGCATATCGGCAATGATGAGCAGGCATTGGCGCAGGACACCGCGTTGATCCCGATGAAGCGCTGGGGCCGCGAGGAAGAGATGGCGGCTTTGGCCATCAGTCTTGCGAGTACGGCCGGGGCCTACATGACCGGCAACATCATTCCGCTGGATGGTGGGTTCAGCCTCTGAAATCGGCGTTACGGCCTTCGCGAGCAAGCCCGCTCCCACACTGATCTCCTGTGTACCCTATATCAAATGTGGGAGCGGGCTTGCTCGCGAAGGGGCCGGCACAGGCACAACTGAATGCTGGTCGAACGGGTTATCATGCGCGCCTTAATTCTGCCTAGACCCTAAACCATGACCTACAGCGTTTCCCCCATCGGCTTCGTGCACTCCTGCTTCAAGGAGAAGTTCGCCATTCCTCGCCAGCCGCAACTGGCCCCGGCCGCCCGTGGCGTACTGGAACTGGTGGCACCATTCGATAAAGGGGACGCGGTACAGGGCCTGGAGCAGGTCAGCCACGTGTGGCTGCTGTTCCTGTTCCACCAAGCCCTGGAGGAAAAGCCACGACTCAAAGTCCGCCCTCCGCGCCTGGGCGGCAACAAATCCATGGGGGTGTTCGCCACGCGCGCCACCCACCGGCCCAATGGCATTGGCCAGTCCGTGGTCAAGCTGGACAAGGTCGAAGCGGATCGCCTGTGGATATCCGGGATCGATCTGCTGGATGGCACACCGATCCTCGATATCAAACCCTACGTGCCATATGCAGACATCATCGACACAGCCAGCAACAGTATCGCCAGCGCTGCGCCGTCGCTTATCGCCGTGCAGTGGACGGACTCGGCCCTGCAACAGGCTCACGGGCATGCTCAGCGCCTTGCAGAGCCCCTGGTTGAGCTGATTGAGCAATGCCTGGCGCAAGATCCGCGTCCGGCGTACCAGGCGCCGGCGCCGGAACGGGAATATGGTGCGCAGTTCTGGGATGTGGATGTGCGCTGGCACTATCCGAGTCCGGAGCTGATCCGGGTCCTTGAAATCATTCCCGCAAAAGCCTGAACGCCGCAAACAACTGTGGGAGCGAGCCTGCTCGCGATTGCGGTGTGACAGCCAACATTAATGTCGACTGACACCCCCATCGCGAGCAGGCTCGCTCCCACAGGTAAAACAAAAGCGGTTGCTGGAGCTTATTTCTCTACGAATGCACGCTCGATCAGGTAATCACCCGGCTCGCGCATCCGCGGCGAAACCTTCAGGCCGAAGCTGTTCAACACTTCGCTGGTCTCGTCGAGCATGCTCGGGCTGCCGCACAGCATGGCGCGGTCATCCTGCGGGTTGATCGGTGGCAGGCCGATGTCGCTGAACAGCTTGCCGCTGCGCATCAGGTCGGTCAGGCGACCTTCGTTCTCGAACGGCTCGCGGGTCACGGTCGGGTAGTAGATCAACTTGTCACGCAGCGCGTCGCCGAAGAACTCGTTCTGCGGCAGGTGCTCGGTGATGAATTCGCGGTAGGCGACTTCATTGACGTAACGCACGCCGTGGCACAGGATCACTTTTTCGAAACGCTCGTAGGTTTCCGGGTCCTGGATGACGCTCATGAACGGCGCCAGACCGGTACCGGTGCTGAGCAGGTACAAATGTTTGCCAGGCTTCAAGTCATCCAGCACCAGCGTGCCGGTAGGCTTCTTGCTGATGATGATCTCGTCGCCTTCCTTCAGATGCTGCAGCTGGGAAGTCAGCGGACCATCAGGCACCTTGATGCTGAAGAACTCGAGATGCTCTTCCCAGTTCGGGCTGGCGATCGAGTAAGCGCGCATAAGCGGGCGGCCATTGGGTTGTTGCAGGCCGATCATCACGAACTGACCGTTCTCGAAGCGCAGGCCCGGATCACGGGTGCACTTGAAGCTGAACAGAGTGTCGTTCCAGTGATGAACACTGAGGACACGCTCGTGGTTCATGTTGCTCATGTACGGGGACTCCTGGAGATTGGGTCTGCGCTTGCTCTTTCAGGAAGAGACCGGCGGTGCGCAATTGCATCGCATTCTAATAGCGCCGACAATATCTGTTAACTGGATTATTAAGATAAGGGTTATCGGTTATATCGATATGCGATTTACTCTCCGTCAACTTCAAGTGTTCGTCGCCGTCGCCCAGCAGGAAAGCGTCTCCCGTGCTGCGGGCCTGCTCAACCTCTCGCAGTCGGCGGCGAGCACGTCGATCACCGAGCTGGAGCGCCAGTGCAGCTGCCAGCTGTTCGATCGCGCCGGCAAACGCCTGAGCCTCAACGCCCTGGGTAAACAGCTGCTGCCCCAGGCGGTCGCCCTGCTCGACCAGGCCAAGGAGATCGAGGACCTGCTCAATGGCAAGTCGGGTTTCGGCTCATTGGCGGTGGGCGCAACCCTGACCATTGGCAACTACCTTGCGACCCTGTTGATCGGCGGTTTCATGCAGCGCCATCCGGAAAGCCAGGTAAAGCTGCATGTGCAGAACACCGCCAACATTGTGCAACAGGTCGCCCACTACGAAATTGACCTGGGTCTGATCGAAGGCGATTGCAGCCACCCGGACATCGAAGTGCAAAGCTGGGTCGAAGATGAACTGGTGGTCTTTTGCGCGCCACAGCACCCGCTGGCCAAACGCGGCACCGCGACCATGGAGGAGCTGAGCCATGAAGCGTGGATCTTGCGTGAACAAGGTTCAGGTACGCGCCTGACCTTCGACCAGGCCATGCGCCATCACCGTAGCGCGCTGAACATCCGCCTGGAACTGGAACACACCGAAGCCATCAAACGCGCCGTGGAGTCCGGCCTGGGGATAGGCTGCATCTCGCGGCTGGCGCTGCGGGATGCGTTCCGTCGCGGCAGCCTGGTCGCGGTGGAGACCCCGGACCTGGACCTGGCGCGACAGTTCTATTTCATCTGGCACAAGCAGAAGTACCAGACCTCGGCGATGCGTGAGTTCCTCGACCTGTGCCGCGCGTTCACCGCCGGGGTGCAGCGCAGCGACGAGATCGTCCTGCCAGCGATCGCTTAAAGCAGGATCACCGCCCAGACCAGCGCAATCATGGTCAAGGCGACGAATTGCGCGGCACTGCCCATGTCCTTGGCGTTTTTCGACAACGGGTGCAATTCAAGGGAAATGCGGTCGATGGCCGCTTCCACAGCCGAATTGAGCAACTCGACGATCAGCGCCAGCAGGCAGACCGCAATCAGCAACGCCTGCTCGACACGACTCACGTTCAAGAAGAACGACAGCGGGATCAGGATTACGTTGAGCAACACCAGTTGCCGAAAAGCCGCTTCGCCGGTGAAGGCTGCGCGCAGGCCGTCCAGCGAGTAGCCGGAAGCATTGAGGATACGTTTCAGGCCGGTTTGGCCTTTGAAAGGTGACATAGAGTAGGAACTGACCAAAAAAAGGAGTGGGAAAGCTAGATTAACCAAAGTCAAAAAAGCGTGAAGGTGCCAGCGCTTAATGGCTTGAAATTGACTCAAGTTGTTGCAGCAGCAGCGCCGCCTGGGTGCGAGTGCGCACATTCAGCTTACGAAATATTGCGGTGACGTGGGCCTTGATGGTCGCTTCGGACACACTCAGTTCGTAGGCAATCTGCTTGTTCAGCAACCCTTCGCAGACCATGGTCAGCACCCGGAACTGTTGCGGCGTCAAGCTGGCAAGGCCTTCGCTGGCCGCCTTGGCTTCATCTGAAACGCTGACGGCTTCGAACGCCTGCGGTGGCCAGAACACATCGCCATCAAGCACCGCGCGCACTGCTTTCTGGATGACACTCAGGTCGCTGGACTTGGGGATGAAACCGCTTGCACCAAATTCCCGGGATTTCACCATGATCGTCGCTTCTTCCTGGGCCGAGACCATGACCACAGGAATTTGCGGATACTGGCCGCGCAACAGCACCAACCCGGAAAAACCGTACGCACCCGGCATGTTCAGATCCAGCAGCACCAAGTCCCAGTCAGCCTTTTCGGTCAGGCGGGTCTCCAGCTCGGCAATGCTCGCCACTTCCACCAGGCGCACATCCGGGCCCAGGCCCAGGGTCAGCGCTTGATGCAGGGCGGAACGAAAAAGCGGATGGTCATCGGCAATCAGGATTTCGTATGTGGCCATTTTTCAAATGATCCTGTTTTTCATGGGACGCCCGATGCATTCGGGCATCGCCAAAACAACTCGAGGTAACAGCCACGGAGCTGCACCAACAGGGCACGTTCAACGCAAAAAACGGCGTTTCAAACTCTGGCCGCACCCTAATCGGCGCCAAGCATGCCCAGCGAAACCGGGGTGGTCAAGCGACATGGCCGGCACACTTTATTGCAGCATCGGCGACAATCAGTCCATCAATACCACTGCTGGCTGAACATAGGCCATCAACTCGGTGTGCGCCGGGGTCGAAACATTCATTTCCAGCTGACGCTTGGCGTCAAGGTAATGCTGGCTGAACACATCGAAATAGGCATCGAGTGCCGATGCCGCCTCTCCATCGCCCGCCAGATCGAGACACAACGCCGCGACTTCCGCGGTGCACAGGTGTTCGCTGCGGGTGGAACGGCGCAATTGATAGCGCGAGAGCTTCTCGGGCAACAGGCTAAGGATCGGCAGCGCGTCGAAATAAGGGCTCTTGCGGAAAATCTTGCGGGCTTCGGTCCAGGTCGCGTCCAGCAAGATGAACAGCGGTCGCCGGGTGTCATCGACTGCCACGCTGTGAGTCACCCGCTCAGGCGCGACATATTCACCCGGGAACACCAGATAAGGCTGCCATTGCGGGTCGGACAGCAACGCCAGCAACTGTTGATCGACCTCGGTACGCGACCAGATGAAGGCATGGTTGTCACGCACCACATCGGCAATCAGCCAGCCGGTGTTGCTGGGTTTGAACACTTCCTTGCCGGTCATGATCAGGCACACTCCGGAGCGGGTCTCGACCTGCGGACGCCAGGCGCACAGGCAGTGACTCTCGATCACGCGGCACGCGCGGCAACGAGTCGCCCGCCAGCCACGGGCCTGGATCGGCTTGATGCCTTCCTCTTCGCGCTGGTCGCGCAGACGGGCTACGGCGTTGGGGGCATGGTTCATCGCAGGCCACGGCAGAAAAAAGAGATCGACACGAAAAGCACTCGCAGGGTGAAAGTGCAGGCAGTTTACCAGACCCACCAGAGCAAACCTGTACCGTCCAGGCCCGCTCCCCTATAATTCGCCGCCACTGAACGCACAGTCATGTGATGGGTCAAACCCCCATCACTGCCCCAGGAGAGTTTCATGCTGCGCCTTATCGTTCCCACCGCTGCCATTCTGCTGGCGTCGTCCTTCAACGCTCAGGCTGCGTCCTTGAGTGAGCAGAATCTGAACAGAGAGCTGCGCAACGTCGCCACGCAAAGCAGCGTCGGCACTCCACGGGCGATCAATGAAGACATTCTCGATCAGGGCTACACGGTCGAGGGCAATACGCTGATCAACCACCTGAGCGTGCAAAGCAGTCACGCCAACAAAATGCGCGCCGACCCCAAGGCCGTGTACTTCCAGCTTGGCGCCTCGGTCTGCAACAACCCGTCCTTCCGCAAGCTGATGGCCAAGGGCGCGGTCATGCGTTATGACTTCACCGAGGTCAAGACCAACCGTGCGGTGGGCTCTGCCAGCTACCAGGAATCGGATTGCCCGAAAGCGACCCAGAAGAAAAAGTAAGTCAGTGGGATTTTGCGCGCCGCTGTTCATCCTCGGCGCGCAGTTCCGCCACCAGCGCCTGCAAATAGCGTGAACGCCGCTCCGCGCCCATAAGACGCCGGCAGCACTCCTCCTCGAGACTCAAATGATTGATCTCGGCTGATGACTTCAGCAATCGATACAGTTGCGTATCGATCTCCAGAATGACCCTGGCCATGGCTTACCGGCTCCCTGCGCTTCGCTCGTAATGAGCGAAAAATCCTTTAACCGCTTGTACCTTGCGCCCTGCCCTTGACGCCAAGTTGTCGTGTAGTACCTGTAACTTAGTAAATCAGAGCACAGCATACTCGGGGCGGGTTCAGACGAGCGGTGAAACCACCTCGCAAATCGTCAATAAACGGTTGCCAGGAAAGACTTTGCGGCGCAATGATCAAGGCAGCACGAATCATCGCAAGGGTCTAGATTTCAGGTATCCACGTTCATTTGTCAGGGCATGAAAAGGTGCCGCCCGTTACACCTTGCGCTGTGCGAACGTTTCTTTCATCCAAGGGAAAAACAGAGCCGGTATGGATGACTCGATCACCGGTCGGGTCAAGTGGATCGCCCAGGCATGGGCCTGGGCAGACAGCGCCACATGAAGTGGCGTGGCATCGACGCTGAAGGGTCGACGCCGATGGCTCTGTGCAGAAGGAGAAGTTGAATGCCTTACCAACCGAATGACCTCCTGAGCCGTCATTTTCAAGAAAGCGGCCACGACCTCATCAGCAAGGTCGAAGAACAGCTCAACCTGGTTTCACCCAATAGCCCGAACATCCCGATCTACCGCGACATGATCCTGACTGTGCTGCGCATGGCCCAGGAAGACCACAACCGCTGGAATGCCAAGATAACCCTGCAGGCCCTGCGCGAACTCGAGCACGCGTTCCGGGTACTGGAGCAGTTCAAGGGGCGACGCAAGGTCACTGTTTTCGGCTCAGCACGCACGCCAGTGGAACACCCCTTGTATGGCCTCGCCCGGGAACTCGGTGCCGCCCTGGCGCGCTCGGACATGATGGTCATCACGGGTGCGGGAGGCGGCATCATGGCCGCGGCCCACGAAGGGGCTGGCCTTGAGCACAGCCTGGGATTCAACATCACCCTGCCCTTCGAGCAACATGCCAACCCCACCGTCCAGGGCACGACCAACCTGCTGCCCTTCCATTTTTTCTTCACGCGCAAGCTGTTCTTCGTCAAGGAAGCGGATGCCCTGGTGTTGTGCCCGGGTGGTTTCGGCACCCTGGACGAAGCGCTGGAAGTCCTGACGCTGATCCAGACAGGTAAAAGCCCATTGGTGCCCGTGGTACTGCTGGACGCGCCGGGCGGCAAATTCTGGCAGGGCGCGCTGGACTTCATCCGCCAGCAACTGGAGGAAAACCACTACATCCTGCCCGCCGACATGAAGCTGGTGAAGCTGGTCTACAGTGCCGAAGAAGCGGTGGAGCAGATCAACCAGTTCTACAGCAATTACCACTCCAGCCGCTGGCTCAAGCATCAGTTCGTGATTCGCATGAACCACAAGCTCAGTGACCAGGCACTCGAACACATGCAGGAGGCATTCGCCGACCTGTGCCTGAGCGATCAATTCCATCAACATGCCTACAACGGCGAAGAGCACGATGAAGCACAGTTCAGTCACCTGGCGCGACTGGCCTTCACCTTCACCGCCCGTAATCAAGGCCGACTGCGCGAGCTGGTGGATTACATCAACCTGGCGGAAAACTGGGCACAAAACCAACCAACAGTGCAGCCGCGTACGCGAGAGCCAGTAAAGGTCATGTGAGGCAAAAAAAACGGCCCGCTATCGAAATAGCGGGCCGTTTCAGTCAATCATCCATCCCTCGGCCGCTGAACAAGCGGCTGATCATTTCCATGGAATATCCCCGATACGCCAGGAACCTGCCTTGCTTGGCACGCTCCCGAGCGTCTATAGGCAAGTGCCCGGAGAATTTGCGCCGCCAGGTGTCCTGCAGCTGCTCCTGCCAGTCGATGCCGCTCTCGCGCAAGGCGAGTTCGATGTCGCTGCGTTGCAGGCCGCGCTGCCCCAACTCTTCACGAATGCGCAAAGGGCCATAGCCGGAACGGGCACGGTAGGAAACAAAGCTTTCAAGGTAGCGGGCTTCGGACAACAAGCCCTCTTCCGTCAACCGGTCGAGTGCTGTTTCGATCATTTCGGGGAGAG
Source organism: Pseudomonas putida (assembly GCF_028682635.1). Taxonomy (GTDB): domain Bacteria; phylum Pseudomonadota; class Gammaproteobacteria; order Pseudomonadales; family Pseudomonadaceae; genus Aquipseudomonas; species Aquipseudomonas putida_AE. The sequence continues at coordinate 27,086 of NZ_JANHLK010000002.1, read as the reverse complement.
CGCCGCGCTGACGCAGTTTACGCGTCAGCTCGACTCGACCGTGCTCGCGTCGCGCGAGCAGGTCCATTGCGGTTCGCCGCACCGCGACGAGGGTATCGAGTACGGCGGTCATCGGATCAATCAGATATCAGCGTCAGCCAGATCGTCTTCGGTCTCTTTTACCGCAGAAGCCTTGGCGTCCGCTACCGAAGCCGGCGACAGCAGCTTGTCACGCAGTTGTTTCTCGAGCGTTGCGGCAATATCCGGGTTATCCGCCAGGTACTTGGCCGAGTTGGCTTTACCCTGGCCGATCTTGGTGCCGTTATAGGCATACCAGGCACCGGACTTTTCAACGAAACCGTGCAGCACACCCAGGTCGATCATCTCGCCATTGAGGTAGATGCCCTTGCCGTAAAGAATTTGGAACTCGGCCTGACGGAACGGCGAAGCCACCTTGTTCTTTACAACCTTGACGCGGGTCTCGCTACCGACGACTTCATCACCTTCTTTCACCGCACCCGTGCGACGGATATCCAGACGAACCGAGGCGTAGAACTTCAGCGCGTTACCACCGGTAGTGGTTTCCGGGCTGCCGAACATCACGCCGATCTTCATGCGGATCTGGTTGATGAAGATCACCAGGCAGTTGGCGTTCTTGATGTTACCGGTGATTTTACGCAGCGCCTGGGACATCAGGCGGGCTTGCAGGCCCACGTGCATGTCACCCATTTCGCCTTCGATTTCAGCTTTTGGCACCAGCGCTGCCACGGAGTCGACGATGATCACGTCAACCGCGTTGGAACGCACCAGCATGTCGGTGATTTCCAGGGCTTGCTCACCGGTGTCTGGCTGGGAAACCAGCAGGTCGTCGACGTTGACGCCCAGCTTGCCGGCGTACTCAGGGTCGAGGGCGTGCTCGGCATCGACGAAGGCGCAGGTCGCGCCGGCTTTCTGGGCCTGGGCGATCACGGACAAGGTCAGTGTGGTTTTACCGGAAGATTCAGGACCGTAGATTTCAACAATGCGGCCTTTTGGCAGACCGCCAATGCCCAAAGCGATGTCCAGACCCAGAGAGCCAGTGGAGATGGCCGGGATCGCCTGACGGTCCTGATCGCCCATACGCATTACGGCACCCTTGCCGAATTGACGTTCGATCTGACCCAGGGCCGCAGCCAAGGCTTTCTTCTTGTTGTCGTCCATTAAAGTCCTCACGTAATCAATAAGGCCTGACGGCCAACACCTGTATAAGTAGACAGTATTATTCCACAGCGTTTGCGGATCGCCTACCCCTGATTTGAGATTTCTCCCGCGGCATGGCGCAGCAGCCCCTCTAGCGCGGCCTTCACCGTTTGTCGGCGGACCTCGTCGCGGTTACCGGCGAAGTGCTGTACCTCGCTGAACACCTGGTCGTCGACGCCCCACGCCAGCCAAACGGTGCCCACCGGCTTGCTGGGAGAACCGCCGTCCGGCCCTGCCACCCCGCTGACCGCCACGGCAAAACGCGCACTGCTTTTTTTCTGTGCGCCACGGACCATGGCCTCGACCACCTCCCGACTGACCGCTCCCACCGTTGAAAACAGCTCGGTCGGGACATTCAGCTGAAGCGTCTTCTGGCGGTTGGAATAGGTGACATAACCGGCCTCGAACCACGCCGAGCTACCCGGTATCCGGGTAATCGCCTCGCTGATACCGCCGCCCGTACAGGACTCGGCGGCGGTGACGTGGGCATTGAGAACCTGCAGACGCCTGCCAAGTTCAGCGGCCAGCTGAGTGATTTCTTTCACGGTCAACTCCTGATCGGACGGAATGAGGCTAACGTACACGAGCGAGTAGCGCTTGCAAGTGACGGACTATCTAGATGTGCGCGGGCAAGCGCTCTGACACAGGCCTCACGGGCTTGCAGGCGGGCATAACACGGCCTTTGCCCGGTCCCACAGCAGCAAACGATCCTGCAACCCGTTCAAGCCACCATTGATACGTCGGGTAATACGGTTGAACTCATCGCCGTCGGCCAGTTCATTGAGGCCGTTTCGCTCCCAGAACCAGGCCGCGGATTCGGCGGCCCACTGTGGCAGTTCCAACAGTTCGGGTTGTTGCAACAAGCGCTCATCAGCAAACAGCGCCCGACTGCACTGCAGATAATTACTGCGGCCGGTGACCTGGATCAGGCCACGACCCCGATAGCGTTGTCCGTCGCCGTCGGGCTCAGGAGAATTGCCCAGGCGCTCGGCCAAGTCCCCGGTATCGTATTTCTCGAAATACTTCTCGTTGCCCAACTCTCGCACATGCTGCAACTGCCCGGACTCGTGGCCGATTTGCGCCAGGAAGGCGGCGATGCGCCCGGGGGTACTGATATTACGGCGCGCCATGGCGTTATTGAGGACCAGGATGAACGCCCCTGCTTGAGTGCGGGCGCCTGGAAAAATCATGAGTAACTGTTGCTCGGTGAGGTGCATCGCTCGCTCCTTGATTGATGCATGAAATTCGCAAGGTGGGGCTGGGAGCGCCACACCCTGAGCACAAGATTACAGGCCTGCCCCACATAAGCCTCGCCGGCAATTGTTGCGCCGTGTTGTGCCGTGCGATCTTTGCATCTGGCGAGAACGCTACTCGTATTTGACTGCGAAACGAGCGCTCCCTTCAGAAAGCACGATTATCTCAATCGAAATGGCTGGCGCCGGTGGCCTTTAGGAACTCGCGCTGATTAAGCCCATATTTACGGAATTGGGGGCGACTCACTTAGACAGGCCTATATAATTCATGGCTCCACATTCTCAACGGTCGCTATGGGTTGGTAACTGCCCTTTGCAACAGGCAACAATCGGCCAATAGCGGTCATCGAAAACCATCAAAAGCTTCATCAGCGAGTAATCGGGCCATTGAGCAGCCAAGCTGAGGTGTCCAGGAAATCAGGGTCATTTTTGTCCCGGCCTCAGTCGGTTTCATATTGGTCGACATGCATGCACCTCTCCAACTTGCGCCGCCGAACACAAAAGTTATGCGCAGTCCTGGCGCAAGAGTGAAAACGATTCTTGATAAGCGTGCCCAAGCCTTGAGTGATTGGGCTTAAATGCCTTAGGCTGCCATTCAGTCATACCTATACCTTTGGGAATGTACAAAAATGGATCTTTTAGCCAATGTCCCAAATTGGGATGAGATTGAGCGAAACCTCGATTACAAGTTTGGCGAACTTAATCAAAGTATCAGTCAGGGCTGGCAAAACGCTCAGGATGGGTGGGACGGCTTCACTCGACGCGTTAACACCCAATTTGACCGTACCTATGGTCAACTGGGTGGAGATAGGATTAACGCTGTTCGAGAGGCGCTATACCGGGCAGACCCCATCATCTTGATGAATCTTAAGCAACGCTGGGCATCCATCGAAATCGATCAAGTTCTTGACGTGCTGCGACAGTTGGTCAAAGAAGTCTCGATGATATTAGGCGGCAGCATCGCTATAGGTTCAATCATTGGCGGTGCTGTTGGCGCAGCAGCATTTGGGGCCAGCAAAGGAAAATCTTTCGAACAAATCATCGAAAGCGCAACCATAGCTGGTGGTGGAAATATATTCTGATGAAAAACAAAATAATGCCAAGTGAACTGACTATTGAAAAAATGCACTCCGGCCGATCGTGTCTGAACCTGACATCGAGTGTCAATTGGGAGTGTTTTCCTGATTATGCAGAGTTTATTCTTGGACTACTTGGGGGGTCGATCATCAGCAAGTCTGACGGAGCTGATGTGCGTATTTGGGAGGTGCTAATAGACAACGAGTACTTCTTCCTCGCATTTGACGATTTCCCAGTAATGATTACGCTAGAATCGAAGAGTCTGCAGGGAGACGATTATATACCGGCCTTCAAGGCCTTACTCGTTGAGAAGTCCTAACCTTGAAACCAATCCAAACGGACTGAGTACGGATAAATAATTGACACGCACAAAACAAAGGATGAGCCGTCTGGCAGGAATGATGATGAACTACACCATTCCCCCTCCCACCCAGGCAAACAGGAAAAATGCGGACGTTGTAAGAATGCCTGCTTATGGCCGGTTTCTGTCTGTCCCCACCGGCCGCTTAGGGTCGATCTCTGCCCTTCCTGCAAGGTAAGAATCGGCCCGGAAGCGGACGTTCGACTGATCAGATCAAGGTGGCTAAGCTGGCGCCTTTTCCAACGACAGGGACGAACGCATGACAGAGGTCTACCAGGGAAGCTGTCTTTGCACAGCAATCAGTTATCAGCTACTGACTACGCCCAAGGCAGTGAGTCATTGTCACTGTAGTCAATGCCGTAAAGGTCACGGTGCAGCATTCGCTTCGTATGGTAGCGTGCCCCGTAGCGCGTTACGGATACTCAACGGCGCTGGGCAAATCACTAGGTATTCTTCTTCAGAATCGGTGCTGCGCGAGTTCTGCGCGCAGTGTGGTTCAACTTTGTTCTGGTCACGCTCACAAGGTGAATTTTCCGATTGGGTTTCGATAGCACTGGGCACACTCGACACCCCCTTCACGCCTCAGAAGCAAAAACACGTTTATGTCGCCTCCAGAGTTCACTGGTATACGCCACCCAGCTCATCGCCTCAGATCGATTGACCGCAATCGGCCGATTCTGTTGAAAAAGTCGGATTTTCAGCTCGCCTGAGCTCAGGCACGACCGCCACCGGAGAACCTACTCGCCACATTGAGTGGTTTTTCGGCCCTTCGTTGACCTTTGCGGCTCTATTATTGGGTTAGTTTGAGGTTTTTTGCTTGGTGCAAGCGCACCTATCCCGTAACTGGCGGACCTTGAGATGTAAGTTTGGCCAGCCGTCGCAGGTTCTACACCGCAGCGGCCAGCGTGAACTCATCGGTCGCGCCGCTCATGCCACGTAGTCGCAAGCGATCCAATCTCAGGATGCGCTTGAGGTGGGCAAACAACATTTCGACCTTCTTACGTTCGTGGCGAGAGCGCACGTACTCCGGCGTCGCCGCGATGCGTCGAGCCACATCACGAGCGGCTTCATGGACGCTGCGGACGATCTTGCGAATCGAAGTGTTCGGGCAGCACTTGGCTTTCATCGGACAGGCTACGCAGTCGGTCTGCCTGGAGCGGAAGATGATGGTGTTGGCTTTTGTGACGTGCGAACGCTCGTTCTTGAAGGCTCGCCATTCGCGATACGCCAGGTTCAAATGGGCCTCTTCGCACAACCGCCGTTCGGAGCGGATGCCATAGCAGTAGCCCACGATCAGCATGCGAATCATCAGTTCAGGATCAATCGACGGACGCCCAATCGGGCTATAGAAATCGGCGAGGTAATGGCGCAGGTCGCTCAGATCGAGACACCGATCAATGCTGCGTAGAAGGTGATTGGCTGGAATGTGATCTTCAAGGTTGAACGAGTAAAACAGCCGCTCCTGCCCACTCGATAACTGTCCCATCATGCTGCGTGCTTCCCTGCTGGCCAATGTAGAGATTTTGCCGCAGGCCAGATAGCAGAGCTACTTTTTCAATAAAATCAGACGAAAACGGTCAGTCAAAAAACTCCATACCTGCATACGGATGGCGCCGACATTGCTCAAGCCTTGAAGCGAGGCTGCCTACATGCACTTCCAGACGATGCCCATCGGGATCCGAAAAATAAAACGAGTTACCTTCGCTCGAATTGGATTTCCACTCAATAACGTTACGAAGCCGCAAGTAAGCGGTGACTTCTTCAAAATCATCCTGCCCCACCGAAAATGCATAGTGGGTGTAATCAGGCTGTTTTTCCGCCACACGGCTCTCATCGAGAGACAGACAAAGCCAGAGATCACCGAGGGAAAGATAAGCCCCCGTCTCCCAGCGGGCAGCCAATCTAAACCCGGGTAGAGCCACATAAAACTCAATGCTGCGAGAGAGGTTCACAACCGCCAATGTAAAATGATTCAAGCCAGTCAACATGAGCATCTATCCAGAATCAGTCCACGAGAACGGTTGAGGATATCAACATCGACTTTTTCAACACAATCGGCCAGGAGCGGATGTTCGAGTTTATGTCCACCCGGGGCATCGCGTTAGTAACTGTTATTGGACTTGAGACAAAATCAATGAAGTTGCCGTTGCCTTTGAAGTTCCCTCTTCAACCAGGTGCTTGCTGGTTCCACGCCTCCTGAACATCGCACCTCATAGGCGCGGCCACTCATACTGCTTTTAGTGGCAGCAAGATCGATGAAATCTTCTGCGCTGTTCACCATGTTCCTGCCTTCGAGATAATTCAGCTTCTGCTCCAGATGCGCCCGAGCGCGGGGTCCTGAGTATTCGCTTCCGTTGCGCACAAACTTGCACTCACTGTGTGAGACAAAGTCCAGCAAGCCGTTTATCTCTTGAGTGGCTTGAGGTGTAGCTGGAACCTGCCCATTGGTGACAGTTGCGATGACGCTGATACCCGCCGCCATCATCAGGTGGCTGATAAGCCGCACTGTCCTCCCCGACCACATCCGCATGATTCATCCTGGTCTTGAAAGTGATTAGCTACAACATTTTCTCCAGCCCGATCGTGCTGCTGAGCCACGAATTGAAGCGTCGCCACCAACTCCCCGGTTCCCTGGTCAACGTATGCTGTTTGCCGTCATCCTCGGTGACCCAGACCAGCTGATTCTTTTCCAACAGGACATGATAACTGAGCGTGGGGGCCATACCCTCCAGGGCCAGTTCGCGCACCCGCCCGGCGAGTTGCTGATTATCCACCAACACCCCGACCTCGGTGTTCCACAATAATGAGCGAGAGTCGAAATTGAACGAGCCAATGAACGCTTTCTGCTGGTCGAAAACCATCGCCTTGGTATGCAGGCTGGAGTCGGAACTGTTGGAGGATCCGCTGTGAAACAGGCGCGGTCCACTGTCGCTGTCGCCATTGTCGCCGGACTGGCGGCGTAATTCGAACAACTGCACACCATGCTCCAGCAAGGTTTGGCGATAAGGGGCGTAACCACCGTGCGCGGCGGGCACATCGGTGGCTTCCAGGGAGTTGGTCAGCAAGTTGATCGACACGCCGGCGTCGGCACGACCGGTTAAGAACACTACCCCCGGTCGACCGGGCACCATGTAGGCCGAAACCATGATCAGCTCCTGGGTGACCCCGTCAAGCTCGGGTGCCAACTGGGTGGTCAACAGCAAGTGCGGAGCGGGCTCGCCTTCCGACAAGACCTTGCTCGGTGCATCCCACAGCGCTTTATTCCAGGCCCAGATCAACTCCCGGCGCCAGGCATCCAGGCGTGGGTGAGTGGTGTAGCTCATCAATTGCTGGTAGAGCGCATGATTCTGCTTGCGCGTTTCCTCCAGGGATTCGTCCAGTCGGGTCCGGAGATTTATCAGGTCCCTGGTCGTCGGCTGGGTCGAGAGAAACTGCTCGATCGGCTTGCTCAAGGCACTGTTCCAGTACTGGTCAAAACCATGTCCCAACTGTTCTGCAACCGGGCCGACACTGAGCATGTCGATGTCGGTGAAATTCTTGTTGGGCTCGGCATCGAAATACTCGTCCCCCAGATTGCGCCCTCCGACGATGGCCACGCTGTTGTCCGCCAGCCACAATTTGTTGTGCATGCGTCTGTGTTGCTGCGACAGGTTGAACAACCGGCCCATCGTACGCGTCACGACGGTGCTGCGACCCAGGTGCAGCGGATTGAACACGCGGATCTGAATCTGCGGATGTGCAGCCAGCGTCGCGATAATTCGCTCCAGGTCATCGCTGGTGGTGTCATCGAGCAGAATCCTCACGCGGACTCCGCGGTCGGCGGCGTCGAGCAGCTCGCTAACCAGTATCCGCGTACTGATGCCGTCGTGGACGATGTAGTACTGCAAGTCGAGGCTGCTTTGGGCGCTGCGAATCAGCTCGGCGCGGGCGGTGAAAGCCTCGGCACTGTCCGATAGCAGGCGAAAGCCCGATTGGCCTTGATGGGGAGCTACCTGGGCCTGGATGGAACGACCGAACGCCGAATCGCTCGCTGGCAAGGCCTGACTGGGTTGGTGAGGGACATTGGGTGTCGTGCAACCACCAGACAGCAAGGTGAGCAACAGGAGAGCAAGCCGGGGCTGTTCGATTCTCACGGAGCGTACTCCGAGTGGTGGCGATCAGGGATGCCGAATCCCGAAGAATAGCCAGTTGCTTCCCATCAGCTTTCTGGTCGTATTGACCTTGTGCACTGTTTCTTCGATCTGCGGGGTTGTTTTTGGAGCGTAGTTGATCCGCCTGCAATTACGGAATTTGCCCAAGACGAAAAACATATTGCCGACAGCAATCGTCAAGAAAAAAAACAACTGCCAAAGGTGATGAAAATGACATCGCGATTCATTTTCGAATCCTCCCTTTAGACGCATCCCTTCCGACTTGGCGGTTGATCACCAGGTCTTGCGTTTCGAAAAGTGGGGCCAAGGGGTGTAGTTAAAGGCATCATAGCGCCCACCAGAGGAAAATGACGAGCAGCTTGATGGCATCCTGCCCAGAAAACAGATGCTAAAATGCCCCATTTTTGCCCCAGCCATTTTGATGAATCCGCCTAACCACTGATGAATAAAGCAATTTCAGATTTGTCCTCGCACACGCCGATGATGCAGCAGTACTGGCGCCTGAAGAACCAGCACCCTGACCAGTTGATGTTCTACCGCATGGGCGACTTCTACGAGATCTTCTATGAAGACGCGAAGAAGGCCGCCAAGCTGCTCGACATCACCCTGACCGCTCGCGGGCAGTCGGCTGGCCAGGCGATTCCGATGTGCGGTATTCCTTACCACGCGGCGGAAGGTTATCTGGCGAAACTGGTGAAGCTCGGCGAATCCGTGGTGATCTGCGAGCAGGTCGGCGACCCGGCCACCAGCAAAGGCCCAGTGGATCGTCAGGTGGTGCGGATCATCACCCCTGGCACGGTGAGCGATGAAGCGCTGCTCGATGAGCGCCGGGACAACCTGATCGCCGCTGTCCTGGGCGATGAGCGCCTGTTCGGCCTGGCGGTGCTGGACATCACCAGCGGCAACTTCAGCGTGCTGGAAATCAAAGGCTGGGAAAACCTGCTGGCGGAACTGGAGCGAGTGAATCCGGTGGAGTTACTGATCCCGGATGACTGGCCCAAGGATCTGCCGGCCGAGAAGCGTCGTGGCGTGCGCCGCCGTGCACCCTGGGATTTCGAGCGTGACTCGGCACTGAAAAGTCTGTGCCAGCAATTCTCGACCCAGGACCTGAAAGGCTTCGGTTGCGAAAACCTGACCCTGGCCATCGGCGCCGCCGGCTGCCTGCTGGCCTATGCGAAGGAAACCCAGCGCACCGCCCTGCCGCACTTGCGCAGCCTGCGCCACGAGCGCCTGGACGATACCGTCGTGCTGGACGGCGCGAGCCGGCGCAACCTGGAACTGGACACCAACCTGGCCGGTGGTCGCGACAACACCCTGCAATCGGTGGTCGATCGTTGCCAGACCGCCATGGGCAGCCGCCTGTTGACCCGCTGGCTGAATCGTCCGCTGCGCGACTTGCACGTGTTGCTGGCGCGCCAGACCTCGATCACCTGCCTGCTGGACGGCTACCGTTTCGAAAAGCTGCAACCGCAGCTCAAGGAAATCGGCGACATCGAGCGCATTCTTGCCCGGATCGGCTTGCGCAATGCCCGTCCACGGGACCTTGCTCGCCTGCGTGACGCCCTCGGCGCGCTGCCGCAACTGCAAGTGGCAATGACCGAGCTGGAAGCGCCGCACCTCAACCAACTGGCAACCACCACCAGCACCTACCCGGAACTGGCAGCACTGCTGGAAAAAGCCATCATCGACAATCCGCCCGCGGTGATCCGTGACGGCGGCGTGTTGAAAACCGGTTACGACAGCGAACTCGATGAACTGCAATCGCTCAGCGAGAACGCCGGACAGTTCCTGATCGACCTCGAAGCCCGGGAAAAAGCCCGCACAGGCTTGTCTCACCTGAAAGTCGGCTACAACCGCATCCACGGCTACTTCATCGAACTGCCGAGCAAGCAGGCCGAGTCCGCACCCGCCGATTACATCCGCCGCCAAACCCTCAAAGGTGCCGAGCGTTTCATCACGCCGGAACTGAAGGCATTTGAAGACAAGGCACTGTCAGCCAAGAGCCGTGCCCTGGCGCGCGAGAAGATGCTCTACGAAGCGCTGCTCGAAGACCTGATCGCCCAACTGCCACCGCTGCAGGACACGGCCGCGGCACTGGCCGAGCTTGACGTGCTGAGCAACCTGGCCGAACGCGCGCTGAACCTCGACCTGAACTGCCCGCGTTTTGTCAGCGAGCCGTGCATGCGCATCAACCAGGGTCGCCACCCGGTGGTTGAACAGGTTTTGACCACCCCGTTCGTGGCCAACGACCTGAGCCTCGACGACAATACCCGCATGCTGGTTATCACCGGTCCGAACATGGGCGGTAAGTCCACCTATATGCGCCAGACGGCGTTGATCGTACTGCTGGCGCACATCGGCAGTTTCGTCCCGGCAGCCAGCTGTGAGCTGTCCCTGGTCGACCGGATTTTCACCCGGATCGGCTCCAGCGATGACCTGGCCGGCGGCCGTTCGACCTTCATGGTCGAGATGAGCGAAACCGCCAACATCCTGCACAACGCCACCGAACGCAGCCTGGTGCTGATGGACGAAGTCGGGCGCGGCACCAGTACCTTCGACGGCCTGTCCCTGGCGTGGGCGGCGGCGGAACGCCTGGCGCACCTGCGGGCCTACACGCTGTTCGCCACCCACTACTTTGAGCTGACGGTGTTGCCGGAAGCCCAGCCGCTGGTGGCCAACGTGCACCTCAATGCCACTGAGCACAACGAACGCATCGTGTTCCTGCACCATGTACTGCCAGGGCCGGCCAGCCAGAGCTATGGCCTGGCGGTCGCGCAGTTGGCCGGCGTGCCGAACGAGGTGATCCTGCGTGCCCGTGAGCACTTGAGCCGCCTGGAAGACACTGCCCTGCCCCACGAAGCGCCTGCGCCGACCAAAGGCAAACCGGCCACTCCGCAGCAGAGCGACCTGTTCGCCAGCCTGCCGCATCCGGTGCTGGATGAACTGGCCAAACTCGATCTGGACAACATGACACCACGTCGCGCACTCGAAATGCTCTATACACTAAAGACACGGGTCTAACGCACTGGCTTGCAAGCTGTTAGAATCTCGCGCGGTTTGGGATGCTGCTGGCTTTTAGCCTGGCCTGCAGACTATCGCTCCCAAACCTTGCGACCCCTACGTGAAGGGGCGCAGCAAGCCGCGCCTGAGGAGAAAATTAGAAATGACCTTCGTCGTCACCGACAACTGCATCAAGTGCAAGTACACCGACTGCGTAGAAGTCTGTCCGGTGGACTGCTTTTACGAAGGCCCGAATTTCCTGGTGATTCACCCGGATGAGTGCATCGACTGCGCACTGTGCGAACCTGAATGCCCGGCTGTGGCCATCTTCTCCGAAGATGAAGTACCTGCAGGCATGGAAAACTTCATCCAGCTGAACGTTGAGCTGGCTGAAATCTGGCCGAACATTACCGAACGCAAAGATCCATTGCCCGACTCTGCGGAGTGGGATGGCAAGCCAGGCAAGATCGAACACCTCGAACGCTGATTACCCCCGCGTTCCGGAAAAAGGCCCCACAAGGGCCTTTTTTTAAGATCAAAAGATCGCAGCCTTCGGCAGCTCCTACATGCAGGCAAAAAAAAGGGGCGGTATGACCCGCCCACATTTTTTCCATATTCCCTGTATTCCCTTTTCATCATCCTGATGAATCGCTTCCTGCGATGTCCTTTCCCCCTCGTCCGTGAAGGGCGTGTCTGTCCGTAGACACAACGCCGATACTAGAGTGTTTACCGCCGGGAGCAATCGCCCGCCTGGACCTGGGATGGCTTGTCACATCCCCTTCATATAGAAAAATCTACCGGTTTTTCAGTTAGATAGAACTGACCTCTGAACAATAGGGTCGACTGCCAACCTGTAAAAATAGTGAACACTTACGAAAAGAGTAAGCGATGACTTACACCTGGAAGCTACAAAGCTGCGCTATCGCCCAAAAACGAAAAGCCCCGAACCAGTCGGGGCTTTTCAGTGAGCACTAACGAACGGCTTATTGAAACAACGACTCGCTCGACAGCCCGTTTTTCTCCAGGATCTCCCGCAGGCGTTTCAGACCTTCAACCTGAATCTGTCTGACCCGCTCCCGGGTCAGGCCAATCTCCAGGCCTACATCTTCCAGGGTGCTGCTCTCGTGCCCGCGCAGGCCGAAGCGGCGTACAACCACCTCGCGCTGCTTGTCGGTCAACTCCGAGAGCCACTGGTCGATGCTTTGAGACAGGTCGTCATCCTGCAGCAGTTCGCATGGATCGGTTGGGCGATCGTCGGTCAGGGTGTCCAGCAGGGTTTTATCCGAATCCGGACCCAGCGAGACGTCGACCGAAGAAACCCGTTCGTTGAGGCCGAGCATGCGCTTGACCTCCGCTACCGGTTTTTCCAGCAGGTTGGCGATCTCTTCGGGGGAGGGTTCATGATCGAGTTTTTGCGTCAGCTCCCGTGCGGCCCGCAGGTACACGTTGAGCTCCTTGACCACATGGATCGGCAACCGGATGGTCCGGGTCTGATTCATGATCGCGCGCTCGATGGTCTGACGAATCCACCAGGTTGCGTAGGTCGAGAAGCGGAAGCCGCGTTCAGGGTCGAACTTCTCCACCGCCCGGATCAAGCCGAGGTTGCCCTCTTCGATCAGGTCGAGCAGCGACAGACCCCGATTGACGTAACGCCGGGCGATTTTCACCACCAGCCGCAGGTTACTTTCAATCATGCGTTTGCGCCCGGCCGGATCACCACTTTGCGACAGGCGCGCAAAATGAACTTCTTCTTCGGGGGACAGTAGAGGGGAAAAGCCGATTTCATTGAGGTACAGCTGCGTGGCATCAAGTGCCCGCGTGTAATCGATGTACTTGTGTTGCTTCAATGTCGCGGAGTGTTTGGATTTGGCACGAACGGAAGGTGGAGCCGCCCCTTCATCATTCGACATCGAATCCGTGCCGATGCCGGTCTCCATCAGGAGAACCTCATCGTCGATGTCAAACTCCGGCACTTCTTTACTGAGAGCCATTGTTATAGTCCTTTGGTGAGTTCGACCTCAAGCTCAAGCGGCGCCTTTATCCTTGGCAACGCTGGAGCCTGTCCCCTCTACGTAAGAAACGGAACAGGCTGGAAGCGATCAACGACGTGGCAGGAATTGCAGCGGATCTACAGGTTTACCTTGGCGGCGAATCTCAAAATGCAGTTTCACCCGGTCTGTACCCGTTGACCCCATTTCGGCAATTGTCTGTCCGACCTTGACCTGCTGCCCCTCCCGAACCAACAGCCTGCGGTTATGTCCGTAGGCACTGACGTAGGTTTCACTGTGTTTGATGATGACTAATTCGCCGTAGCCCCTTAAGCCACTCCCGGCGTATACCACCGTCCCATCAGACGCAGCTAAAACAGGCTGTCCCAAATCCCCTGCGATATCAATTCCTTTATTCAAACTACCGTTTGAGGAGAATTTGCCAATTAAAATGCCATTAGATGGCCACCCCCAGCCGGTCGGGGCTGGACCCGGTGGAGGCAGTGGAGCGGGTGCCGGCTTGTTGGCGACGGACGGTACAACCACCGGTGTGGTGGTGGTCGTACCGTCCGCAGAGCGACGGATGACCGTGGTTTTACTCGAGGATGAAGGCGAGGAACTGGACGAGCTGACCACGGCTGTCGGCGTTGAACCGCTGCGACCATCGAAGCGAATCGTCTGACCTGGGTGGATGGTGTACGGCGGCGCGATGTTGTTGCGTGCCGCCAGCGCCTTGTAGTCCCAGCCATAGCGAAAGGCGATGGAAAACAGGGTGTCCTTGGGTCGAACGACGTACTGCCCCGTGGTCACGGCCGGACGCTGGGCGACGGTTTTGTTGCGATCGACAACGCCCACATCGCTGGATTTGTTACTGGAGCAACCGACCAGCAAGGTGCTCATGACAAGGCCAGTCACCAGGCGCTGAAAGCTCGTTGTACCCATACGCTGCGCTATGACTGTGAGACTCACCCGCCGCTCCCTTTGTGGTGGCTGAAAATGTGATTTGCCGTGTTTCGGCACGAAGTGTCGCAAGTATAACGGGCCGTGCCGGCTTTACCCTTATTGAAGCGAAATGGCTTGGCGCACACGTTTGCTGTCTGACAAAACTATCCGTTTAATCAAATCGATGCCGCTGTAAGACAGAGGCAATCGAAGAGAATTCAGCGCGTTTAAATAAATGCTCAGGCCAGTGGACCATTAAGTAACGGGACGAAGCGCACCGACCCCAGGACACGCCTGGAAAAGCCATGTTCCTCCCGGATGATCAGCATTAATTGTTGCACTTCTCCTGAGCCGACCGGGATCACCAGACGCCCCCCAGGCGCCAGTTGATCCAGCAGCGCCTGGGGTACGTCGGTTGCCACGGCCGTCACGATTATGCCGTTGTAGGGCGCCAGCGCAGGCCAACCCTCCCAGCCATCGCCCCAGCGAAATACCACGTTACGCAGGTTCAGCTCGACCAGGCGTTCCTTGGCCCGGTCTTGCAATACCTTGATGCGTTCAACGGAAAAGACCCGCTCGACCAGTTGCGACAGCACCGCCGTCTGATAACCCGACCCCGTACCGATTTCCATGACCTTGTCCAACGGCCCGGCTTCGAGCAGCAACTCGCTCATGCGAGCCACCATATAAGGCTGGGAGATGGTCTGGTTATTGCCGATGGGCAGCGCCGTGTCTTCGTAGGCCCGGTGCGCCAGCGCCTCGTCGACGAACAGGTGACGCGGTGTACGACGAATGACTTCCAGCACCTTGGCGTTGGAAATCCCCTCTTCGTACAGGCGTTGAATCAGGCGTTCGCGGGTCCGTTGCGAGGTCATGCCGATGCCGCGATGCAGCATGTCGTCTTGTCCACGGGTCATGGGTGCAACCCCTCCAACCAGCCGTCGAGGCTCCTGAAGGCATCATTGAAGGTGCGATCCAGTTGCAACGGGGTGATGGAAACATAGCCCTGCATCACGGCATGGAAATCGGTGCCGGGGCCGCCATCCTCAGCATCCCCTGCCGCCGCGATCCAGTACCCGGACCTGCCTCGCGGGTCGACCACCTTCACCGGTGCCGCCGCGCGGGCGCGATGCCCGAGGCGGGTCAACTGGATACCGCGGATGTGCTCCAGCGGCAAATTGGGAATGTTCACGTTCAGTACCGTACGCGGTGGCAATTCGAGATCCGCATGGGCCTCGACCAGTTTGCGCGCAAAGTAGGCCGCCGTGGGCAGGTTGTCGACCTGTCGCGAGACCAGCGAAAAGGCAAAGGAGGGACGCGCCAGGAAGCGACCTTCGAGTGCCGCCGCCACGGTACCGGAGTACAGCACGTCGTCCCCCAGGTTGGCGCCCAGGTTGATGCCGGACACCACCATGTCCGCCTCACGTTCCAGCAAGCCGTTGAGGCCCAGGTGCACGCAATCGGTCGGCGTACCGTTGACGCTGATAAAGCCATTGGCCAGCGTGTGCGGATGTAGCGGACGGTCGAGCGTGAGCGAACTGCTCGCGCCGCTTTTGTCCTGGTCCGGGGCTATAACCACGCACTCGGTGTAATCCGCCAGCGCAGCATAAAGCGCGGCGAGTCCGGGTGCGGTAACCCCGTCGTCGTTAGAAATCAGAATACGCATGGGCTGTCCGTCTGCCCCACCGGCACCAGATCAACAAGCTCGCGCACCAATACGGTGGCGAAGCATCCGGCCGGCAGGACGAATTCCAGTTGCAGAATGTCAGGTTCGGGATAATGCCACGTCAACCCACCGATGGGCAGCCGCAGGATGCGACGTTCGTGGCTCATTCCGGCGTTGATCAACCAATCGCGAAGGTCTGCCTCGCGTGCGGCGATCGCCTGTTCCAGTTCATGGACAGCGCCCGTGGTCGGCGAGTCACCTTCGCCCCACTGCGGACCGGTCGGGTGCAGATCGAGAATCGCCAGTCGCGGGTCGCTGCATTCGGCCTCACCGGCCGGAAAAAAGCTGCGGCTGTCGGTGAACGCCAGCAGATCGCCCACCTGGGCACGCTGCCAGGTGCCGTCGGCGACACGCGCGGCCAACACTTGGTTGAACAGGAAACTGCGGGCGGTCGACAGCAGCCGCGAACGCACGTTGCGCTGCTCCGGCAAGGCCTTGCGCGCGGCCCAGGCACGGGCGTCAACCACGTTGCCGCCGTCATGCCCGAAACGTTGGGCACCGAAATAATTGGGGATGCCTTGTTTGGCGATCAGATGCAGGCGCTCTTCGATGGCCGCCTTGTCGCCGGCAAACTGCGTCAGGCGCAATGTGAAGCCGTTGGCCGAATGGGCACCGCGTTGCAGCTTGCGTTTATGCCGGCTGGTCTTGAGGATTTTCAGCGTATCGTTTTCTGCCGCCGACAGATCCGGATCGGCCTTGCCCGGCAGCTGCACGCTGAACCACTGACGCGTCAGCGCCTGGCGATCCTTGAGCCCGGCATAGCTGACGGTACGCAATGACACGCCCGCCGCCTTGGCGATTCGGCGTGCCGCCTCTTCAGTATTCAGGCCGCGTTTTTCCACCCAGATCCACAGGTGTTCGCCGTCACCGCTCAGGGGGATATCGAGGACTTCGTCGACCTGGAAATCTTCCGCGATGGCTTTCAGCACGGCGCTGCCGAGCGCTTCGCCATAGGCCCGCGGGCCGAGCAATTGCAGTTCGTTCATGCGCGCAACAACAGGGCAACGGAGTGCACGGCGATGCCCTCTTCGCGACCGACAAAGCCAAGCTTTTCGGTGGTGGTAGCTTTCACGTTCACTTGATCCAACTCAACTTGAAGATCCGCGGCAATCAGCGCGCGCATCGATTCGATATGCGGGGCCATTTTCGGTGCCTGGGCAACGATGGTGTTGTCGACGTTAGCGACTTTCCAGCCTTTGGCGTGGATCAATGCGACGACATGGCGCAACAGCACACGGCTGTCGGCGCCCTTGAATTGCGGGTCGGTGTCCGGGAAATGCTTGCCGATGTCACCCAGTGCAGCGGCACCGAGCAAGGCATCGCTCAAGGCATGCAGCAGGACGTCACCATCGGAGTGAGCGAGCAGTCCGAAGCTGTGTGCAATGCGCACGCCGCCCAGAGTGATGAAATCGCCTTCAGCGAAACGGTGCACATCATAGCCGTGGCCAATACGCATAAAAAAACGCCCCGAATTTTGTCAGGGCGTGATTCTACCTGCTATTGAGCTGCTAGAGCATGCGCGTGATGCCGCAAGTGATCTTCGATGAAACTGGCGATGAAGAAATAGCTGTGGTCGTAGCCCGGTTGCAGACGCAACGTCAGCGGATGACCGGCCAGTTTGGCCGCCTGTTGCAAGGCTTCCGGCTTGAGCTGGGTGGCGAGGAAATCGTCGCGATCGCCTTGATCCACCAACAGTGGCAGCTTTTCGTCAGCCTCGGCGATCAACGCACAGGCATCCCATTCGCGCCATTTCGAACGGTCCTCTCCCAGGTAGCGGGAAAAGGCTTTCTGGCCCCAAGGGCAGTCCATCGGATTGTTGATCGGCGAGAACGCCGACACCGATAGATAACGCCCCGGATTGCGCAAGGCACAGACCAGCGCACCGTGGCCACCCATGGAGTGACCGCTGATGCCGCGCTTGTCCGACGCCGGGAAATGCGCTTCGACCAATGCCGGCAATTCCTGCACGACATAGTCATGCATCCGATAGTGCCGCGACCAGGGTTCCTGGGTGGCGTTCAGGTAGAACCCGGCGCCGAGGCCAAAATCCCAGGCACCATCCGGATCACCCGGTACGTCGGGACCGCGAGGGCTGGTGTCCGGCGCGACGATAATCAGCCCGAGCTCGGCGGCCACGCGCATGGCGCCGGCCTTCTGCATGAAGTTCTCATCGGTGCAGGTCAGGCCGGACAACCAGTACAGCACCGGCAATTTGCCGCCCTGCTCTGCTTGTGGCGGCAGGTAGACGGCAAACACCATGTCGCAGCCGAGCGTTTCCGAGCGATGGCGATAACGCTTGTGCCAGCCGCCGAAGCTTTTCTGGCAGGAGATATTTTCCAGGGTCATGGGCTTTTTTCAGCTGCAAGCTTCAAGCTCTATGCTGCAAGAGGGCGTCAAACCCACTTGCAGCTTGCGGCTTGAGACTTTCTGCTGCTCCTTAGAAATGAATGACGGAACGGATGCTCTTGCCTTCATGCATCAGGTCAAACGCCTTGTTGATATCTTCCAGGCCCATGGTGTGGGTGATGAAAGTGTCCAACGGGATTTCGCCGGTCTCGGCCATCTCCACGTAGCTTGGCAACTCGGTACGGCCACGCACACCGCCGAACGCCGAACCGCGCCAGACGCGACCGGTGACCAGCTGGAACGGACGGGTCGAAATTTCCTGGCCGGCACCGGCGACGCCGATGATCACCGACTCGCCCCAACCCTTGTGGCAGCACTCAAGGGCGGCACGCATCAATTGCACGTTGCCGATGCATTCGAAGGAGAAGTCGACGCCGCCATCGGTCATGTCGACGATGACTTCCTGGATCGGACGATCGAAGTCTTTCGGGTTTACACAATCGGTTGCACCCAGCTGTTTGGCGATCTCGAATTTGGCCGGGTTGATGTCGATGGCAATGATGCGAGCAGCCTTGGCTTTGACCGCACCGATTACCGCCGACAGACCGATGCCGCCGAGGCCGAAAATGGCCACGGTATCACCAGGTTTCACCTTGGCGGTGTTTAGTACAGCACCGATGCCGGTGGTGACACCACAGCCCAGCAGGCAGACTTTTTCCAGTGGCGCCTCTTTGGCAATCTTGGCCACGGAGATTTCCGGCAGCACGGTGTACTCCGAAAAAGTGGAAGTACCCATGTAGTGGAAAATCGTTTCGCCCTTGTAGGAAAAACGCGACGTGCCATCCGGCATCAGGCCTTTGCCCTGGGTCGCACGAATCGCCTGGCAGAGGTTGGTTTTACCCGACAGGCAGAATTTGCACTGGCGACATTCCGGGGTGTACAGCGGGATCACATGATCGCCCACCGCCACCGAGGTCACGCCTTCGCCGATCGCTTCAACGATCGCCCCACCTTCGTGACCGAGGATCGACGGGAAAATGCCTTCCGGGTCAGTGCCCGATAGGGTGTAGGCATCGGTATGGCAGACACCGGAAGCCACCACGCGCAGCAACACTTCACCGGCCTTGGGCATGGCGACATCGACTTCAACGATCTCAAGCGGTTTCTTGGCCTCGAAGGCAACGGCGGCGCGTGACTTGATCATGGTGATTCTCCAGTGAATAAAAACGAGACAAGGAGTGTAATACATGGCTCCACGATGAATAATCGAGGCAAATGCAAAATATTATTGCCGTACAGGGATAATCCTTCATGTCTGAAAATCGCTGGGAAGGGATCGACGAATTTGTCGCCGTTGCCGAATGCAGCCAATTCACCGCCGCCGCGGAACGCCTGGGGGTTTCTTCCTCGCATATCAGTCGACAAATCGTACGCCTGGAAGAGCGCCTGCAAACCCGCTTGCTCTATCGCAGCACCCGCCGGGTCACACTGACCGAGGCCGGACAAACCTTTCTGCAACATTGCCAGCGCTTGCAGGATGGCCGCGAAGAAGCGTTGCGGGCGGTCGGCGACTTGACCAGCGAACCCAAGGGCATGCTGCGCATGACCTGTGCCGTGGCGTATGGCGAACGCTTCATCGTGCCGCTGGTGACGCGCTTCATGGGGCTTTATCCACAACTGCGGATCGACATCGAACTCAGCAACCGCCAGCTTGACCTGGTGCATGAGGGCCTGGACCTGGCAATCCGCCTGGGGCGCTTGCAGGATTCAAGACTGGTGGCCACGCGCCTGGCGCCACGGCGCATGTATCTGTGCGCGTCGCCTTCCTACGTGGAACGGTATGGTCGGCCACACAGCTTGTCGGAATTGAGCCGGCACAATTGCCTTGTAGGCAGTTCGGACCTCTGGCAACTGGAACAGAACGGGCGGGAGTTTTCGCAACGGGTGCAGGGAAACTGGCGGTGTAACAGTGGGCAAGCGGTTCTGGATGCGGCGCTACAGGGCGTGGGGTTGTGTCAGCTGCCGGATTATTACGTGTTGGAGCATTTGAAAAGTGGCGCACCGATTTCGCTGCTGGAGGCGCATCAACCGCCCAATACGGCGGTTTGGGCGTTGTATCCGCAGCAACGGCATTTGTCGCCCAAGGTGCGCAAGTTGGTGGATTATTTGAAGGAGGGATTGGCCGAACGGCCGGAGTATCAGGGTTAAGAGCAAAAGATCGCAGCCTTCGGCAGCTCCTACAGGGATCGCGTACAACCATCATTGTGCGGATGTACCGGCCCTTGTAGGAGCTGCCGCAGGCTGCGATCTTTTAGCGGCGGTTGGCCCATCGCAGCCGCAACCATTCCAGGTCTTCGGGGCGCGTAACCTTGAGATTATCCGCCCGCCCTTCAATCAGGCGCGGTGCCATCCCGGACCACTCCATGGCTGACGCCTCATCGGTGATGACAGCATCCGCCACCAGACTGTCCGCCAACGCCCGATGCAGTGCACCCAGGCGAAACATCTGCGGTGTATAGGCCTGCCAGATCACACTGCGATCCACGGTCTCAACGACACGACCCTGTTTGTCGACCCGTTTAAGCGTATCCCGCGCTGGAACCGCCAACAGACCGCCCACCGGGTCATCCGCCAGTTGCCCCAACAACTTGTCCAGGTCATCGCGACTCAGGTTGGGCCGCGCGGCATCGTGCACCAGTACCCAATCCTCATCGTCCGCACCCAACGCATGCAAGTGCAGCAACGCATTGAGCACCGATCCGGAACGCTCGGCGCCGCCGTCAACGCGTTGAATGCGTTTGTCGCCAGCACACGCCAGGTTCGGCCAATAAGGATCATCAACAGCAAGACTGACCACCAGGCCCTTCAGACCAGGATGATCGAGAAAACAGCCAAGGCTGTGTTCGAGAATAGTGCGCCCGCCCAGTTGCAGGTATTGCTTGGGACGGTCCGCGGCCATACGGGCACCGACGCCCGCGGCAGGAATCACGGCCCAGAAGGCCGGCAGAGACAGGTTCATTGTGCCAACTGGTAAAGGGTTTCACCGTCCTTGACCATGCCCAATTCATGGCGAGCCCGCTCTTCAACGGTCTCCATGCCCTTTTTCAACTCACTGACTTCAGCGTCCATCACCCGATTGCGCTCCAGCAACGTCTGGTTCTCAGCTTGCTGATCGGCAATCTGCTGAGTCAGCTCGGCCACTTGCGCCAGACTGCCATTTCCCACCCACAGGCGGTACTGCAGGCCAGCCAGCAGCAGGAGCAAGACGAGGAACAACCAATTGGGACTGCGCATCGAATATCAGGTATCCAGTGAAAAAAGACAGCCACACCAAAACATGAAGCTACTGATAGCACGAAGCCTGGAAGAACCAGGCTTGTGCTTGCAAGGCATCAGATTAGTGGCAAAAACGTCGCTGTAGCGATTTTTCCGACACAATCCGGTGTCTTTTTTTACATCAGCCGCGGAATTCGCTACGGCCGTTGTACTTGGCCTTGCCATTCAACTGCTCTTCGATACGCAGCAGTTGGTTGTACTTGGAAACGCGGTCGGAACGGCACAGGGAGCCGGTCTTGATCTGGCCAGCCGAAGTGCCCACGGCCAGGTCGGCAATGGTCGAATCTTCGGTTTCGCCGGAGCGGTGCGAGATCACGGCGGTGTAACCGGCGGCCTTGGCCATCTGGATGGCTTCCAGGGTTTCGGTCAGGGTGCCGATCTGGTTGAACTTGATCAGGATCGAGTTGGCGATCTTTTTATCGATGCCTTCTTTCAGGATCTTGGTGTTGGTCACGAACAGGTCGTCGCCTACCAGCTGGGTCTTCTCGCCGATCTTGTCGGTGAGGATTTTCCAGCCAGCCCAGTCGGACTCGTCCAGGCCATCTTCGATGGAGATGATCGGGTAACGCTCGGTCAGGCCTTTGAGGTAGTCAGCGAAACCTTCAGCGGTGAACACCTGGCCTTCGCCGGACAGGTTGTACTTGCCGTCTTCGTAGAATTCGCTGGCTGCGCAGTCCAGGGCCAGGGTCACGTCGGTGCCCAGCTTGTAACCGGCGTTGGCCACGGCTTCGGAGATCACTTTCAAAGCGTCTTCGTTGGAAGCCAGGTTCGGTGCGAAACCACCTTCGTCACCCACGGCAGTGCTCAGGCCACGGGCCTTCAGGACAGCCTTGAGGTGATGGAAAATCTCGGTGCCCATGCGCAGACCTTCCGAGAAAGACTTGGCGCCAACCGGCTGCACCATGAATTCCTGGATGTCGACGTTGTTATCGGCGTGCTCGCCACCGTTGATGATGTTCATCATCGGAACCGGCATCGAGTAGACACCCGGGGTGCCGTTCAGGTTGGCGATGTGAGCGTACAGTGGCAGGTCCTGGTCCTGTGCTGCTGCCTTGGCCGCGGCCAGGGAAACAGCGAGGATCGCGTTGGCGCCCAGGGTTGCCTTGTTTTCGGTACCGTCGAGCTTGATCATCGCGTGATCCAGCGCTTTCTGGTCGCTTGGGTCCATGCCTTTCAACAGGTCGCGGATCGGACCGTTGATGTTGGCGACGGCCTTCAGGACGCCCTTGCCCAGGTAACGGCTCTTGTCGCCATCACGCAGCTCGAGCGCTTCACGCGAGCCAGTGGAAGCACCGGACGGCGCGCAAGCGCTGCC
Organism: Pseudomonas putida; assembly: GCF_028682635.1. Lineage (GTDB taxonomy): Bacteria > Pseudomonadota > Gammaproteobacteria > Pseudomonadales > Pseudomonadaceae > Aquipseudomonas > Aquipseudomonas putida_AE. The sequence continues at coordinate 4,373 of NZ_JANHLK010000002.1, read as the reverse complement.
GATGATGCCGTTGTCGAGAAGCACATCCGCTTCCACGGTGGGATTGCCACGGGAGTCGAGAACTTCACGACCTTTGATGTCGACGATTTTAGCCATTGTTGTAAACACTCCAAAGTTGACGAAAACGCTGTACCGCTCGATTTATAAGTTTCGCATTACTTTGTGGGAGCCGGCTTGCTGGCGATGGTGTCCTTTCGGGCCTCATCGCTGGCAAGCCAGCTCCTACACAGGATCGGGGTTGCCGATATTACGCGGTTTCTATGGCAGGAAAACTCTTCACCAGTTCGTCCAGGGCTTTGAGCTGGGCCAGGAATGGCTCCAGTTTGTCCAGACGCAAGGCGCAAGGGCCGTCGCATTTGGCGTTGTCCGGATCCGGGTGGGCTTCCAGGAACAGGCCCGCCAGGGACTGGCTCATGCCGGCCTTCGCCAGATCGGTGACCTGGGCGCGACGACCACCGGCGGAATCGGAGCGACCGCCAGGCATTTGCAGCGCGTGGGTCACGTCGAAGAATACCGGGTATTCGAACTGCTTCATGATGCCGAAGCCGAGCATGTCGACGACCAGGTTGTTGTAGCCGAAGCTCGAACCGCGCTCGCAGAGAATCAACTGATCGTTACCCGCTTCCACGCATTTGCTCAGGATGTGTTTCATTTCATGAGGTGCGAGGAACTGGGCTTTCTTGATGTTGATTACCGCGCCGGTCTTGGCCATCGCGACCACGAGGTCGGTCTGGCGCGACAGGAAGGCCGGCAGCTGGATGATATCGCAGACTTCAGCGACGACCGCGGCCTGCTCAGGCTCGTGGACGTCAGTGATGATCGGCACGCCGAAGGCTTGCTTGATGTCCTGGAAGATCCGCATGCCCTCTTCCAGGCCGGGGCCACGGTAAGAGGTCACGGAGGAACGGTTGGCCTTGTCGAAGCTGGCCTTGAACACGTAAGGGATACCCAGTTTCTGGGTAACCTTCACGTACTCTTCGCAGACCTGCATCGCCATGTCGCGGCTTTCCAGCACGTTCATGCCACCGAAAAGCACCATTGGCTTGTCGTTGGCAATCTCGATATCGCCTACGCGGATGATCTTCTGCGCCATGGGGTTCACGCCTTCTTCTGGTGTTGAGCCAAAGCTGCCTTGACGAAGCCGCTGAACAACGGGTGACCGTCGCGAGGCGTCGAGGTGAACTCAGGGTGGAACTGGCAAGCGACGAACCATGGATGATCCGGTGCTTCAACCACTTCGACCAGCGCGCCATCACCGGAACGACCGGAGATTTTCAGGCCGGCTTCGATGATCTGCGGCAGCAGGTTGTTGTTCACTTCGTAGCGATGACGGTGACGCTCGACGATCACGTCCTTGCCGTAGCAGCCGTGAACCAGGGAACCCGGCTCCAGCAGGCAATCTTGCGCACCAAGGCGCATGGTGCCGCCCAGATCGGACGCTTCGGTACGGATTTCAACGGCGCCGGTGGCATCTTCCCACTCGGTGATCAGGCCAACTACCGGGTGACCGCTGGCACGATCGAACTCGGTGGAGTTGGCGTCTTTCCAGCCCAGCACGTTACGCGCGAACTCGATCACGGCCACTTGCATGCCCAGGCAGATACCCAGGTATGGCACTTTGTTTTCACGAGCGTACTGGACTGCAGTGATCTTGCCTTCCACGCCACGCAGACCGAAGCCGCCTGGCACCAGGATCGCGTCGACACCTTCCAGCAGCGCGGTGCCCTGGTTCTCGATGTCTTCGGAATCGATGTAGCGCAGGTTGACCTTGGTACGGTTGCTGATGCCAGCGTGACTCATCGCTTCGATCAGCGACTTGTAGGCGTCCAGCAGCTCCATGTACTTGCCGACCATGGCGATGGTGACTTCGTGCTCAGGGTTGAGCTTGGCGTCGACCACGGCTTCCCACTCGGACAGGTCGGCACCACCGCATTGCAGGCCGAAACGCTCGACGACGAAATCGTCCAGGCCCTGGGAGTGCAGGATGCCCGGGATCTTGTAGATGGTGTCGGCGTCTTCCAGCGCGATCACCGCACGTTCTTCAACGTTGGTGAACTGCGCGATCTTGCGACGCGAGGACACATCGATCGGGTGGTCGGAGCGGCACACCAGCACGTCTGGTTGCAGGCCGATGGAACGCAGTTCCTTCACCGAGTGCTGGGTTGGCTTGGTCTTGGTTTCGCCGGCCGTGGCGATGTACGGCACCAGCGTCAGGTGCATCAGCATCGCGCGCTTGGCGCCGACCTCGAAACGCAGCTGGCGGATGGCTTCGAGGAACGGTTGCGATTCGATGTCACCCACGGTGCCACCGATCTCGACCATCGCCACGTCGGCATCGCCGGCGCCCTTGATGATGCGGCGCTTGATTTCGTCGGTGATGTGCGGAATCACCTGGATGGTTGCACCCAGGTAGTCACCACGGCGCTCTTTGCGCAGCACGTGCTCGTAGACACGGCCGGTGGTGAAGTTGTTGTTCTGGGTCATGGTCGTGCGGATGAACCGCTCGTAGTGGCCCAGGTCCAGGTCGGTCTCGGCGCCGTCGTGGGTGACGAACACTTCACCGTGCTGGAACGGGCTCATGGTGCCCGGGTCGACGTTGATGTACGGGTCCAGCTTCAGCATGGTGACCTTAAGTCCCCGCGCCTCCAGGATGGCCGCCAATGATGCCGATGCAATGCCTTTCCCCAATGAAGAAACAACACCGCCCGTGACGAATATGTAGCGCGTCATGAAAAACCCTAGAAGTCTGCGTTAAAGCGGTCCGAGCCGCCGGGGAAAGCGAAGGAAGGCCGAAGCCCCCGATCACCTGCATTAATCACAGTGCACCTTTCAAAAAAACCGCCGCGTTGGGACAGACCGGGAAATGAAACACCGGTTCGTTGCTCGCTACACATTTTTTGGAATCGCCCAGCAAAGACTGCTTGGTAATCGGCAACTCCTGCAATTCAGGCGAATCCACAGAAGTTGTATCAAGAAGGGAGCGTAGTCTACCGGAAAGCCCCTTTCAGCTCAAACCTTGATCTTCGCCTGGCGGTTGCCAATGTAAATGCCCGCCACCCGTCGCTTCGCCATCCAGCCCCGCCAGGTTAGCCACCGCCAGCAATTGCTCGCCCTTGTACAGCAGCGGCAATCTGCCGCGCACGAACAGCGGCACCCCACGTTCGTTGAGCAAACGCTTCAAGTCGCGATGGCCGCGGCCGGGCAGCTCCATCACTTCGCCCCCTTCACGATAGCGGATCTGCAAGGGGCCATCGGGGATTTGCCCACTGAGCGTGAGCATGCCGTTGTCGGCCAACGCCAGCGGCTGAGCGGGTTCCAGCCATGCGCCAGGCGCTGGAGCCGCGCGCAACCAGGCACCGGATAACCACCAGATACGCCCGCCCGCCCGATGCAGTTCGCCATCGGCCAGGCGCCAGATCGGCCGGGCGTCGCCGGTGGCATCGCGCAAATCGAGCCAACCCGACCAATGGTCGCTATCCGGCAGCTGAGTCAGCGGTTCGAGCCAGTGGCTGAGCGCATTGCGCTGGCGAGCATCGGAGAGTTTTTCCAGCGATGCTAACTCCAGCGAGGGCAATTTAAGCCAATCGAATTCGCTGGCGGCGCTGGCCTGGCTCAAGTCAATTTGCGCCAGATCATCCAGCAACCCCTGCGCCTCGCTCAAATGCGCGGCACTGCGGGCCATTGTCGACATCGCCTGTGGCCAGCGCTGGGTCAATGCAGGAAACACCTGATGACGCAGGTAATTGCGCGAGAATTGCCGGTCCTGGTTGGAAGGGTCCTCGATCCAGTTCAATTGATGCTCCGCCGCATACGCCTCAAGCTCGGCCCGGGTAGCATCGAGCAAAGGCCGCAACAGATTCCCTTTGCCCAACGGGCGCTGGCGTGGCATCCCTGACAGCCCCCTTACGCCGGCCCCTCGCAACAGGCGAAACAGCAAGGTTTCCGCCTGATCGTCACGGTGCTGGGCCGTCAGCAGGACTTCATTGGCTTGAGTGGCCTCAGTGAACGCCACGTAGCGCGCATCGCGGGCCGCACGCTCAAGGCTTGCGCCGGGTTGCACCTGGACGCGGACGACTTGCAGCGGCACGCCCAGCGCATCGCAGACCGACTGACAGTGATCCGGCCACGCGTCAGCCGCAGCCTGGAGGCCGTGATGGACATGGATGGCGCTCAGTGGCGGCAGGGACTGGGTTTTGGCGAGCGTTGCGAGAAGGTGCAGAAGGACGGTGGAATCGAGGCCACCGGAGAAGGCGATGTGCCAATGTGCAGCATTGCGCCAAGGCTGAAGATTTAGCAAAAGCCGAAAAGGCAGATCACTCTTCGAAGGATTCATAGAGATTGATCGCTTCTCATGGAACCCTGTAGGAGCTGCC